>JAPUDO010000119.1 GCA_027493055.1 Niabella sp. | reverse complement strand
CACACCCTGGAATATTTTGGAGTGCATTGGAATGGGCATTGATATGTTTGATTGTGTAATGCCCACGCGTAATGGCCGTAATGCGATGCTGTTCACCACGCAAGGGGTTATTAATATCGACAATAAGAAATGGGAGTATGATTTTTCACCTGTTGATGAAGGTCTGCCCTGCGAAGTAAGCCATTACTATTCCAAAGCTTACCTGAGGCATTTATTTAAAGCGGGAGAGCTGCTGGCGCTTACCATTGCCAGTGTGCATAACCTTAGCTTTTACCTGTGGCTGGTGGGAGAGGCGCGCAAACATATTATTGCCGGCGATTATGCCAGTTGGAAAACTGAAATGATCGTAAGACTAAAGACGAGACTGTAAGCCTAAAGCCGGATGCCAAAAGCTTAAAGCCTCATGTTTTCGGCTTCCTGCTGCAGTAACAGTAGTACACAGGTCGGAGACCTGCGCAAGAAGACATCATTGTCAAAGCATTAAGCCTTATGCTTTCAGCTTTAAGCGTACCGCCTTCGGCCTACTTCGGTGTTGTGAAGTATAATCTTAAAGCTACCAGTGAAAATACAAGATTAGGCAGCCATGCCGCCAGGATAGGAGAGAAGTTCCCTTTAACAGAAAATACGGTAGAGAACTGATCGGCTATAATAAATATAGCAGCTATTAAAATACCAAGGGCCAGGTGCAGCCCGCTTCCTCCGCGGGTTTTGCGGCAGGCAATAACAGCCCCGATAATGGTTAATAATAAAACAGTAAAAGGGGTAGCCGTACGTTTATATAATTCTACTTTCAGGGAGTTCAGTCCCTCGGTGCCTCTCAGTTCTTCCTTTTTTATAAAATCTCTTAACTGGGGCGTGGTGAGTTTATCTTTCTGATATTCGTCGCGGATCAGCTCCGAAGGTAAAATATTAAGCCTGACCACTTTTTCCTCATACAGCTTTACACGTTCGCCAAGGCTGTCTACAAAACGTTCCACTACTTTGGAAGCCACCCACCGGTTTTTCTTGCCCGTGGTATCCCATTTTATGGATTCGGCCCTGAGGTTATAAATCACTTTTCCCTTCTTCACCCGTTCCATAAAAAACATGCCGCTGGACTTTGTGAGGGGATTGTAGTTCTTTACGCCCATATATGAGGAACTGTCAATACGTTTGTAAAAGCAGTTCGTACAACTGTTGATCTGCCTGTTTTTAAGCGGGTTGTTCTTGTCCAGCTTTTCCTGCATGAATGTAGTATAAAGCACATTGGCTTTGGGAATAAAATAAAACCTGCCGGCAAACAAAACAAGAGCCAGTAAAATGCCGCCTGTTATATACGGCCTTAAAAACCTGTTAAAAGTGGTACCACTGGCCAGTATAGCAATCACTTCGCTGCGCATAGCCATCTTACTGGTAAAAAATATGACGGCAATAAATACAAACAGGGGGAAGAGCAGGCTCCAGATAAAAGGGATAAAACCTACATAGTATTGCTTGAAAATTTCCCAGTTGCTTAAACCGGTTTTCACAAAGTCATCTGTTTTCTCGCTGCTGTCAACAGCTACTGCAATTACCGTAAATAGCAACATGCAAAAAACAAATGTTACCAGCAGGCGTTTTAATATGAACCAGTCAAGTATTTTCATTCAGCTGCCAAAAATAGATGAATTTTAAGATTAAAAGCAGGGGATACAATATTTTAGGAATGATTTTACAGGTTGGATATTGCCGGGGTTGCTGGTGTCTGGGAATACCTTGACGATCATTATCAGGGGAAAATATCAGCGCAAACGTTTCCGTAATCAGGTCATGGCTAAATATACAATATAATTTGCTGAACCACTTTGCTTTAATTATCTTTAGCGCAAATGCTTATCTTTTAAACAAAGAACAAATTTTTACCTGTTATGGAATTGCTGAAACAAAGGTTTAAAGCCCAGGCAGATAAGTTGGGCGAAGAAATCAAAGTTATATTAAAGGAACATGGAGACACTGTAATTGGACAAACCACGCTTGCGCAGGTTTACCAGGGGATGAGAGGAATGACCGCATTAATTACGGAAACCTCGCTGCTTGATTCACAGGAAGGAATTCGGTTCCGAAGGCACTCAATTGACGAGCTCCGGGAGAAACTTCCCAAAGCAAAGGGCGGTAACGAACCATTACCTGAGGCGTTGCTTTACCTTATGCTGATTGGCGAAATACCTACCGAGGAAGAAGTGGAACACTTAACTTCTATTATACAACGCCGCAGCCATGTACCGATTTATGTATTTGACACCATGAGTGCTCTCCCCAAAGAAACGCACCCAATGACCATGTTTGTGGTGGGAGTAATGGCCCTGCAGGGAGAAAGCCATTTTGCCCGCAGGTATGCAAATGGGATGAGTAAGAAAGACTACTGGGCAGCTACTTTTGAAGATGCGCTGGACCTGATTGCCCGTATCCCTCATATTGCGTCATACGTGTATCATCGTAAATACAAGCATGGAAAGCCTGTACAGCCAGACGGACTGCTTGACTGGGCAGGAAACTTTGCTCATATGCTGGGTTACGAGGGGGAAGAGTTTAAAGACCTGATGCGTTTATATATGGTGATACACGCCGACCATGAAGGCGGAAATGTATCTGCACATACCACGCACCTTGTAGGTTCTGCACTTAGTGATCCTTACCTGAGTTACGCAGCCGGTATGAACGGTTTGGCTGGTCCGCTCCATGGCCTGGCCAACCAGGAAGTGATTAAGTGGATATTTGAAATGCAGCAATACCTGAAAACAGAAAGTCCCACCAATGAGCAAATTGCAGAATATGTGAAAAAAACGCTGGCCGAAGGCAAAGTGGTTCCGGGGTATGGGCATGCGGTATTACGTAAAACAGATCCCCGTTTTACAGCCCAGATGGAGTTTGGTAAAAAATACATGCCCAATGATCACCTGGTAAACACTGTTTGGCGGATTTACGAAACAGTGCCTCCCATTTTAGAAAGCCTGGGTAAAGTAAAAAACCCATGGCCTAATGTAGATGCCCATAGCGGGGCGTTATTGGTGCATTACGGAATGGTGGAGTATGAATATTACACCGTGCTGTTTGCTGTAAGCCGGGCATTAGGTGTGCTTTCAAGCCTCTGTTGGGACAGGGCTTTAGGTATGCCGCTGGAGAGACCAAAATCAGTAACCACTGCCGCTGTAAAACGCTGGTTAAATAAAGAAGTGCAAAACCTGGGTGACTAATTTTCAGATAAATGATTATTTATTTCCACCGGCAGGTCTTTTTGGTACGATTTTTAAGGTAACTTGATTAAGTAAATCAATTAGTTCATAGTAAAACAGTTCAATTATGAAAAATAGGGACAAGATTCTGTTAGGGATTTTAGGAGCTGCAGCTGCGGGTGTAGCAATAGGTTTATTGTTTTATACAGAAGAAGGGAAAAAAACCAGGAAGAAAATTAAAAATACTACAAGTGACTGGGCCGATTCCCTGGGAAGTCTTTTAGAATCGGGCAAAGAAAATTTATCTGATCTTTCCCATAAAGCCAAAGAAAAATTTAAAAAGGCTAAAAACAGGGCACAGGATGCTTATTCCGGAGTAACAGATGAATATGAAAATAAATTGAGTTAATTTCCTGATTAACTTAAAAAGGTTGTCCGCAGGTTTTTCATGATAATTATTATATTGTGATGAAAGGTTGCCGGCAACCTTTTTATTTAACTGCATAAATACAATCCTATGTTCGAAATAAAAGATAAGGTAGAAGATATAGCAGACAATATAGAAGAAATTGCAAAAACTTATTACAAGCTGTCTGTAGTAAATATTACCGATAAAGGCAGTAAGCTGGGCGCCTCATTGTTTGTAGCTTTTTTCCTTTTTATATTACTGCTTTTTGCACTCTTTTTTGCCTGCCTGGGATTAAGCTGGTGGATAGGGCAACAATTAAACAGCCAGGTATTAGGTTTTTTCATTGTTGCAGGAGGCTTGTTTATCATATTGCTGTTAATTGTGCTGCTGAAAAAAAATATTATCAATTCTATACGAAATATTATCATAAACAAAATTTATGACTAAGCTCGAAATCAATAATTATGAAGACCTGATGACTGAGAAGAAGCGGCTTAAAGCCCGTTTAAGGAATAGTAAGGCTGGCATCAGTTATTCTTTTGAAGCTATTAAACAGGAAGTGAACCCGTTTTCCGGTATTAAAAAAAAATCGGGTAGTATATTCCAGTCTGGTTCTGCCAATCCTATTGTAAAGTTTGGTATTAAACGGGCCAGCGAATTTTTAATAGGAAAGGTTTTATTAAAGCGTGCCGGCTGGCTGCCCAGGCTTGTAGTGCCTTTTATTGTGAGAGAAGTATCCACACGGGTAGTGGGTACAAAGATGGATAAGAAAATCGCACATGCCCTAAGGAGCGCTGCTGATAAAATAAGGGACGTAAAAGTGCCTGACCTGTCGGGAGAAAAAAGCAGCGGTAAATAAAGTTTACTTTGGTGTTGGATAAATAGTCTGTTTCCTTTAATTTCGCCTCCTTCTTATAATTAAGAATGGGGGATTAGCTCAGCTGGCTAGAGCGCTTGCATGGCATGCAAGAGGTCGTCGGTTCGACTCCGATATCCTCCACAGTTCAGAGCCCGCATTTAGCGGGCTTTTGTTTTATATATTTGCTGTTTATATTATTTACAGTGCTACGTTGAACAGATATTATGTAGGATATACGTCTGATCTTGAATTAAGGCTGGTTCAACATAATACGGGTATTTCTGTCTATACATCAAAAGCGAAGGATTGGGTAATAAAGCACGCTGAGTTTTTCCCGTCCAGGCAGCAGGCATTGGCAAGGGAGCGGGAGATTAAAAAGAAGAAGAGCCGGAAATATATTGAGGGTTTGATTAAGGAGTGAGCGCTTGCATGTCCCGAACAAAGTTCGGGAAAGAGGTCCTCGGTTCTCCCGAAAATCGGGACGATATCCTCCACAGTAAGAAGCCCTTAAAAAGGGGGTAAAGCCATGTTCAACTACATACTTTAATGTACGCATCCTCAAAAATGTGTACGGAACATGGTTTTTTTGATTGAGATAATACACATCGAAAACGTTGGTGGACGAATTCGGTTGCGTTGGAGGTACAAAGAGATGAGGTTTAAAAGTTGGGGATTTTAGGGACAAGTAAAAATTTGGGACTGGTGATATGAATATTTAAGCTTCGTTTGAAATTATATCTGTAGGTATAGGAGGATATGTAATATATTCTGGAGCAACCATAACAGTGCAGGATGGTATGGTAATATCTTTTGATTAACTTTGATAGGGTATCATTTTATGCTTTGTTAAAGGATATACCAGAACTTGTCATATAAGTTACATGAAAACGGAAGCAACTGCATTTATCGAAGAACTAAAAAATGGTGATATACGGGCGTATACCCGAATTTATGATCTCTACCATGAGCGGTTGTATGCCTTCATACTGCGCTTTGTAAAAGTGCCGGAACTTGCTGAGGATATCTTGCAGGAGGTATTTCTAACATTATGGAGAGTGAGAGCAAAAGTCGACAGTAGCCAATCATTTCAGGCCTATTTATATAAGATATCAAGGAATTGTGTTTTTAAAGCGCTGAAAAGGAATGCAAGACAGCAGGCGTTTTTGGAGCGTATGCAATCAGTGTCGCACCTAGAAATCCGGTCAGATGAGGACCATCTGAGATGGAAAGAATATGAGAGTATTTTGTTGAAAGCCATAGAGCATCTTCCCCCTCAGCGAAAGAAAGTATTTCAGTTGTGCCGTGAAGGCGGAAAAAGCTATGACCGTGTAGCGGAAGAATTGGGTATTTCAAAAAACACGGTAAAAGAACACATGGTACTGGCAACAAAGACCATAAAATTGCATCTAAATCAATACATCGATTTTCAGCTATTGATATTGTTGTTCTCTCTATCGGTAATTTAAACGATGCATTTCCAAAAAGAAAAATTACAGCAAACCCACCCTGTTTTTAACCGGAGGGATATTATATAATAATGGCTAAACAATTATTTTCTATGGAGAAGGATATTCAGTATTACACAGACTTGCTTAGGAAATATACCAACGATGAATGCTCGCCGGAGGAAATTGCCATTTTAATGAATTTCCTGAGAAGCAATGGGTCAAACCGGTTGCTGCTATATGAAATTCACAGCCGTTATCATGAAAATGAGCAGAAAGAGAAAAACAGGATAACACCACAGCAAAGCGATCGTATCAAAAACCTTTTGCTGGATGCTTTGGTAGCCGAAACAAAAATACGTCCCGTATTTTGGAAACAACGATGGTTTCATGCAGCAGCAGCCGTTTTATTGATCTGTGTTTGTCTTTATTGGTTTTATCCCCAGGCAGGCTCTGTAGAACAGCAAACTGCGAATATCGAAGGATCAGTGGCGCCAGGAACCGAAAAAGCTTCCATTAAATTATCAGACGGCACAACCATTAACCTGAACACCGGCTCAAATGGAGTACTGTATAATAAAAATGGAGTACTTATTTCGAGAATTGCTGATGGAACCGTTAAATATGAATTGTCAGCCGGCATACAAAATGCAGAAGCTCTGCATAGCACTCTTACAACACCTGTTGGAGGCGAGTGCAGGGTGGCATTGCCGGATGGCTCCAAACTCTGGATGAACGCCCGTTCTTCAGTTGGATTTCAAGTAGTTTTTGCAAAAAGTGAACGTAGCGTAACGGCTCAGGGAGAGGTATATTTTGAAGTTGCCAAAGATGCAAAGAGACCGTTTAAAGTATTTTCTGGTGGGCAGTCTATTGAGGTGCTGGGAACTCATTTTGTGGTGAATACCAATGCAGACAATACTCAGGTCAAAACTACCCTGATCGAAGGAAGCATACGGTTGTCTAATGGAAAAGTGACAAAAGTGCTGAAACCAGGGCAGGAATCGCAATTAACCGCTAATAAAGACGAAATAGTAGTGGAAACCAAACAAAACCCGGAAGCGGCTGCAGCCTGGAAAGACGGGTATTTTGAATTTGATAATACCGATTTTAAAACGGTTGAAGAGCAGGTTAGCAAGTGGTACGACGTGGAGTTTGTTTATGACCGCTTACCCGGAAACATGTTTTATGGCAAAGTGGAAAGGAAAATAGCGCTGAGCAAAGTATTGCAAATGCTGGAGATCGTTGGTGGTAATATCCATTTTAAAACAGAAGGAAGAAAAGTATATGTAATAGAATAAGCGTCCTTCTTTTTAGTAAAACAAAAGAAGGACTGACGTCTTTTTGAAAGGAATGTATATAAAAATGGAATTTCTTACGTAGATGCTTTTTAACAAGTAATAACTATTATGTAGTGTAGTTATCTGTATTCCACTTAAGAAAACAGGCCGTTCAGCAATATCATATTGTGGTGTTCTACAATATTAACAGGCAGTCTGGATACGGCTAAAAATGTACTGAGTTCTTTCAGGGACAACGTAGAATCAGGATTTACGGTGTAACATCTCAAAACACTCTTTGATTGCCCTTGCTTTACCAAGCGATGAAGTTATGGCTAACAGCAGGATATATCGGCGTATTCCGATTTCAACAGGAATCTTAGCGTACTTTATTTGCCCGGTATTACGGTTGGATAGGGTACCCGTTTTCGTTTCCAGTTTAAAAGCTGGTGTATAACAAATCTGTCTTCTGCAAAATTTGAGAAATATTGCTGGAAAGCAATAGGCTATACCAATTTATATCCTCATGCAATAAAAGCCCATCACCATTAATACGTGGAACAGATAGCGAGGCTATTTACCCGGAGGTTAGACATGAGATAAAATAAAAAATGATAACCGACCCACCCTCTTTTAAACCAGGAGGATATTACTATATAATGGCGGTTGAAAGCTGCTTGCCTGGAACAATATAATAAACCGATCTTTTAAAAAACAAAACCGGAAGTGCAGCAACACTCCCGGGAATGTTAGGCCGGATAAACAAATGTTGGACTCATTGATTATCTAATAACCATAACAAATACAAATGTATGAATTTTAACATTCGTAGTGGGGGCAATAATTTATTGCGAAAAGTTGCCTGTTTGCTTTTTACTTGTAAAAAAACTAAGTTTAAAATTTTCTTAGCAATGAAATTAACCGTTTTGCTTATGACGGTATTCTGTCTAAAACTGAGCGCTGCCGCGTGGTCTCAGCAAATAACTATCAGGGCGAAGAATGAGCCTTTTAAAAATGTAATAGAACTGATCGGCCAACAAAGTGGTTACTCAGTTCTGGCAGATGGAAAAGAAATAAATAATGCCCGCAACTTGTCACTCAATTTAAAAAATGTTTCATTGAAACAAGCATTGGATGCCTGTTTTGAGGATCAGCCTTTTAGCTATCAACTAATGGATAAAGCGATCTTGATTACTTCGAGGAGGAAGCTGCAATTGGAGCCCGTTTCGTGGGTGTTGAACGGTAGGGTAGTAAATGAAGCAGGCGAGCCTATAGCCGGTGCTTCCGTTTATATTAAAGGAACCAGCCGTGGTGCTTCTACTGATTTAAACGGAAGGTTTATTATTGAAATAGATGCAACGACAGATTCTTTAGTGGTTACTTCGGTAGGATATAAGGCAAAAACAATAGCCGTGGGAAATGCACGGGAAATGACTGTTACGCTGGAACTGGATCTTGAACAACAAAAGATCGAGGAGATAGTGATAGTAGGGTTTGGAAAACAAAAGAAAATTACCACAGTTGGTGCACAAAGCTCTGTAAATGCAGAGGAACTCAAAATGCCTGTTGCCAACCTGACTAATTTAATAGCTGGCCGTGTAGCCGGTATTATTGGTGTGCAACGAAGTGGGGAACCGGGTTTCGATAATTCCGAGATTTATATTCGGGGTATATCAACTTTTACAAGTAGCTCACCACTTGTGTTGGTAGACGGGATAGAACGGGCTTTTAATAATGTAGATCCCGAAGATATTGAAAATTTTACTATTTTAAAAGATGCTTCGGCCACTGCTGTATATGGTGTACGGGGCGCTAATGGTGTTATTTTAATACAAACAAAAAAGGGCAGGAGCGGGAAAACCAATATTAACGCACAAATAGATTATGGTGTAACACAATTTACACGTCTTCCCCGGCTTGCAGATGGGGTAACCTATCTCAAAGTTTCAAACGAAGCTTATCGCAATAGCAACCCTTCTGACCCGTTACCCCGTTATTCTCAGGAGCGTATTGATGCTACAGCCAACGGAACCGATCCCGACCTGGCACCCGATGTAAACTGGTTTGATGTGATATTCAATAAACATGGTGATAATCGCCGTGTTAGAGTTAATGCTAATGGCGGATCGGAAAAAGCTCAATATTATCTGTCTGTAGGTTACTATGATGAAACAGGCATGTTCAAAACCGACCAGTTAGCTCAGTACAACTCTGCTATCAGATTTACAAGGTATAACTTTACGTCTAACCTTACGCTACATCTTACTAAAACCACGAAGGTGGATTTTGGAGCTTCTGGCTGGATCAGTAACGGCAATTACCCGGGGAGTTCAACCGGATCGATATTTAATGCCGCCTATGTAATGCCTCCCATCACTATACCGGTACGTTATTCTAACGGATATTTTTCCCAGCCCAGAACAGGAGATATGGCCAACCCCTACACCTTGCTCACACAAACAGGTTATTCAACCCGTTTTAATAGCCAGTTATGGAGTAATATCCGGGTTAGGCAGGATTTTGATTTCATCACAGAAGGTTTGTCTGTGACGGCAATGTATTCGTTCGACAATAGCAATGGTCATTATATCAGCAGAAATAAATCGGTAGATTCTTACCTCGCAACCGGTAAAAATGAAGACGGCAGTATTAATTTTATGCAGACCTCCATTGGCACAAATTACCTGGGCTATAACAGGGAAAACGGTGGTTCCCGGCAGTTTTATCTGGAGTCCTCTGTAAACTATGATCGTACATTTGGCGACCATCAGGTTACGGGAATGGTACTTTTCAATAAATCAGATAGGGTAGAAGCATTTGCAGGTGATTTTATCAGTTCCATTCCGTTTAGGTATATGGGGCTTGCAGGCAGAGTAACCTATGCATTTGCCAACAAGTATCTTGGTGAAGCCAATTTTGGATATAACGGATCAGAAACTTTTGCTCCTGACAAGCGCTTTGGCTTTTTTCCTTCTTTTGGCTTGGGTTGGGTAGCATCGCAGGAAAAATTCTTTGAACCTATCATGGGTGCGGTTTCATTTTTAAAGTTGAGGTTCTCGTATGGCGAAGTGGGAAACAGTAATATCGGAGGAAGAAGGTTTGCCTACATTGCTACCGTTGCCAACGCCGGGGAATATGACTTTGGACGTAATAATGCCAATAATTCGTTTAGTGGATCAAATAGTGGATTAAACTTCGGGGACTATGCTGTGGATGTTTCCTGGGAGAGGGCAAAAAAGTATAACCTTGGCCTGGAAATTAAGACATGGAACAATGCTATTTCCTTAACCACAGAACTTTTCAGGGAAGAACGCGATGGCATATTCAGGCAGCGTGGTGATGTTCCCTGGTATGTGGGTATTATTAATCTCCCTTATGCTAACCTGGGGGCAGTTAATAACAACGGTTTGGATGCCACGCTTGATTTCAACAAAAAAATAGGTAAAGATTTTCAATTGGGCCTCAGGGGTAATATCACCTGGAACCGGGCTAAAGTGATTGATGATGCAAATGCGCCCTGGCCTTATCCCTGGCAACAACGTATCGGACGGAAATTAGGTCAGCGTTTTGGTTACACTGCGCTTGGTCTGTTTCAGTCTGAAGAAGAAATAGCCAACAGCCCTTACCAGCCAGGAACTAATAAACCGGGCGATATTAAATACAAAGATCTTAACGGCGATGGCAGGATCGATTCTTACGATCAGGGCCCTATCGGGTACGGAAGCATTCCTGAAATAGTTTATGGTTTCGGGCCAACATTCAACTGGAAGAACTGGTCGCTGGCAGCCTGGTTTAAAGGTATCAGCAATGTTGATATTAGTTTAAACGGAGATGGCTTTCGTCCTTTCACTTACGGAGGTGAGAGAGGAAATTTATTAGCGGAGATTTCTAACAGGTGGACGCCTGAAAATCCGGTGGCCCGACCGTTTTACCCGAGAATAACCTATGGCAATGACAATATGAATTTTGAGAACAGTTCCTGGTGGGTGCAGAATGGCGCTTTTTTAAGACTGCAAACGCTGCAGCTGAACTATGGATTTAAAAAAACACCGTGGCTGAAAAGAGTTGGGATGAGTAATCTGGATATTTACTTTATCGGGTATAACCTGGCTACTTTTAGCGGATTTAAACTTTGGGATGTAGAGCTTGGTGATGGAAGAGGTTCCTCATATCCTTTATTAAAAACCTACACTTTTGGCGTAAGGTGCAACTTCTGATCTATTCAAATTTAACTGAAAAAAAGTATTATGAAACTTCAATTTCGTTCTATAAAACAAATTTTTCTGCTTTGTATAGTAGTAATAGGGTCATTGTCCTGTAAGAAATTCTTCGATCAGGTACCTAATGATCGGATGACTATTGAGGAAGTGTTTAAAAAGAAAGCTACTTCCGAAAAGTTCCTGGCAAATATTTACAGTTCAGTTCCGGATGATCAGCAGGTTATTCATGATTTTCCCTGGGTAGGCACAACTGATGAAGCAGACCTTACCTGGTCGGGTGGATTAAACTATCCCATCAATATAGGCAATCTGAGCCCAACAATGACTACTCCCGACTATTGGGCGCCTTACTATCGCGCCATACGGTCAGCCACTTATTTCCTTAATCACATTGATGAGAATGATGAGATACGCAGTCTTAATGGACAGCAGCTTATTGATCAGTATAAAGCCGAAGCGAGGTTTTTAAGGGCTCTTTTTTACTTCTGCCTGATGAGGCAATACGGCCCGGTAATCCTGGTAGGTGAGGATGTTATTGCTCCGGATGCGCCATCTGCAGAAATGCAACAACCGCGCAACACTTACGATGAATGTGTTAACTATGTAGTTAGCGAGTTGGATAAAGCGGCTGCCGTATTGCCGCTGGTGCCTGAAAGGAACGGCCAGCCCAATGATGCAGAGTATGGAAGAGCTACAAAAGGTATTGCTTTGTCAGTTAAGGCGCGTTTATTATTATATGCTGCAAGCCCGCAGTTTAATGGTAATACTGATTTGTCAGAATTCAAAAATGCAGAAGGTATTGTTTTGATTTCTCAAACTCTGGATGCTGAAAAGTGGAAAAAAGCCGCTGATGCGGCAAAAGCCGTGATTGATCTTGGGATCTATTCTTTATATAAAGACCCTTCCGGTGATCCTATAAAATCGTTACAGGGAATATTTTTTCAGGCCTGGAACGATGAGCAGATTTTTGCGCGCAAACGCAATGGCCTGGCACAATGGGATGTGCACTGCGAACCAAGACAGGCTGGTGGCTGGTGCGGTATAGGGCCTACCCAGGAAAACATCGACTCGTATTTTATGGCAGACGGTAAATCCATTACCGAGTCTCCGTTATATTCAGAGACAGGGTTTACAGATGTCAGCGGCCGGCGCATTTTTAATATGTACCTCAACAGGGAGCCCCGGTTTTACAGGGATGTTACCTATAATAATGCGATCTGGCAGGGAGGAACCATGAAAGAGCCTGCCCCCATCAGTTTCTTTGTATCCGGGCCTAACGGGCGGAATGGCCATGCAACGGATTTTTCAAAAACAGGGTACCTGATTCGAAAAAATGTAGGTCCAACAACTAATATTGGCTCTGGCGGAAACGGGCAAAGACAAGACCGCCCTTTACCGCTATATCGCCTGGCGGAAATTTACCTGAACTATGCCGAAGCATTAAATGAGTACAGCCCCGGTAACCCTGATATTGTCAGGTACCTGAACATGATCAGGGAAAGAGCTGGTATACCCCAGTATGGCTCAGGGGAGAACGCTTTGCCGGTGCCATCCGGCCAGGCCGAAATGCGAAATAAAATAAGAGCGGAAAGAAGAATTGAGCTGGCTTATGAAGGACATCGCTGGTTTGATATCAGACGATGGAAAATTGCACCTCAGGTTATGGGAACCTTGCATGGTATGGACATCAGTAAAGATGGCGATGCATTTTACAAACGTGTAGAAACAATGACGCCACATCTTTTCAGACAGTCCTATTATTTATGGCCTATCAGCCAATATGAACTTGACAGAAACAGGCAGCTTATACAAAACCCAGGCTGGTAAGCTCATTTAATATTATTTAAATTATCAATTATGTCATTTATAAAATCCATTTCAATTATACTCATTTCCGGAACTTTACTGGCAGGATGTAAGGAGGAGTTGAATTTACCTGAGCAGCCTTTGTCTGCTTATATAAAAGTATATATGCCCCAGGCTGCAAATGGTCCTGTAACGTATGAGTTTTCAACAATCGATACAGTTACCTATTCCATCATATATGGTGCTAATTATGGAGGAGCAGGATATCCGGATAAAGATATATCCGTAAAGTTTGCTATTGATGCAGCGGCTGTAGACAGTTTTAATACGGCTAATAAGACCAACTATTTGCTGCTACCTGCCAAAAGCTATACAATGGAAGAGTCTGCTGCCATAATTAAAAAAGGGGAGCTGTCAACACCACCTTTCAAAATAACCGTTGCCACAACGGGTGAAAATGCTCCGGATGACCTATCAAAAACCTACCTTCTTCCTGTTATGATTCAGGATGCTTCTGCTACAGTGAATCCTGTTTTGAAAACTCATTTTTGTATTGTTAGTATTATTCCTGCTCTTTTTGACAGAAACGGGTGGAATATTATTGATTATTCCTCCCAGGAAAGTAGCGGTGAAGGCCCAAATAATGGTAGGGCGATATTTATATTAGACAATAATATAAATACTTTCTGGCACAGCCAATGGCAGGGGAATCAGCCACCTCACCCTCACCATATAACAATAGATATGGGAACAGAAAAAAGAGTTAGCGGAGCTAGTTTTGTTGCCAGGCAGGGAGTCAATGCCGGCAGACCTAACGAGATCCAGATTTTTCTCAGCGATGACAACACAACATGGACCCTGGCGTATGAAGGTACGCTGCTGAATGATGGTGCATCACAAAAACGATTTTTTCAGAAAGCAATGAGTGGCCGTTATGTTAAATTGCAAATAAACAGTTCTTATTCGTCTAATCTATCCCATTTGGCAGAGTTTAATTTGTTTTAAAGTGAAGGCTGTTTAAACTGCTTCTGAATTGGAAGTAGTGAGCAAAGACAACATATTTAAAGTATAATTAAAAATTTCTTTCCAGATGATAGCAAGGCTTTTTATAATAAGTGTAGTTTTTCTCTTGTCCGTCGCTACTGAAAGCAGGTCGCAGGAAAAGATAGCACTGTACCCTGATAATAACATTCCGTTTGCCAGGCCGGGGACAGAGATCCCTAAGCTCACGGTTTACCATCCTGCTCAAAAGAAATCGGATATAGCGGTAATTGTATGCTCCGGGGGCTCCTACGGAGGTCGTGCCAATGACTGGGAAGGTATTCCTGCCTGCAAAAAGCTGAATGAGGCCGGTATTACTGCTTTTCTTTTGGATTACAGGGTGCCGAGATCGGAAACAATGGAGCGTAAGGAAATTGTACCGCTTACAGACGCGCAACGGGCGCTTCAATATGTAAAAGAAAATGCAAAGACCTATAAAATTAATCCAGCTAAAGTAGGTATCATGGGTTTTTCTGCAGGCGGGCATTTAGTAACAACCGTAGCCACGCATTTTAATAAAACCGTTTTGAAGAATCCTAAAAAGACTAGCCTTCGACCAGATTTTCTGATAGCTGTTTACCCCGTGGTAAGTTTTGCCGATAGCCTTACACATTGGGATTCCCGTAATAATTTAATTGGTCCGGACATTACTCCCGAAAGAATAAAAGAATATTCTAATGAATTACAGGTAACGGAAAACACACCTCCCACATTTCTTGTTTCCGCTATTGATGATGAGGTAGTAAAGGTGCAGAACAGCCTGTATTTTGAGGCAGCGTTAAGGCAGCATCGAGTTCCTGTAAAAATTTTTTTATATGCCAGGGGAGGGCATGGCTTTGGCGTGGATCATATTAAAGATGTAGCTGTACAATGGACAGAACCCTGCTTTAAATGGATATTGTCTGAAAAATGGAATACTAAAATAAAATAGTGATCGTTTATGAAGAAAGTATTTGTATATCTTGTTATTAGTGTTGTAATGTGTAGTTGGAGCAGGGCTCAGTCTCCCCGCATCGTAAATATCGTCAATTTTATACGTGATATTGAACCGCGAGACCCTGATAATATTACAAAAGATGTTTTGTACCAGACGGTGGCAAAGCAAATCGAACTGATGAATAAGCATCAATTGGGAGGCTCCTTTTTATTACAATATGATGCATTGATGGATGAACGATACCAGAATTTATTAAAAAAGCTACCGAAAGGTATTTTTGAAATTGGCGCCTGGTGGGAGATTCCCCAACCGCTGGTGGAAAAAGCCGGGATGAAATGGCGGGGGCGCTATCCCTGGGACTGGCATGCTGATGTGGGATTTTCTACAGGCTATACGCCTGCAGAAAGAGAAAAACTGATCGATGTGTATATGGCTGATTTTAAAAATATATTTGGATATTATCCCAGGTCGGTAGCTTCCTGGTTTATAGATGAGCACAGCTTGAACTATATGTATGAAAAATACCACATTGTAGCCTCAGCCAATTGTAAGGACCAATACGGTACAGATGGCTATACATTGTGGGGTGGCTACTGGAACCAGGCCTACTATCCCAGCAAAAGAAATGCTTATATGCCTGCGCAAAATAAAGAGCAGCAAATACCTGTTCCGATTTTCAGGATGCTGGGTAGTGATCCCATTCACCAGTATGATGATGGTTTGGAGCATGCAAGGCAGGGGGTGATTACTTTAGAGCCGGTTTATCCAAAAGCGGGTGGTGACTCAACCTGGGTACATTGGTTCTTCCAACAGTTGATAAAAGGACCTTCTATGGCTTTTAACTATACGCAGGCGGGGCAGGAGAATTCATTTACCTGGAGTGCAATGTCAAAGGGGCTGGAGATGCAGTTCCCGTTAATTGCAAAATTGAGAGATGAAAAAAAGATCCGCGTTGAAACCCTGGCCGAATCAGGCGAGTGGTTTAAAAAGCAGTTCCCGGTAACGCCGCCTACTTCCTTCACGGCTTTGGAAGATGTAAACGATGGAAATAAAAAAACAGTGTGGTTCAACAGCCGGTATTACCGTGCGAATCTTTTGTGGGAAGGAGGTACACTACGTTTCAGGGATATTCACTTGTTTGATGAAACACTGGCATCCCGCTATGAGAAAACTCCTGTTACATCTAATGAATGCATGTTTTATACCCTGCCGGTTATGGATGGATACCTGTGGAGCAAACAGGGTAGTTATGCAGGCGGCTGGTTTAAAGTAATGCTGAATGGTAAAGAAGAACTGTTAAAAGGCGGTACACCTGTTGTTAATGATAAGCAAAAAGGAAAACTGAAAATTGCCTGGCCGCTGGAAAATATAAGCGGAACACTTTACTTAGAATTTACCGAAAGAGATTTACTGGTTTATTTGAAAGCAGGCTCTGATATTCAGTGGTATGTTGACATGAAGCAAGGTAAAGCAACATCATTGCCTTTTACGTCTATTCAGGCAGGGGCTGTAGCGGGCAATTTTGAAGAGCATCCTTATATTGTAAAAGCATTAGCAGGTAATTTTGAACAAGGGAAGGAATCCATTTTTAAAATAAACCCGGTACAACAAAAAATAAAATTATTAATGACTAACGGCAAATAGGCAAATCCCGATCTTTATAATAATATAGTTTAACATAACAGTTCAACGGGAAATATTGTAAAAATGAAAATGATTCATAAAATTATTTGTTCTGCCTTGTTAGGTATTTGCATCAGTACGATTTCGGCACAATCTTTTTCTATAACCAACCTGAAAACAGAATATTTGTATAATCCTATTGGTATTGATGATCCTCATCCGCGTCTTACCTGGCAAATCGTTTCTGATAAAAGTAATTTCAAACAAGCGGTGTATCAGTTAATAGTAGGTGCTGATTCTATGAATGTACTGAATGGGACGGGAGATTTTTGGGAAACAGGCAAAGTAAATAGTGATGCTCAATTAATTTCTTACACCGGAAAACAGTTGGAACCCTTCACTAAGTGCTATTGGAAAGTACATCTTTGGGACAATACCGGGCAGGCTTCATCGTCCGGTATCGCAACATTTGAAACAGGAATGATAGGTGAGCATAACTGGCAGGGCGCCTGGATCAGTGATCATAACGATATCCATTACAAACCTGCACCTTATTTCAGGAAAGAGTTTAAGGTTGATAAAGCTATCAGATCAGCAAAGGCCTATATTGCTGTAGCAGGCTTATATGAGTTTTCTTTAAATGGAGAAAAAGTTGGAGACCATATACTGGATCCTGTATATACGCGTTTTGACCGGAGGTTGATGTATGTAACGCATGATATTACCCATCAGCTTAAGCAGGGGAATAATGCTATTGGAATCATTTTAGGTAACGGATGGTACAATCACCAGTCGCTGGCTGTATGGGATTTTCATAATGCGCCCTGGAGGGCCCGGCCTGCCTTTTGTATGGATCTGAGAATTGTTTATGCTGATGGATCTGAGGCGGTCGTGTCTTCAGAACGTGATTGGAAAACCTTTTCAGGTCCGATCATATTAAATAGCATTTATACGGGAGAGCACTATGATGCACGATTAGAGCAGGATGGATGGAATAAACCGGGTTTTGACGATTCAAAGTGGCGTGGTGTACGCTACAGGAGTGTGCCTGCTGCTAAAATTACTTCACAGCAGCTCGTCCCAATTCGATTGAATCAGGCTTTTAGCCCAATAAATGTCAATAAAATTAATGATACTGCCTATGTCTTTGACATGGGGCAAAATATGTCAGGAGTTACGAGGATACGGGTAAAAGGAACAGCGGGAACTATAGTAAAGATCAAACACGGAGAGCGGCTTTATGATAGCGGAAGGGTAAATATGTCCAATATAGATGTGTATTACCGGGGGGATAAAAAAGCCGATCCATTCCAGACCGATGTTTTGGTGCTGAGTGGGAGGGAAGATGAATTTATGCCGAAGTTTAATTACAAAGGTTTCCGGTACGTGGAAGTAACAAGCAGCGCTCCGGTTGATCTGGATAAAAATAGTATTACGGCGTATTTTGTACATAGTGATGTAAAGCCGGTAGGTTCTGTTGAAGCTTCGGCTGCATTGATCAACAAGCTTTGGAAAGCAACTAATAATGCCTATCTCTCTAACCTGATGGGCTATCCTACAGACTGCCCACAACGGGAAAAGAATGGCTGGACGGGTGATGGACATTTGGCGATTGAGACCGCGTTATACAATTTTGACGGGATCACGGTATATGAAAAGTGGATGGCGGATCACCGCGACGAGCAACAACCAAATGGTGTGCTGCCAGACATTATTCCAACAGGAGGATGGGGATATGGAACAGCAAACGGCCTGGACTGGACCAGTACTATTTCGATCATTCCATGGCAGTTGTATTTGTTTTACGGGGATAGCCGTCCTTTACAGGATAATTATGAAAACATCAAATATTATGTGAACTTCGTAGATCGTATGAGCCCGAATGGACTGACCAGTTTTGGCAGAGGCGATTGGGTCCCGGTGAAATCAACATCCAACCTGGAGCTTACCTCTTCGATCTATTTTTATGTAAATGCTGATATATTAGCCAAAGCAGCAAAACTATTTGGAAAAGCAGAAGATCATGAAAAATATGCTGCTTTGCGCAAAAAGATCAAAGAATCGATCAATAATAAATTTCTGAACCGGGAAAGCGGTATCTATGGCAGTGGCACACAAACAGAGTTGAGCATGGCGCTGCACTGGAAAATCGTTCCGGGGGATATGATAGCAAAAGTTGCTGAAAATCTTAATAAAAAGGTAGAGGAAACAAATTTTCATCTGGATGTAGGTGTTCTGGGAGCTAAAGCGCTTTTGAATGCGCTTAATGATAATGGCTATAACACATCGGCTTATAAAGTTGCGGTACAGGACACTTATCCTTCATGGGGTTGGTGGATTGTTAATGGCGCCACAACCTTATTGGAAAACTGGAACCTTAAAGCGGAAAGGGATATTTCGGATAATCACATGATGTTTGGTGAAATAGGCGGTTGGTTTTTCAAAGGAGTTGGCGGTATTAAGCCGGATGAAAATGCTCCCGGCTTTAAAAATGTGATCCTTACCCCTGCTTTCCCCCAAGAGTTGAATTACTTTACAGCAACGCATGAAAGCCCTTACGGGAAAATTGTTTCATCCTGGAAGCGGAGTAAAAATAAAATTAACTACGAAGTGGTAGTGCCTCCTAATTCAACAGCGACCATAACTTTCCCTGAATTGAAAAACAAAGCTGTTTACAGGAATAAGGAGCAAATAAAAAATACCGCGTTAGTTGAAGTATCCTCAGGTAAACATATATTTATTATCCGGTAAGTGCTAAACCTGTTTTCGCTGACAAAGCAAATGATAAAATCCATGTCACGGTGAGCCTGACGAACCGTATCTTTAAAAAAAAATGTCTTTCGTCTTCCCCCGATAGTACGATAGTAATCGGGGCTATCGGAACAGGCTGAAATACCTTTTGACAGCCACTTTGACCGCAATGACCGGTGCATGACTTCGATGTACGGAATGCTTTGGCAGGTTTATCTTTGATGATAAATTTTAAGATGAGCAAAAATTTTTTCAAATACCTGTCTGTAAGCCCTATAGAGGAGAAATGGGGGCTGTATGTAACTACTGTAGGATATTCAAAAGTAGATCCTGACGAAAACTACCCTAATGAAGAACATCCACAAAGCCATCAGCTATCCTGGGACAGGGGCAGGATTTTAAGTGACTATTACCTGGTTTTTATAAGCAAAGGAAGAGGAAATTTCAGTTCTGCCCGTTCTGATACGGCATCTGTTCAGGAAGGATATTGTTTTTTTCTTTTCCCTGGAGTATGGCACCGTTATAAGCCGGATATCATATCGGGATGGGAGGAATACTGGGTAGGCTATCATGGTTCCTTTGCAGATGAGTTAATGAAGCAGGATTTTTTTAGCTCCCGGCAGCCGGTAATTGAAGTGGGGTTTAATCAGGAGTTGTTAAACTTTTTTAATAAGATGCTTGAGCTTGTAAAACAGGCGCTGGTAGGTTATCCGCAGCAGCTATCCGGCCTTTTGCTACAGGTACTGGGGCAGGTAAATAATGCGATCATTACCAGACAGCAAAACCATGACCCGGTTGCAAAACTGATTTCAAAAGCCAGATTTCTGATGCATGAATCGTTTGGGCGGACCTTGAATATGGAGGAGTTGGCCCGGAAACTACCGATGGGTTATTCTGCATTCAGAAAAAACTTTAAAGCTATAACAGGACACTCACCACACCAGTATCATCAAAGTTTAAAATTAGAACGAGCGAAGGAGTTGCTCGAATCAACGATATTGAATATTGATGAAATAGCAGATCAGACTGGTTTTGAATCGATATATTATTTTTCAAAGCTTTTTAAGCAAAAAACAGGGCTTTCTCCCCGGCACTACCGCATACGTTTCTTAAAACAAGGTGGGGAATTAGTGAACCTGTCTTAAAAATATCAGGATGTATAAATAATAGTTCATTTCATAATTTTCTTCAGGAAGTAGCAGGTACTTTATTTACTATTTTACCTTATAGCCTGTAATAGTTATGGTGCCGTCTTTTGTTGAGGCGATTTTTTTCTCCGATCCGTTAATCGTTACAGGGTACACTGTATTTGGAGCGAGCCCGTTTAATGAGATCTTATACCTGCCTTTTTCTTTTATAGTGAAACTGATCTGCTGTTCACTAAAACAG
Organism: Niabella sp.; assembly: GCA_027493055.1. Taxonomy (GTDB): domain Bacteria; phylum Bacteroidota; class Bacteroidia; order Chitinophagales; family Chitinophagaceae; genus Niabella. The sequence goes on along the minus strand of JAPUDO010000119.1, from coordinate 126,409 downwards.
GCCATAGAAAGTGTGATATTTTTGCCAGACCTGTTACTTAATGATAAAAATCTATTATCCTGATCTCCCGGATAAAATCTTACCTGCCCTTGTTTGCCTGCTACTCCAAAAGCACTGTTACAGCTCACTACGGAAAAAGGAGATACTACTTCGTAACTATCCTTGTTCAATAGGATCTTATAATTTGTACCTCGCAGTTGGTAGGTAAAATCTGTACCATAAAGGGAAGGTACCAGGTTTGGAGCTATTACTAACCGGTTCCATCGTGGTTGTATGCCGTAAATATCAGAATACAGGGCTGTGACACCTGTGCAGATCCCGGACAGGATATCAGAGCCCAGGCCCTGCTGTGTGGTTCGGCTGTAACGCTGGGAGGAAAGTCCGTCCTTTTCATATTGAGCCAAAAGATTGTTGATATATTTTAAGGCTAGCTGCTTATCATAATGGATATACGATTTTATACCCAGATAGCCCCAGGTAGGAAAGATATCACCATTCTCATATCTTGGAAAAGGCCAGTTCCCGCCGGATACTTCCTCCTGTTTAAAAGAGTCAAAACATAAAGGCCAGTGAAAGAGATGTTCTGCTGTAGTACGTTCTTCTATCTGGTGTATTATAGTTTTTATTCTTTGGGGATCATCACACAATCCGGATGCAACAGCCATGAATTGAACAGGGGTTACCAGATTATCTCCATGTATAGAACCATCTTTATCTCTCCAGTAAATAAACTGTTTTTTTGCAGCAAACCAAAAACCGCCTTCTTCAACAGGCTTGTTGAAAGCTTCTTTCAAACGCCGGGCTATGATCTCATATTTGGAGGCGGCTTTTGTGTTGCCCAGTATCCGCTCACAATATGCCCATTTTCTTAACGCATCATACATTTGTGCATTTACAAAAGCATTCTCAAAAGAAGCCCAAACAATATCGATCCAGTCGCTGCATCTGGCTTCACTGATGGTATTGTTCATCATTTCGAAAATGCCATTGTTATTACTATCACGACGGATTAGCCAGTCTAATGCATTGCGGCAGCTATTTTGATGGCCTTTAAGCCACTCAATATTTCCGGTAATATTAAACAGATCGCTTACATTGATAACATATCCTGTTTGTGAGTCAATGGTATAACCCCACATGGCTTCATAATAGCCGGTTTCCGCATTAAAGGTTCCGGCGATCTCATCCCCGGGTGCGTTGTGCCACCTGGATAGTACACGTCCGTCAGGAAGCATGGCCAGGTCTCTTTCCTGGTTCAATGTAGAAGAAAGATTACTGGTATAGTTGCTGTCGGCAACAGCCAGCGCCACTTGCGCAAAGAACGGTTCGTGCAGGCATTTCCAGTTAGTGATCCAGCCATTCCCCCCCACAATATTATTATCAACCACTCCGTATCTGGCTGTAGTATTCAGCAATTCCCGAACTGCGGTTTCATTTATATTTTTTAAGTTGCCTCTGCTGTAAGATTTAAAATAGTCAACATAGCTGATGGAAAAATGTGCGCTGACCGTTTCTTTTTTTACAGCTGCCGGCGCAAAAATATCATGCCGGGCATGAACAAACCGGCTTAGATGATGCCGTTGTTTCATGGGTTCTGTACTAACAATCTGTGTGCTCGTAAATTCTCCTTCCGGGCTGTGCGAATATTTTGTCGCGATATGTTGCCCGTCTGCAGCCTTCGCCTGGATGGACAGGGCATCACCGGTTTTGTCATTCCAATAGGTAGTGCCTCCGGTATGTACACCGTATGTATCATTTACAGTATTAAGATACTTGCACCACACTACTCCTCCGTTATCAATAATTCCCCCCTTCCAAACCGATAGACCGGAAAAATTCCACTTGGGAAAGGCCATATCCTCTGATATATATTCGCTCCGGTATTGCCGTGTAAGTTTCCATTCAATGGATTGCCCGGTCAGTATAAAATTCCATATTTCTTCAACGGCCTCCTGTCCCTGCCCATATACGACCCCGGAGATGTTTACGGTGTTTTTATCAACCTTTATTACTGGTTGCTGGATAAGTGCTCTGGAACTATAAGTTTGTTTGCCTGTGGTAAATCCTGTATAGGCTCCGGAAGATGACAATTTGTTCTCTCCTTTAATGAGCAGTTTACTGATGTAGCATCCCTTTGCATAATCGATCACTATTGTGGAAAGGCCGTTTTGAGCAGTAATAGTTATAGTTTGGTTAACCGGATTGTGAATGATCCCGTCTGTGTTGGAACCAAAAATACTGGAATGGATAAAAACTAGAACCGTTGCAATGACAAGCCTGATTTTCATAAAAAGTGGTATCGTTTTAATTTGTAAATCTAGGCATGTACGTTGACTGTCTGTGGTAAAAAAGGAGCTTATTTTTATCCTTTTTGATTTTTCCGTTGTAAATATTTACATGCTTCGGGTCATATGGGCGGGGTGGAATGTAAATCAGACACAGGACTAAGTAAATTTGTAAACATGCAACCGGATTATCGGGAAAAAAGTAAACACAAAAACATCCGATGCTCATGTGCATCGGATGTTGGATTATTTCTTAGGAATGAAGATATGCTTTAGCTGCTTTATCGGCTTCTCCAAAATTCTGCCGCCCTTTGTACTTGCTGATCTTAACCAGTTCCGGAACCCGGGAGATTTGCATTCATATTCAAGTACCTTTTTCCCGTTTAACGAATGCTCTACATGGTTATTCGGGTAAACAATTACTTTGCCGGTGTTCCATTCCCCAATAGGGTGCGTAGCCCCGGATTTGATAAATTCATTTGCAGCATGAAAGCCTTCTCATCATTTTTCATTTTTTCTTTCCACCTGGCTGCGTCCTCTTCTCGGCGTAATTTCCAGATATCGGAAACGGCAACAACCTCAAAATTTAGCTCTTTGCAGTGATTCATAAATCATGGCATGCAAGAGGTCCTCGGTTCTCCCGAAAATCGGGACGATATCCTCCACAGTAAAGGCCCTTAAAAAAGGGAAAACCCATGTTCAACTACATACTTTAATGTACGCATCCTCAAAAATGTGTACGGATATGTTTTTTTTAATTGAGAGAATACACATCGAAAACGTTAATGGATGAATTCGGTTACGTTTTTGGCCCAGGTCTTATGACCTGCCAATATTATGTAATTGTTTAGGCTTAAACAGTTCTATCTGACTTGCGCATAAATCTCGCCGTCAGCCATTTGCGTACAGGTATGTCGTACAGCCTCAGAGATCCGTAGGCTATAGCAATGGACGCAAAAAACGTTAATAGTCCTGTAGGCCAGGCTTCAGCCAATGGAATATTATTGTCCACTACCCAGGCCGTAAAAATATAAATCAGCGGGTAATGCGTAATGTATAAGGGATAAGAAATGTCACCGAAGAATTTGCAAACGGAAGACAGTACTTTACCCTGTATCCTGCCGCTGGCGCCCATATAAACAATAAGCGGGAAGAGCAGGATAATGGACAGCGAATCATATAGCCCGTTTGCCCATAAATGCTCGTGGCCTCCTATTCTTGGAAATGAAAGAACCCCTATGATCAGTAAGCTGCACCATAAAAAGGCATTTTTAATATTACCCGGTTTGCTTATACGCGAAAGCAACAGTCCTCCGGTAAAAGGAAATAGCAGGCGAACAAAGCCGATGTGCAATTGCTCGGGATCGATTGACCAGCCACCTATCACATCGCCTTTAGGGCTGGTTACGCCCAGGTGAATCAATGCGGCGCCAGCCAGCAAAACAATAATAGCTAAAGCCCTGCTCGAAAGCTTTCGCAACCAAAATGCATACAGGATATTGGCAATATATTCAAAGAAGAGAGACCAGGCTGGTCCATCAAGCGGGTGCATCTCCTGCCAGCCGCGGATATCCATTGATTTGGGTATGGGAATAAGCGTAAACCCGATTAGCATGATGATAAGCAGCTTCCAGACAGGCGTGGTGCTCACGCCCGGGAACAGGATTGGAGATGCGCTAAAGTAAAAACCTATAGCGCCAATAATCATACCCATTATAATCATGGGATGAAGCCTGATGAACCGGCGCTTAAAAAAAGCTTTTAAGGTCATTTTCCCCCATCGGTCATCATAGGCATAACCTATTACAAAACCCGAAAGAAGGAAAAAGAAATCCACCGCCAGGTAACCGTGATTGATCATCTGTTTATGATGGTCCCCTCCTGAAAAAGCCTCTAAGAGATGGAAAATAACCACTACAGCAGCTGCTACCCCACGCAGCCCGTCTAATATCTCATAATGGCGCTTTGAGTCGGGATACACAGCACCGTTAGTATTTAATTCCATGTTTCAATAAATATCTTCTATATCTGTAAGCTCAAAGAAAGTGTATTTTTCCTTTCCAGCTGATAAATAGCTCTTATGTTTTTTTATATCCAATTGCTGAACGGGGAAATAATTATAATTGAGCCATTTAGCTTTTTGTGCTACATTTAGATGTATAAACAAAACTATAAAAATGAAAGCAACAACAACTTCAAAATTTATTGCCGAAATGATTGGCACAATGGTATTGGTACTTATGGGCTGCGGAAGCGCTGTAATTGCCGGCGCCGATGGAACAACCGGGGTTGGACTGTTAGGTATAGCTTTTGCATTTGGACTTAGCGTTGTGGCTATGGCCTATGCCATAGGACATATTTCAGGATGTCATATTAATCCGGCTATATCCATAGGAATGGTATTGGCAGGGCGCATGAAGGCTGGTGAGGCGGCGTATTACATCGTAGCACAGATCATAGGCGGTCTTATAGGAGCCGGTATTTTATATCTTATAGCTTCGGGAAAGGCCGACTATGCTGGCGGCCTGGGACAAAATGGTTATGGCGAGCTTTCCCCTCAGAAATATAGCCTGACAAGCGGACTGATTGCAGAGGTTGTATTCACATTTATTTTTCTGCTGGTGATATTTGGCTCAACATCTACTAAAAATATTAACGGGGGCTTTGCAGGGTTAAGTATTGGATTAAGCCTGGTATTGATCCATATTGTAGGTATCCCCATAACAGGTGTATCTGTTAATCCTGCCAGGAGCATAGGGCCTGCTGTATTGGTTGGCGGAGAAACCCTTTCGCAGGTTTGGTTATTTATAGTAGCGCCAATTTTGGGAGCCATACTAAGTGCAGTTGTCTGGAACAGCCTGATTGAGAAATCAGATAAAGCAAGTTAACAAAACAAGCTTTTATCATATAAAAAGGGGCCGCTTGTAAAGCACAGGCAGTCCCTTTTGTTTTATAGCAGTCATAACCGGAATAATAAATGTTGAAATGATATTTATTGTGTTAAATATTTGAGTAATGAAGAAATTATGGATTAGCTTTCTGTTCATAGCTGTTTTTGCAACAAATACCAGCTGTGGCAGCAAAAGAAATATAACAACAACTTTACCTGGAGCGGACACGGAATTTGTAAAAGGAGCTGACATCAGCTGGCTGCCCCAAATGGAGGCAACAGGTTATAAGTTTTATAACGATAATGGAGCTGCCGAAGATTGCTTTAAGATCCTGAAAGATCATGGTATTAATACCATCCGGCTAAGAACCTGGGTCAACCCGTCTGACCACAGAATTAACGGGCATTGCAGCGCGGCTGAAACAGTAGCAATGGCTATACGTGCAAAACAGCACGGAATGAAAGTAATGCTCAATTTTCATTACAGTGATACATGGGCCGACCCGGGCAAGCAACAAAAACCTGCAGCATGGGTGAACCTGAATTTTGAGGATCTGAAAAAAGCGCTGTATAACTATACGTTTGATGTAATGACGCAGTTAAAAAATGTGAATGTTGTGCCTGTATGGGTACAGGTAGGAAACGAAATTCCGGGAGGAATGCTTTTGCCGGAAGGCAGTACTGATAACTGGCCGCAACTGGCGCAATTGCTGAATGCAGGACATGATGCCGTAAAGGCGGTTGCTCCTGCAGCTAAAGTAATATTGCATGTGGACCAGGGTAACAACAACCCACGTTTTCGCTGGTGGTTTGATAATGCTGTAAAAAATAATGTGCGGTTCGATGTGATTGGTATGTCGTACTACCCCTGGTGGCTGGAAGGCAAGCCAGATTATACCTTATCAATAAACGACCTGGGAAATAACCTGGATGATATGGTTGCCAGGTATGGCAAAGAAGTTATGGTGGTTGAAGTGGGCGGGGAAGATACCCGTGAGCAAAATACGTATGATATGCTGGTCGCGGTAATGAAAAAGGTAAAAGCCGTGCCGGCAAAAAAAGGTTTGGGTGTGATATATTGGGAACCACAAGGCGCCAGGAGCTGGAGCCAGTATCCTTTAAGCGCATGGAGAGACGACGGAAGGCCTACAAAAGCTATGGATGCCTTTTTAGCTAAATGAGCAGGACGTACTTCCTGAGTTTTGATACGGGTTATCTTTTTCAATACGTAAAAACAGGCTGTCAAAAGGGATAAAAAAACTTGCTACGAAGGCACTAAGCCACAAAGGAAAAGAACTTAGTATCTTAGAATCTTAGTAGCAAAATTAAAACTTATGGAATATAAAGCACTTTCCGCCGAAGAAGAGTATATAGGAACCGTTGTTGTAAATTTCGCATGCAAAATTCATAAAGCTTGATCCTGGCTTATTGGAAAAAGTGTATGAGATATGTATGGCACACGAACTAAGAAAAGCAGGATTTGACGTTAAACGCCAAATAGATATTGCTATTGTTTATGACGGAATACAATTCAACGAAGGATTGAGATTAGATTTGCTGGTAAATGATAAAGTTATTTGCGAACTGAAAGCCGTTGAAATAGTGAATCCGGTTTGGGCCGCCCAAATTATCAGCCATTTAAAACTTACAGGATTGAACCTGGGTTATCTCATTAATTTCAATGTGTCACTTATTAAAAATGGAATAAAAAGATTTAGAAATTAAATAACGGCTACAAGGATAAGAAGGCATAAAGCGTCAGTACCTCGTGTCTTCTTATCCTCCGTGGCTTTGATACAATTTCTTAATATAAATTTTGAGTTCGATTTTTTAATGGCTGTAAGCAGGATTGCTGAGTTGTTTCAGGTAGGAGACATGAGACGCAACAGCATCTTTCAACCTGCCATATTCTATATAACCTACTCCAAACTCTTTACAGGTATCTTTTATGATCTTATTGATACGGGGGTAGTGAATATGAGAAATTTTAGGGAACAGGTGATGCTCTACCTGGAAATTCAGGCCACCCATAAACCAGCAGGCCAGCCTGCTTTTAGTAGCAAAATTAGCAGTGGTTTTTAGCTGGTGAATAGCCCATTCATTATCTATTTTATTGGTTTGCTCATTAGGCACAGGAAACTCTGTATCTTCTACTGTGTGTGCCAGCTGAAATACAATGCTCAACACAAAGCCGGCAAACAGTGCATACACTGTAAACCCAATGGCCCAGGGACCAACGCCAACTGTTATAATAGGGATAACCACAAATAGTACGATGTGTAAGATTTTAAAGCCCCAGAACGATATCTGATCTTTAACAGTCATTTTCTTTAATGGAATATCACCCACTTTCCGGGTAAAATATTTCTTGTAGTCAGAAAAGAAAATCCAGAAAAGATACAGCAGCGAATAAGTGATCCAGAAATAGAAATGCTGGTACCTGTGGAATTTATAGTATTTCTGTGTTTCGCAAAGCCTCAAAAAGGGTTTGGCATCCAGGTCATCATCAACGCCATCAATATTGGTATAAGCATGGTGTATAACATTGTGCTTCATTTTCCACATAAAAGTGTTGGCTCCTAAAAAGTTAAGAGACGAAGCTGCTATAGTATTTACCCAGGGTTTGCTGCTGAAGCTGCCATGAGCGCCATCATGCATAATATTAAAGCCAATGGCTGATGTAAACAGGCTTAGTAACAGGCACTCAAAAATAGCCCAGCCTGCCGGTGGCGTAAAGAAAACAAGATGTACATATAATGCTATAAAACCTACCGCCAGGAACAATGCTTTTGAATATAGCCTTAAATTGCCGGTGCTTGGTTTACCCCGTTCTCTGAAATAATCATTGACACGCGTTTTTAAAACCGTATGGAAGGATGGGGGAGGTGGTGTGGCAAACTTGGGTATTGACATTAATGAAAAATTGTTTCTTAGTGATATAAAGTGTGCAAAGGTAATTATTTTATGGCTGTCTATAAGGTAAAAAAATGCAAAATCCCCTGTAATCAGGTTTCCTGTAAAATAAGCGCGTCAAGATTACTGAGCCCGATATGCTTTTGGGTAAGATAAGCTTCGGCGTATTTTACACCTATACGTTTACCCATCATCCTCATCCTTGCCAAAAGACTTTCCTTAAATTCAGGGGTTGAAATATAGGTTTGAGGGCCTCCGGCCTCAGTTTCACTGGTATGGAACTGGGTGGCATAAGCCTCAATAGCTTTCATTTTAGTATCAGTTACATCGCTTACGTCTATCAGTAATTGCGGTTCGTGGTACCAATCCTGCATATATTGCAAAAAATACCGGGGGCGCCATTTTTCCTGGGGATTGCCCTGGTCGTCTTTTGTTTCTATTTTGGCCAGTCCCGAAAGAAAACAGGCATCATTGATCAGATTGCCGGCACGTCCGTGATCAGGATGGCGGTCTGTAAGCACATTTCCTAGGATAATATCGGGCTGGTATTTGCGTATAGCCCTGATAAGCAGCAACTGATGCGCTTCATCATTTTTAAAGAACCCATCCCTCATTTTCAGGTTTTCACGTACGGATACGCCCAATATCCGGGCGGCTTCGGCGGCTTCGGCATACCGGGTTGCTACTGTGCCGCGGGTGCCCAGCTCTCCCTGTGTGAGATCAATGATCCCCGCTTTTTTGCCGTTCTGAATTTCCTTTAGTAAAGTGCCGGCGCAGCCTAATTCCACATCATCGGGGTGAACGCCTATTGCCAGTATGTCGAGTTTCATATTTGAAATAAACAATTTACAGGTTTAAAAGTTTGATTGGCATTGAATGCTATATTACTAAATCCCTATCTCAACCTGGAACATGCAGGTTAAGCGGTTTTCAAACGGATCGTCCAGCTCTTCCGACCTTCCCATACGGTCGTCGAGGCCTATATATCCCTGCAGTTTAAATTTATGTTTATTGAAATAATGAGAATAACCAATGGCTTTTGTCCTGAGTTTATACTGGTAAGGCAGGAGTGCTGCATGAGGGGTAATATGAGTGTACCTTACGCTGATTTCGTCTTTCCTGGTTACCAGCTTACTGCCTTGCAGGTTAACAGCAATGCCCGCCGGCATTTTCAGAAAGATTAGCTTGTCATCGGGCCGTGTACTGAAATCAGCAACCGAAAAAGCATCAACTTTCCGGTCGTAATATTCACCTAAAAAAGCCCATCCCTGGTATTTCAGAACGGCATCCGCCATAATAGTCCGGATATTAGCCAGTAGCTCTTCCTCATCATCATAAGCGCTTACCATAGGTTTGCCTAACTGCCCGCCCGTACGGTTGGCTTTAAAATTCTTGCTATAGGTAAATCCAAAAGATAATTTCGGTGTTTCTTCAAAATCAAGATCCCCCTCAAAATAATCGCCCTTATTTTTGAAATATCCCAAAGGCATATACTCAATACGGCCCGTATAGGCAAGACCTTTAACAGTGGCCAGCTGCCCGCGCCCATCACCTGATGATATGGCGGTTCTTAATTGTACAACATGGTTTTTGATCTCAAAATCCTTATCAATAAAAACCCCAAAATCGCGGTCTACGGTAAAACGGTTGTTGGCAATGGAGCGATCAGGCATTTGTAATTCGCCAGACGAGTTCACACGCTCCCTGTTGCCTGGTAGCTTGGTTTGTCCGAAGCCGAATGACCACTGTTTGCCTGGCTTGTAATAAAAAACGGCATCTCTTACAATTTGAGGAGCGCCGCTTTCCAGGTCCATATCCCTGTTGGCAAAGCCCAGCTGCAGCTTATATTCCAGTTTCGGAGAAATTAAATAGCCTTCAAAACGCAGCCTCATTCTCCGTACCTGCGCTTCAAAGCCCACAGCTTTCTCGTCGTCCAGCCTACTTAAATAGGCCGCTCTCAGCTGGGTCCTGAAACGAAAAGTCATCAGGAAATGATCACCTTTCCTGAATTGCAGGCCTTTATCGTTAAATGCTACAGTGGTTTTTTCTTTAGCAAGACTATCCTCTTTTGTTGGGCCCTGCGCGTAAGCAAACGAGCCCGTTAATAGGATAAGGGATAAAACTGATTTTTTGTAAAGGGTCATTGTGGTAAAGAAATGAAAGAAAGCCAGATTTTAGACTTTTGAGCGCTATGTTTTTATGTAGCAGAGGCAAATTTAGCATCCAAACAATAAACCACAGTCCTTTTATATTTTTACTTTAGGATAAAGTATTAATAATCCGCTAAATATAACACCTGCAGCCAGCAGATAGCCCATAATGAAATCTGTGGCGGGCTGTTTATGAGCAAGAGTTATGTGGAATTTAAGACAGGAAAGTCCAATTAAACATCCGCAAAGTACATAAAGCGTTCCAAAAAGAATATGAACGGTTTTGTTTTTGAAAATAAACGGCACACAAACCGCAATTAACAGTATTGTATCCAGCCATTGAACATACCCGTTGTATAACAAAGTAGCTAAAAAGCTGATGCTACACAATAATATCATGAAATAAATACCCCAGGCTTCGGGCTTTCTCAGAGCGATCATTTGTAGTAATCTCATGGCAGGAATGATTTTAATTCGAATTTACGATTTTTCGTAATATCCAGAACTGTTATGTTCTGCCTTTTTACAAAGGTGGTTAATAGCATCGTAAACGGGAGAAAAGTGGTGCCAGTCCGTATTCTTTTAAATATATTGAGCGTAAATGTTTTAGATATCAGTAGGAGCCGTTAATTTTACGGTTAATGACTATTGCATGTAGGAATTATATAACCCCAAAACAGCGCTCATGTTATTACACAAAGCCAGGGAGAGGTTAAAGTTATATGCCAATAACTTTGTAAAGATATTGGATAAGTCGTCCATTGGCGCTTTGGCGGGCAGTATGGTTGCGGCGTTAATCTGTATGTTTTGTTTAGGAGGCACTATGCGAACAGGATTGCCTCATTTTTTAGATGTACTGATATTATTGCTGGCCTCACTGGTATTGATTACAATAGTTTTTACATTTTCATATTATTTATACAGGGGGTTAATAAAAATTAATCCATATATTATTATTGCTGTAATTGGAATCTTTGTGCTGACGTTCTTTTTTCCTGCAGAAAGGGTCAACCGTTTTTTTTTATTTTTAGAACTGGTTTCGGGTGTTTTAATTGGTATCGGTCTGAATAAAAAAAGCACACGGATAGTAGCAGTAGCAACTATTTTGCTGGCAGTTGTTATTAATGTTTCATTATTGGTTTTGCTGCTGGGCAAAGGAGTGGATCGTACAACGCCTGTGTCCAAAGAGTACCAGGAACAGAAAATAGCGGATGGGGCCGGCATCAGCGATCCATCTCAAAAAGGGACTTATAAAGTAAAGCGGCTGTTTTACGGAAGTGGAACTGATAAAAGACGGAGTGAGTACAGCAAGGATATCGCTCTTAAAACGGATCCGGTAGATGGATCGCCCTATATGCCTGTTAATAAGGGTGTGAAATACTATCTGCGAAAAGCATATTGGGGGTTTGATACAAATGCGTTGCCTTTAAATGCGCGGGTTTGGTATCCTGAAGGAGAAGGCAGGTTTCCTCTGGTGATATTTGTGCATGGCAATCACCTGATGACGGATTATTCTGATGATGGGTATGAGTACCTGGGCGAACTACTGGCAAGCAGAGGGTTTATTGTAGCATCAATAGATGAAAATTTCTTAAATGAAAGCTGGCTTGACGACTATTGGTTTGACGAAATGAATGTGAGGGCGTGGCTGATTTTAAAACATCTTGAAAACTGGCAAAAGTGGACCGGCATGGCCGGTAACCCTTTTTCGGGCAAAGTGGATATGAATAACATTTGTTTAGCGGGCCATTCCAGGGGTGCTGATGCCGTTGCCATAGCTTCTGTCTTAAATAAACTTGACCGCTATCCTTTTGACGGGAATATCAGGTTTAATTTTAACTTCTCTATCAGGAGTATTATACAAATAGCTCCTGCAGGAAAGGGAGCAGGAGGTGCAGAGATTCCGCCATATATAAAAGATGTTAATTACCTGCTGCTTCATGGCAGCCACGATCAGGATATTTATTATTGTGCAGGTATTAAAACATATAACAGGTTAAAGTTCGAGCCTTCGCAGCATTATCTGAAAAGCTTCCTGTATATATATAAAGCCAATCATGGGCAGTTCAATACTAAATGGGGGGCCGTGGACAGAGAATATCCCGATCATTTTTCCTTGAACCTGAAATCTTTGCTGAACGGGGATGACCAAAGACGTATTGCCAGGATTTATATTTCAGCGTTTTTAGAAGCTACTTTAAAAGGAAGTAAGGCATATATACCATTATTAAAAGATTACCGTAACGGGTTCCATATTTTACCACCTGATTATTATATCAGTCAATACGAGGATAACACGTTTAGGTACATTGCAGATTTCGAGGAAGACCAGGATATTTCAACAGCTACTTTGGCGGGCTGTACTGCAGAAGCATCGGGCTTAAAAAACTGGATGGAAAAAGTTTTGCCGCTTAGAAATGGTGAAGCATTGGGACAGGAGAATACCGGCGTTTTTCTTGAGTGGGAACATACAAAAACAAATGATCCCAATCCTTATTATGCTATAAATATTTCAGATACTGCTTTGCATGCTCTTTCTCCGGATTCTACAGGGAATCTGTTCTTTTTTATAGCAAACAACAGTGATGAAATGAACCAGGTTAATTTTTCGGTACAGATAAAAACGCGGTCCTGTACTGTTACAAAAAGCCTCAGTGATTTTTATATAATGGCTCCTGTACTGAAAACAGAACTGGCGAAATGGGACTATTTCTCAGAGCTGAAAAAGAATACGCCTGTTGAAAGGGTTTTGCAGTTGGTACAGCTGCCTTTTTCCGTCTTTAAAGAAGCTGATGCCCGTTTTGATCCGAAGCAGATACAGCAGATCAGGTTTGTATTTGATAAAGAACCAAAGGGGGCAATTATTTTGGACAGGATAGGGGTAAATTAAGAGCAGCTTGTGATTTTTCTCTTCGGTTTTCTCAAGGATACAATAGCTTTATTATAACAACTATTTCACCATTCCTTTGATCTCCTGTAGTTTCAGCAGCGCTTCAACAGGCGTTAACCGGTTGATATCAATATCAGCAAGCAGCCGGCGTATTTCGTCAAAGGTCTGGCTGTGCGCATCAAAAATAGAGAGCTGGAACTGCGGAGCATTAAGGTCCTTCACTTTTTCGGAAAGATCTGTCAAATATCTTCCGAACGTCTCGCTTTCGGACTTCCGGACTTCCGGACTTCCGGACTTTTCTCTACTTCCGTCTTCAGACCTCCAACTTCCGTCCTCATCCACATGCTGTGTTTCCAGCTGTTCTAAAATTTCGTTAGCGCGTTTAATTAAAGACGCTGGCATACCTGCCATTTTTGCTACATGAATACCAAAGCTGTGTGTGCTGCCCCCACGGGCCAGCTTACGGAGGAAAATGATCTTATTCCCTGCCTCTTTATTGGTAATATGGTAGTTTTTGATCCGGTCAAATTTTTCCTCCAGCTCATTCAGCTCGTGATAGTGTGTGGCAAATAATGTTTTGGGCTGATGGGGCGATTGATGCAAATGCTCTACAATGCTCCAGGCTATTGAAATACCATCGTAGGTAGAAGTACCGCGTCCTATTTCATCTAACAGTATAAGACTTTTAGGCGTGATATTGTTAATGATGGCTGCGGTTTCATTCATCTCCACCATGAAAGTACTTTCGCCTCCACTCAGGTTATCCGATGCACCAACGCGTGTAAATATCTTATCTGTTAAAGAGATCCTGGCTTCGGTAGCAGGAACAAAGCTGCCTATATGCGCCATCAGCGTGATCAGGGCCGTTTGTCTCAGCAAAGCCGATTTACCGCTCATGTTAGGCCCTGTAAGGATAATGATCTGCTGGTGGGTTTTATTCAGCTCCGTATCATTATGGATATAGCTTTCACCAACGGGCAGGTGACGTTCTATAACCGGGTGACGCGCTTCCTTTAACTGCCAGTCATCACCATCATGCAATAATGGTTTTTTGTATTGATAATGGATGGCATTATGCGCAAAGCAGCAAAGGCAATCCAGTATAGCTAATAAATTACCATTGGTTTGTAAGGGCTGCAGATAGTCGGACAGGTCGTTCAGCAACTGGTCATATAACCGGGCCTCCAGCTGTAAGATCTTTTCTTCAGCGCCTGTTATCTTTTCTTCGTATTCTTTTAATTCGGGGGTGATATAACGTTCCGCATTAGCCAGTGTTTGCTTGCGGATCCAGCTTTCAGGCACCCGGCTTTTATGGCTGTTGGTTACTTCAAGGTAATAACCAAATACATTATTAAAGCCTATTTTTAAAGAGCTGATACCGGTTTTCTCTGCTTCTGCTGCCTGCATTTTAGCAAGGTAGGCTTTGCCACTTTGTGATATTTCGCGCAGTTCATCTAATTCATCATTAATGCCATTATTGATAAAACCGCCTTTAATGGTTGTGGCCGGAGGGCTCTCAATGATTTCCTTAAAGATCTTTTCGGCAATAAGCGGGCAGGAGTTGAGCGCATCACTGATACGTTGCAGGTAGGGATTGGCATGCGTAACACACCGCTCTTTTACCACCTGTACCTGTTTCAGGCCTTTGGCCAGCTGCAGCACTTCACGGGGGTTGATCTTCCTGGTGGGAATCCTGGCTACCAGCCTTTCAATATCGCCACAGTGTTTAATAGCCTGAACCAGTTCATTCCTGAGATCGGTTTCTATGATCAGTGTTTCCACCAGTTCCAGGCGCTCATTTATTTTGCTGATGTCTATCAATGGAAATAATATCCATCTTTTAAGCATCCTTGCACCCATAGCAGAGGCTGTGTTATCCAGCACTTTTAAAAGGGTAGGATTGCCTTCATTGCTGCCGTAGATCAGTTCCAGGTTCCGGATAGTGAAACGGTCCATCCATAAAAAATCATTACGGTGGATGCTTTGTAAAGAGGTAATATGCTGCAGGTTCGGGTGTTCCGTATCTTTTAAATAATGGATGATAGCTCCTGCAGCTGTCATCCCTTTTTTTTGTTCTTCTACACCAAAGCCTTTTAAAGAATGTACCTGGAAATGCTTCAGCAATGTATCCCGGGCATAATTTTCATCAAATATCCATTCGTCCAGGGTGTACACATACATTTTGCCGCCAAAAAACTCTTTGAACTTTTTTTGCTGGTGGCGCTGGAAAACCACTTCAGACGGAGAAAAACTTTGCAATAGCTTATCGGCGTATTCCCTGTCGCCTTCAGCAATAAAAAACTCACCGGTAGAAAGATCAAGAAATGCCAGCCCGAAATGATTATCATCTGCAAAGTGCAGGCCTGCCAGGAAATTATTGCTTTTATGTTCCAGCAGTTTATCATTAATGGCCGTACCGGGCGTAACCATTTCCGTAACCCCTCTTTTTACAATACCTTTAGCCAGTTTGGGGTCTTCCAGCTGGTCGCAGATGGCTACACGGTAACCGGCTTTAACCAGCTTGTGCAAATAGGTGTCCAAAGCATGGTGCGGGAAGCCGGCCAGGTCCAAAGAGGCGGCTGCGCCGTTATTCCTTTTAGTAAGCGTAATACCCAGCACCTGCGAGGCTATTACGGCATCCTGCCCAAAGGTTTCATAAAAGTCGCCCACGCGGAACAACAGCAGGGCATCAGGATATTTTTGTTTAATAGCCTTATGCTGCTGCATCATAGGTGTTTCTGAAATATCTTTCTTAGCTTTAGACATCGGGGGCAAAAATAATGGAAAATGAGTTTGTCTTTTCAATTATCATCCGCAGATCATATATAAAAATCCGGTGCCGAACGCTTTAAACTGTCTTCGTAAAAAATACAGGTGTAAAATTTTTTTAGTGTGTATGTTGCGATGCGTCTGATTTCCCCGTTTTAAATAAAAAGCCGTTTTATATGAGTAGAATATGCTTGCTGATTATTTTGTCTATGATAACTTTGGCTGGTTGCAAAAAGGATAATCCTGAACCCGACCGTTGTAAAGATTGTATCAGGGTTTATAAGCCTAATATATACCTTTATCCGTTAAAGGAAACCGCTCTCCATGTGGAGCTGGGTTTTCCTTTGGGTGGCAGTGTAGTGGCGTCAATACCTCAGTATAATAATGGATGGAGCGTAAATGTGGCTCCTTCCGGCAGGATTGATAATAAATATGATTACCTTTTCTATGAAAGCGATCAACCGGATAAATGGCAGAAGAACACCGGCTGGGTAGTGAAACGTGATAGCCTGGAGCACTTTTTTGAAACTGATATGAAAGCGTATCAGTTCAGGGATCATGAGATTAAAGATTTTATAGATTACTGGATACCCCGGTTGAACGATGCACCCTCTTACGCAATATATCCTCAGGAAAAACCGGTAATTGAAAAGCTGATACAGCTGCATTTTTCTGAGCAGCCAGATAATGTGTTAAGGTTATTTTATGTGGTAAAGGCGCTCAGCAAGCCGGTTCAGTTAAAACCCCATGAAAAAACAACACCTGTTTCCCGGGAAGGCTTTAATGTAGCTGAATGGGGCGTTATACTTGAATAATAAAGTAATTTTATTAACCATAATACAACTGATAGCATTATGAAGAAATGGATTCTTTATACAATGATAGGGATGCTCTTCGTGAGCTGTAAAAAAGATCAATTTGATATTGAAAGTCCCAATGTTGGAGTGTTTGTGCAGATGCTGAAAAGCGAAACTTATGATGCGTATGAACTCAATGAAAAAGGAGAGCGCTTATGGCTTAAAATGCCAAGGTTCCGGCAGGGGCATATAGCTTCGCTCATAGAGTTATCAAAAGACACCACGCATATAAAATCCTTTCCAACCAACCCCATATCTTCACGCACGCCACGCCCTCAGGGCCGGGATTATTTTATTTTGGGGGAGTGCCTGTTATGGATTGTTGAGGCCCTGAGAGGGGGCGGATCGCTTGATCCTTATCTTATAGATGCTTCAAAGGAGGGCGTTGAAAAATACAAGGGTGTTACCTCTACTGAGATCCTGATGATCAGCGACAAATACCGTCAATGGTGGAACAGCTATAAAAATGGCGATTGGAAAGGAAATGATCCTTTAGGGAGTACTTCATACAGGTGGATGTAAGCACATTGCACATTAATATATTTTTAAAAGAAGTCGGCCAGTTGATTCGGCTCAATTTTTCGGACTTCAAAAAACACATTATTTAAATGATCAAAGTCTTCATCGGTAGTTACAAGCCGTAGATCAAGCAACCCGGCAAGAGATGCTATCCAGAGATCGTTCTTGCCCATATTTCTGGGTGTGGGAAAATTATACTCACCAAACAGTGGATTACGTCTTTGCGAATAAGTATCAATCTCAACGTATCCGTTAATATAATGATGATTGATTTCTACAGTAATTGTAGCATCCAAAAGTTGTCGAGCTTTTCTATTCTACCTTGTCCCCAATTAGATCGCCTGGCAATTGACTTAATTTCAGCCTCGCAAGCAACAGAAACATATACTAACTTGTTTTCGGGGTTAAGGAAATTGATGATACCGGCATAGTTTTTAGAGCGAACAATAGCTAAAAGAATATTGGTGTCAAACAACAGGTGCATATTATTTGTTTTGTTCTAATTGCTCCAATGCATCTTTCCACTCTTCTAAAAGGTTCCGCTTCAGGGCTTGACTCTAAGGCTTCAATTATCTTCTCATTGCTTTGACCTTGTTTCTTGCCGAATGCAGTTGTACCACCGGCGGCCCATATTTCATCGGGGGAATAGGATTTTCGATCCTTAAAACCAGATGAAAGCATCTTTTCTCTGATATTTGCTGTCATAACTACCCTCCCTTTAATTACATACAAAATTTATGATCTATCAATTTTAATCTGCCATACTCCCTAATCTGTTTGTTTTCAGGCATAGATAGTATCTCAAAGTTACATAAATAGAGATTAAAGGCGCCTAACTTTGCCGTAAAAAAGAAGCGGGCAACCTGGACGGCCGATGAAGTAGAAAAAATTTTGTCTGCTGTTGAGAATGAAGATGTAAGGAATTACTTATAGTTGATACGGGTCAGGCAGGTCTACGCCTTTATAAAAGCTTAGTTTAACTCATTTCTGTGAAGGAAATAAGCAGCAAATCATATCGGTATATCGTGTGCCACAAGTTATAGCTATCATTTTGGCTGGCACATCTGTTTGTTCCGTGATGCCCGGCAGGTCTTGTTTCAAAAGATCTCGAAGCACTGATACTGTTTGCTGTATTTTTTCTGGATATGACCGTAAAAACACTTCTGCACTTTCCATGCCTTTTTTAATTTTGATCAGTATAGCATTGGATCACCTCCCTGATAGAAGGGTAGGCTTTGTGTAAATATGGTGCTATTGCTTCTTTTTTTACCCATTCAATCTTTTCAATATCTTCTTCTGCCTGGGGAACCGGCTCTTCATTGCCTGAGAATTTCATTAAATACCAGTGCGATTCTTTTAAAATATGGTGCGTGCCCTGCTCATAAGTGTGATAAGTAACCGTAAGAGGGGAGAAGAGGCTTATTTTCTGCAGGCCGGTCTCTTCCTGCACTTCCCTTATGGCACACTCCTCTATGGTTTCACCTTTATCTAAATGGCCTTTGGGCAGGTCCCAGCTTCCTCGGCGGAATATCATTAAAAGCTCCTTTTTTTCATTGATGACCAGGCCGCCGCCTGCTATATGCAGCTCAAATTTTTTAAAGAACTGCTTTTTCAGCTCTTCCAAGTCCTGATGTAAGAAAATACCGTATTTAATTTCGGGCAGGGCTATTTCGCGGAGCATGGCTTTTACTGTATGCGTATCCAGCTCATCTATAAAAATGGTATCAGGCCGGTGGTGCAGCTTTTCCAGGTCTTCGTCCAGCTCATCGCAGAGATAAACAGGTTTATTATGTATGTAAATAGTAATGTGCATAGCTGGTCTTTTTTGATATAAGTCTGAAGTCCGGAAGTCCGAGGTCGGAGGTATGAAGTCCGGGGCCGGAAGTTCCTGCAATCTGTCAACTTGTAAACATATCAGGCTTAATCTCTAATTTCGTACCCAAAAATATAAAGTACAAATGAACGATGCAAAAGTAGTGGCTGAAAAATTATTACAGGCCAGCGCAGTAAAATTAAGTCCTGAAAATCCGTTTACATGGGCCAGCGGATGGAAAAGCCCTATTTATTGCGATAACAGGAGCATTTTATCCTATCCCTTTATACGGGACTTTGTTAAGAGCGAAATGTGTAATGTACTGTTTGAACAGTTTAGCGAAGCCGATGCTTTGGCCGGCGTGGCTACCGCGGGTATAGCGTGGGGAGCGATGGCCGCCGATCAGTTAAAGCTACCTTTCCTGTATGTGCGTCCCAAGCCCAAAGATCATGGTCTGGGCAACCAGATAGAGGGGAGGTTTGAGCCCGGACAAAAAATTGTAGTAGTGGAAGATCTGGTAAGTACCGGGAAAAGCAGCCTGCAGGCAGTAGATGCTTTGGAGGCTGCCGGACTGGAAATTGTGGGAATGGTATCCATTTTTACGTATGATTTTACAGTAGCCAAAGAAGCTTTTGAAAAACGCAACCTTAAATATCATCCTCTAACCACCTACCCTGTATTGCTGGAGCTGGCTCTTGAAAAAGGGATCATCCAACAGGAGCAGGCGGATTTACTTTTGCAATGGAGAGAGGATCCTGCCAATTGGACAGGAGTGTAGTAAGCCAATCGCCCTTCATTTTTGTATTGTTTTATACCGATTAATATTTCAGGCCCCGGAAGCAGGTAAGCGTTAGCCCCTCTTTTCCGGGGCTGTTTATTGAATGCTGGTATAGTTCTGTAACTGTCTGTCTTTTTTGGACCCGCTGTTGCAATAAGCTTTATTCATTGCGGTGGATTTTTTTTACTTAAACTTTTTATTTTTTCGGAGCGCAGTAATTTTTTTACTAAAATATTTAGCTTTTTCGCAATAAAGTGAAGATTATCTGTGTACTAAAATAAATAGTTATTAATAATTAATGTTAATTATTGAAAATTAACTATTTGTAAAATTTATATTACATTAAATTAATTATTTTATTGTTTTTAAAACGCGATAATTTTTATAAATTGGCCTATTGTTAAGAATTGTATAATTAATTTATATAAATAATTGTTTAATAATATTTTATATTAATTAATTTATCTTTTTATTTATATAAAATATATATTTCTTGTTATACTAATTTATTTTCGCTAACTCAAGCGATGTTTTAGGTGATTTTGACCACGGAGGAGGCCGTTTTAGCAAAAGGAAAATTTGAGAAGAGTGTTTTATGTAAAATTTAATTTTAGATAAAAATCTTCTTTAGCACTCTCCATTTTTTGACTGGATAACCTCTGCCCTACCCCACCGGGTGGCAGGATTATCATAAATTTTAATGAAGAAAACCGGATTGCTATAATCCTGGAAAGTATTATTATAAGAGATAAGTTGACTTTCTGTCAGATCGTATTAGAAAGGAATAAATTACAAAGGAAGGGAGTGGAGGGGCTAATTGACCTCTATTTTTACTACGGCATTCTTGTCGAGCTTGAAATTTTTCCATTTGGTTTTCCTGATCATTTCAATGGCTTTTTTTGTCAGCAACTCATCCGGACTTTCCACGATCTCAAAATCCACCGGGTCGCCGTTATCGTCAACCGTAAATTTAATTTGCAGGGTTTTGGTGGCTTTGGACTGGTCCACGCCAAGTCCTGTACCCAACTCTTCATAAAAATGAGCCCAACCTTCCTCAGGATAAATGATTTCATTTTTCCAGGCTTTTTCTGTTTGCTTTTGAAATTTTTGGTAGTCGCCAACCGACCCTGTGAGGGCTTTCTGTTTTTTCCGGCCATATCCAATCACTACTATTTCATTAGAGTCAGCTTTTGCTTCTTTTAAAACAATATTGTTATGCACGCGTCTCAGGGTGGCCACCTCATTATTATACCCGGTCATATTTTCCGGCGCTTTCAGGCTGCTGTCCCTGGTGGGCATAAAGCTTTTATTACTTTTAGTGAGCATGTTGTTATTAACGGCAGCAGCAACACCAGCTGATGGCAGGGGATTTTCCTGCTTATCGGTTACTTTCTCTGACAGGTAATTGACCGGTTGCGCAGCCGAAACATGCTTATAAGCGAACTGCTCCTGCTGGGACATGTTCAAGGTAGTGGCGTCTTTTGGGATACCGGATGCCTCATCGGCTAAGCTGATTTCCGCCGCCGCCGTTTTTAAGGCTGTTTCTTCGTGCTTTGGCGGTTTTGTTATTGCTATGGAAGTGTGATTTTCTTTTAAAATGGCTGCAGGTTTTTTTACTCCTTCTGTTGTTGCATTTTTGGCCGGGGTTTCAGGTGCAGCCTTAGAGATGGCCGGTTTACCGGTTTCTGCAGCTGGTTGAGCGGTAACCGCCGGAGCAATTTCCCTGCTAATGTTCGCAATGGGAGTTGAGGGAACAATATCGTTCTGTTTTTGGATAAACCACCAGGCGCTTCCGGCAAGCAGGCCCAGGGTGCAGGCTGCAACGGCCCAGCGCCACCATTTTACAGGCGTTCTTTGTGGCAGGGAAACCACGATATTTTCCTTTGCCGCAGTACCTAAAATGGCCGCCCTTATATCGTTCAGGTGTTTATGGGTAACGGAAGCATCAGCGTTTCTGAAACCGTCAATCGCATCGGCCAGCATGGGATCTTTCAGAGCAGCTTTTTCCATATCGTGCATTTCCTGCGCGTTCATGCCGCCATCAAGGTATCTTTTAATATCCTCCGGCCCATAAAAATGATATGTATTGCTATTTCCCTGCATTTTTTTCCATACAAATTTTAAGGTTTCGCCGTCCGTTCTGTATCAGGCTGCGTACTTTATTCCAGTCCATCCCCGTTGTTTCAGCTATCTCGTTGTAGCATTTATTATCATAATAAAACAATTGAATGCTGCTTTTTTGTTCCTCGGGTAGCTTTTCAATGCATTTTTCCAGCCTTTTAAACGCTTCTTCTTTTTCTATTACACTATCAAGATGCGAAAAATCGTCCGATTGCATAGTGTGCTGCTCTAAATTTACGGTAATGTTCTTTTTAGCGCTGCGCAGCTGCATCAGGCAGTAATTTTTAGCAAGTACATATACCCAGCTCTTAAAATGCTGAATTTCATGTTGCGGTACTTTGCGGAGCAGCTCCTGGTAAATATTCATTACAGCGTCCTTTGCATCTTCTGCATCTTCCAGGTATTTCAGGCATACGCCATATAACAGGTCGCTGTAACGCAGGTATAGCTCAGCCAAAGCGTTCTGATCTCCGGAACGTTTAAACTCAAGCAGCAAATCTTCATCGGTTTGCTGCTTTAAAGATGTTATAGTAAATACCTGTGCCAAATATTATATATAAATGATGCCGGAATCCGGCTTATTACACACGCAATTTAATTTTTTTCTTTTTTATGCAATTTTTTTAAGCGCTGCATCCTAACTGCAAAAGGAAGTGAAATATCACCGCGGCACATCTTTTTTAAAATCCTGTTATCAATTTATAAAAAAATATTATCATGAACTACCTGAAATTTTTTGCAGCAGCATTAGTGTTGCTGACGCTTGCAGCTTTCACCATTATCAAAAAAACGGTAAAAGGTACTATTACAGATGAAAATAATCAGGCCATATCTTCTGCCACCATCCAGGAAAAAGGGACACAAAATGCAGTGAGCAGTGATGCTAATGGCAATTTTACAATAGAAGTAGAAAGCGATAAGGCAGTTCTCATTATTACCGCAGTGGGTTTCCGGCAGCAGGAAGTAAAAGTGGGCAAAAGCACAAAGCTCAATATTGTACTAAAAAGCATTGCGGATAACCTGGATGAAGTGGTAGTGATAGGTTATGGTACGCAGAAAAAGAAAACATTCACCGGCGCTGTGGCCTCTGTTCAGGATAACTATAACGCGTCTATGAGGGTCCGGGGAACCTCATCCTTATACGGCAGCCGTTCACCGGTAGCAGATGAAAGCTGGCACGATAATAACGATTTCAGCCGTGAAGGCTATGATAATATAAAAGAGAACCCTTTTTTAAAATCGGCAGATAACCCATTGTCCACTTTCTCTATAGATGTAGATGGCGCTTCGTACAGTAATATCAGGCGTTTCATCAGTAATGGTCAGCTACCTCCTGATGGCGCAGTGCGTATTGAGGAAATGATCAATTATTTTACATATAACTATCCGCAACCCACAGGTGATACGCCTTTTAGTATTCATACGGAATATACGGTTTGTCCGTGGAATGAAAAGCATCACCTGGTTGCTATTGGCCTGCAGGGAAAGAAAATACCTACAGAAAATCTGCCTGCTGCCAATATTGTTTTCCTGATAGATGTTAGCGGCAGCATGTGGTCGCAGGACAAGCTGCCTTTGGTACAATCTTCCATGAAATTACTGGCAGATCAGTTACGTCCGCGGGATAAAGTAGCTATAGTTGTATATGCCGGAAGCGCAGGTTTGGTGCTGCCTTCTACTGACGGTAATGATAAAACAAAGATCAAAGACGCTATTGATGCGTTACAGGCAGGCGGTTCTACGGCAGGTGGAGCCGGCATTAAGCTGGCTTATAAAGTAGCACAGGACAATTTTATCAGGAATGGCAATAACAGGATTGTGCTTTGCACCGATGGGGACTTTAATGTAGGTCAGAGCAGTGATGATGAGCTGGAAAGAATGATCGAGGAAAAAAGAAAATCGGGGGTGTATTTAACGGTGCTGGGCTTTGGTACAGGAAATTACCAGGATGCCAAGATGCAGAAGCTGGCCAACAAGGGAAACGGTAACCATGCTTATATTGATAATTTAAGCGAAGCCAGGAAAGTGCTCATCAGCCAGTTTGGAGGTACTATGTTCACTATTGCAAAGGATGTGAAATTACAGGTAGAATTTAACCCGGCTAAAGTACAGGGGTACAGACTGATTGGTTATGAGAACCGGATGCTGGCAAAGGAAGATTTTAACGATGATAAAAAAGATGCCGGTGAGCTGGGCAGCGGCCATACGGTTACGGCCTTGTATGAAATTATCCCGCTGGGTGTTCATGCTCCTGAATTGAAAAAAGTGGATGAGTTGAAATACCAGAAGCCCCAAGGGAAGGCGCCTATATTCAATAATGCTAATGAAGTAATGACAGTGAAATTCCGGTATAAAAAACCGGCGGAAGATAAAAGCCTTTTATTGGAAAAAATAATTTCGGGCAGCCCGGTAGCCTTTAATAACGCCGGCAATAATATAAAGCTTGCGGCTGCGGTAGCAAAGTTTGGTATGATGCTGAGGGGGTCTGAATATAAGGGGGCGGGAGGCTATGATATGGCCTTACAGATATTAAATCCACTTGTTAAAGAAGATAAGGAGGGGTATAAAACGGAGCTGGTACAGCTGGTGAAAGCGAGCCAATCTTTAGCTGCTTTAAAAAATAATAAAGAAAATGCTGCCCGGAGTGATGAAAGGCCCTTAAGATTTTTATCTGGTACAGATCAGGCAGGTGCGAACCCTGCTAAAAATTAAAGCCGGCTTTCTCAGAAAAATAATTGATTTTCACCATAGAAGAGCAGCCTTTTTTGCTTTATTTTCTGGCAGATGTATTTACCAAAAAATATACGTTTATACTTCACACCGCATGTTTAAAAAATGCTTTTTGTAAACCTTTGAAAATTAACTCTCACAAGTTTGAATTAACAGTAAATGTTACCGGGTGATGTTTTTGGCATAGTATTTTATAAATAGAAAGGCAGGAAATAAATCCTGTAAAAATTCTAAACAAAAACTATGAGACGTACATTTATTATTAGTGCCATAGCGTTAATAGCCGCTACAGGCGCTGCAAAAGCCCAGGGATTTGCTGATGCCAAAATAGGTATAAAAGGCGGTTGGAATAATTCGAACATTACCAACGGAAAAGAAGGCAATCTTGATGATAGTAAAAGGTTAAACAGCTTTAATGCCGGCGTGATAGGCGCTATTCCTTTAGGCTCTACATTTGAAGTAAGAACGGGTCTGGATCTTCAATCGAAGGGGATAGAATCTTCTACAGCGCTTACCGGGGGTGTCAAAACAACTTATAAAGTAAACCCCATGTACCTGGAATTGCCGGTAAATATATCTGTAATGTTACCTTTTAATGAGCGTGTGAAAGCTTATATTGGTGCTGGTCCGTATGCAGCCGTAGGTATTGCCGGCAAACTGAAAACTACTACAGAAACCAATGGAGTAACAACCACAGCCTCCCGGAATATTGAATGGGGCGATGATGATCCGTTGGACGGTGATGACAGACATGGTACAATAGGTTCCGGCCAGTTTAAAAGATTTGATTTTGGTGCAAACATTATTGGCGGCGTTGACTTTGGAAAATTTGGCGTGCATGCGCAATATGGAATTGGTTTAACCAATACGGCGCCGGGCAGCAGCAATGAGAATAATGCTAATAAAAATAACCAGCATCGTGTAGTAGGAGTAAGTGGTGTGTTTTATTTCTAAAAAAGGTAAATATCATTAAGATGATGGCAATGGAAATATGTAAAGTATAATAAGAATCTCCTGAGCTTTTATAGGAACAAATTGAAGTTAGAAAGCGAAGGGGGCTGCAACGGAATAACGGCACAGAGCAATAGCTTTGTGCCGTTGTAGTTGAGCATCGCTTTGCAAATGTTAAGGTGTAATTAACTGTTCAACCTTTTCTAATTTAGTCTTTCAAGCCAAACGAAGTTTTAACAGCAGCATAATTTTTCAGGTCCACGCCCGTTTTTTCGGCTACAGCCATCAGGGTTCCCGGTATCAGCACTACTTTAAAACCTATAACCGGTACACCGGGTAAGGTATTATCTGACCGGCTGAATCTTATTTGTACTGAACCTTCCTTATATGTGCCATTAATGCCTGTGGCACCTTGCGGACCAGCAGAGCCGGTATCACCCTTTCTGCAGCAAATAACACACAGCGCAGTTAATACACTGTTATACGTATCCTTTTTAATAAGTACAGCGGGCTATTATAGCTTACTACTGGTTAATGATTGGAGAGGCGTACAGCCTATCACGTATTCAGGTGATGTAGTGCTTTTACATTATTTTCGCGCAAACTAATTTATTAAAGATGAACCGCTCTCAATGGGTTGCTGTTACCGGCATTATTCTTTTGGTTATAGCCTGCTTTTTACCGTGGATGCGTATTGAAGATCCTGCTATTACTATAACCGGGATTGATACTACCGGAACCAGGTATGGAAAACCCGGCTATGCCCATTTTATTTGGGCTGCATGTATATTGTTGTGTACGCTTATTCCTAAAATATGGGCTAAAAGAATGAACCTGCTTTTTGGGGCAGTTAATTTTGCATGGGCTATCAGGAATTTTGGTGTGCTTCCTCAATGTGAAGGAGGTATTTGTCCTGAAAAATTACCAGGGCTTTACATAGTGCTGGCGGCATCTGCAATATTATTGATCACAACTTTTTTCCCTAAAGAACCGCAAATAAAAAATGAAGATTTGCCCGGTTAGAAGAAGCTGCCTGCATAATAAGCTCCTGCGGCAGCGGCAATGCCCGACAGGGGTATGAGCAGCATACCGTTGATAGGCTTCTGGTTGGATATTTTATATTTACAGAACCCTAAAAAGGATAACAATACAAACGGGAGAAAGAGCGCAGCATAATCAGGTAATTGCAAAAAGTAATTGTTGACCAGGATGATGATGCCTCCACTCATAAATCCTCCCAGCATAGCAAGCGCATAATTGCGGGCAGTAAGACTGCTGGTAGCGTTATTGCTTTCCTGCCATTCCTTTTCCCATTCCTTATTTTCCTGCAGGGTATCTTCGGTCATTGCTTTTTTCAGCGTATCTTCTATATCCAGGGCCTGGTATATTTTAAGTATTTTGCTTTCTCCGCTGTTGTGCTTCATTTCTTCTTTCCGGGTATAATAAGCGCCTGCGGCCAGCAACCCGGCTATAAATACTACAGCAATACCTGCATAAAGATATATAAGATGAACCGCTACTCCCTTTGCCAGTAAAAAACAAAACAGGGCCAGTATAACAATAATACCCTCAATGGCTCCCACAATAAAGGCAGGCAAAAAATTATATGATGTGTTAGCGTTATTCAAAAGCTTTTAATGTTTGCTGAATGATAAAAATACATTCTTTTAGTTGTTCTTCGGTAATAATCAGAGGTGGTGCAAATCTTATTTTGTCGCCATGAGTAGGTTTTGCCAGTATGCCATTCTCTTTCAGCGCCAGGCAAATATCCCATGCCCTGTTTTCATCATCGCTGTTTATTTCTATAGCATTTAATAAACCTTTACCTCTTACGGCTTTAATGAGGGGAGAGGGTATTTTTTTTAATTCCTCCCTGAAAATGATACCCAGCTTTTCGGCATTGCCTGCCATGTGCTCATCTGTTAAAACCTGCAAAGCGGCTATAGCTGTTGCACTTGCCAAAGGGTTGCCGCCGTAAGTAGAACCATGTTCCCCGGGTTTAATGGTAAGCATAATCTCATCATCGGCCAATACAGCGCTTACCGGCATCATGCCACCGCTTAAGGCTTTTCCCAGCAGTACTATGTCAGGCCGCACCTTTTCATGATCACAGGCCAGCATTTTACCGGTACGGCAGAGGCCGGTTTGTATCTCATCCGCTATAAACAAAATATGATGCTGTTCACATAGTGTTTTTGCCTGGGCAAGATATCCATCGCCGGGCACTAAAACCCCTGCTTCGCCCTGTATAGGTTCTACCAGGAAGCCGGCAATATTGCCGGTTGTTTGCAATACCTGTTCCAGGGTCGTAATATCATTGTATGGAATAGTAATAAATCCGCCGGTAAAAGGTCCGAAGTTGTTTTTAGAAGAAGGGTCACTGCTGAATGAAATAACCGTGGTGGTACGGCCATGAAAATTATTATTGCATACAATGATCTGCGCTTCATTTTCTGCAATACCTTTCACTTTATAAGCCCATTTACGGCAAAGCTTGATAGCTGTTTCAACGGCTTCTACACCGGTGTTCATGGGCAGTACTTTGTTATAGCCAAACAGCCGGGTGATATACTTTTCAAAGGCACCCAGTTTATCATTATAAAAAGCGCGGCTGGTAAGGGTGAGCTGCTGCGCCTGTGCTACAAAGGCTTCTACAATCTGGGGGTGGCAATGTCCCTGGTTTACAGCCGAATAGCCGCTCAGGAAGTCGTAATATCTTTTTCCCTCCACATCCCATACATGTACGCCACTGCCTTTTGTTAAAACCACCGGTAAAGGGTGATAATTATGGGCGCCGTATTGTTCTTCTAATTGAATAAAATAATCTGCTCTTGTATGTAAAACTGCTGACATACCAGGATCTTTTTTAGTTAAATGAAATAAGTATTACCGGACGTTAGAAAACCGTCAGTGATGAAGCAGGTCTAAATGCTGCTGCAAAAAAGATGATATGTTTTGAGCGTTTTTGATGCGCGGATTTTGCACAAGGTAACAATAATAAGTAAAATAATATTTATTTGCGGATATTTACAGGGAAAAACTTTTCCCGTAGAAATAATAATTCTAAAACACCCATGTGTATGAAGCAAGTTTTATTATACCTGTTGCTGACCGCTACTTTTTTTTCCTGCTCGAAAGATGATGATTTCAAACCGGATGAACCAAAGATGAAGGCCGACCAGGAAAAAAATGTAAAGTATGGCAGCAATCAATTACAGGCCCTGGATTATTATTTACCAGCAAATAGATCTGCTACCACCACAAAAGTGATAATATTAATACATGGCGGCGCCTGGGCAGACGGTGATAAAAGTGATGAGAACTTTCAGCCGGTTGTAGATTCCATCAGGAAACGATTACCTGACTGGGCTATTTTTAATCTTAATTACAGGCTTGTAACGGCTATTGGCAACAGGTTTCCCGCGCAGGAAGAGGATATTAAAACTGCTATTCAATATATTTATGACAGGCGCCAGACTTTTGGGATCTCTGATAAATGGGTCTTAGCCGGTGCCAGCGCCGGTGCTCATCTGGCCCTGTTACAGGCATATAAATATAACACACCCATAAAGCCAAAAGCTGTTGTAGATTTTTTTGGACCTACGGATATGACAGCACTTTATAACTGGTCTGACGCTACAACTAAAATAGGTTTAGGCATATTGTTAAATGGTACACCATCAAGCAATTCAACAATGTATCATAATAGCAGCCCTATCAACTATGTGAGCGCTGCTCCTCCCACTATTATTTTACAGGGCGGACTGGATGATACAGTACCTAAGGAACAATCTGAAGCGTTGCGCGACAAATTAGCCGCCCAGGGAACTACACATCAGTATGTTTTTTACGCTAATCAATCGCATGGATGGTCAGATCCTTCCATCTGGTATGATTGTCTTAACAAAGTTCAAAGTTTTCTTAGCACAAATGTGCCCTAATTTCGCGGTATGACTCCATTAGCAGAACGTATCAGGCCCCGCACACTGGATGAAGTGGTAGGGCAACAGCACCTTATTGGCAAAGGGAGCGTGCTGCGTAAATCTGTCGAGAACCAGTCGCTGGGCTCAGTTATTTTTTGGGGACCGCCCGGCACCGGGAAAACCACGCTGGCTAATATAATAGCACATGAGCTTTCTGTTTCTTTTTTTGCGCTTAGCGCTGTAAATGCAGGGGTAAAGGAAGTGAGGGAGGTTATTGAGAAAGCAAAGCTGGAACAACAGAGCATTTTATTCATTGACGAGATACACCGCTTTAATAAAAGCCAGCAGGACGCATTATTACATGCAGTTGAAAAAGGGATCATTACCCTGATTGGCGCTACCACCGAAAATCCTTCTTTTGAAGTAAACAGTGCCTTACTGAGCCGCTGCCAGGTATATGTATTAAAGGCTCTGGAGGAAAAAGACCTTATACAACTGCTGCATAAAGCCATTGAAGAGGATGGTGTACTGCAAAAGAAGAAGATCACTCTTAAAGAAACCGAAGCGCTGGTGAATATGAGTGGCGGCGATGCAAGAAAGCTGCTGAACCTGCTGGAGCTGGTTTGTAATACAGCAAAAGATAAGATCGAAATTACCAATGCGCTGGTAATGGAAGTAGCTCAGAAGAAAGTAGCGTTATATGACAAAAGTGGTGAGCAGCATTATGATATTATTTCAGCCTTTATAAAATCTGTAAGGGGCAGCGATCCCAATGCCGCGGTGTACTGGCTGGCAAGGATGATAGAAGGAGGGGAGGATGTAAAATTTATTGCACGCCGCATGGTTATACTGGCCAGCGAAGATATTGGCAATGCCAACCCCAACGCACTTTTACTGGCTAATGCTACGTTTGATGCCGTAAATAAGATCGGTTATCCCGAATCACGTATTATTTTGTCGCAATGTGCTGTTTATCTTGCTTCCTCTCCCAAGAGCAATGCTTCCTGTGTGGCTATTGCTGATGCTATGGCTGCCGTGAGCCGGTTGGGCGATTTGCCTGTTCCCCTGCACATAAGAAATGCACCTACCAAGCTGATGAAGAATATGGATTACGGGAAAGGATATAAATATGCTCATAATTATGATAATAATTTCAGTGAGCAGGAATACCTTCCCGAAAAGCTTGCCGGAACCAGGTTTTATGAGCCCGGCAATAACCCGAGGGAAAATGAATTACGTAATTATTTAAAGAAGCTGTGGAAGGAGAAGTATGGTTATTAGGTAGTGAATGGTGAGTAGGAAGTGGGCTATGTACGATAGTTTGATCAATATAAAATGGGATAAGATGATGAATTGGGTATGTAAATCGTTTGGGGAGCTGTTGCTCAATGAGTTGTATGCTATACTGCAGCTGCGCTCGGAAGTTTTTGTAGTGGAGCAGCATTGTTATTACCAGGACGTGGATGATAAGGATCAAAAGAGTTTTCATCTTATGGGATTGAAAGACGGGCTGCTGGTTGCTTATTCAAGATTGTTGCCGCCCGGTATAAGCTATACCGAGCCTTCTATTGGCAGGGTAGTGCTGCGTGCTGCTGTGCGTGGTACAGGCATGGGAAAAGAATTAATGGAGCAAAGTCTTGACCGTTGCCATGAGCTGTTTGGCAAACAACCGGTAAAGATCGGGGCCCAGTATCATCTTAAAGCATTTTATGAATCATTAGGCTTTGTGCAGTGCAGCGATATTTACGATGATGCAGGGATTGACCATATTGGGATGGTGTACGGGGCGGATGATTCAAAGGCGTGCGATTAAAGATTTAATGCAGCCAAAGGCTATAGCATAGTCCTGTGAAACATTTTGTTTCGCAGCGCATCGATACTGACAGTTTATTGGAATGACCTTCCTGTTTATGAGCAATTAGTTATATCAAGAATTTCATGTGGCGTAGCTTAAAACATAAATATTCAAATATTAAGTATTCGGCTGGTTAGCGATTGCAGAAAACTTTTATTTATCCTATTATTGTTTGATTAAAAGCGTACCTTTGTAGTAAGTACAGGTTGTTTCAAACACTTAAACTCGCCTCATGCGGGGGTTGCTGATGCACGGTTTTGAAAGAATTTGTATTTTTTTTATGCCCATTTAATAAAGTATTCCACACTCATTTTATCGTTACCACAATTTATCAGACTACCATCTGCATACACAATGCCATCTACTTTATCAGACAGCGCATCCAGAAACCTAAACTCACCCTTTAGCCTGCCTCTTTGCACGGCCCATAACATATAGTCTATTACCGACAGCTCCGGAAACTCTGAGCTTTTTACAACGTCCGCCTTATAGTTCAGATTTGTGCCCGCCATCTTATGATCAACGGCATTTTTAATAACCTTATCGAAATCGGCATGGGTATGTTTGGTTCTCCGGCTTAAATAAAAACAATGTTTATCTTCTTCAGTATAATCTTTCAGCTTAAGCAAGTGCTCTACAACATGAAAATAAAACTGTTTGGGGTTGTTCTTAAATTGTTCGTCAAATACTTTTGCGTCTTTTCCAACCATAGAAAAATAGCATTTAAAATCATTCCTGCCTCTCAGAAACTTAAAGAACTCAGCTCTGATTTCCGGGTGGTCATCTTTCGCATGAAAAAAATGCTCAGGTTTGTCAAACGACGCAATTCCTTTAAAATATTTATCATCTCTCAACACCCGGTGAAACGCAAGAATATCTTCTCTTAACAGCTTTCTATTTTCCGTTTCCAGCATCCCTAATAACAGAGAATTGTTCCAGTTTTCCAATTCCCAAAGTCGTTTACCCCTTTTCCCATAGAAGTCAGCATCTCCAGATTCGTCTATATAATAATACTTCATTGATAATTCTATTTAACAGTAACAGAACAACCGGTATGGTGCAATTGAACCCTTTGACATAGCCTGTTTCGTGCAGGAATGGTGCATAATCCGCTTCTTCTTTGGCAATAATGCAGTAAATGGCCGCCGATAAGAGGATGCTGATGGTTTTATTGGTATGATCTCCTGTTTGTGAGCAATTAGTTGTATCAAGAATTTCATGTGGTGTAGCTTAAAACATAAATATACAAATATTAAGGAATTGGCAGGTTTGAGATTGCAGAAAAATTTTCAGACACTCAGGGACATCTTATGTTCATCCTGAGGGATGATTCAAAGGCGTGCCATTAAAGATTTAATACAGCCAAAGGCTATAGCATAGTTCTGCGAAACAAAATGTTTCGCAGAGTATCAGAATTATTAGTTCCAATGCAAAAAACTGGCTACATTTATATACCATTATTGGTCTCTAAACTTAAACACTGTTCATCATGACATCTTTAATTGATCGGGTAAAGAACATTTTAACCAATCCCAAAGCCGAGTGGGAAGTCATTAACAATGAACCGGCTACCCTTAAGGGGCTGCTGACTTCTTACGTGATACCGCTTTCACTGTTATCGGCAATCGCTACTTTTTTAAAGTTTTTTGTGTTCTCTCCTTTATTCGGAATTGCTTATGCGCTTGCTTACACAGTATTTGCAATTATTGTTACCATAGTGGTATTTGTTATTGCGGCTTATGTTATTGATGCGCTGGCTCCTAATTTCAAATCGGAAAAAGATATCAATAAATCGGCGCAACTGGTGGCTTATTCCGGTACTGCGGGGTACGTGGCGGGTATCCTTTCTTTTATTCCTGTATTGGGCGGCCTGTTATCATTAGCCGGTGCTGTGTATAGTATTTACCTGTTTTACCTGGGTGTAGGCCCTTTAAAGAAAACACCTGATGATCAGAAAGTGGTTTACATTGTAGTGTATGTGCTGGTTAGCTGGGTGATCTATATGGTTTTATTCAGCGTGGTAGCGGGCCTTTTATTCAGCTCTCTGATAACAGGAGCAGCGGCCGCTTCTGTGTTGGGATAGTTAACGGGCTATCGAAAAGATGTCCCATGGGGCCATTGCTTTTTCGGGATTTGTAGTCCTGAAGCTTTATGTTGTAACCTTCTGGTTTTGAAATGTAGCCAAAGGCTACAGCATAGTCCTTCGAAACAAAATGTTTCGAGGAGCATCTATATTTCGTAGCGCATCGGACATGTATAACTTTACGAAAAACAGCAAAGAGATGCCGGCAGGACAGGCCGAGGCGGGAACCGTTCAAAAAGATGAAAAAAGAATCATTGCTTCGGGACATTCCCGAGGCAGACAGATGGGAATGAAGCCAGTTTTTTTACACAAACAACCCCCAGTCATCTGTGTACTCGTCCTTTTCAAAAGTGCTGACCCATATTTTGAACAGCTCCCTGAACTGATCAATCTCCGCGCGTATCAGCATTGCATAGTTTTCATCAACGCCATCTTCGGGATCAAATATTAGCATGGAGCTGGCAATAGATTGCGCATTTTTGCGAATGATGGTAGCATTCTCCATACGTAGTACATAAATGCCGCCGGCTTCTGAGCTTTTGATTTTTGCCCCTACTTCAAAAGCATCGCTTAACACCATTTGTTTATTATAAGCTGCAAAAGATGAGGTTGGGTCATTGCCCTCCTCGCTATCGTTTTCGAGCGCGCCGTTTAGCATTGTAACAATCTCCCGCCATTTCTGATAGAGCGCTTTGCAGGCTTCTCTTGTAGGATTAGGCTTCCATTCTTCGCCTTTTTGATCTTCCCTTCTGAACGGATCATCTTCCCAATCGGGTAAATCGTTTAGTTTATCAATGCGCATCGTGTGTATTAGTTTAGTTCCTGTTTCAAATAGAATCCTGTATAGCTTTTTTTATGTTTTACCAGCTCTTCCGGGGTGCCTTCAAATAAGATCTGTCCGCCGCCATCGCCACCTTCAGGACCCAGGTCTATAATATGATCTGCTACCTTTATCACGTCCATATTATGCTCTATCACTAAAACCGTATTGCCCCTGTCTGTTAATTTGTCCAGTACACGAAGCAGGTGCCTGATGTCTTCAAAGTGAAGGCCGGTAGTAGGCTCATCTAAGATATAAAAAGTTTTGCCGGTATCCTTTTTTGAAAGCTCGGTGCTGAGCTTTACCCGCTGCGCTTCGCCGCCGCTAAGCGTTACAGCGCTTTGTCCTAAGGTAATATAGCCTAACCCTACATCCTGCAAGGTTTTTATTTTCCTGTAGATGTTGGGAACTGCCTGGAAAAATTCTACTGCTTCGTCCACGGTCATGTCCAGCACATCGGAGATGGATTTTCCCTTGTAACGGATTTCCAGTGTTTCGCGGTTATACCTTTTGCCGTTGCACTTTTCGCAGGGCACATATACATCCGGTAAAAAATTCATTTCAATCACCCGCATACCACCGCCTTCGCAAACATCACAACGGCCGGTTTTAACATTAAACGAAAAACGGCCTGCATTATAGCCCCGTATTTTAGCCTCAGGCACCGACGCAAATAAGGTCCTGATATCTGTAAAGAATCCGCAGTAAGTGGCAGGGTTGCTTCTTGGGGTACGGCCGATAGGGGACTGATCTATTTCCACTACCTTATCAATATGTTCCAGGCCTTTTACTGATTGGTGAGGCATGGCCTGCATTTTACTTGCGGGGAAACAATGATTGCTTAAAACAGGATACAGGGTTTCGTTGATGAGCGTGGATTTACCGCTTCCACTCACACCCGTAACAACAATCATCTTACCCAAGGGGAATTTTACGCTTACGTTCTGCAGGTTGTTACCGGTTACGCCTTTTAGTTCAATAAACTTTCCATTGCCTTTTCGGCGCTCTTTGGGTATATCAATTTTTAAATGCCCGTTCAGGTACCCAGCTGTGATGGTGTCTAATTTTAAGATCTGTTTGGGCGTGCCCTGGGCCATAATACGGCCGCCATGATAACCGGCTTTAGGCCCAATGTCAATTAAATAATCAGCTGCCAGCATAATATCTTTATCATGCTCTACTACCAATATGCTGTTACCAATATCGCGCAGGTTTTGCAAAGAAGTAATGAGGCGCTGGTTATCCCTTTGATGTAAACCAATAGAAGGCTCATCCAGTATATAAGTAATGCCCTGCAGCTGTGAGCCTATTTGTGTAGCCAGCCTGATGCGCTGCGATTCGCCGCCGCTCAAGGTGCGGCTGGGGCGGTTTAAGGATAAATAAGTAAGTCCTACATCCAGCAAAAATCCCAGTCGTTCCCTTATTTCCTTTAAAATATCTTTTGCAATGGTATTTTGCTTTTTACTAAGCCTTAATTCAATCCCATCGAGCCACGCCGCCAGGTTATCTAAATTAAGGTTGCTGAGGTAAGCAATGTTTTTGCCATCAATTTTAAACCAGAGGCTTTCTTTTTTCAGTCGTTCACCATTACAGGCAGGGCAGGGCTGGGATTCCATAAATTTCTCCACCCAATCGCGTAGCACTTCGGTGCTTTGTGTAGAAAGATACCAGCGCTTTAGCATGGGTATAATACCTTCATAGCTGCCGGTATAATAATCAGGAATGGATTCGTCTGTTCCATCAAGATGCAATATTTTTTGTGCGCCTCCATCTCCGTACAACAGCAGGTCCAGCTGATTCTGAGACAAGTCTTTTAGTGGCTTGCTTAAGCTTATTTTATGTTTCCGGGCAAATGCTTCTACCTGCTGGTACACGCTGGCGCTGCGCTCTTCACCTAAAGGTGCTATACCTCCTTCTTTAATGCTTTTTGAAGCATCGGGCAAAACCGCATCCATATTAATTACCGAGCTGGTGCCCAGACCACGGCAATAAGGGCAGGCCCCGTAAGGTGAGTTAAAGGAAAAAGAGTTAGGTGAAGGCTCTTCGTAGCTGATGCCTGTGTGTTCACACATCAGCATTTTGGAATAAGATGCCTCCTCCCGGCCCCCTCCGAAGGAGAGGGAGATAGAGTCGTCGCTATTGGAATGGTTCTTTTTAATTGCGGAGTCTTTGTAAGTCCCCCCTTCGGGGGGATCCAGGGGGGCCACAAACATCAGGTCCTTACCCAGCTTCAGTGCCTGCTGTACGCTTTGGCTCAGTCTTGCTTTCAGGTCTTCTGTTACCTGCAGGCGGTCTACCACTAATTCTATATCGTGGATCTTATAACGATCTACCTGCATTTTGGCGGTAATATCTTTTATTTCCCCGTCCACACGCACTTTCAGGAAACCTTTTTTGCGTGCATCTTCAAACAGCTCGCGATAATGCCCTTTGCGGCCGCGCACCAATGGCGCCAGTATATTTATTTTTTTATTGTAGAATCTTTGAAAGATATTTTCAACAATTTCCTCCTCGCTCCATTTTACCATTTTTTTGCCGGTGTTGTAAGAGTAGGCTTCTCCAATGCGTGCGAATAATAAGCGGAAAAAATCGTACACTTCGGTAACAGTGCCTACTGTTGAGCGGGGGTTTTTGTTAGTGGTTTTTTGCTCTATGGAAATAACGGGTGAAAGGCCGGTGATCTGGTCCACATCAGGCCGTTCCATATCCCCGATAAACTGCCGTGCATAGGCCCCGAAAGTTTCCATGTAACGGCGCTGCCCCTCGGAATAAATAGTATCAAAAGCCAGCGACGATTTGCCGCTGCCGCTGATGCCTGTGATCACCACCAGCTGGTTTTTAGGAATAGATATATTTATATTTTTCAGGTTGTGCACCCTGGCGCCTGTTACGTTTATTGCATGTAAGTCTTTCTTTTCCAATTTTTTGCCTGCTTTTTTGAGGATTTAAGCCTGTAAATTTAAGACAGATACTATTCATAACTGTCATCTAAAATAAAGGTTTAATGTCCTATAAATAAATTTTGGCATAATAATTTCTTTTCAACACGATTGAATTCAAATATGAACCTTATATCAAATCCTGTTTACCGGCTTATATAATATCAGGCCAACCATTTAAACCCCGTTCAACCGGTTTATCCGGGTGGGCATAAAAAATGAACAATGAAAAAGAATTACTTATTAATGATCGCGTTTTCTGTATCAGTAACTACCGCATCGGTTGCACAGGTAGCTTCCTCACCCGAAGTACCCAGGAATTATAAACCCCAGGTAAAAGAACTGCTTCCTATGCCCGGAGCGCTTACAGATGAAATGATTTTTCCTGCACTGGGAAGATATGAATATGCTGATAGTGAAGGAGAAGTAGTGCAGGTAACAGTAACAAGAGATAATGAAAATAAAGGCGTTATATGGATAAATGGTATGCCGCAGGGCAAGTTTAAGGCTGATCTTAAGGCATCACCTGCCACTTACAAAATTCCTGTACAGAAAACATTGCAAAACGAATTGAAGGAAGAAGTAACTGAAGAACATGCTGCAGCGGGAGATGCTGTTGAAACTGCCCATTCGAAAGCACGTTATTCCGGTAAATCATTAAATGAGGGCACTGTGATATTTGATTCTGCCAGTAACAAATTATATGTAAATATCGGGGCCAGGTTTAATGAAGAAGACCCTGCTGCTGTTTTCCCTGAAATAGCAGAGATTGATGATACAGAAGTTGCTGCTATGACCACGGATAGCTCTGAAGTTATGGCAACTGCTAAACATGCAGATAAAAAAGACAAGAAAAATAAGATAGCCGAAAAGGGAGCAAATTACATACTTGCTAAAGTAGTGGACCTGGCAGCAGCCCCGGCAGTTAAACGATAAATAGTCCTTCTTTAGTTAAAAAATATAAAAAGGTTGCCATACAGGCAGCCTTTTTATATGGATATCAGTCTATAGAAAAAATCCATTGGCACATAATTTGATAAATGGCTGATGGAATAAGATTACTTAAAGTAAATTAATGTATGTCAATGTATAGTAATTTACTTTTGCAGTTAGTGATCTTTTTAAACATTTAAAACACATATGATGAAAATTGTAAAAACAGCATTATTTGCTACTGCTTTTGCGGGATTAACATTAGCCGGCTGCGAAACGGCTACCAGAACACAAAAAGGCGCCGCTATAGGTGTTGGAGGCGGGGCTGCTGTAGGCGCCGTTATTGGTAAAGCTGCAGGTAACGCAGGACTTGGGGCTATTATTGGTGCTGCTGTAGGCGGAACAGCAGGCGCTATCATTGGTAAAAAAATGGATAAGCAGGCCGAGGAGATCAAGCAGGAAGTTCCAGGAGCTAAAGTAGAGCGGGTGCAAGAAGGTATCGTGGTAGAGTTCAGCAGCGCTGTATTATTTGGTTTTGACCAGGCTGCATTAACAGCCGCTTCACAGTCTACACTGAACGACCTGATAACTATTTTAAATAAATATCCTGATACAGACGTAGAGATCCAGGGCCATACTGACAATACAGGTACTGAAAAATATAACCAGGCCTTATCAGAAAGAAGAGCTTCTGTGGTATCTAACTATTTAAGCGATCATGGCATTGGCTTGCAAAGATTAAGTACAATGGGCTATGGTTTAAGAAATCCCAAATACACTAATGATACTCCGGAAGGCCGTGCCCAGAACCGCCGCGTTGAGTTCCTGATCACTGCTAATGAAAAGATGAAGGCTGATGCGGAAAAAGAAGCAGGTACAAAATAATCTTTTAATTCTAAAGTATTTGATCCGGAAATACGTTTACTACCCTAAATAAACTTTTTAAATCTATATTTATGAAAATGAAACAATTATTATTTGGAGGATTGTTATTTGCAGCGTTCAGTTTTTCTGCAGTTGATTCTAATGCACAGTCGGGCCGTTTTGGTGTTAATGCGGGTGTAAACTTTGCAAATATTACAGGCAAAGATGCTCCGGACAACGGTAAGTTAAAGACCGGTTTTCAGGCGGGCGTTACTTACGATATTGGTATTGCCGATGATTTTGTAATCCAGCCAGGTTTAAGCTACGTACAGAACGGTGCTAAATATGATGGATTGGTAAATTCCAAGGTTCATTTGAATTACCTGCAGCTACCAATTACCTTTCAATACCAGCCTGAACTGGGAAATGGTAACTTATTATTAGGTGTTGGTCCTTATGTAGGTATGGGTGTGGGACAAATAAAAGGTGATGTAGGTGATGCTTCTCTTAAAAGGGATTGGGATGAAGCCGGGTTTAAGAAACTTGATGCAGGTGGAAAGCTGCTGGCAGGTTACCAGTTAAGCAATGGCTTATCTTTAAACCTGAATGCTAACCTTGGATTGGTTAAATTACCGGATAATGATAATCCGGCAAAAATTAATAATACCTCTTTTGGTGTTACTTTAGGATATAAATTCTAATAAAAGATAATTCCTGTAAGAAGCCCTGTAATTTTTTTTACAGGGTTTTTTTATTTCAGGTTTCTACTCTATATTTGCGCTCTGTCTGCGTTCAGGCAGCAGCTCTTTTATATACTTATCAAGAAAGGCAGAGGGTATGGGCCCTGTGAAGCCTTGGCAACCTGTTTCTTTTATTAGGGAAACAAGGTGCCAATTCCTACTACGTTCATAAACGTAGAAAGATAAGCCGGAAGTTTCAATTTAAAAGATTTATTAAAATAAATGCGAAGCCCTCCTGCTTACAGGAGGGCTTTTTTTATTTCTGTCTGATAAGGATACCGGAGCAGGAACAGACCTGAACACTTATTTTTTAACGGTTAAAAATTTTATTTTATGAGCAATGCGTTACATTTTGATACGCTCCAGGTACATGCAGGTCAGCAACCAGATCCTACTACAGGCAGTCGTGCTGTACCTATTTATCAAACAACATCCTTTCAGTTTAACGATACAGAACATGCGGCCAATCTTTTTGGCTTACGGGAGTTTGGGAATATTTACACGCGTATCATGAACCCCACCACAGATGTTTTTGAGCAGCGGATGGCTGCGTTGGAAGGTGGTACTGCAGCATTGGCCACATCATCGGGCCAGGCAGCACAGTTTCTTACTATTGCCAACATACTGCAGGCTGGTGAAAATTTTGTTACTTCACCTTACCTGTACGGGGGTACTTACAACCAGTTTAAAGTATCATTTAAAAAACTGGGTATTGATGTACGGTTTGCTGAAGATGATAATCCTGAAAATTTCAGGAAACTGATCGATGACAAAACAAAGGCTATCTATATTGAAACACTGGGCAATCCCAAGCTGAACGTACCTGATTTTGAAAAATTTGCAGCCCTGGCAAAAGAGGTAGATCTGCCACTGATTGTGGATAATACATTTGGTGCGGGCGGCTATTTATTTCAGCCTATTAAACATGGGGCTAATATAGTGGTGCATGCAGCCACCAAGTGGATTGGAGGACATGGTACCAGTATTGGCGGCGTTATTATAGATGGCGGTAATTATAACTGGGGCAATGGTAAGTTCCCGCAGTTTTCCGAGCCTTCGGAGGGGTATCACGGGCTGAACTTCTGGCAGGTATTTGGCGAGGGTAACCCGCTTGGCCTGCCCAATATTGCTTTTGCCATACGTGCAAGAGTAGAAGGGCTGCGTGATTTCGGACCTGCTCAAAGTCCTTTTAACGCTTTCCTGTTTTTGCAGGGACTGGAAACATTATCATTGCGCGTACAGCGTACCGTAGATAATGCACTGGCTTTGGCAAAATGGCTGGAAGCACATGATAAGATTGAGTTTGTGTGGTATCCCGGCCTGGAAAGCAGCGAGTATCACCAGCTGGCGCAAAAATATCTGACCAATGGCTTTGGCGGTGTATTGCAGTTTGGTATCAAAGGAGGTGTGGAAAACGGCAGGAAGTTTATCAATTCATTAAAGCTGGTAAGCCATCTGGCAAACGTAGGTGATGCAAAAACACTGGCTATACACCCGGCGTCTACTACGCATGAGCAGTTAAGCGCAGAAGAAAGGAAGGCTGCGGGCGTATTGGATAACCTGATTCGTATAAGCGTAGGTATTGAATATATAGATGATATTAAAGCTGATTTTGAACAGTCTTTTGCAGCAGTTTTTGCTTAATAAATATGAATCAAGAGTTTTTTAGGTACACAGCGCCGTTTACTTTGGAGAGCGGAGCGGTTTTACATAATCTGCACCTGGCATATACTACGTATGGAGCGTTGAATAATGCACGGGATAATGTAGTTTGGATATTCCATGCACTCACAGCGAACAGTTGCCCGCATGAGTGGTGGCCCGAAATGATAGGCGCCGGAAAGGTATTTGATCCTGAGCGGCACTTTATTATTTGTGTAAATATGCCTGGCAGTTGTTATGGAAGCATCAGCCCTTTGGATGTAAATCCCCAAACAGGAAATTCTTATTATCACGACTTTCCTTTTTTTACGATAAGGGATATGGTGCATGCTTATCGTTTGTTGCAGGCAAGCCTGGGCATATCAAAAATCAGGATAGGTATTGGTGGTAGTACCGGCGGACAACAATTAATGGAGTGGGCTGTGCAGGCTCCTGATCTGTTTGAATATATTTTCCCGATAGCTACCAATGCTATGCATTCGCCCTGGGGCAAGGCTTTTAATGCTTCGCAAAGGCTGGCCATTGAAGCTGATGCTACCTGGCTCAATAAAACGGTTGATGCAGGACGCAAAGGTCTGGAAGTAGCAAGGAGCATCGCGCTGCTTTCTTACAGAACGGATATGGCTTATAATAAAACCCAGTCGGAAGCTACTGATGACCTTATTGAAGGCTTTAAAAGCGAAAGCTATCAACGTTACCAGGGCTCGAAACTTTCGGCACGTTTTAATGCGTTTAGCTATTATGCCCTTACCAAAAGTATGGATTCGCATAACCTGGGAAGGGGAAGAGGCGGAGTGGTTCAGGCATTAAATACTATTAAGGCTAAAACCCTTGCTTTAAGCATGGAAGGCGATATTTTATTCCCGCCTTATGAGCAGGAGTTTATTGCTGGTAATATCCCTGATGCGCATGTTAAGCTGATACTGTCTGATTACGGGCACGATGGCTTTTTACTGGAATTTGAACAATTAACGGATGCCATTAAGAGTTTTTTGGAACAGGGAGTGGTAAGTAGTGAATAGAGAGTAGGGAATAGTAAGTAGGGCGTATTAATAGTTGTTAAGCGGTTGATGTTATCAATGACTATTTGAAAATTGAGTATTCCTGCCCCCGTCCGTACCGGCACGGGCGGACGTCCGGTCAGGCGGGGATTGTTGAATGTTCATAATCCCCGCCTGGCCCATCATTCGGGCAGGAATATTCAATACGCGATCATCAATGTTCAGTGGTAATGGGTAATAAGCCGAAAGCATAAGGCTTAAAGCTTTTGGCTTTTAGCTTTTGTTTTACATCGTATACCGTATGTCGTACATTGTGCTGACAGTTGTGAATTAAAAATTAATAATAAACAATTCGTAATAAATGAGCAAACACAGAAAATTAGTGATAGGCATGTTTGGGTTTGGTGTAGTAGGCGAGGGGCTTTACAAAGTGCTGGAGCAAACGCCTTCATTAAATGCCACTATCAGGAAAGTGTGTATTAAACATCCTGCTAAAAAGAGGAATGCGCCGGCCGCCTTGTTTACAACAGACAAGAATGAGCTGCTGGAGGATAAGGAAATTAATGTAATTGTTGAAGTGATTGATGATTCGGCAGCAGCATTTGAAATTGTGAAAACGGCCCTGGAAAATAAAAAGGAAGTGGTAAGCTCCAGCAAAAAAATGATAGCGGAGCATTTACAGGAACTGTTAGACCTGCAGCAGGAAACAGGCCGTTCCTTTTTGTATGAGTCTTCCGCCTGCGCTTCCATACCTGCAATCAGGAACCTGGAAGAATACTACGATAATGACCTTTTACATAGTATCAGGGCTATTATCAATGGTAGCACCAATTTTATCCTGACAAAGATGTTTGATGATAATCTCAACTTCAGGGAAGCGTTATTGCTGGCGCAACAACTGGGCTTTGCAGAAAGTAACCCTACGCTGGATGTGGAAGGATTTGATGCCCTGAATAAATGGACTATTTTTCTTTGTCATGCTTATGGTATTGTTACAGAGCCCAACAACATCTTATTTACCGGTATCCAGAATATCCATCAATCAGATGCAGCAGTGGCTAAAGCCCGTGGGCAGCAGATACGGTTAGTGGCCCAGGCTAAAAAATTAGTGGACGGTGGGGTAGCAGCTTTTGTTTTACCCCAGTTTGTGTCTGCTGATAGTCCGCTGTCTTTTGTAAAAAATGAATATAA
Source organism: Niabella sp. (assembly GCA_027493055.1). Classification (GTDB taxonomy): domain Bacteria; phylum Bacteroidota; class Bacteroidia; order Chitinophagales; family Chitinophagaceae; genus Niabella. Next base: position 82,732 of record JAPUDO010000119.1, on the reverse strand, counting down.
TGGTGTGGTGATTGAAAGCGGATTTGCTGACCAGCAGTTCTTTTATGGTAAAGGTGCAGGAAGCTTCCCAACAGCATCAGCTGTATTGAGTGATTTATCTGCATTGCGCTATGGCTATAAGTACGAATACAAAAAACTGTATCACCATGAGCCTAACCAGCTGAATGAAGATATTTTTTTAAGGGTGTATATCAGCTTCAGGGATATTAAAAATATTTCTAAGGAAGATTTTGAATGGATAGAGCAGTGGCATGCCCAGGAAGACCGGAAATACCTGTCGGGCGTGATTGCTTTAAAGAAACTGAAAAACAGTACCTGGTGGAAGGAGAATGGTACTTCACTGATTCTTGAGCCTGATGCCATCCTGGAAAGCGTGGAAGAGCGAAAGATCAGGAAGAAGAGCCTGGAGCTGGCTGGGCTGATATAAAAATAAATCAGGCGAAATACAATATCCGGATGCTTTTTTAATGGCTCTGTGCTTTTGATGCTGAAGGGCCTACTTGTTTCATAATTCTGTTCCTTTAATAAGTAAAACTGATTTAATAGATTGTTCTTTCAGGTGTAGAAATTGTTTTCGTTCTTCATCTTTTGTGAAGTTCTGAAAATCCTGTTCGCTGTCAAATACTACCAAATGAATTTCATAAGGTTTATCAATATTGTGTTCTATGAAAGCACCTGGTGTTGGCCTTACACGTAACAAAAGTCGCCCGTTATATTTTGAAATAATAGGAATTGCAATGTCTTCAAATTGATTGAATGCATTTTCTTGTCCGTCTAAAATGTAGATGAGTTGTGTAATGAAAAACATTGTTTAAAGTTTAGCGTTATGTTATCTTTTTCGTAAAGCTTTCCAAACGGATTATTGCCAGGGTACTTTCTTTTGAAAAGCATCCCACCAGGAAAGATGATATCAGTCAATTGCCTGTGTGATAAAATTACATAAAGATATTGCTGCTTCGTATTATTTTTGTTTATATGAGTGTACCTGCAATTTCCTTTGATAATACAGAATTTGCCTTTCAATATAAATCTGATAAAGAGCTGAAAGAGGCGCACAGGCTATTTACCCTGATGGGCAATGCTTTGATGGTAAAGCTGGGAACACGCCTTGTTCCCTGGATGATCAAAGTGGGGCTGCCTGTAAAGGAGCTGATCCGTGATACTATTTTCAGACAGTTTGCCGGTGGCGAAACGTTGGAGCAGACGGCCGCTGTAGCACGTGTTTTGGGTAAATATAATGTGGATGTGATCCTTGATTATGGTGTGGAAGGCGGAGGCGGCAGCGATGCTGAATATGATCAGGCTGCAACTGAATTTATTAAGGTTATTGACTATGCTGCTACACAGCCCAATATTCCTTTTATGAGTGTTAAGGTTACAGGTCTTGCACGTTTTTCCTTGCTTGAAAAGCTGGATGACCTCATGGGTAAAAAACAGGGCTCATTAATAAAAAGATATTTGGGTGCGCTGGAGGTGCTGACCACTGCCGAACGTGAAGAGTGGCACAAGGTAAGATTAAGGGTGATGCGGGTTTGCGAAAAAGCGGTTGAGAAAAAAATAGGGATGCTGATAGATGCGGAGGAAACCTGGATACAGGATCCTGTAGATGCTTTGGTAATGCTGATGATGGATTCCTTTAATAAAGAGCGCATTGTTATTTACAACACGGTACAACATTACCGGCACGGCAGGCTTTCTTTTTTAAAAGATTGTATTGATGCGGCAAAGGAAAGAGGCTTTATCCTGGGAGTAAAGCTGGTGCGGGGCGCTTATATGGAAAAGGAAAGAAAACGTGCCGAAGCAAAAGACTATCCCTCACCTATACAACCGGACAAGGCCAGCTGTGACAGGGATTTTAATGCGGGTGTAAATTTATGTATCAATAATTTGGAGTATGTAGGAATGCTGGTGGCATCTCACAATGAAAAGAGCAACATGCTGGCTGTAAAGAAAATGCAGGAATTGAATATTGCACTTAATCATCCACGCGTAAGCTTTAGCCAGCTTTATGGTATGAGCGATAATATTGCCTTTAATCTTGCCCGGGCAGGTTGTAACGTAAGCAAATACGTGCCTTTTGGCCCTATTGAAGACGTGATCCCTTACCTGATGCGCAGAGCGCAGGAGAATACTTCGGTAAAAGGACAAACAGGCAGAGAGCTTGGATTGATCCGGAAAGAGCTGCGAAGGCGCAGGCAGGAATAATCAGGCTCAATGCCGGAAGCTTAAAGCTTTATGCCTTCAGCCTTCGGCTTTCTATTTTCCTGTTTGAGAGGGCGCTTCTTTTTTGCTCTCTTTCTTTTTAAACTCAAGAAACTTATTATTAATATAAACCGTCATGCCTGTATGATCAAGCTTCCGGGCCAGCTTATAAGAAGGACGATAAGTGTACATAAAGGTTTGGAGGGAATCATTTTTAAGGCCTGTTAATGCGCTTACCCTTCCTGCAGAAAAAACATGATCAATATAATACGCTTCTTCCTCCTGTAACAATCTTTTTCTAAGGCGCCTGGCCTGCTTAGTGCCTTTGGAAAAGAAGCTGACAGGGCTTAGAACAATCCCTGCCCCCGCAGAGGGTGTATTACGACCTGTAATACCTGCAGGTTTCTCAAAAATATGCTGATACTCATTTCGCCTTTGCAAAGAGTCGAAGCTATAGCGCGATTGTACAGTTACATTGCTTAAAAAAAGAGTCTTTTCTATAAGACCGGCGTCATATCCCGAAATAAGCAGCTGCTCTTCAACTATTATAGTATCGCTGGTAAAATTAATATTTGAAAAAATGACCTGATCCTTCTCCCTGGCCCTTATGCTGTAATACCCGTTCTGATCTGCCCTGGTTGTTTCACCTGATGTTGTATTCCTTACAGTTGCAAAAGGCAAAGGGGCAATGCTGTCGTACATATAATTACTGATCTTTCCTATGAGCCGGCTTTGACCCTGAGATGAAGCTGAAACAAGCAGTAATAAAAACAATAAAATAGGAGCCCTGATAAGCATGGCTAAAATTATACTATTAATGGGCCTGGTAAATATTTACAATGCAGAAGTATTTGTTAAATTATACTGGTTGCTGGTTGCTGGATACTGGTTTCAGATTCAACCTTCCTTCTGTCTAAATACTCTGTACAAACATCTAAACCTTTCAGTCCATTATCACATTACTACATTACCTAATTATCACATTCCCTGTCAACTTTTCAACCTTCTTACTACCCTCCAAAAAGTGTTTTGTAGATAGAGTAAGTATAGTTGTCGGGGAGCTCACTTGAAAGAAAAGGTATATTTTCATCAAAAAGCTCGGCCAGCTTGCTCCCCAGCTCCTGCATAAACAGGGGTTTTAGTTCGGCAAGGGATTGAAGCTCAAGGGCGCCGTTCCTGTTCCTGAAATAAATACCTTCTTTTTTCATGGTTTTCACAACATATAGTACGGGCTGCACATCGGTCTTGCTTCTTGATTGCTCATATATATATGTGTAGATCATGGTTTGTATAAGCGCCTTGTTGATGTGCTTATCATTGCTGTCAAAAAGTTTGCTGATTTCCATGTTGAACTCAAGCTTATCGCTGCCGGTTTTATAATCTACAATTCTGGTAACACCGTTTTTTTCATCTATCCTGTCAATAATACCTTTCACCCGGATGCTTTGCTGCGTACCGTTTAATTCAAAAGGGAGCTCGGCATTTACATTTTCCTCCAGCCCTGTTATGGTAAAAGGTGCGTACGCTTCATCCTGGTCCAGGATAATATCAATATAGGCGCTCACAATAGCCAGTACTACCAGCTGCATACCGGCAAACTCATAAGTGTCTGTATTCTTTAATTCACGAACCTTGCAGAAAGACTTTTTGATCAATGCTTCATTGCTGCTTCTGCTTAATGTGATCCATTCCTTTGTAACCACTTTCCCTTTCATACTGCTGTAAAAACTGTCCATAGCATCATGAAGTATGCTGCCTATTTCGTTGGCCTCAACAGTAGCGCTTATTTCTTTAGGCTCTTTTATACCTGCTATGTAAGAAAAGAAGAAATCGATGGGGTTAGCTATATATGTGGTGATTGCTGTAGGGGAAAGCGTTCTCTCTTTATTTAAAAATTGCAGCAGACGTTCTTTTACTGCCGGATGCTTTTTGTCAATGATTACCTGTTGCCGGCTTTCGGCTTTTACTGATGATTCCAGCTCATAATAGCTGAACCGGAAGTTGCTTTCGTACTCCAGTTGCTTTAAGAACCGGCTGGCTTCGCCGCTGGCTGTTTCATCTGTAAGGCTATTGTACACGATACTTATTTTTTCGGCTCCCTGGAAAAGCCTGTACACGATGTATGCGGATATAGCATCAAGGTTTTCCAATATAGGCAGGCCATGCACTCTTCTTAAGCTGTCAGGTATAAAGCTGTTCCCGATAGAAATTTTAGGAATGATGCCTTCATTGAAACCTAATAAAACAACATGATCGAAGTTGAGGTTACGTGTTTCCAGCAATCCCATCAACTGTATGCCTTCCAGCGGATCGCCGCTTAGGGGCACACTAATGCCCTGCAATACTTTTTGAACTAATGAAATAATAAAAGGCAGCTCTTCTTCTTTAAGATAGTCGCCTACATTGTCATGAAGCCTGTTCAACTCTTTTATTACGCTTACAAAAAGCCGGGCATCTATATCTTTTAATATTTTATTGGATGAAAGCTCTTGAAGCACGTGTTGTAAAACTTCTGTAAGCGATAGTACTATCTGCCCGGGCTCAGCAGCTGCAAAGAATTTTTCCAGTATACCTCCCTGCCGTGTAATGCGTTCCTGTTCTACCAGCACTACATTTTCTTTCAGGATGGCCGTTCTTATTTTATCTTTCCTGGCCTGCGTTAAATAAATAAGCGGGTGCGTAAGAAAACTTTCCAGGCGCTGCCAGGATATATGCCCTGTTTTTTGTTTATGATGACGCAGGCCTTTACCGGCATGGATGTCCTGCTGACAATTGAGCCAAAGGTTAGCTAACCCAAATACTGAAGAAGCTGCAAAGGGAAAGCCCATTGTTACATTCAGGTTGACTTCTTTGCCATCTGCAACGGAAGGAATAGTTTGTAATGCAGGAATCAGCAGATTCTCATCTGCCAGCACAATAGCGGTAGTACCTGCGTCGCCTGTTGCATAATCATGTTTACATATTTCGCTGAGCACTTTGGCCTGCGCGCTTTGTCCCTGTACTTTGTAAACGTCCACCGCATGAGGAGAAGCGGTCATTGCCTGGAAAGGCCCCTCCAGCTCATTTTTTAATTGTAGCTGGTGCATGTTCTTTCTAAGGAACAGACCCGCTTCGTGTAAAGTGTCTTTAAAATAATAATCGTCTGTATCAAAATAGAAACGGGCTTTTCCCGCTTCCTGAAGTCTGGTAAACAATTGCGCTTCTGCCCGTGTAAGCGCATTAAAACCCACAAATATGATCTTTCCTTTTTCGAACTTTTTTATAAAGGCTGTTTCTGCAATATCCTGGCCGGCCAGTTTCCTGTAAGCTCCGCCATAGTTGGTCATATTCTTTTCCTGCAATGCAGCATGAAAACCATGGTACAGCTTAGGCATCCTTCGCCACATCTGTATAAAATATTCCTGTTGTTTTTTATGCTTGCCTTCCGAATAAGAAGCCCAGAACTGTGACAGGAACTCATATTGTTCAGGCGTCAGGTAATCAAATTCAAGGTTGATGACAGAAATATCTTCCAGCTCTTTATACAGTTTGTCCGCGTCAACCAGGTCATTATCTATCTGGCTGAAATCGCTTAAAATGATCTTTGCCAGCGGATAGAACTGGCTGCTTTTTAACGGCGGCAGACCTTCTTCCATTAATAAAGCATTGTAAATTTTATACAGCGTAAAAAACTGCATATAGTGGTCTGCAATTTTTTCTTCCACTGCATCGCTGAAAAATTCCTGTATGGTGAAAAATGATGGTCCAAAGAATGGTTTGCCAAAAATATCGGCCAGGTATTTTTGCATATAGGCGGCAGGCCGTTTGTTATTGAATACAAGGGCGCAATGCTCGATATCTGTTTCGAACCTGTTGTATAGATCCTGTGCTGTTTTTTTTAAAAATGGGGTCATGTTTTATAAAGTACCTTGTAACGGGATGAAAAATCAGCTAACCATTTTAAGCTCTTTGTTGCCGGCATAAAAAAGATACGCGTTTATGTTTTTAAGGCCCATTTGCTCCAGCAGGTCTTTGTACCTGAGAACCTGTTCCCGGTGAGAATTATCCTGCTCTAAAGTAAACTTATAGTCGAGCAATACCACTTTGTCCCGGGCAATAATGATCCTGTCGGGCCTTTGTATTTTGCCATGAGTATCTATAATGTTTTTTTCAACAATATTTTGTTCTGCTTCTTTAAACAGGCTGATGATCTGTGGATCATTCAGCACATCCATCACCACCTGCTTTAAGCCGGGCCGCTCTTCTTTTTTGATCATACCATCCAGCAGCAGCTTATCCAGATACCGGTCTGCTTCCTCTTCGCCGGAGGCATTAGCCAGTATTTCGTGGGCCAGGGAGCCTTTCCTGCCTGATCTTTCCCTGTTCAGCAGATGAACAATATGCTTTTCTTCCTCTGCTTCGTACAACTTGGAAAGCCTGCCGGATGTTGGATATTGGCTCAGCCTGAAAACAGCTCTGTCAGCTTCCGGCTCTTTTGAAGGGACTATCTCTCCGGATTCGTATATGCCCGATTCTGCAAATGTTTCATCGAGCTCCTTTATTACCGCGTTTAGAGTATCTCCAATGGTGGATATTTTTCCTTCATCCTTTTTACCCATTGTAGCAAGGTACAGGAAGTCCTTTGTGCGGGTGGTAGCTACATACAGCATGTTTAAGCTGTCCATATTGCCATACAAAAGTTCCTCAAAATAGGCTCTGGCAACAGTGCTTGCGGCCAGCGATTCGCTAAACTTTAACGGCATACTGCCTATCTGTTGATAAGGAGAGCCAACTGCCGGAACCCAGAAGATGGTATTGGCTTTGGTTTTTATATCCCAGTTGCAGAAGGGCACCAGCACTGCCCTGAAAGCTAAACCTTTTGATTTATGTATAGTGATGATCTGAACGGCATTAGCGCCTTCAGGAGAGGGTAAGGCTTTGGCTGATCCTTCTTCTTCCCACCACTCTAAAAATGAAACAATACCTTTCTCACCCGTTTTTGTAGCCGTATTTACCAGGTCCCTGAAAGCCATCAGGTAGGGAATATGCTGCGTTAACCGTGTAAGCCGGTAACATTCAAATAAAGTCTCCATCAGCTCTGCAAGCGGCAATTGCAGCCAGCTTTGCCAGTGGGCGCATAAGGTTTCTGGTAATGCATAACCAAGCCGGGAAAGTGATCTGTTATTTAGTTCAAAGTATAATTCCGGGTCTGCCAGGTCTTGTTTCTGGTCCGGTTGTTTGTGAAGGGAATGATACAGGGCAATACAATTGGCTTTGTATAAAGCAGTCTGCCCGTCAAGGCCTGTAAAAACTTTAAGCGTATTGATGATAAGGTCTATTGCCGGGTTATTGGCTATCAGCAAAGCGTCGCCGCTTAGCACCGGAATATTTTCCTGCATCAGCTTGTTAACACATAGCCCCGCTTCATAGTTTGACCTTACCAGTATGGCTATATCTTTATACTGATAGTTATGATGCATTAAAAGACCGGTTATTTCTGCCGTTGCAGCATTTAACGCATCTTCTTTAAATTGCGTTTCTGTATATCGCTGGCCATCGTCGCTGAACTTTTGTACTTTTATTTTTCCTCCTTCCCGGGTAGAGGCAGCGTTTTTTTGAAAGGAACCGGAATATACATCGCTGATGATGGTATCAAAGTTTTTTTCTTTCCACCATTGTTGTGTTGCTGCTGACCGGGCGTTTACGGTATTATTGATCTCGTTTTGCAGCAATGCGGGAATTTCCCTGTATAAAAAGTTATTGAATGCAATGATGTTTTTTGTACTGCGATAATTTTCTTCAAGGCTCTCTTCTTTTACATGCTCTGCCTGTACGTCTTGCCTGGCCTGACGGTGCAGTATGTTCCAGTCTCCGGAGCGCCACCTGTAAATGCTTTGTTTTACATCTCCCACAATTAAATGATCGGTTTGCCTGCCGGTAGCCGAAGCCAGCGCATTTACTAAAATAGACCTGAAGCTTTTCCATTGTTGCGTGGAAGTGTCCTGGAACTCATCGAACAAAAAGTTGCGGTATTTATTGCCCACTTTTTCCCAGATAAAAGACGGATTATCGCCTGCGTCATCTGTAATGCCGGTAACTAATTTTTGTGCGTCGCTGATGAGCAGGTTACTGTTCTCATTCCTGTATTGGGCAAGCAGCACAGCCACTTCCTGCATCAGCCGCAGGTAATACAGGTTCTGGTTAAATGCTATAGCCAGCTTATAATCGCCGGCATGTTCTTCCTGGAAGTGTTTTATTTTTTTAAGCAGCGGATTTAGCTCGTTGTATAAGGAAATATCCTCTTTCCCTTCTTTGAACCAAAGATCAGGCGTGTCAATTAGCGCGAATATTTTAGCGGCTTTAACATCATCATTATCAGCAAGCGCCTGCAGTTTCCAGAGCCAGTTCCGGGAACCATTCACAAAATGCGATTTGTCTAAATGATAGCGATCAAATATTGCTACGGCTGCTGCTACCTGCTCTTCAACCGAATCTTCGTACTGTTTTATTTGCTGTCTGGTGATCTTTGCATATTCTTTAAATAGCTCATTCAGCTCGTCCGGCGTTAGTTTTGCAAGGCTGTCTTCAAATACCTGGAAGCTCTCTTTAAAGATCTCGCTAATGATATTGCGGAGCTCGTTCTTGTAGTTCCAGCTTTTATTCTCCTTTATCTTTTCGAGGGCTAACTGTATTACCCAATCTAAAATGTGCTTGTTGTGTGACAGTGATGCATCCAGCCTTTCCAGCAGGTCGTCTTTTACTTTTTCGATGTTAAGCTCCAGCGCGTAATCGGCGCTTAAGCCTAACTCAAAAGCAAAGCCGCGTATGACCTTCTGCACAAACCCGTCGATAGTGCTTACTGAAAAGCGGCTGTAATCATGCAGTATCTTGCGGTAGATGGTGTTGGCCTGTTGTTGCAGGTTTTCATGATCCAACTGGGGATACGCTTTAAGGATGATCTGCCGGTAGCTTTCTACCTCCTCACTGCTCTTAGCCAGTCCTGCCAGTACTTCAAGAATACGGGTTTTCATTTCTTCTGTGGCCTTATTAGTAAAAGTTACAGCCAGTATTTCCCGGTATTTATTTTGCCCGCTGAAAAGTAAAATAAGATAGTGGGCGGCCAGGCTAAAGGTTTTCCCTGATCCTGCTGAGGCCTGTAATATTTTAACGGGTTTTTGCATTTTGTGTACGCGCTTAAGCCAGGTAAATTAGTGAAAAAACCTGAAGGGGCGCTCTGTAGAGATCTATAAGGTTTTTAAAGACTATGTAGATCCGTCTTACGGACAGTTTTCGGAAATATATACTTTATTTCCCTGGGCGTCCTTCGTTTCTTTAGTATGCAATCTTTTAAACTTTCCGTCGGTATCCTGCTTTAGCAGCGCTACACCGGTTTTATATTTCAGCAGAATGAAAGCCATCGCGGCTTCATCTGTAGCGCCGCCCCATCCTTTTGTCTGATTGAGCTCATCCACCAGTTGCTGCGGGAAAACAGGCTGATAAGTTGTTATAAGTCCGTCTTTATTGGTTGCTTTTATGCCGGGCTTTTGGGGATACAGCATATTGAAGCGTAGGGCAGCGAGTTGATCTATAAGCGCGAAGGCATAGACCTGACCTTTTGGCGTAACGATATAACGTAAATAATTCGTATCGGCCAGCGTCTGGCTGATAAAACCATAGAGGTCGCCACTGGAAGGCGGTTTTTCATTGGTATGGATATGTATATCGGCAAAGCGATTCATAACAAGAGGAATGGTCCCGCTGTTAATATTCCCTGTGTTTATGACTGATCTTATAATGCTTCCTGCGCTGTCTTTACCGAAGGATACAACATGTTCTTTATGGTCGGCTGCTTCTGCATTTTTGAGGTCTGTAACAGCACTGCTGTAAGCAAGGCTTTTTGAAAGAGTGGTTGCAGCTAATGCAGCCGCTTTGGCTTCGGTACAAAGGTTGAGGAGGGGAGTGTCATCAGAAAATGGCAACACTTTAGCTTTATTATTGTCCGGCCCGGACAGTAATAAACAGGGGATGAAACCAAGTGCGATCCAAATAATAAAGCGAACGTGCAGCATATTTAATTATTTGCAGGTTAAGGCAAATTTCTATAAAAAAGAAGCTGTCTCCAAAAGGTGTAAAATCAATTTCATCACAAAAGCACCTTGCACTGGCCTCCCTGCCTTATAAAAATCTCGAAGAGATGTTATTATTATAGAAAAATCGTTTGGATTTTGGACGAAAACCCCGAAGGGGTGCCAAAGGATATTATGTCATCCCTTCAGGATTTTAATCGGTGTAGATGCTTTTTTTATAATAATATTAGCCCTGCCCGTCCGGCAGGCGGGCTTTCAGGCTTGATTAAAACATATTTTCAGGTTTTCAGCAGTAGTAACCTCCCGGCCAGTGCATTACCGTTACTTTGACGAAAACGAGTGACAATAGTACACAACTTGTCCTGCAAAGCAGGAGGTCAATCCGGCTTATTGCTATGCTACAAACCTGCGTGAGGAAGGGCCATTCATTACTGTCGCCCGGAGGCGACAACATAAAGATGTGCGGCGTGGACGCCACACATAGCGCAAATTTCTATAAAAAAATCCCTCCGGAAACCGAAGGGATTGAATTGTTTTAATGTTAGGGTCGTTATAAGTTATCTGCGTTTTTGCCGTGGCACTGTTTGTATTTTTTGCCGCTGCCGCAGGGACATGGATCGTTCCTGCCAATTTTAGGTCCTACACGTACCGGCTCCTGCTTTACAGGAGGGGCAGAAGGATCGAAATAATCATTTTCGTTGGCTGCGTAATCATCGCCCGCCGCGTCTATTGCATCTTTATTGGCGCTTAATTTACTAAGATCTGTTTTTACCTGTTTGCCTTCTTTGATCTGGGCATTGTTTTGCTGCTGATCGGGCAAATTAGCCTGTGTAAGGAAAGAAATAATATCCTTGTTCAGGCTGGTGGTCATATTATTGAACAACTGGAACGCTTCTACCTTGTAAATGACCAAAGGATCTTTCTGCTCTAAGTAAGCTGTTTGCACACTTTGCTTTAAATCGTCCATCGCGCGTAAATGCTCTTTCCATGCGTCATCAATCACTGCGAGGGTGATGGATTTTTCCATAGCGGATGTAAGGGCCTTGCCGTTGGTTTCAATTGTTTTATCCAGAGGTGCCAGTACATTAATGGCTTTACGGCCATCTGTGAACGGAACTACCACGTTCTCAATATGAGCACCCTGTGTAACTCTTATGTTTTTAAATACAGGTACCGCCTGCTCAGCAATGCCAACAACATGCTCATTGTAGCGCCGGGTGGCTTCTTCGTATAATTTATCAGCCAGCTTGTTTTCTGAAGTGGTATTGAACTCATCTGCTGATATAGAAGTATCCATACCAAAGTTCACAATACAGGCCAGCTTGAAGCCTTCAAAATCTTCCTGCTCTTTAAAGGAGCTTACCAGGCTTTCTGCAACTATGGAGAAAGCATTGTCAATGTCAAGAGATAACCTTTCGCCAAATAAGGCATGATTACGTTTTTCGTAAACGGCATTACGTTGTTTGTTCATCACGTCGTCATACTCCAGTAATCTCTTACGGATACCGAAGTTGTTCTCTTCTACTTTTTTCTGTGCACGCTGGATAGAGTTGCTGATCATGCTGTGCTGGATTACATCGCCTTCTTTATAGCCCAGCTTATCCATCATGCCGGCAATACGCTCGCTGCCGAACATTCGCATCAGGTCATCTTCTAAAGATACATAAAACTGTGAGCTACCAGGGTCTCCCTGGCGCCCGGCCCGGCCGCGCAACTGCCTGTCTACACGGCGGCTTTCATGCCTTTCTGTACCAATAATAGCCAGTCCGCCGGCTTCCTTAACGTCTGGGCCAAGCTTAATGTCAGTACCACGACCCGCCATGTTGGTAGCGATGGTAACCGCTCCCGCTAACCCTGCTTCAGCAACCACGCTGGCTTCCCGTGCGTGCTGCTTGGCATTTAATACATTATGCGGAATTTTCTTTTGCTGTAGCATACGGCTCAGTAATTCACTGATCTCAACCGATGTAGTACCTACCAGCACCGGGCGGCCTGCATTTCTGAGCACTTCAATTTCATCAATAACCGCTTTATATTTTTCACGCTTGGTTTTATAAACCAGGTCTTGTTTATCATCTCTTATAACCGATACGTTGGTTGGTATAGTAACCACATCCAGCTTGTAGATGCTCCACAATTCTCCCGCTTCAGTTTCGGCAGTACCTGTCATACCGCCCAGCTTGTGATACATACGGAAGAAGTTTTGCAGCGTGATGGTGGCATAGGTTTGTGTGGCAGCCTCGATTTTCACCTTTTCTTTTGCGTCCAGCGCCTGGTGCAAACCATCGCTATAACGACGGCCTTCCATAATACGGCCTGTTTGCTCATCTACAATTTTAATAGCGCCATCAATCACTACATATTCTACATCTTTCTCAAATAATGTATAGGCTTTGAGCAACTGCTGAACAGAATGGATACGATCGGCCTTCTGAGAATAATCATTAAGGATATATTCTTTTTGTTTTAGCTTTTCTTCAGCAGGAGCATCGCTCTTTTCTATTTCCGCAAGGCTTACGCTGATATCGGGCAGCACAAAGAACTCGGGATCTTCACCTGATTTGGTGATGGTGGCCAGTCCTTTTTCAGTAAGGTCTACCGATTTGTTTTTTTCATCGATCCTGAACAACAGCTCGGAATCAATGATGTGCATATTACGTTCCTGGTCCTGCAGGTAATAATTTTCTGCTTTCTGAAGCTTCACTTTTATGCCCGGCTCACTCAAATATTTAATAAGCGGGTTGTATTTGGGCAGGCCGCGGAAAGCGCGGAATAAATGAAGCCCCCCTGTTTTAGGATCGTCTTCACCTTTTTCGATCAGCTTTTTAGCTTCATTCAGCTCCTGCCTTACAATTCTTTCCTGTTCCTGGAACAGCTGGTGCACACGGGGCTGGTGTATATGATATTGCTGGTCGTCTGCCTTATCTACCGGTCCGCTGATAATAAGGGGGGTACGGGCATCATCTATCAATACGCTATCTACCTCATCCACCATTGCGAAGTGGTGCTTGCGCTGCACCATTTCGTCTGCTGTATGCACCATATTATCCCGCAGGTAGTCGAAACCAAATTCATTGTTGGTACCGTAAGTGATGTCCGCCATATAGGCATTTCTTCTTGCTCCGGTGTTAGGCTGGTGTTTGTCAATACAATCTACACGTAGGCCCAGCCATTCAAATATAGGCCCGTTCCATTCCTGGTCACGGCGGGCCAGGTAATCGTTCACCGTTACAATATGCACCCCTTCACCAGCCAGTGCATTAAGGTAGGCGGGCAGTGTGGATACCAGGGTTTTACCTTCACCGGTTGCCATTTCGGCAATTTTACCACTATGTAATACAGCGCCACCAATTAACTGTACATCGTAATGCACCATGTTCCAGGTTACTTTACCACCGGCAGCAGTCCATGTATTATTATAAATAGCATTATCGCCGTCAATGGTAATATATTCGGCTTTTATGCTCAGCTCCCTGTCGAGGTCCGTAGCTTTAGAGGCGATCTTTTCATTTTCTTTAAACCTTCTCGCTGTTTCTTTTATGACAGCAAAGGCTTCGGGCATGATTTCTTCCAGTACTTTTTCAATCTCTTTATCCCTGTCCTTTTTCAGCTCATCTACCTGCTTATAAATATTGTCTTTTTCTATCAGCGCATCATGAGATAAAGTATCCGCTTTTTCATTCAGGGCATTTATTTCTTCATCTATTTTAGTAAGATGTTCTTTGATACGCTGTCTGAACTCCTGCGTTTTATTACGTAGTTCATCATTGCTTAGTGATTGATATTGAGCAAAATAACCATTTACTTTTTCAATAACCGGTTGAAGCTTCTTGGTGTCTTTTTCCGACTTGCTCCCGCCAAAAATTTTTGATAAAAAACCGAACATGATATTGTATTAAAATTAAAATCTGCTTTTATGAAGTTTCCTGTCTTCAAAAACAATGCTATCTTAAATAGCGGACAATTTGACAGGGCCGCAAAGATAAGAAAAGCATAGCAGTATATGGCTTTATCATGACGTAAGTTTCAAATGATGATGCGGTTATGGATACTGTAAAATTTTCTTTTGCATACACGCATATTATGGCAATATTACTATTGTGTTAAGAAATAATTATTTTTACTCATTTTTCCTGTATGAAATTGAACATGAATTATTACCTGGCCGTTGTGTACAGGTTGCTGATAGTGCTGCTTTTATTTTTTCTCAGCCGGTTTATTTTTTGGGGGTTAAACCGTTCCTTGTTTCCTGAAATAAGTGCAGCAGGGTGGGGGCGCATACTGAAAGGAGGGCTGCGTTTTGATATTGCGGCCATGTTTTATTATAATGCGCTTCCCCTTGTAATGATGTTACTGCCGCTGCCTGCTTTGTGGCGTAATGGCAGCCGTTACAGGTTAACGGTTAAGATCACATTTCTTATATGTAATATTATAGCCCTGCTGCTTACCTGCATTGATTTTATTTACTACAGGTTTACGCTTCGCCGAACCACGTTTATGGTGTTTAAAGAATTTGGGAGCGAAGAAAACGGCGGCCAGCTGGCCCGGCATTTTCTTACAGATTTCTGGTACGTAGCATTGATCTTTTTAGCATTAACAGGGCTGATGGTATTTTTGTATAACCGTGTTATTGCCCGGGCGGTGCAGGGCCATTCAAAAGCCCGTTATTATATAACGGCCGTTGTTACCTTATTGCTGGCAGGCTTTTTAGCTGTAGGGGGTATTCGCGGGGATTTTAAACATAGTACCAGGCCTATTACTATCAGCAATGCAGGTGATTACGTGGATAATCCTAACGAGATTTACTTGGTGCTGAATACGCCGTTCACTTTTCTCAGAACAATGGGCGTGCAGGCATTGAAGAAAGTATCGTATTATTCTGAAAACGAGTTAGCCGCCATTTACAGCCCGGTACATCATCCTGATCCTGATAATATTTTTCAAAAAAAGAATGTAGTGCTGATATTGCTGGAAAGTTTTGGGAAGGAAGCCGTGGGATTTTATAATAAAGATCTTGATGGAGGTTTCTATACAGGATATACGCCATTTATGGATTCACTGGCCGCTCATAGTAAAATTTATTGGAATTCTTTTGCCAATGGCCGTAAATCGATCGATGCCATACCTTCCTGCATCGCCAGCATACCAAGTGGTGTTAATCCTTTTGTGCTTACCCCTTATGTATCTGACAGCATCAGTGGCCTGGCTCATATTTTAAAGAATGAAGGATACCATACCTCTTTCTTTCATGGTGCGCCTAACGGCTCCATGGGGTTCACGGCTATTACAAAGTTGCTGGGAATAGAAAATTACTATGGCAAAACGGAGTTTAATAACGATGCCGAGTATGACGGGATATGGGGGATATGGGATGAACCGTTTTTCCAGTTCTTTGAACAAAAGCTCAGCAGCTTTTCCCAGCCATTCTTCAGCACTATTTTTTCGGTTTCATCGCACCATCCGTTTAAAGTACCGGAGCAATACAAAAACAGGTTTAAGAAAGGGGAACTACCGGTATTTGAGTGTATTGGCTATACAGATATGGCCCTGAGAAAATTTTTTGATAAAGCTAAAACGGCGCCCTGGTTTAATAATACCTTGTTTGTGATCAGCGCCGATCATGCCACGGTTACCTATCATAAAGAGTACCAGACGCCCTGGGGCGACATTGCCATCCCTATTATTTTGTATGCTCCGGGCGACAGCAGCATGCAAGGCATCAGCCAGGGCATTATTCAGCAAATAGATATTCTACCCACTGTGTTGGGATACCTTAATTATAACAAGCCCTTTTTTGCTTACGGGAATAATGTGCTGGACACAACGCAGGCGAAGCAGGCTTTTGCATTTCAGTATTCGGGCGGATACAGGTGGTTCCAGGGCGATTATGCACTTTTTGCTGATGATGATAAAATAAAGGAGCTGTATAATTATAAAGCCGACCCTTTATTTAAAGATAATATTGCCACCGGACCTGAAGCTGATACTGCAACCGCACTGTATCAAAGGCTGAAGGCTTTTATCCAGCAGTATAATAACCGGTTAATAGAAAACCGGCTCACTATAAAAAAATGATATTGTTTGTTTTTGAATATAAAAGGCCGCACCTGGCGCCTGTTGCTTATCATAAGGAGCTGTTATTATCAATCCGTTTATAAAAATCTGCAAATTGCGGCTACATTTGCAAAAAAACAATATGGCAAAGAAACCGGCAGACAGTTTGATAGTAATGACAGAACTTGTGTTACCTAACGATACGAATGTGTATGGTAACCTTATGGGAGGCCGGTTAATGTACTGGATGGATATTGCTGCTGCGCTTTCTGCACAAAAACATGCTCATGCTGCGGTGGTTACCGCTTCGGTAGATAATCTTTCTTTTGAGAATTCTATTAAACTGGGAAATGCAGTTCACATTGAAGCACGTGTAACCAGGGCATTTAACTCATCTATGGAAGTCTTTTTGAAGGTTTGGGGCGAGGATCTTGTTAAGCAATATAAGTATCAGAGTAATACCGCTTATTATACTTTTGTTGCATTAGATGAAAATGGCAGGCCCACACCCGCCCAGCCCTTAGAACCGGAAACGGATGAGGATAAAGTACTGTATAATGGCGCCCTGCGCCGCCGCCAGGTGAGGCTGATACTGGGAGGTAAAATGCAGCCAGGCGATGCAAAGGAATTGATCGAGTTTTTTCAAAAATGATAACCTCAACATTGGGGCGCCTGTTCTGGCAGGAATAACTGCTTCGTAATTAATTGTATGCTGCAAAGAATATTTATAACAGCTTTGTTTCTTTGTTCCGGTGGTTTTCTTTGGGCCCAAACCACAGGTAAACACTCCCTGACATTGAATTTTGATGATTTATATAGTACACACAGTGATCATTTTCCCGGTGCAACAATTGAAATAAGCCGGATACTGTCTGATAAAATTGATTGGAGTATTGCCACCGGGTTTGCATATACGCCTACTCATCCGGATAATGGTTGGGAAATACAGCGCCTGTTATTAATGCCCACTTACCTGAGCCAATACCTGAAACTTACGAGGCAGCAGCATGTATATCTTTTTTTGCATTTGTCCGAAGGTATCACAATATTAAATTATAACCGGGCCGATGCACCGGGTCAATCTTTTTACCATGTAAGAGAGGCCGGGTTTTACGGTTATGCCGGTGCTGGGTTAGTTATAAATAGTAAGAACAGGGTTGCGGGTAAGGTTGATGCAGGATTGAAAAGTTATAAACTTTCTTTTAATGATCTTGATATTAACCCGCATGGTGTGGCGGTGAGCCTTGGGCTCAGCTACAGGCTGTCTAAATAATATATAATTCCGATCCATTCAAAGTGAATAAGGCTGTAAAATATAGCTGGTTTATTATCTGCCTTTTTGCCTGGTGCGCAGTGGCAGGACAGGAGGTGGTGGATACCGCCTATATTCAAAGATTTGAAAATTCAAACACTATTGAAATTTTTGCGGGAAAATACACATCGGCCCTGAATTTCAGCTCAAGAGGTCAGCACCGGCAAAGTTTTAATCTTGTGGCCAACAGCAATTTTTATAATGGCGTTTTCTTAAATTATAGCTGGCTTTCGGCCATTTATTCCTGGGCGCTGCCAAATACTTATCTGGATAACAGTACAAAGTTTAAGTACAGATCGCTTGAATTTACGTTCAAGTTAAAAAAAATAATGCTGCATCCTTATTTTGATTCGTATAATGGTCTTTTAATTCCTCAACGGCCGCATAGCAGGTACCAGCCCCTTTATAATGCCCGGTTCTCAAGATTAGGCAGCGATATTTATTTTTATACCAACGGGAAACGTTTTTCAAGCCGGGCCGCTTTTTTCTTTTCAGAAAAACAGGTCAAAAACGCGGGAGCTGTCTTTTTTAAACTAAATCCGCAATGGCAAAAAATAAGTATGCTTGATAGTCCTTTTCCGATTACTGATACTATAAAAGCTAAGCTGTTGGTGCCCGATAAACAATGGCTTTCTTTAACCGGCAGCCTGGGATATCACTACAATTTTGTATTTAGTCAAAAAAAATGGTGCATATCTCCGGCCCTGGCGCTTGGTGCAGGGGGAATTAAAGATGTTGGAACTAACAGGAACAAACGTTTAAGGGATGCTGTTAATATAGATGCCAGAATTATAGGAGGTTATAACGGGAACAATGCTTATGCTTACGTAAATTCAAGCTGGGAAGATCTGATCGTTAACTTAGACAACCGGAACCTGAAGCAGCTTAGATCAGATGTCGCGCTTACTGTAGGTTACAGGTTTAAAAGCTTGCATAAATAAACCTGGCAGAAAGTTTCATGTGCCCCAAAAGAAATCCTTATTGGGCAGTTAAAATATTTTCGTGCTTTACCATATAGGACAAAGCCTTTTTTACAGCCTCATTAAGATTAATTCCTGCTTTGGATGCCAAAAGCGCTGTTTGCTGGTGCAACTCCTGCGGAACTCTTACATTAAATGTGCCTTTATAAATTTTGTCGGGAGATTTCCCCAAAGTCTTACAAGTTTCCAGGTAATCTGTAACAGCTTCTTTGAAGGCGGCTTCCAGCTCTTTTACAGAAGATCCTTCAAACGTAACCAGGTCATTGATTCCCTGGAGTTTTCCGTAGAATACCCTGTCTTCTGCAGAAAAGGCTATCGTTCCTATATACCCTTTGTATTCTAAATAGTTCTTCATAAAATAAATTGCTTATTACCTATTATAAGTTCAAATGCTCAATGACTATGTTTAACTGATATTGTTTCAAAATATTTTGAGGATGCGGTTCGTGCAAACTGATAATTTGGCTATGTGTATTAGCAAATTTCCGTCTTGAACCACCTGTTTTCCCTCTTCCTGTTTCCTCAAAACCATAGTGCTTCAATATCTTTATTAGTTCATCCCATGTAAAATCCTTTAGGCGTGAACGTAGCGCTCTATCAGTTTTTCTATTCTCATACAACAATAAAAATCTTAAACTAAAAATGCAACTATTTTTTAGTTGCATTTAATGTGTACAGTAAAATGTTATTAATGATTATAACGCGGTCATCAGCGTTTTAATATATGCAGCATGCTTTTCGCTTACCGGCACAACAGGAAGCCTGCAATCGGTACTGCATAATCCCATTTGCTTTAAATATTCTTTTACGCCGGAGGGGCTGCCTTCGCTGAACATAGAATTGATCACATCTGTATATTTTAAATGTAGCGGCAATGCTTCTGCGAATTTACCTGCGAGGCACAGGCGTACCATTTCTGAAAAATCGCCGGGATAAGCATTGGCTACCACAGAAATAACCCCTTTTGCCCCCAGGGCTATCATAGGTAAAGTGATACCGTCATCCCCGCTGATCAGCATAAAATCTTCAGGCTTATTTTTCATGATCTGGTTCAGCTGGTCAAAATTGCCGGAAGCTTCTTTGGTGGCAATAATATTTTTGCAGTTTTCGGCAATACGCAAAGTAGTTTCTGCGCTTACGCTCATACCTGTTCTTCCGGGTACATTGTACATGATAACGGGCAGCGGGGCCGCATCATTAATAGCTTTATAATGCTGGAAAATACCCTCCTGGCGGGGCTTATTGTAATAAGGTGATACTGAAAGAATGGCATCATACCCCTCCAGTTTCATGTTAGTAAGCGCCTGTACAGCTTCTCTTGTATCGTTACCTCCAATACCAGCCACCAATCCGGCACGACCGGCCGTTTTTTCTTTTACGAAATCGAAAAGCACCTGCTCTTCTTCTCTTGTAAGGGTAGCGCTTTCGCCGGTGGTTCCGGCTACTACTAAATATTCTACTTTATTATTGATCCAGAAGTTGATTAAATTTTCTAATGCAGGCCAGTCAAAATCGCCGGTAGAAGTGAACGGTGTTACAATAGCGATACCGGTACCTGTAAGTTTTTGTTGCAAAGACATTGTATGTTTAATGTTTGAAAGTTTGACATTTATGATGACTGATGATAGCTGACAGATGGCAGAGCGTACATCGTATATTATATTTGGTTACTGGTTGCCGGATACTGGATATAGTTTCAATGTTCAAAGTTTGACCATCTTCAACTACACTCGCTGTCATCCTTATCAACTTTTTAACCTTTAAACTTTTCAACCCTCTTCCCGTCAACCGTCATCTGTGAACTGTCATCTCCAATTTACACTTCTTCCCAGAAGCCCATTTTGCTGAATTTTTCTATGCGCGCTTCCACGCGCTTTTCGGGTTTCATATCCTTTATTTCAGCAAGCCCGGCCAGTATCTGGTTTTTTAAATGCTGAGCAGATTGCTCATAATTCCAATGGGCGCCGCCATCAGGTTCTGGAATAATCCCGTCAATTAAGCCAAACTCTTTCATTTTAGTTGAGGTGAGCTTGAGCTGCTCGGCGGCTTTCATTTTATAGTCCCAGCTGCGCCATAAGATAGTGCTGCAATTTTCGGGCGAAATAACTGTGTACCAGGTATTTTCCATCATATATACCCTGTCGCCCACGCCAATACCCAACGCGCCGCCGCTTGCTCCTTCGCCAATGATAATGCAGATGACAGGCACTTTAAGACGCATCATTTCATAAATGTTACGTGCAATAGCCTCGCCCTGGCCGCGCTCTTCGGCTTCCAGGCCGGGGTAGGCGCCGGGCGTATCTATTAATGTAACAACAGGTTTGTTAAATTTCTCTGCCAGTTTCATCAGGCGCAATGCTTTGCGGTAGCCTTCGGGATTGGCCATACCAAAATTGCGCAGCTGCCGTTTTTTGGTATTGGATCCTTTTTGCTGTCCGATGATCATTATGGTTTGCCCGTCTAACGAAGCAAAACCGCCTACCATAGCTTTATCGTCTTTAATATTACGGTCGCCGTACAGCTCAGTATAGTTTTCTGTCATCAGCTCTATATACTTGTGCGTGTAAGGCCTGTCGGGGTGGCGGCTTAACTGTACGCGCTGCCAGTCCGTAAGGTTGTGGGTAATAGTCTTACGAGTTTCATCCACCTTATTCTGAAGCTGCTCGATCTGTGCGCTTAGATCAATATTGGTTTTTACTTGTCGCTCGTTAGTTAACTCAATTTCGTCTAACAGATCTTTGATCGGTTTTTCAAAATCGAGAAACTGCCTGTTTTGAACTTCGGGCATAATTGTATGCTTTTATGTGGCAGCTAAATTAACAATTATTTGGTGAATGCGAAGTATAGAAAAATAATGTGTGTATGGGCTGTGGAAACAGGTGAATATTTTGGCGTATTATGCCTTTAGCTTTTAGAAGGGATCTGTCCAACTTTTTGCAGCATTTTTGATAAAAGACATTAGTATATTATTCTCTATGTGTTATTTTTTAACAGGGCTTACTTCTATTGTTTCATCTTCCACCCATTTGCCGTCTGCGTTTTGCTTTACAGGCACAAAAGTGAACATCCATTTTACGGGGTTTTGCCAATCCTTGCCGGTAAAACCAGCAACAGGAAGTTTGACCAACACTTTGTTATTCCCTTTTTTTAACGGGATTATTGTGGGTGGGCGATATTCGTAGCCTTCATCATTTAAAGGGATCTCTGAATTT
This sequence comes from Niabella sp., assembly GCA_027493055.1. Lineage (GTDB taxonomy): Bacteria > Bacteroidota > Bacteroidia > Chitinophagales > Chitinophagaceae > Niabella. The sequence goes on along the minus strand of JAPUDO010000119.1, from coordinate 60,906 downwards.
CCTTTTTGCCCCGGCCGTTGCCAGTCAGGCGCTTTTACCGGCTCTCCATTTACCCAAATCATACTGTTCTTTTCATCCCACTCACCCAATGGCGGCGAATCAGTTGCCGGAGACCGGGAAAGATTGTTAAACCCGACCCAGAATGCTTTTAAACTATTTTCATTACTCCATATTCTTGTACTGGCATACCATGTAGTATTTTCTTCGGGATGATCAATGGCACCTTTAATTAAAGGCGCCCACCAATGACGCAGCACAATAGTACCGCCGGTTACTGTTTTTGCCGGTTTGTTTTTGCCGGCCTTTTTTGTTTCAGGTGCGAAGAACATCCCTGTATTGCCATTGTTATAGAAGGGGCCAAGCAAATCCCATTGCAGTTGTGATTGCTTTACATAAGGAAAGTCCTTTTCCTGGAAGTAAGTTATTTTATGGTCCAGCAATCTTTTTTCAAATTCAGCAAAAGCCTTTTCATTTCCATCACTTATGTTGGCAATCCAGCCCTGGGTACCACCGCCTTTCCAAATGCGCTCAGCAAAGCTGAGCATCCCGGGGTAAAGTGGGTTCATCAAAAAAATATCTTTTTCATTTCTAACCGCTCTGTCGTGCCACATGCAAAGCGTTCCGCCACAAATTGCCGGAGATTCTTTGTCGATATTCCCAATCTTTCGGTTAAAAATAGTGACCACTGCTTCCAAAGGGTCCATGTGGTTAATGTACAGATGGCGCGAATCAATATGCTTTAATTCCAGCTCCTTTCCTTTCAGTTCTTCGTTGTGCATCCAAAGCTGCCGTATGGTGCTGTTGGTAAAATTGCCGCCCGGCTGCCATCCGATTACTTTTCTCCCCAGGCTTTCAATATACTGCGTCATTTCGGGTACAAAACGGAGATTAGTGATCTTTACTTCATCTGCTCCTATATGTATATAGGGCACATCATAGGCCATGCAAAATTCTTTCAGTATATTTTTAAGATAAACCATTCCGGAGTCGCTCTGCATATCTGTTTTCATAGCCTTTTTAAATGCCGCACTATGCCCCGGCATATCAATTTCCGGAACAAACAAAATATGACGTTCTTTGCAATAGTCAATAAGCTCCCTGATTTCTTTTCTTGAATAATACATCCCTTTATTGCGCAGCATATTTTCGGGTGCCGTTAACTGAGGGTATTGATCGATGGCGATTCTCCATGCAATATCTTCTGTTGCATGAAAATGGAAAACGTTGAGTTTATATTGGCTCATAACATCGATCTGCTGCTTTAATGCTGTCATCGGGATATAATTTCTTCCTACATCAATCATATAGCCACGCCATGAAAATGCCGGCTGGTCTTTAATGAAACATTGATTTATTAATACGCCATCCCTCCACAACTGCCGTAAGGTTTGAATGCCATTGAAAATGCCATGCGGAGTGGATGCCATGATCGTAATACCAGAATGGCCCACGTTCAGCTCATAGGCTTCGTTATGCTGTTTACTACCTGTGAAATGAAGTTTTAAATCAATAGCATATTCGCCGGCACTTGCCCTGTTTGAAACTGGTACATCATAGCCCAGGTTGTTTAAAATGCTTTTTAAAAACGCGGCTTCTTTTTCCAATTCCTTTTGTGTGAAATTGATCTCGGTGATTTTGTATATAGGAAAATAATCTTCATTCCATGAAACCTGTTCGGGATAAGGAATGAGGGCCGGCCTGGCATTTAAATCATATATATAGGAATACACAAGGTGCTTCCACAACAAATAAGCTTCACCTTTTAAATGCAGGCCATCATTGGTATAACCCTCTTTTAAAACGCCGGATGTATCAGCAAATGCATGATACAGGTCAATGAACGTATAACCTGATGTACCGGCTAATGAATCCAGCCAGCTATTGATTATTTTTATTGCCTCTTTTTTATTGGTGTGGCTACTGAATTTTTTGAATCCAGGATTTACAGGCAGTATGCTTTGAATATAAACTCTTGTGCCTGGCGATCGGGCTTGTATTTGCTGCACAATAGCCCGTATATTTTTAACAATGCTATCAGGAACAACGCCTTTTGCCAGGTCATTAATGCCAGTCATTAAAAATACTTTGGCGGGTTTGCCTGCAATGATTTCGCCTATTCTGTTTAAAATGCCTGTTGTTATATCTCCGCTTATACCGCGGTTTTTTATATGTGCATCATTAAAGAGCTCGCCCCATTCATTGCCATCAGTAATGCTGTTACCTGCAAAAATGATGTCGTTACTGGTCTGCGGCAGACTTTTAAATAAAGATACGCGCTGATGATAATAAGGAGAAAAAAGCGTATCTGGCCCAAGAGGAAGCGTTTGCGCGCCAATACATTGGCCAATGAGAAGCATTGTGATTAGTTGTAACATGCTTTTCATATATTCACAATGTAAATTAAATTTCGCTATTGAGCTGTTTTGAAAGGATCTGGGTGCAATACCATTCCTGCCGGGGTAAATGAAACGGCCCTTTGAATAAATTTCCTTTTGCTGTCTGGGCAATAGTTCCGTCCCTGTGCAGATAGCCAAACCATTCTCCGTGCTGCCTGTCATGAAAATGAGAATAGGAATATTCATGAACCATTTGATGCCATTGAGCATATTTTTCATTTCCTGTAAGCAGGTAGGCCAATAGAGTGGCAATAATGGTTTCATTATGCGGCCACCAGAATTTCATATCCTGCCAGTACTCCTGCACGGGCTTATGATATACATCTCTGAAATATAAAATGCCGCCCTGTTCTTTATCCCATCCGCGCTCCCACATATAATCCAGCATACGGCAACCTAAACTGATCAGATGTGCGTCATTGTTGCGGTACATGGCTTCATGTAAGATAAACCATGCACCTTCTATTGCGTGGCCCGGGTTCAATGTTCGTCCGTCAATATGATCAATAATGCTGCCATCGGGCGCTACCTGCTCCATCACGCATTGTATATCATCTTTCACAAAATATGTTTCTATCTCCCTGATCCATTTAGCAATATATTCATCGCAACGCGGATCTCCAATGGTCTCGCGCAACTGCTGTGCAGTATTCATCATAATCATGGGCACGCCAATGCCTTTGGACGGTCGGGTACCGGTAAATTTTGAGGGCAGTTTTTTTTCTCCATCGACATATTGAATACAGGCCGTAAAAAGCGCTCTTGCTTTTGCGGCTGCCTGCTCATCACCGCTGGCTTTGGCGTAAGCTGCATGGGCAATTACTGCAAAAGTTTCAGAAAAGAAATACCTTCTTTTCCTGATAGGCCTGCCGTCTCTTGTAACATGGAAGAACATCTGCCCATCTGTATCAAAACAATATTTGTTTAAGAAGTCAATACCGGCTTTAGCAGCATCCAGCCATTCCTTCCTGGGGTCAATGGTGTTGTACAGTGTTGATAGCAGCCAGGCTGCCCGCCCCTGTATCCACACGGCTTTATCATCATCAATCAATGAACCATCAGCATCTCTCATTAAAAGATAACCGCCGTATTCGGTATCCACGCTTCGCGGAAACCAAAACGGTACCGTGTCATTTAATAACTGGTTTGCATAGAAATCTTTAAGTTGTATAAGTTTTTCTTTGTTCACTTTTTTTATTTTATTGTTTCAATGAAAGTACTTGCGGGTAATAGGTCTTCATTTACAAGATTGGCTCGTGTAAATGGCTGCCAGGCATAGGCAATTTTTTCAGGAGTAATACCCCAAGGTATTGGTATAATTATTTTGTTATTTTGAATGACTGCATCCGCTTTAATAAAATTACCGTTGTGTGTAAGTATTTCAAAACCGAGAATAGCTTTACCATCAGCTGTTTTCAGGCCTTTGGCATTTTGAAAACTGATTATTATTTTTCTGTTACTAATAATAGCGTTTGTAAATAAAGGGCCACCAGAAGTTACAGGTTTTTTATATGTATCTGCCAATGCAAGTCTGGACAGGCGTTCGCCCACGGGAATTTTATTTTTATAATGCACATCCAGCGAATCTCCCCAATCGCTGCTTACTACCATACCGGTATTGGGAACTGTGCGAAGTAATCTGCGTTGCAGGTCTCTGAAATGATTCCATGCCGGGCGGTCAATGCCCGAAAGCTGAACATAATAAAATGGCAGGTTAGTATTCCATTGTGCGCGCCAATCCTGTACGAATAAAGGGAACAGCTGTTCAAATAATCCGGCATTTTCAGTATCGCTTTCTCCCTGGTACCATAACACCCCTTTAACTGGAAAAGGAATTATTTTTTTGAGCGCTGCTTCAAAATTATAAGAAGGCTCATAAGTATGCCGCTGGAAATTGTTTTTTGCTCTTTGCAGATTTACATCAGCGCGGGCGCGGCACCACGGTACCAGGAAATCAGTGTTGCGCCAGTCTTGAAAAGCAGATTCAAATAGTGGATTATTTTCTAAAGCCTTGCGGCTCACCCAAGAAATAAGCGGTGAACCACCCACTGCTATTTCAATCATACCAACAGGTACTTTTTCGGTCTCCATTATTTTTTTCCCAAACACATACCCGATAGCAGAAAAGGAGGCTACTTCAGCTTTTTGGTTGGTTTGCCATTGGCCCGAAAAAAAATCCAGCTGGTTCGCTTTAAGAAGTTCAATAGAGTCCCAGGCCCGGTTCTCTGTTTTTGCAAATTGTTTAAAATTAAACAGGCGCAGGGGCAGGCTGCTGTCAGCCAAATTTATGATGCTATCGCCACCCGTACTTTGTTTCAAGGGAAAATACATATTTGATTGACCTGCGCACAGCCATACATCACCAATCAGTACGTTTTTGAATAATTGCGTTTGTTTTTTTGTTTTGATCTCAATTGTTAAAGGAGAATAGGTGGCTTTCTGTGCAGGAAAAATAATTTGCCACCTGCCATCTGTTCGGGCTTTTGTATTTTTTATAAGGTTGCCCAATTTTATGGTAACCGATTCGTTTGCATCTGCTATTCCCCAAAATAGTATGGGTGTTTTTCTTTGCAGCACCATATTATCCGAAAACACCGGTGGCAATTGCAGGCCACCCGTGTTGCCTGTAAAATGTGCCACTATTGGTTTGGCCAATAGTTTGGTACCTGCTGCATTGGGGGGCAGGGTAGCTTGATCAATGCAGGCAACTTTTATGGCGCTGTATGCACTATCTGCAAAGGATACAAGCAATAGCAGGATCAATGAAATCCATTCGCGCCCATTCATGTTTATAACCTTTATTGAATAATATCTGATACAGGTACATTTACGTAATTCAGGTTCCGTACCCCTTCGTATAAAATACCGATGGTGTTGTCATCTACCTGGACCAAGGCCGAGTAGCCGTAAGACTTTCTTTCATCAATCAATAGCTTGTGAGCAGGGAGCCATGTTTCACCAAGATCGAGGCTTGCTTTGATAGTTAAATGATCGCGCGCATCGCTGTTGTTCATATTACTGAAAAACAGTACATCTTTTACTACGCCTTTCACTTTCACCTTTGCTTTAATAATAGAAGCCATGCATACGGGGTCGGGCAGCGTGTTGTAGGAAGTGGGATGTTCTAGCCAGGTTTTCCCATAATCTTTAGTAGTGGCAATGCTCCTGTAGCTACCGCGGTTATCGCGCATATTCAGCATTAATACGCCTGGTTTGGTTTCTGCCACCTGGCTTTCGGTTGTGTTCGATCTGGCGCCAATGCCCGATTTCCATGTTTTCCCGTGATCGTTGCTGTAAATAATAGAAGAGTGCGGGATACCAGGCTTTTTGCTTTCGTCCCAGTATTGGGAGGGGAAAACCAATGTGCCATTTTGCATCGCGATTCCGTTCCCGGGTCCCTGGAAGTACAGATGCCATATCGGGTTTTTTACCTGCGCAGTGATATTGACAGGATCTGACCATGTATGGCCATCATCATCGCTGTAAGCCAGCACAAACTGGCCGGTGGTATCGGGCGATAAACCCGGCTCAGAGCCTGAAATAGAACGATTACCTTTGCTCCATAGCGCTGCTACCCATATTTTTTTTGTTACAGGATCAAACAAAATAGCCGGGTCGCCTATGCCGCTGTTATCACCAATTTTACCCATAGTCATAATTACTTTCATCGGCTCCCATGTTTGCCCTCCGTTTGTGCTACGGCTCATGCCTACATCAATATCTGCCGGCAGGTCGCGGCTGTTGCTGTACCTTATATCATATACGGCTATCAGCGTGTTTTTGTTTGTTTTTGTAATGCCCGGTATCCGGTAGGTATGCACCTGCTCATCTCCCGGTTTGCGGATGCAAACGCCCGTGTTCCATCCCTTTGTTTGGGGGTTCTTGTTTTTAGGGATGATTGTTTTATTACCTGAAATCCCAATACTGCTTATTTCTGCTTTTACCGGTTTGCCTGTACCGGCTTCTTCTTTTAATGTAGGGCTTAGCCACAGGTAATTAAAACCGGGACTTAGCGGTACCTCTAACGAAATAATAGTATGGTTATTTGTTGGGGTTGCTGTTCCTGCCACGTCTTTGCCCGAAAACAAAGGTTCTTTGCCAGTATTGTAGATGGTTATTTTATCAAAAGCTTTAACGCTGTATGTATCTGTTTTTAAAGAAATGCTTTTTACTGATGCCGCTCCCGCCGGTACATACAGGCTGATGCGCTGTATAGGGTTATGATCGGCTCTTTTTAAAACAGGTATGGTGTAGCCCGATACCTCTGCTGTAATGGCCTGCTGGCTGTAGCCAGTAACTGTAAATCCTGCATAAAACAACAGGAATGATAATAAGAAGTGAATTTTTGTTGTAAGCATCGTAAATGTTTTAATCGGAGTCTGTATAATTATTTGTCTTTGGTTTCAATAACCACAATTGCAGTAGAACGGCTATGACAACGATAACCGACATCATAGCAAAATTTTCCCCCAGGTGGCCCTCGTCTGTTGCTTTGCCTAATAAACTGGTAATAAAAGCGCCGGCAAAAACGCCCACCATGTTCATAAAGCCGTAAGCCGTAGCGCGCAAACGGGGCGGCACAAACTGGCAAAGTATAGGCATATTGTTGGCATCAAACATGCCAAAACCAATCCCAAAAAAAACAGCCGCGCTAATCACTGCAAACAGGCTATGCCCAAATCCTAAAAATATGAGGGAAGGAATGGTAAGTCCCAGGCCGATAGCGCTTGTATATACCCTGCCGCGGATGTTTTTTTGCACCCAGCGGTCAGAAAGAATACCGCCCAAAATAACACCTATAAATGACGATGCAGCGATAGTGATGGTTGACATAGGGCCTGCCTGAGCCATAGGGATCTGCAGGCTGTCAGCAAATAAAGTGGGAAGCCAGTTTTTGGTAGCCCACCCGGGCAGGCTGGGGGCCGCAAAATAAAACAGTATGACCCAAAAAGCAATATTGGAGAACAGTGCTGCCAACCCTTTAGCTAAAGGTATTTTCTCATCTTGTTTTGTAACAGATGCCTTCGGGTTTTTTGTGTCTTTTAATAAAAGCATCAGCACGAAAGCATAAAAAACACCCACAACGCCAAACCAATGAAAGGCGGTATGCCAGCTATAGGCAGCGGCTACGGTGGCTCCAAAGCCGCCCAACGCCTGGCCGGTATATAGTCCCGTCATGTGAATGCCTATGGCCAGCGATCTTGTTTTACCGGTATGGTAATCGGCTATCATGGCAAGGCCGGCGGGCAGGTACAATGCCTCGCTTACACCCATCAGGCCGCGCAGCCAAAGCAGCTGGTTAAAGCTGGTGGCCATTCCCATACCATAAGTAACAGACGACCATACCAGCAGGCTGCCCACGATCAGCCATTTGCGGTTAACCCTGTCTGCAATGCTGCCGGCAACGGGGCTCATAAAGCCATAGATATACAGGAAAATGGCCATTAAAAAGCCAAAGCGCTCGGCAGATTGCAGCTCGGTAATGTCCAGCTTCATAGCATCTTTCATGGTACTGAGCATCTGTCTGTCCATATAGTTGAGCAACGCTACTACCCATAACAGCGCTACTACCAGCCAGGGATATGCCCCCCTGCCTCCCGAAGAAGAAATGGTCAACTGTGGCTTACTAATGTTTGATGAGCTATCGTTCATAATATTTTATATTGGCAGGTTGCCTGTTCATTTTATTTCTCCTGACAAGATCTGCGGCGTTCTTACACCCGCTTTTATTTCACCCGAGGGTATCCATATCCTGTTTTCTTTTTTTACAGCAGTGGTGGTTACCGGAACGGCAAAAGGAATATTGCCGCCTGTTGTCCAGGAATCGTTCTTAATATCATACAGCCATATTTCATTGCTGAAACCGGGATGACCTGATTGGAGTTTTATCTTTTCTGCAACCAGCTGCTGCTTTTTAACAGAATCCGTTTCATTTTTAATATTGCTGATCAATACTTCTGTCTGGTGAAAAGTTGCCCCTTTGTCGCCACCAAACATTGCGATATAATGATCATTGACTATAGTGCTGGTACCGGCACTGAGTGCGTAGGGCAGGGGCGCCTTTTCCGTCCACCTGTTGTCCGCAACATCATATTCGTACACTTTGTTGTAAAGATCACTGACGCCGTTGCTGTTTTTTTTACGGCCTCCTGAAAGATAAATATGCTTACCATCTTTTGTAGCAACCAGAACCGTATGCGATACTGCGTGCGGAATGTTTTTCAGCGGCTGCCATCCTTTTGATGTGTCTGCCAGATCCAGCACATGCAGGCCCGCGAGTGCGGCCGATGGGGTTTCCCCTCCGGCCACAAATACCTTGCTGCCTATAGCAACAGCTGCAGCATTCGTAATTGCCTCAGGAAGGTAGGGTAACGGCGTAACCTGCAATTGATCATTTATCCATTGCAAAAGGAGTACCTTATTTAAAGGCCCCTGTTCGTTCTCTCCGCCGGCGCATACTATACCCTGAACTGTGCTGCAATTGGCGCTGTAAGCTGCTTTATAAGGCAGCGTAAATTTTTGGAAGGATGGAAAACTTGCGTCAATAGCTGTTATGTACGCTTCATTGTAATATTGTTTTTTACCACCTTCCCAGGGCATATCGTCAGGGAAATTAGCGCCGCCTGCAATAACCAGCATGTTGCTGATAATACCTGTAACCGGCCCGGCATAACCCAAAGAGGGCCTATTGCCGGTGTCCGGCAGCACTGCATATTCGCTCCATTGCAGAACAGGTTTGCTTTCTGGCTTTGTATGGCAGGCGGCGAGCGGCATCATTGCTATTAATAGAAGATAATATAACAGACCGGCGTTTTGAAGCATGTTTATGATGTTTCTGCAACAGGATGTTTGGAACAAAAGTTTTCAAAACCAATTGAAGCCACATTTTTTTTGAAATTTTCAAAATCATCATCACTCATGTTTTGCACCGGCAGGCGAAACCCACCGCAATCAATGCCTACTAATTTCATATATGCTTTACCGGTGGCTATACCGCCATATTTGCCCAGCAGACGGATCATTTCTATGGATTGATGCTGGAGATCTTTTGCTTTTTCCAGCTCCCCGTTTTTAAATGCCTCTATCAGCTGGTGATACAGGGGCGCCGCATAATTATATGTGCTGCCTACAGCGCCAAAGCTGCCTAAAGCCAATGCCGGCAGCATATTTTCATCGCGGCCCCAAAGCATATCGTACCTGCCATTGTCTATATACATACAGGAAAGGAAATCCATAAAATCTTCGTGGGTGTACTTTATGCCTGCGAAGTTTGGTATAGACCCGTCAGCAGCTTTTAATAAATCATACATGCTGATATTGCACCCGGTAAGCACAGGAATATGATAATAATAAAAGGCTGTGTTGGAAGCTGCGGCCGCCACCTGCTTGCAGCATTCGGCCAGTGCGTGGGGCGTAGCAGGTTTGAAATAGAACGGCGCGGTAAATGAAACCGCGTACAGGCCCAGCTGCTCTGTATAAGCAGCCATTTCCTTACACTCATTTAACGAAGTGCCCCCAACCAGGTTGATCACTTTAAAATCTGCGTCTCCTGAAGTGGCATCGGCCCATGCCTGCGCCACCAGCTTTTTTTCTTCTTTGGTTTGTGATACGCCTTCGCCGGTTGAACCGTTTATAAAAGCACCGATGATCCTGTTGTCTTTAAGCAAGCTGTAATAGGCGGGAATAATACCGAGGTTCAGCTCACCTTTTTCATTCATAGGAGTGAAGGGCGCTGCAATAAGGCCTGTAAGTTTTTGATGATTCATATATAATACTTTTCGACTGATATTATTTTATATATGCAAAATAAGCTAATCAATCGTTTCTGTCATTTCAATAATGTTTATGTAATTAATAGCCAGGAGTTTGTTTAAGCAGGGGGTCGTTATTCATCATTCCCAGGGAAATGGGTAGTAACATTTTTGCTGTTGTAGTTGGTGATAAATAGCTCGGCCTGATTGCGCTATATACATAACTATCACCAGCTCTTCTTAATGCCCACCACCGTTTGCCTTCACCAATAAATTCCCGTAGGTACTCTTCTAAAATAACATTCATATTGTCACTGACCGTACCGTTAGTAAATGTAGGTGCAGCGGCTCCGTAAGCCCTGGTTCGTATCTGATTGATCTCTGAAGATGGATCCTCACTTAATTTAGTTTTTGCTTCGGCCATCAGCAATAACACATCTGCATAGCGATAAATGGGATAATCGTTATTGTACACCTGCGTTGTGCCAGACGTAGTTCCGATAAATTTAGTAAGCATTACTCCTCTTGTAGCAAACGGCTCGGCAGCGGCATACATTACCCGGAATGAATTTGGGATCCTCTGATCAGATGCATCAGCCGTAAGCTTATCGATAGTAACCTGAGACATTCCCACTCGGTTAGCACCACCTACATAAGGATATACTGATGAAACTGTTGGGGTAGGAGCTTTTGCAAAAGACAGCCCCGATGCCTGAATATTATTTACCAGGAATGCACCGAAGGCTCCCTGGGTGGCCTGCCCTAGCTCATAGTTAACAGCAAAAATAAGTTCAGGATTGTTGTTTTTTCTTGTGGGGTCGAAAATATGGGCATAGTTGGTTTGTAATTGCAGTGTACTTCCCTGTAAATTCATTACTTCCTGCAAAGTATTTTTTGCAATAGTGAAATCGGCATTACCACCGCCCATATGAGTGCCCGACCACAGGTACACATCACTCTTTAATACCAGGGATGCAACACGGTTCCAGAAAACGCGGTTGCCTGTGGAAATAGCATTGCTGCTTCCAAACAACTCAAGCGACTTTTCAATATCGCTTTTTATCTGCAGCATTACCGAATCGGGTGTGCTTCTTGCTTTGTAGGTCTCTTCTGCATTATTGATAGTAATGACAGGGGTTGTTGAAATGGGAACACCACCCCAGGTCTTCAGCATAATATAATAAATATATGCCCTTAAACCATACATTTCTGCCACTTCACGCTGGCTGGTAGCCGCAACTATAGGACTTTTGGGCAGCACGTCTATAACATTGTTGATATTGTAAATAAGATTGTAAAAGCCTGCCCAGTTGCCGTAAGGGACATTTAATGCACTGATATTATGGGTGTATAATTGTAGCGCGGTTCCGTCAACCGATTCGGTAAAAATGCCATCGGCCCATATATCCGAGCGCATTTCACCCAGGTTGAAGAAAGTGCCTACATTAGATCGGAACTGGGAATATACCCCGGCATATAATGTTTGTGCAGCGCCGGCATCGGTGAGCGCCAGGGATTTACTAATCCTGTCCTGCGGCATTACTTCATCCAACATGCGCTTGCACGATGTGGAAAATAAAGCAATACCTGCTAAACCTATTAAGAATGATAATATATTGAGTCTCATTATTGTAAAGTTTATTGTATTTATAAAGTAATTTGTGCTCCCAATGTTAGGCGTTTAGGAATTGGATAACGGCCATTATCAAATCCGCCCACTTCAGGGAAAATACCGCTGTATTTTGTAAAGTACACCAGGTTGGAGCCGGTCAGGGATAAGCTAAGCCCTTTAATCTTATTCCTGAAAACAGAAGTAACGATATTATTGCTAAGGCTGTAGCTTACCGTCATTTCTCTGAGCATCAGATAATCTCCCTTTTCCCAAAGGTTGGCAGGAGGGTTATTGCCCGATGCATCAGTAGCGAAGTTCCGGCCCTGGTTGGCCCAATAGAACATAGGGAGAGATGCATTAGGATTATTGGGTGTCCATGTATCCAGCACATCTTTCGTGCTGTTTTGTGAGCCTTGCACCTGGCTTAGTCCTCTTAATTTGTTGTTGTTTAGGATTACGAAGCCGTAGGCATAGTCAAACGCAGTGTATAGACGTACCCCTTTGTATCCTGCGTTAAAGAAGAAACTTCCTGATCCCTTTGGCGTAGTGCGGCCAACGAAGACATATTGTCTTGAGTCTATCGTATCATTCTTATTTACCTGGTGCCATTGTGCATCGCCTAACTGCTTGAATTTTTTATTGACTCCTGCATAGGGAAGGAAGGCATTATATACATTGGCGTCTGCGTTGATCATATCCTGTGTTCTATATATATCGTCCCATTTAGGCGCCCACACTTCATCATATCCTACACGTTGCCCTTCTATTAAACCATTCACCTGCATGAGCTGGCCGGGGTTGTTGGGATCCCACACCTGTATAGTCCCCTGCCTGTTGCCCGGCAGTCCGTTATAAGGCAGTTTTACGGCATAACTTTTAACTGTATAGTACGTAGCTCCCATGTCAAGACTAAAGCCGTTCTCTGTTTTAGGTGTGATTACTTTTGCATTTACGGCCAGTTCCCATCCCCTGTTTTGCAGTTGCGATAAATTAGTTGTGTAACCTGTGAAGCCGGTTTGGGCAGAAATAGGCAGGCTAGCCAGTTTGTCAAAAACATTTCTGATAAAATAGTCAGCCATTAAAGTGATCCGGTTATTAAGGAAGCCAAGGTCTGCACCAAAGTTTAGTGAATTGGTACTTTCCCAGGTAAGATTTGGGTTAATATAGCTTGGTGCGTAAGTGCCGCCTAAGCCATTATACACACCCGCGTTTGAATACACCTGGGCCGTTGGAAAATAATTGGTACCAAAGAATTGCAGGTTCCCGTTTTCTCCATAACTGAAGCGGGGCTTGACAGTGCTGATGTATTCAGAGAATTTACTGTTTCTGAAAAAGTCTTCGCTATGTAAATTCCAGCCAACTGATGCTCCGGGAAATAAACCATAATAGTTTTTCTCATCAAGTCTGCTGGAGCCATCCAAACGAAGGATACCGGTGAAGAAGTATTTATTACGGTATGAGTAATTGAGTCTGCTGATTCCTGAAACTACCCGCTCCCAGAATGGGAAATTTGATGAAGCGCTAACTGGATTCACGATTACACCATTGAGGACAGACGGCGGGGTAGCGGCTGATAGCCAGGGAATAATATCTGTTGGTGCTCCCTGTGCAGAGCCGGAGAAGGTAAATCGCTTGTATTCGAGAAATTCTCCACCGGCCATAAAGCTGATAGTATGATTATTGATGTTTTTGTCGAATTGAAGAAAGCTGTTATAAGTATATTGGATATCGCGGTAGTTGCTAAAAGAAGCCGGTCGGTTTGTGTTCATGGAACCACCGTTGCCCTGCTGGTAGGCTTTTGTAAAATAATTGTTATTTTGATAAAGCATATACCCCGAGCCGTTGGCGATCAATTTAAGGAATGGGAGTAACGTATATTCAATATTAAGGCTTCCCATGAAACGCTGCTGATTGGTGCTGTTAATATATAGTTGTCCCCAGTATTCGGGGTTACCTAAGGTAACATCATTAGGTCCGGGCAGCACTGCTCCTGAAGTGTCGTTATAATAACGAACGGTAGGCGCTACACCTAAAAAGCGCTGCATAAGACCGCCCGTAGCACCTGTGCTGCCAGCCACGCCTGGCTCGGAATAGGGCAGGGCCTGCTCAACATTATAGGCAGATGTATTCAATGCTATCTTCAGGTTTTTTCCAACGTTCAGCGAACCGTTAAAGTTCATATTGATACGTTTTAGCCAGGAACCGATTATTACACCATTATCTTTAACCGAATTAAGATTCAATGCAAATGCACCCTGGTCATTAGCGCCCGAAAACGATAGGGAATGTTCGGTAGTATTGGTTCGCTGCATCAACATAGCTTCGCGTTCCTGTGTAGATATTGCCCGGTATAAAATGCTATCCATCGCGCTTGGAAAAAACGGGTTAGGGTCTACCAAAAGTTCCCAGTTGGGGTCTGATAAGTATTTTCTGTTGGCATCTGTTACGCGTTGGGTAGTGTAAAGCCCCACAGGTGAGGAGTTGGTACCTCCAAATGCCCAGCCCCAAGCTCCGGTAAGCTGTCCTTTATCACCCGTAACACCAGTCCCCGTAAGTGAGTCCGCAATATATCTGGCCCGTAATCCCAGCCTGTTCATCCGGATATAATCTTCTGCACTTAGATAATCATCTGCTATGCTTCTTGAGTAGTTAATAGTTTGTTTAACGCCATACTGCACCTGCGATCTTCCTTTTTTCCCTTTTTTGGTGGTGATCAGCACTACACCATTAGCTGCCCTTGCACCATAAATAGCGGCTGATGCTGCATCTTTCAGTACATCCATTGATTCTATATCATTCATATCAAGCCCATATAGGGAAGGCAAAATGATTCCGTCTACCACAACAAGCGGATCTCCTGTTCCGTCAAAACCAGTTCCACCCCTGAATACTATTCTTGGTGAGGAGCCAGGCTGACCGGTTGTTTGCTGTACCAACAAGCCGGGAACTGTTCCCTGTAATGCTGTAGCCACATTGGAGCTTGGCGTATGTTCAAATGTTAACGGATTAACTTTTGAGGCAGCTCCTGCAAACTCTTTTCTCTTTTGCGTACCATAGCCTACCACTACCACCTCGTCAAGTTTTGATGTAGCTTCGGCAGATAAAATAATGGTAAGATTTTCCTGGCTTCCTAATGTAACCTGTTTAGGGGTATACCCTGTATAAGTTACTTCCAGCATATCCCCTTCATTAGCTGAAATTCTAAAGGTGCCGGTTTCGTCTGTAATGCTTGTGGAGGCTGGTTTTTTGTTAGTTATAGTAGCTCCAACAAGCACTGTGCCTGTTGTTTCGTCAAGCACTGTACCACTAAAAGTTTTGGTTTGTGCCCATGCGGAATACGATAAAAAGACACAGCAGATGAACAGCATCTTTTTCAAAAAAGCAAGTCGCATAAATAGAGAATTTGATTTAAGTATTAAGTATGACATAATAAAATTAACGCTATTTTTTGATCTGTCAAATTTTTTTTTATTTCCCGATAGTTTTGTTTTCTTTGTTGCTACAAATTTTGAGCAGTGCACAGCGTTTTTAAATCAATAAATAATCATACCCTGGTGGACAGGGTAGAAGCTAATCTCATAGAATTGTTACATCAGCGGAAGCTTAAAGTAGGGGATAGCATACCCAAAGAGCTGGAACTGGCGGAAACACTTGGTGTGAGCCGCACAGTGATAAGGGAAGCCCTGATGAGGCTCAGGATGATGGGACTGATAGATACCAAAAAGAAAAAAGGCGCTGTAATAACCAGTCCTGATATATTTGGTAACCTCGCCAAAAGCCTGAATCCTTATGTTCTGAGCGATGACACCCTTAAAGAAATTTTTGAAATCCGCCTGGTGCTTGAAGTTGGTATGGCTGATCTGCTGTTTCGGAATGTAACAAAAGAAGACATAAAGGAGTTAAAGCAGATTGTGAAAAACGAGCCGGCATCTACAAAAAACCAAATGTTTGAGGCATCGTATGAGATTGCATTTCATGGAAAACTGTACCGGATCAGTCATAATGAAACACTGATAAAATTTCAGAGCCTGTTATTACCGGTATTTGATTATGTTGAAAAAAGCTCTCTTTTTAAACCTGTAGTGAACCCTAAAAAATTCACTTCGCATAAGCAATTAGTCCAGATTCTTGAAAATGGCACGTCCGAAGAGTTCCGGAACGGTATGCGTAGCCACCTGGAAAACCATTTTCTGAGAATGAATGATTGATTACCCCCACTTTTTAACTGTCAGGAAACTGCCCAAAGCCCGCAGGGTAGGACATACAATTTAATATTCCAGGTTTTTTATAATAAATGATGTGAATAATATAACGTTGAAAATCAAAAATCATATCGGCTATTGCGGGAAAGTATTTAATATGAGTTTTCTCACTTGCTGTTTTAGTTCTTACTTCTAATGATAAATCTCATTTTTTTTACTTGTTCATGAAATTGTTTAGCCGACTTTTTTGTCTGTATTCTTACTTCAATTTCTCCTGAATAATGGAGATAGAATAAGAAGTATTCATTTTGATCTATAAAATAATAGTCGAAAAAGCTGCCATCACATTTGGTTAGTGTGTAAAAATGGGTAAAGAACTGACTCATATCGTTAATGTTAACAGCTACTCCGCCATTAAACTTTCGCCAGATTTTATGCGATTTAAAGTAACTAAGGGATTTAACCAACGTTTTATGATCTGTTCGTTTTGAAGTAAACTTTGAAATCCACGGTTGATTAGTTGCACCGAAGAATATCAAATCCTCAATATTCAGATTTTGAAGAAGCTGGATAAATTCAGCTTTTAAATTCCTGTTATTACTTCTGTTTAGTGCTTTATCGTATTTTATCCAATGACAGGATTGATGTTGAGGAAAAAAGCAAACCTCGTCATTCTCCTTTTTATCGTATGCTATAAGGGGTAGTTTCCGGTATTTAATAATACAAATATCCCGTTTGATCTTTTGTAGCATGTTTGTAGATTGTTATCTTATATCTATTTCTCTTACCGTACCTGCCCATTACCTTCCAGCACCCATTTCTCTGTTACCAGCTTTTCTAAAGCAAAAGGTCCGCGGGCGTGCAGCTTTTGGGTAGAAATGCCTATTTCGGCTCCTAACCCAAACTCTTCACCATCGGTAAACCTTGTGGAAGCATTGGTATAAACGGCTGCAGCATCTACTTCTGTTACAAAGCGCTCGCAGGCTTTCTTATTTTTTGATACAATAGCTTCCGAATGTTTGGTAGAATATTTTGCTATATGGTCTAACGCCTCATCAATGCCTTTTACAGTTTTGACAGCGCATTTCAATGATAGAAATTCACGCCCGAAATCTGCTGCCTTGGCCTTTGTTAAATACGGATACCCCTCCAGGTTTTTGTGGGACGCTGCATCAGCCAGAAT
Source organism: Niabella sp. (assembly GCA_027493055.1). Taxonomy (GTDB): domain Bacteria; phylum Bacteroidota; class Bacteroidia; order Chitinophagales; family Chitinophagaceae; genus Niabella. The sequence goes on along the minus strand of JAPUDO010000119.1, from coordinate 43,762 downwards.
TTCAACTTTGTATTTTTCAAACTCAGGTTTCAGCAGGTGTAAAAACCGTGGCGCAATAGCTTCATCCACCAAAATAGCATCGGCTGCATTGCAAACAGAAGGGCGGCTTACTTTGGCATTCACTGTAATATTTACTGCCTGCTGAAGGTCTGCATTTTTTTCTACATACACATGGCACACGCCGGCCCCCGTCTCAATTACGGGAACCAAGCTATTCTGCCGCACAAAATTGATCAACCCTTCCGAACCGCGGGGGATCAGCACATCTAAATATTTAGTAGCTGTGAACATTTCCTGCACTATCTCGCGCTGCGGTGGCAGCAGGCAAACGGTGCCGGCATCCAGCCCTGATTCTTTTAAGGCCTTTTGAATGATGCCGATAGACACTTTGTTGGTATGTTGCGCATCACTGCTGCCCTTGAGCACACAGGCATTACGGCTGCGCAGGCAAAGGGCCGCTATGTCGTAGGTTACGTTAGGGCGACTTTCATAAATAGCACCTACCACACCTAAAGGAACAGCTACTTTTTTAAGTTTGATGCCGTTGGGCAAAGTTCTTTGTGTCAGTACTTCTCCTGTAGGATCTGGCAGCTTTGCCACATTTTTAATAGCTGCCGCAATATTTTTAAGGCGCTGGCTGTTAAGCATCAGCCTGTCGTTCTTAGGATCGTTGGGATCTTTAGCGGCAAGATCTTTCTGATTAGCTTTAAGAATAGCGGCTTCGTTGACAATGATGCCATCGGCTATAGTCTGCAATAATTTTTTAAGCTGCCGTTCAGGTAATTTTTGAAGAGCCGTTTTGGCCTTGTTTGCCTTTATAAGTAAGGTTTGTATGGACATTTATAGAAAATTTTTGAGTAATTAGTTTATAACTATAGACTTGTTTAAGCTAATTTTTAACCAGATAGATACATAGAAAGATGTATAATATTAGGGGTGTAGTACCCAATTTTAGGTTGAGACTTAGCGAAACATAGCTTTTCATCTTCGATGAAAAATCTTTGTGCTACTATCTTCTCCTTTTTTATGTACAGATTTCCTGTTTCTATGTTCCTATGTGGTTTCTTTTAAAAAGTTTAAACAACTCTTATATCAAAACTATATCATTTGCATGAGCTGCCAAACTGTTCTTTTCTTTTAAACGTTTTTTAAGTTCGCTACTGCTCAGCTTTGTTTTTGCCACACCAATTATAACGCTATTTTCGTTCATCAGCTGTACTACTTCTCCTGCTGCAAAACGGCCTTCTATATCAGTAATCCCAACTGTCAGCAGGCTTTTGCGTTCTGCAACGGCTTTTGCAGCACCTTTGTCCAGCTTAATATTTCCTAAAGTAATAGATCCGCTGGCCAGCCATTTCTGGCGGTTTTTTAAATTGGACTTTTGAGCGTAGAAAAAACTACCTGATTTTTTATTAAGCGCATCGCTGATAGGGGTGGCAGATTGCAGGCCGCACATGATTATATTAATGCCCAGGTTAGTGGCCAGCCGTGTAAAAGTGAGTTTGGACAGCATACCGCCCAGCCCGAATTCTGATTTTTCCCCCTTCTTTACCAGTGATAATATATCTGTATTAACAGATCTTATTTCTCTGATGATATTTTTGTTATCGTCCAAAAATCCGCCTACAGAAGTACAAAGCACCAGGTTTTCTGCGTCAAATGCTATGGCAAGGAGTGTGGCCAGCTCATCGTTATCTGAAAATTTCAGCTCCAGGTCGCTGATCACATCATTCTCATTTACTACAGGGATCACATTGTGCTGCCAGAAAGTTTTGAAGGTATCCCGCAACTGTAAAAATTGTTTGCGGTTACTGAAGTGTGAGCGTTCGCATAAAGCCTGCGCCACGGTAAGGCCGCGCTTTTGAAAATAGTGGCGGTAGAGCTGGATAAGTATAGGGTTGCCGATGGCAGCCGCTACCTTGCGCTGCAGTAAAGTGCCTTTATAATCCTGTATATATTTTTTACCACTGCTTACGGCGCCGCTGCTTACCAAAACGATCTTATAGTTCTGATTCAGTGTAGCTATATCTTCCACTATTTTTTTAATAACAGCTTTGTTAATATTACCATTTGCATTGGTGATTACGGCCGAGCCTAATTTTATCACTAAAACCTTTTGCCTCATAAAATAAAAATGTATGCAAATTTAGCCTTACTCTTTTAAAGAAAAGCGATAGCATATTTAATAATTCTGCCAGCAGGCTGTATTTGACATTGTGCTGTATATATGATATCAGACAGACCTCAGTATGATTGTGATCATTTCGTAATAGCAATATTATACTAACAGGCCTTATTTTCAGGCTGATCAGGGATGGTGGAAAGCTGTGATATTGCCATAAGCAGGTAAGTACAGGACAATTTTATAAAGCGATGCTGTTAGTTTTACACCTGATTGCCAAACTTAAATTTTATGTTAGAATACGCAGACCTGCTTACAATGCATCCCCGAAGCCAGATTGTAGAGATTATCAATCGTATTTACAAAAGAAGGCTTACTACTACATCGGGAGGGAATATTTCTGTAATTGATGATAACGGGAATATCTGGATCACGCCATCGGGTGTGGATAAAGGCTCTTTAGCGCCATCAGATATTATGTGTGTAAGAGCCGATGGCAGCATAGAAGGGAAACATAAACCTTCTTCCGAATATCCATTCCACCGTGCTATATACAAACGAAGGCCCGATATTAAAGCTGTTATTCATGCTCATCCCCCGGGCCTGGTGGCTTTTAGTATTGTGAGGAAAATACCCGATACCAATACCCTGTCACAAGCTAAGTTCTCCTGCGGTGCAGTAGGATATGCGCCTTATGCCTTACCGGGCAGCGAAGAACTGGGTAAAGAAATTGCTCATGAGTTTGAAAAGGGCTTTGATTCGGTGATCATGGAAAACCACGGTACCGTGGTTGGTGGCACTGACCTGGATAATGCTTTTCAGCGTTTTGAAACCCTGGAATCGGTAGCCGTTACTTTATTGAATGCAGGCGCTTTAGGACAAAGCAAACCGCTTAGCGAAGAAGAAATACATGATTACCACGATAAGACGCAGGCAATGAACCTGCCTGAACTGGATAATGTTGAGCATTCGCCGGAAGAGCTGGACCTTCGGGAAAAGATTTGTAAAATAGTGCGCCGTTCTTGTGAGCAGGGGCTGATGATCAGCTCTTATGGTATTGTTTCGGCACGTTTAAAGGGTAATGATTTTTTAATAACGCCAAAAGATAAGTCGCGCTGGGAGTTTCAGCCTAATGATATTATACAGATCAAGGGAGGAAAACGCGAACCTGGTAAAACGCCCAGCCGTATGACTTTGCTACACCAGAAAATTTATGAGCAAAACCCTAATGTTAACTCCATTATTGTTTCGCAGCCCAATTATGTAATGGCTTTTGGTTGTACGGGCAAAACATTCAATGTGCGTACCATTCCCGAAAGCTGGATCTTTCTGCAGGATATTCCCATTCTTCCTTTCCATACGCTTATTAATAAGGAAGAGCAGATCCTGGCCGAGCTGCAGCAACGTCCTTCCGTGATCATCAGCAATAACTCTTATATTGTAACCGGTAAAAACCTGCTACAGACTTTCGACTACCTGGAAGTGGCCGAATTTAGCGCGAAATCACTGGTAATGGGCTCTGCGCTGGGAGCGCTGATCCCTATAAATGATGAGCAGGTGGAAGATTTGAGGAAGAAGTTTATAGGCTAGAGGACAGTGGACAGATGACTGTTGACAGGAGGGAGGTTGAAAAGGTTTCAAGTAACCAGTATCTATAAACTATGAACTATACAGTACAGAAATTCTATACTAGGGTAATATTCAACAATCCCTGCCTGACCGGACGTCCGCCCGTCCCGGTACGGACGGGGGTAGGAATGCTCAATGTTCAATTCCGAAACTTGTAACCAGCAACCAGTAACTTGTAACCGGCATCTGTACACTTAACCTATCAACAATTTTTCCAGCACATAATAGGTAATAGGGCAAAATTCGCTGTTCTTGAGCGTGAGAGCCTGGCGTTTTACAATAACATCTTCATCTGTATAAGGAAATCTTGCGCAATCTGACGGGCGTTCTTCGTAAACTGAACAGGTATTGTCGGCATTCAAAAAAGGGCAGGGGGATGATTTAACCACAAAATCTCCTTCTTCATCCACGCGCAGGTAAGTATCAATAAAAACGCTTTCTTTCATCCCAAGGTATTTCGAAATGCGCTTTACATCGGGTGTTTTAAAGCGTGGCGAATAATTTTTACAGCAGTTGGCGCAGGTAAGGCAGTCTACATTTTTATAAGCTTCATCATTTAATCCGGGCAGGGCTTTCAATATTTTATTCTTATCCGTTCTTTTTAAAAGCTGCTGGTATTGCTTCCGGTGCTCTTTTGATCTCTTCTCCCAGTTATATAGCATTTCTTTACCCATTACGCTTTTTGCTTTTGCTCCGCTTCTTCTATTTCTCTCATTTGTTCGCTCGTTTTCCTGCTGCCATCATGGCTCCAGCCTGGCGGACCAAAAATATAGCCCAGCTTTTGTTTCCAGGTAAGGTTTTTTCGCTTCAGGTCCTTAAAAATATTGATCCATTCATAAAATACGATGGTAAAAGCATCTTCCCTGGGGATAGGTGTGGTAAGGCCATATTTTATGGGCTGATAGTCGTTAGCGGGTAATTCCTTCTGGAATGTTCCGAAGAGCTTATCCCAGATAATCAGGAACATGCCCATATTTTTATCTAAATATTTAGGATTGGAGCCGTGGTGCACCCGGTGATGGGAGGGCGTAACCAGGATGTATTCAAGAATGCCCATTTTTCCTACTTTTTCGGTGTGCACTAAAATGCCCCATATCTGCGTGGCAGCATAAATAAAGATAATATCTATAGGCTGAAATCCCAGCCACGCGATAGGTATGAAATATACAAAACGATAAAGTGGTTCCAGTACTGACGAGCGGAAACCTACAGTAAGATTAAATTTGGAGGAGGAATGATGCGTAAAATGGGTGGCCCAGAACAGGCGGCAATAATGATCTACGCGGTGCAGCCAGTAATACATAAAGTCCTCAAAAACCAGCAGTACCAGCCAGTAAATTACCGGGTTGGTAATGGGCGCTGCTATGCGGTGATCGTAAAAGAAAGTAAGGATCACCCCTACATAAACAGCCCTGAACAGCAAATCGATGCCGCCGTTCAATAGCATGAAATACACATTTTGCAACGTGTCCTTCAGCGAATAGGTATCCTGTTTGCGTAAATGGCTTAAGATCATCTCAGCGCCAATTACAATAATGTACAGGGGAGTAGTAAGCAATATTAACAATTGTTCTCTGGCAGTATCCATAGCGGCAAAAATAGAAAGTAAATCCGGGTTTATCAACTTCCTGTCTGGTAATCAGTAATGCCTGTTCTCTATCTGTGCACATACTTATACACATGTTATATTACTGCACAATCGCTTGCGCATAACAAGCTGGTAAATAACCGTTATTTTTGCGCATTCCCGAAGGAGGTCTCCTCCGGACAAATTTTTTAATTTCTACTATAACTATGAGTATTTTAGAGCTCAAACATCAGGAGTTTACAAAAAGACATATCGGCCCCAATGAAGCTGAAGCGCATAAAATGTTATATGAAACCGGTTTTAGCAACTTGGATGATCTGGTTGGGAAAACCGTTCCTCCCGGTATCAGGATGGAAACAGCCCTGAATATTCCCAGGGCAATGAGTGAGCATGAATACCTCAGGCATATAAAAACTGTTTCTTTAAAGAACAAGATCTTTAAGAATTATATCGGGCAGGGTTACTACGGCACTATAACTCCCTCGGTAATATTGAGGAATGTTTTTGAGAACCCGGGCTGGTACACGCAGTACACGCCTTACCAGGCAGAAATTTCACAGGGCCGCCTCGAAAGCTTATTAAATTATCAGACTTTAGTAAGCGATATGACCGGCCTGCCCCTGGCCAATGCTTCTCTTTTAGACGAGGCCACTGCCGCTGCCGAAGCCATGATCATGTTTTTCCATCTTAAGAATAAAACAGGTCATATTGAAAGGCCGAAGTTTTTCCTGGATGCCGAAACTTTTCCCCAGACCAAGGATGTGGTTTATACAAGAGCGAAACCCTTTGGCATTGAAGTAGTAGAAGGAAATTACAAAACGGCCGATATCAATGAAACTTATTTTGGCGCCCTGGTTCAATATCCCAACAATTTAGGGAGCATTGAAGATTACAGGAGCTTTATCAGCAATGTTCAGGATACAGGCGGTTATGTGGTAATGGCTACTGACCTGCTGGCGCTGACTTTATTAAAATCACCGGGAGAGTTGGGCGCAGACGTAGCGGTGGGCTCTGCCCAAAGATTGGGCGTGCCTTTAGGATATGGCGGCCCGCATGCGGCTTTTATAGCTGCCAAAGATGATTTTAAAAGAGTGTTACCCGGCCGTATTATTGGTATAAGTGTAGATGCACAGGGTAATCGTGCTTTACGCATGGCGCTGCAAACGCGTGAGCAGCATATTAAAAGAGAAAAAGCAACTTCCAATATTTGTACGGCGCAGGCTTTGCTGGCAAATATGGCGGCAATGTACGCGGTCTATCACGGGCCAAAAGGACTTAAAGCCATTGCGGAAAGAATTGCTGTATATGCCCAAACCGTTGCAGAAGAAATTGAAGCGCGTGGGTTTGAGCTGGTTTCCGTAAACTTTTTAGATACACTGGTAGTAAAGGTAAATGATGCGGGGGTTATCAGGAAAAAGGCTGAAGATCAGAAGATCAATTTCAGGTATATAGGAAATAATCTTATTGGTATTTCCATTGACGAAACAATTATTGTAGAAGACCTTTTTGATATCATCAACTGTTTTGAGAATGATACTGATCCAGTAGCATTTGATATCAATGCAGATGAGGGTATGTACCGTATCCCGGAAAGGCTGGTGCGCACTTCTTCTTATCTTACTCATGCTGTATTTAATACCCATCACAGCGAAAGCCAGATGATGCGTTATATTAAATACCTGGAGAATAAGGATCTTTCTTTGAATACTTCTATGATCTCTTTGGGCAGTTGCACTATGAAGCTGAATGCAGCTACGCAAATGATTCCGCTCAGCTGGTCTCATTGGGCCGGTATTCATCCTTTTGCACCATTGGAACAGGCAGGTGGCTATAAGGAGCTTACAGAGCAATTAAGCAAATATCTGTGTGAGATTACTGCTTTAGATGCCTGCAGCCTGCAGCCCAATAGCGGCGCACAGGGAGAGTATGCAGGACTGTTGGCTATTAAAGCTTACCATGAAGCGCAGGGAAACCCGCAACGTAATGTGATGCTGATCCCTATTTCGGCACATGGCACTAACCCTGCATCAGCAGTAATGGCAGGAATGAAAGTGGTAGTGGTTAAAGCCCTGGAGAATGGATATATTGATGTGGAAGACCTGAAGGCAAAAGCTTCACAATATGCAGAGACCCTTGCCGGTATCATGATCACCTATCCCAGTACTTATGGAGTGTATGAAGAAACAGTGAAAGAAATTACCGCTATCGTTCATGATCATGGAGGGCAGGTGTATATGGATGGCGCCAATATGAATGCGCAGGTGGGCCTCACTGCACCGGGTTTGATTGGTGCCGATGTTTGTCACCTCAACCTGCACAAAACATTTGCAATTCCTCACGGCGGTGGTGGTCCCGGTGTGGGACCTATTTGTGTAAAAGCCCATCTTGCAGCATATTTACCGGGGCATGTTGCCTGCCCTAAAGATGAGAACAATGATGCTACTACCGTCTCCTCCCCCTTTGGGGGAGGCCGGGAGGGGGCTGTTGCTGCCGCACCTTATGGCTCGGCTTCTATACTGCTGATCTCCTACGCTTATATTGTAATGTTGGGCGCAGAAGGACTTAAAGCCGCTACGGAATATGCTATACTGAACGCTAACTATATGCGTGCCCGCCTGGCTAAACATTATGATATTCTTTATACAAACGATAACGGCCTGTGCGCTCATGAGTTTATTGTAGATCTCCGGCCGTTTAAAAAAACGGCGCAGATAGAAGCTGAAGATATTGCAAAGCGTTTGATGGACTATGGTTTCCATGCGCCTACTATGAGCTTCCCGGTGCCCGGTACCATTATGATAGAACCCACCGAAAGTGAGGATAAGGCAGAGCTGGACCGTTTTTGTGATGCACTAATCAGCATACGCGGAGAGATCAGGGCAATTGAAGACGGTGTGGCTGATGTTACTGATAATGTATTAAAAAATGCGCCGCATACGCAGCTTGCATTTACTGCCAACGAATGGAATCATTCCTACAGCAGGCAGGAGGCCGCTAACCCGCTGCATTATATCACGCTAAATAAGTTCTGGCCTTCGGTTGCAAGGGTAAATAACACGGCCGGAGATCGTAACCTGGTTTGTACCTGCGAGCCGGTAGAAATGTACGCCGAAGCATAGTTTTTGAGAGAAGTCGGAGGTCAGAAGTCTGAAATTGGAGATCGGAAGACTGAAGATGGGTGAAAGGATGCTGGATACTTGATCCTGCTAATAGTTCATGGTTCATAGTTCATAGCCAATCCCGTTGAATTGAGCATTGAATATTGAGTGTTCGGCTTTTACGCTGTATGCTGTTAGCTGGTTACTGGTTTCCAATATCAAGTACCTCTTATCCAGCATCTAACATCCAGTATCAGGAGTATCGGCTGAAAGTATAGAATTTCTATATCACAATTTGATGCCCTTTTTGGTATTCCTATTAACCTTCAAATGGGTTTATGATAAGTTGTTGGTTTTTGGAGAAACCTGGAACTTTTAAACTTTAAACTTTTTCAACTCTGTCAACTGTCATCTGTCCTCTTTCATCTTTGTCGTACATCGTACATTTTAAACTATTTCAACGGAAAGGATTTCCGGCATTTAAAATGAATATTATATATCTTGCACTATGCAACAATATTTAGATTTCCTGCAACATATTCTTGACAACGGCACACAAAAAACAGACCGCACGGGCACGGGTACCATCAGCGTTTTTGGCTACCAGATGCGCTTTGACCTCCAAAAAGGATTTCCACTGGTTACCACCAAGAAGATCCATATTAAAAGTATTATCCATGAGCTTTTATGGTTTTTAAAAGGACAAACCAACATTGCTTATCTCAAAGAAAACGGTGTAAGCATCTGGGATGAATGGGCCGATGAAAACGGTGATCTTGGCCCTGTATATGGTAAGCAATGGCGTAGCTGGGAAGGTAAAGACGGAAAGGTAGTGGACCAGATAGCAGACCTTATCAGCCAGATCAAAAAAACACCCGACAGCCGGCGTCTTATTGTAAGCGCCTGGAATGTGGGAGAGCTCCCGGAAATGGCTTTAATGCCCTGCCACACTTTGTTCCAGTTTTACGTGGCTGGAGGAAAATTGAGCTGCCAGTTATATCAGCGTAGTGCCGATACTTTTCTTGGGGTACCCTTTAATATAGCTTCTTACGCTTTACTTACCCTGATGATAGCACAGGTATGTGATTTAGAAGCAGGGGATTTTGTGCATACATTTGGCGATGCGCATGTGTATAATAATCACCTGGAGCAGGTAAGCCTGCAATTAAGTCGCGAGCCTTATCCATTACCGGTAATGAAGATCAATCCTGATGTGAAAGATATTTTTGAGTTTAAATATGATGATTTTAAGCTTGAAAATTATCAGTGCCATCCGGGTATTAAAGCGCCGGTAGCGGTTTGAAATGTAGAATATTGAATGTTGAATTTTAAATGTAAAATGATAAATACAACAAGAAAATATGATTTGGAAGACCGCCTGATAAAATTTGCAGTGATGACATTGAGTGTTTGTGATATTTTGCCAAATACAAGAACGGGTAGTAATTTAGAACATCAGTTGTCTAAAAGTGGCACAGCTCCAGCGTTAATGTATGGTGAAGTTTTAGCGGCTGAATCTCAAGCGGATTTTATATATAAAATGAAATGTGCTTTAAAAGAACTAAGAGAAACAAGGCCTAACCTGAGAATAATTATGGAGAAGCCCGTTGTTGTTCATGATTGCATAGCTATCACTTTAAAAGAATGTAATGAGCTAATTGCCATATTTAATGCAAGTGTAACAACAGCAAAGAAGAACCGGGAGCTAAGTGGCACTAAAAAAATTAATATTTAATATTCCACATTTAATATTTATGATTATTTCTCTGGTAGTAGCAGCATCTGATAATAATATAATAGGGCGTGACAATCACCTGGTATGGAGCCTGCCCGAAGACATGCGGCATTTTAAAAATGTAACCTGGGGCATGCCGGTAGTGATGGGTCGCAAAACTTTTGAGAGTTTTAAAAGGCCGTTGCCCGGCAGGAAAAATATTGTGCTAAGCAAGCAAAAAGGGTTAAAGATAGAGGGTGCTGTTGTACTCAACAGTATGAAGGATGTAGAGTTTATGGTAAAGGAAATGGATGTAAAAGAACTGATGGTAATAGGTGGCGGCGAGATTTATAAAATGTATTATCCAAAAGCTAATAAGATATATATGACCCGTGTGGATGCCGTTGTTGAGGGGGATACTCATTTTCCTGCTATTGAAGAAAAAGAATGGCAGCTGGTTAGCAGCGTAAAGAACAGGGCCGATGAAAAGCATGCTTTCGATTATACCTATGAACTTTGGGAACGGAAGTAATAGTTAATTAGTTAATTAGCTAATTAGCCAATTAGCCAATTAGCCGATGAGCCAATGCGATAATGTAAAACGTATATCGTACATCAAATATCGCATTCTACATTTTACATTCAATATTCTATATTTAACATTTTACATTTAACATTCCCATGGTTTATTCTCCTTTACAGGCTGCCGCTAAATATTTTAAGTATTATGTACATGCTGCCAACAGCAAAGGACATGGGGTGCATTCTCCGTTCGTGTTTGAGTTTATAACAAAGGTGATGAACGATTTTACCCTGTATGATGATTATGCAAGGGTAGAAGGATTACGTAAAGCATTGCTGAAAGATACTGCAGAACTGGAAGTAAAAGATATGGGTGCCGGATCTGCCAGAACATCTTCTGCCAGAAGATCCATAGCATCTATTGCTAAAAATGCTGCCAAGCCAAAAAAGTTTGGCCAGCTGTTATACCGGATGGTAAAATATTATCAGCCGGAAACTATCTTAGAATTAGGTACATCACTGGGTATTACTACCAGTTACCTGGCGCTTGCTAATGCCGAAGCCGCTGTTATTACATTGGAAGGCGCACCAGAAATTGCAGCCAAAGCGAAAGAGAATTTTCAAAAGCTCGATATACAAAATATCCGGCTTACAGAAGGCAATTTTGATGATACCCTGGCAGGTGTGTTACAGCAAAACCCGCAAATTGATTTTGCGTTTATAGATGGCAATCACCGCCAGGAACCTACAGAACGGTATTTTAACCAGTTGCTCCCTCACATACATAACGATACCCTGCTGATATTTGATGATATTCACTGGAGCAAAGAAATGGAGACTGTCTGGAAGAATATAGTGCAGCATGAAGCCGTAGCCTGCGATATTGATCTTTTTTATATTGGTATTATCAGCTTCAGGAAAGAGTTTAAAGAAAAGCAGCATTTTAGCGTAAGAGTTTAAACTTAATATGTTGGTGAAAACACCAACATTGGCGGTTGCCGTTGCGGTGTTAACACCTGCAACTACACTGAAGAGGTTTGAATACTTAATATATTATTTTCTATCCCGCTGTTGCGTTTTACTATTTATCTGCGTTATTACAGTAATAATATTTATTAAAACTGTAATACATGAGACCTGATGCTGCCAAACTATTGCTGTCAATTACCGGCGTATTGCTTTTCATTTTCACGTTAACCGGCTGTTTTAAAGATAAAATGGAAACAACCCGGCGGTTTGCCATTTACACACCCGAATATAAAACAGTAAGCGAGGTGCGGGAAAAACTCATGATTGTTGCACCAAAGGAAATTCAGTATCCGGGAAAGATCTATATAAAAGGAAACTATATTTTCCTGGGCGAAATCAACAGGGGCATTCATATAATTGATAACAGCAATCCTGCTTCACCGCAAAATATCGGCTATATCGAAATTCCTTACAATGTTGATATGGCCGTGAAAAATAATACCCTGTATGCAGATATGGGCGGCGACCTGCTAAGCATAGATATCACCGATCCTAAAAATGCCAGGGTAAAAAAAATTACAGAGAAAGCTTTTCCAACGCAACAGCGCTGGGCTAAGGCAGATGATAAGGTGATAGTAAACTGGAACAGGAGAGATACTGTTATTTACACTAAGGCTGACGCAAAACCCAAAGGAGATGAACACTGGTATCCTATCGCGGAAGATGGAACCTTTTACAATTTATCATCAGGCCCTCCCGGTTCCACAGGAGCTACCGGAGGTGTATATGGTACAGGTGGGTCTATGGCCAGGTTTGCCACTACTAAAGAAAGATTATTTGCTGTAGGTAATAATAACCTCGGGGTATTTAATATTTCAGAGGATTTAAATCCGCAATTGGTTGTTACCAAACCATTGGGTTGGGGTATAGAAACGATCTTTCCTTTCGGGGAAAATTTATTTATCGGTACAAACACAGGCGTATTGGTATTTTCTCTTGAAAATGCCGATAATCCCAGCCAGGTTGGCGCATTTGGCCATGTGCGTAGCTGTGACCCGGTGGTTACAGATGGTAAGCATATTTTTGTAACATTAAGGGCAGGATCAAACTGCGGGCAGGGAGTTAGCCAACTGCAAATTTTATCTGCAACTTCTTTAACAAACTTAAACCTGGTGAAGTCTTACAATTTGGAAAATCCCTATGGCCTTGCTGTAGACGGCAATATTTTATTGATTTGTGATGGAACTGCCGGACTTAAAGTATATGATATGGCTGATGTGAATGCTATTAAGCTGCTGCAGACCCTGAAGGATATTAAACCCTATGATGTAATTGCAGTAAATGGCAGGGCTATCGTTTCGGCAGCTGATGGTATTTATCAGTATGATTATAAAACACCCTCTTCATTAAAACGATTAAGCGCGCTGAAACTGAAAAAATAATAAGACCAAAGCTATATGTTTAAAATAAAACTTTTACTGATTGCCGGTGCAAGTACTTTGTTTGGTAATGCAATAGCGCAAACGGGAAAACCTGCTTATTCAGGATTTATAAATGCCGGGGCCGTGTTTGGAAGCAATGATACTAAAATACATGCGCAAACTATCCACGGACTGAAAATGAACGGATGGTTTGGAGGTATTGGGGTAGCTGTTGATGATTATTTTTTTCAGTCATTTCCCGTGTTTGTTGATTTACGGAAGGAAGTCCTTAATAAAACCAATACGCCTTTCATCTATGCTGATGGAGGAATAAATATGGTAAGAAAAGATATGAAGGAAACCTACATGCGTATTGATAATAAACCTGGTATATTTTATGAAGGGGGCGTGGGCTATAAAATAGGATTAAATAACAGGATAGGACTTAATTTCTCTGCTGGTTATAGTTTTAAGGCCTACACCGAAGAAACCTATACCAGGACTTACAATCCTTCGGGAGGCACAACAGAAGAATGGATAAACAGTAAAACCGATAAGTATGCTTTAAAAAGGCTTGCCTTAAAAATAGGTCTTGAGTTTTAAGAAATAGTTTGTCCCACAGTGGGAACGTAAGTATGATTGCATTTACCTTTTATTTACATTTGCCCTGTGCAAATTCCCCAGCCATTAATCAATTCTTTACAGGATCTCGAAGGCTTTAACGAAGCCGCTTTCAGGCAGATACATGAAAGCGGGATGCAGGTTACGTCTATAAGAATTAACCCGCGTAAAACAGGCTATTCACCATTCACTGTTCCCTATTCACAAATTCCCTGGTCTTCCTTTGGATATTATTTATCACAACGCCCGTCTTTTACATTTGACCCCCTGTTTCATGCCGGCTGCTATTATGTGCAGGAAGCCAGCAGCATGTTCCTGGAGCAGGCATTAAAACAAACGGTTGATCTTTCAAAACCATTAAAAGTGCTGGACCTGTGCGCCGCCCCGGGCGGTAAATCCACACACTTGCAATCATTACTATCGAAAGATAGTTTATTGGTAAGTAATGAAGTCATAAGACAACGTGTTAATGTTTTAAAAGACAATATTGTAAAATGGGGGTGCAGCAATGTGGTGGTTACCCATAACGATCCAAAAGATTTTGCAGGGCTTAAAGGCTATTTTGATGTGATTGTAGTGGATGCCCCCTGTAGCGGAAGCGGATTGTTCAGAAGAGATGCCGAAGCTATCAATGAGTGGAGCGAAAATAACGTGATGCTTTGCAGCCAGCGCCAGCAAAGGATCTTAGCTGATGTGCTGCCGGCATTAAAAGAAGATGGTGTGCTGATCTATTCAACCTGCTCGTATTCACCGCAGGAAGATGAGGAAGTGCTTGACTGGCTTACAGATGAATTGCAAACTTCAAATTTCAAACTGCAAACAGATAGTGCCTGGAATATTACAGAAGTTATAACGCCACGTCAGAATTACGGCTATCGGTTCTGGCCCCATCTTGTAAAAGGGGAAGGCTTTTTTTTGGCCGCATTCCGTAATAATGAAGGTGCAACCTATAAAGCTAAAAACCGGGCTGTAACTAAAGCGGCAACAAAACAACTCACCGCTACAATTAAAAAATGGGCAAATATCGAGGAGTATGAGCTGATCAACGTCAATAACAAAGTGTACGGCTGGCCCCGGCTGCTGTTTAATGATTTTGATCTGCTGCTGCAAAATCTCAGGATTATTTATTCAGGAGTTTTATTGGGCGAGGTAGCGCATCAGAAATTTATTCCGGATCATGCTCTGGCAATGAGTCAGCTTGTTAATAAAGAGCTTCCCGGCACGGACGTTGATATTGATAAGGCCATAGCTTATTTGCAAAAAAATAATATAGAACTGCCGGGCACAGCTACCGGGTGGACGCTTATAACCTGTTATCATCATATCCTTGGCTGGGCCAATGTTTTACCCAATCGGATCAATAATTATTATCCCAGGGAGTTAAGGATCCTGAAGGACAGACCCTAAAACAGAGAAAGAGGCCCATTTTTACGCTTCCACAGCTTCCTCCACCATCAAATGGCTATACGCTTCATTTAAAAAGTTCGGGATCAGGTTTTTATTGGTCCAATGAATTTTATCAGGATCGTCCAGGTGCTCCAGCATACTTTGCAGCTTGGCCTCACCGTGGTTCTTTATAACGGTATCGCGCCTTTCCTGGTCCTGGAAGTGCCGGCTCATACCTACTGCATCAGCTTCGGGGTGAAACTGTGTGCCGAAAATATAATTACTGAAACGGATACCCATCACTGCACGCTCGTAGGGTACGTGCGGACGTTCTTTCTCAATGCAGGTAATATACGCGCCCATATCAAGCAATAGCTCCAGGTTGGGCTGTATCAGCTGAAAATCGCGGCTGTCCACAGCATAGAAAGGGTCTTTCAGGCGCCGGAAAACAGGATCTTCCACAGCATCGGGTAAAATGTGTATGGGAAATGTGCCGAAGGAAGTAGACCGCCTTTTGCAGATCAGCCCCGCATTGAAATGCCTGCATGCCAGCTGAAAAGAATGGCATATAAGGAATACATATTTTTTTACCTGGTTAGAAGGGTTGTCATTCCATCTCAGGATATCTGCAAACCACTTGTTCCAGTTGATATCCCAATCATCAAAGCGTGTGCTCAAAGGATCGCCCGGGCCGCCGCTCGATATATAAATATCATAGGAAGTATCAGGTATCTCATTTTTTACCCTTACGTCAAACACTTCGTATAAAATATCGTACTCTTTTTCAGTAGCCCACCTGTGCACAATTTCGTTGATACACCTCATGCCCTGGTTCGGAAATCCTGCATTTAAATCTAAAACAGCTATCCGTATCTGCTTTTTATCCAATTCAAACATCCGGCAAATTTACAATCTTTTAGATTGATGTTGTTAATACACAATGCCGGAGTTACTAACAGGTGTTTATAAACCTGGCTAAGGCTCTATGATCCCGTTAAAAGAGATAGGTGTTCTGTTAAGGCTTAATACCTGTACATAAGCGTATCCGCCGGGCGAAACAGAAATAAATACGCTCCTGATATCCTGCACATCTTTAGGCGTAATAGTGATCTCGGTATTTTTTTTACGCATTGATTTTTTATAGTCAAAATCAGTGGACGTAAATTTTATACCTCCTTTGGTGGGATCAAGCGGCGCTGTATAGGCTCTTCCGAAAAATGGCAGCCAGGCAGTAACGGAGTCCCTGGTTACTTTAAGGTCATATCCTGATGTCAGCTGGTAAAGATTATTGCCGTTAGGAAACATAAACCTGGGATTATAGCGGCTGTCCTCGGTAGGTATCACTGTTCGTGCCACAAAGGTATATCGTTGCTCATTCAGCATATTTTCAACATCTGCTCCGGTTGTGTTTTTAGAGGAAGCGCAGCCTGCCAGCATAATTGCCAGGAACAGGAATAATGAAGTGCGGTTCATAATCATATTTTTATAAGAGGATGAAAAGTATTGTCTTTTTACATAATAACCGCAGCTAAAAATATACCAAACGGCCTGTTAATGCCTTTCAAAAACGTAAGTTACCACGTTAGCGGCATTGTAAACTTTGGCTTTAAACCTGTTTGCATTTCCAAACCGGGGAATTTCCAGCTTGTCAAATTTTATATTATTGCCATTAGCCACATCAATGGTCAGAATAAATTCAGTATCCCGGTCTCCATCACTATCAGTGTAGGTATAGGCGTCAATGTACCAGCTACCGTTGTAAACCACGTTGTTCCTGTCGTAATAGGTAGCGCTGTTATCACTCCTGAAAGAAAAAGATCCGCCATTGAAAACAATATGGCTGCTTCCCAGGCCAAAAGTATTTATTTCTACAAGGTTCCAGTTGCCTACAATCCTGTTATTGAATTTTTCAAGCTTGTACTTGGTACAGCTTACTAATGTGATAAGAAGAAGGGAAATAGTAAAGGCTCTCATAAATACGGGTTTTAAATAACTGACGCACAGGAGACAGGAGAGGTTGCAGGCACAAAAAAGCCGCCCGTTTCAGGCGGCTTTTTAAGTATGAAAAGTTAAGTCATTACATGTTTTTTTCTATAGTCAGCAGCTTGCTTTTCAGATCCTGGATCTCTACACTTTGCTTTTTCAGTGAAGATACCATTGCGGGGATCAAAGCTTTCTCGTCAATTACTTTGATCACTTTTGTACGATAGGCATTTTTACCAAATCTTTCGCTTACCTTTTTTTCTTTAACCAGAGAAGGGAACAGCTCCTGCAGGTCTTTGGCCAGGAACCCATATTCTTTTCCATGTTCAAGGTTCAGCTCAGAGATAAAATGAGCGTCTGAGCCTAGTTTGATTACTTTTTGAGGGTCAGTTACCTGGGCAATAGCTGAAGCTGAAAATAAAATAGCGGCAAATGCAATAAATAATTGTTTCATGGTTGTATGATTTATAGATGTTTGGAGTTTACTGGCGTATGATAATAACCATACGCTCAGTTAGCTCTTTTTAAAATAAATTAAAAGTAAAAAGTGTTATGTCTGTCATTCTGTTTCGATAGCTATCAGGGCACCACAACAAAATGATATAGCTAATAATTGAGCTGTCGGTCTTGTCTGTTATCCAACTTTTGGAGGCGGGGTTATAATACCGGGTACAATGGCAGGAATATAGGGAGCTTTATAGATCGCTTTATGAAAAACAAGGGTAGCAACCGGCATGGGTATGATCATGGCAGCTACCGGTAATTTTTGTTCCTGTTCAGGGCTTCTTTCTTCTGCACCCTGGTTTTGCTCTGTGTTACATGGCCCGCAATCAGTGCAAACTTCTTTTTTTTCAGCATAGATCAGGCGTATATCCGCAGCTACTTCTTTTGACGCAAACAGCGAAAAAAGGAAACAGGCAATGATATGTATAAGTCCCGATCTCATTATAATAAAGCAAAACTATCTGTTTCTGTTTTTGTAATGAAAAAAATGCCCATATTTTTTTGAGGGTATAACGATTTTGTAACAAAAAAAGTCCGCCAGGAAGGCGGACTTAAGCATTTGTAAATTAATATGTTAGAAAAACAAATAATTTATTTTTTATATTAATTTTTAATTTAATATCTGTAAAGTTCCGGTTTAAACGGCCCTTCTTTGGGAATACCTAAATAAGTGGCTTGTTTATCGCTCAGAATATCTAATTCCACACCAATTTTTGCTAAATGGAGACGTGCAACTTTCTCATCCAGGTGCTTTGGTAACACATATACATTATTCTCATATTTATCGTGGTTGGTCCACAATTCTATCTGGGCTAAAGTCTGGTTAGTGAAAGAATTGCTCATTACAAAGCTGGGATGCCCTGTAGCGCAACCTAAGTTCACCAGGCGACCTTCAGCCAGCAGGATGATATCTTTACCCTCTACATTGTAAATGTCAACCTGTGGTTTGATGGTGTCTTTGGTATTGCCATAATTATCGTTTAACCATGCTACATCAATTTCAATATCAAAGTGGCCGATGTTACAAACTATAGCTTTATCCTTCATGGCTTTGAAGTGCTCGCCCGTGATCAGGTCGCGGCAGCCGGAAGCAGTAACTATTATATCGGCTTCTTTTACCGCATCATTCATTTTCTTTACTTCAAAACCATCCATTGCTGCCTGCAGGGCGCATATAGGATCAATTTCAGTAACAATCACACGGCATCCGGCACCAGCCAGGGAAGCAGCAGAACCTTTACCTACGTCACCGTAGCCGCCCACAACGGCTATCTTACCGGCCAGCATTACGTCAGTAGCGCGGCGGATAGCGTCTACCAGGGATTCTTTACAACCATATTTGTTATCAAATTTGGATTTGGTTACAGAATCATTAACATTAATGGAAGGAACCGGCAAAGTACCTTTAGCCACACGCTCATACAAACGGTGTACACCGGTAGTAGTTTCTTCGCTGATGCCTTTTACATGCTGAACCAGCTCGGGGTAAGTATCCAATACCATATTGGTAAGGTCGCCGCCATCATCCAGGATCATATTCAAAGGACGATCAGCGCCGCCAAAGAATAATGTTTGTTCAATGCACCAGTCGGCCTCTGCCTGTGTTTGTCCTTTCCATGCAAATACACCAATGCCGGCAGCAGCAATAGCAGCGGCAGCATGATCCTGCGTAGAAAAAATATTACAGGAGCTCCATTTTACTTCAGCGCCCAAAGCCACCAGCGTTTCAATAAGCACCGCGGTTTGAATGGTCATATGCAGGCATCCGGCAATACGTGCTCCTTTAAGGGGTTGGGAAGCGGCATATTCCTGGCGGATGCTCATCAATCCGGGCATTTCAGCTTCAGCCAGGCGAATCTCTTTACGGCCCCACTCAGCCAGTGAAATATCTTTTACTTTGTACTTCAGGTCAAAGTCGATTTGTGATTTTGTAACGGTTGACATATTTTTTATTTAAGATTTGAAATTTGATATTTTCCCTGTAAACTAATGAATCAGCCAGCAAAGTTACTTTATAGAATAAAACAATAGGTTAAAATTAGTATTTAAGGATAAAATAATATAAATTGAGGTTTATTTAGCATATAATCATATTTCATGAGTTTAAAAAAAGCTATAAAAGAAAAAGCAACTACACCGGCTGCTACGCCTGATGTAAAAGATGTGGAAATATTGAAAATGCTTCAGCAAAATGCACGTATTACTGTAAAAGAGATTGCTGATACCATACATTTAAGCACTACGCCGGTGCATGAACGCATTAAACGCCTGGAACAGTCGGGCATTATTACCCGTTATGCAGCCATGCTTGATGCCGCCAAATTGGGTAAAAAGCTGATGGTGATCTGCCATGTGTCTTTAAGGGAACATAATAAAATTGCCGGTTCAAAATTTATCAGGTCTATCCTGGCAATGCCTGAAGTGCTGGAGTGTTACAGTATTTCGGGTGAATTTGATTTTTTGCTGAAAGTGCTCACAGAAGATATGGAGACCTATTATGATTTTCATGTGAACAAACTCAGCCAGGTAGAGAACGTAGGGCATGTGCAGAGCACATTTGTAATGGGCGTTGTGAAGCAAACACATGAAATTTTATAAAGCTGTATAAGATGCTTTTCAGGTCTCTAAGGTTTTATCAGTGGATAAAAAAAATGGAAATTGTTTTAATAAAAACTTCTTTAAATATCTAATGAATATGTATGAAAAAAATTACTTTATTTATTTTGATAATTATCTATAGCCAGATACGGTTAAGTGCACAATCAGTAAAACCTGTATATGTAATTGTACATGGCGCCTGGGGCGGCGGCTGGGCGTTTAAGAAAACAGATTCATTATTGTATGCCCACGGGAACACCGTATATCGTGTAACGCTTACAGGGCAAGGAGAAAGGGCACATCTTTCATCTCCGGAAATAAACCTGCAAACGCATATCAGTGATGTGATAAGCACTGTTTTGTACGAAGATCTTCAGGATATTATTTTAGTAGGGCACAGCTATGGCGGGATGGTTATAACCGGGGTGGCGGACAGCATTCCTCAACGTATCAAAAGGCTGGTTTACCTGGATGCTTTTGTACCAAATGATGGTGAGAGCGCCGTCAGTGCCCGCAAGGATGGGAAACAAGGGCCGGAAAGAAACGTGGTGGATGGGTTTTCTGTGCCGGGCTGGGTAAGTAAAAATGCCCAACCGCCAAAAGATGTGCCCCAATCGTATAAAACTTTTACGCAGCCTGTTTCTTATAAAAACAAGCTGGCGCTGAAATTACCGGCTACCTATATTCTTACGGTAGATAAGGGCGCCAAACCAGAAGAAGACTTTTTTTATTTTTTTGCCAACCGGGCCAAACAAAGAGGCTGGAAGGTACTGCAAATGACGGCAGATCATAATCCGCAATGGTCCAATGTTCCGGACCTGGTAGCATTACTGGAACAGGAGAAGTAAATGTTAATTATTAAAAGAGACCGCCATGACAGCGGTCTTTTTAATGAATTTAAGAATAACAGCGTAGGAAAATACAGGCGTTATTCACCTTTTTTGATATCCAGCAACTCCACTTCAAATATTAAAGCGCTGCCCGGAGGAATATCGCCTGCGCCACGCAAACCATAACCCAGCTCATGAGGAATATAAAATTTATATTTCGAGCCTTTGGTCATCAGCTGCAGCCCTTCTGTCCAGCCGGGTATTACGCTGGATACGGGAATGGTTAAAGGCTCTCCGCGCTCATAGGAATTATCAAACTGGGTTTCGTCTGTCAGGGTGCCTTTGTAATGGCATATTACCGTATCGTCAGCGCCGGGTTTATCACCGGTTCCTTCTTTTATTACTTCGTATTGCAGACCGCTGGCAGTGGTTTTAACAGCAGGGTTTGCTTTGTTCTTTTCAAGAAAAGCGCGACCTGTATCAATCGTTGCCCTATACTCGTTTTCTTGCTCCTGCTGTGAAAATTGGGTAAGAATGGCGCGCAGCTGATCTTCGCTGAACTTAGGATCTTTACCGTCAAAAACATTTTTTATAGCATTGATAAAGGCTTCTTTATTCAGGTTTTTTAAATCTTTGCTGATAGATTGTGCAAGGTTTTGACCAATAGCATAGCTTGCTGAATCTGCGAGGGTTTTTAAAGAGGCCCCGGCATTAACGTTTGGTGTTACAACTGTTTTTTTTACCGGCGTTATGGTTTTAGGCTTTGCTTTTGTTTGGGCAAAGGCATTCATGGTAAAAACTAATGATAAACTAATAATACTTAATCGCTTCATAATAAAAATAATTGCCCGGAGTACCTCTCCGGGAGGTGCAAAAATAGTTGTATCATTGTTATAGAACTGATAATTACATCCTGAATTTTGAATGCGTATGGGATATATAAAGCAGGTACAGATAAGATGGTCTGATTTAGACGTTAATGCACATCTAAGACATAGCGTATATTACGATTGGGGCGCGTTTTGCAGGATCGCGTTTTTACAGGAGCACGGATTGTCTGCGGTTAAAATGCAGGAGCTGCAGATTGGCCCGGTCATATTCCGGGAAGAATGTGTATTTCGCAGAGAAATAAGACAAGGTGATGATATCACTATTGACCTAGAGCTTACGGCGGCCCGTAAAGATTTCAGCCGTTTTTCTATAAAGCATACCATTATTAAAAACAAAGATACAGTTGCTGCAATTATTACTATAGACGGCGCCTGGATGGACACTGTAAAACGAAAGCTTTGCACACCTCCGGAAATAGCTATTACTACCCATGCTGCTATGCCAAAGGCAGCTGGTTTTGAATGGCAATAAAACTTTTATTAAATGCTTCGCTTACAACTTATATTAAGTATTCTTTTTTGCTGTACACAGGTGGTTATGGCACAAAAGATAACTGTGATGAGCTATAATATTCATCATGGTGCAGATAAAGATGAGCAGGATCGTGTAAAGGAAATAGGCGCTTTTATAAAAAGCTCGGGAGCAGATATTGTTGGGTTACAGGAAGTAGATAGTGTATGTAAGCGTTCTGGCAGGGTGGACCAGATGAAAAAATTATCTGAAATAACAGGAATGCACTATGCCTTTGTACGGCATTTTGAATACCAGGGTGGCGCCTATGGGATGGGCATTCTTTCGCGTTATCCCATAGAGCATGTACATAATAAGCGTATGACCTTATTAAAAGGCAAATCTCCTTCTACTGCTATGATTGTTGCGGATATTGTATGTGGGAGTAGCAAAAAGGTAGTATTTGCTTCTGCTCATTTTGCGCTGGATGACAGCTCGCGGCTATTGCAGGCTCATGAGGTTATTTCTTATCTTGGAGAAGAAAAATATCCCGTAATTTTTACCGGAGATCTAAATGCAGAACCTGGTACCCCGGAGATCCGGTATCTTAAAAAATATTTTACCGAAACTGATGCTAAAAATATTTTTACGTTTCCTGCACCTGTTGCTACAAAAAAAATTGATTATATTTTTATAAGAAAGCCGCATTTGAAAAAAATAAAACAACATACGGTGCCTGTAAATGCATTATCTGATCACCTGCCGGTAATGGCAGAGATTAAGCTGAAAGAGATGTCCATGGAGCATGGTCGATAATCCATAGGCTGTCGGCATTTAACACTCAATGCGCAATGTTCAATGAATATTGAGCGTTGAGCATTGAATATTGCTTATTGTACGTCCATGGTCCATAGACTATAGACCATGGACTTATTACAGCAACCCTACATGTCTTCCTCAAAACCCAGGTCATCATCATCATGAGCATTGCCCATATTCATCATGCTGCCAAAAAGATCTTTAAATTCGATTTTTGTTTCAAATAACTTTTTACTGATAGTGGAGTAGGAGGCAAGACCATGTAGCACAAATTCCATCAGTAAACCTGTCTGCAGTTCATTAGCCCCGGGAAAATATTTTTTTACCAAAGCATGTAGCCCGTCAACTGTATAAAGCAACTGCAGCTTCTGTTCATCCTTTGTATTGAAAGGGGTATTAAGCTGATTGCCTTTATCAAACCAGCTGATGATAGAGCGATAAGGATTTTCATCAGCTTTTTGCTGTGAGGAGGGCTTGCCGGTATTGCGGCGTTTTTTTAGCTGATCTGGATCGGGGAAGTATTGTACAAACTGGCTGCGAATGGCTTTGTCCACCAGGTTCATAGCTACCTGGAAGGGACCTTCCTGTTCCCCTTCATATACCAGCTCTACCTTTCCTGTAATAGACGGGATAATACCCGAAAGATCTGAGATCCACACCTGCGTTGCGCTTTCGCCGTTTATGAGTGCCCGTCTTTCGGCAGCGCTTACTGCGTTTTCCCTTGCGGAAATAGTAAGCCGGGCGCTTACGCCACTTTTTTTATCTACCAGCTCACTATTACGCGCTTCAAAAGCTACCTGCTCAATAAGCCGTTTTACGAGATCGCTGATCATTACTTTTTCAATTACATCGCCATGCACAAAAGCTTCCTGGTCGGTAATGTCCAGCGCGTGTTCCAGTGTTTTAGGGTAATGCGTTAGTATCTGGCTTTGAATACGGTCTTTTAAGGGTGTTACAATAGAGCCCCGGTTGGTGTAGTCTTCCGGATTGGCGGTGAACACAAAGAGGATATCCAGCGGCAGCCTTAATTTAAAGCCGCGTATCTGTATATCACCTTCTTCCAGTATATTGAACAGCGATACCTGGATACGTGCCTGAAGGTCGGGCAATTCGTTTATAACAAAAATGCTGCGGTTGCTGCGCGGAATAATGCCATAATGTAACACGCGCTCATCTGCAAAGCTGAGCTTCAGGTTGGCAGCTTTGATGGGGTCAATATCGCCGATCAGGTCAGCCACGCTAACATCGGGCGTAGCCAGCTTTTCGCCATAGCGCTGGCTGCGGTGCAGCCACTCAATAGGAGTATCATCTCCCTTTTCTGCAATAAGGTCAATGGCGTATTTTGAGATTGGGTGTAGCGGATCATCGTTGATCTCGCTACCTGCAACCACGGGAATGTATTCGTCTAACAGCTCCGTCATCTGGCGGGCCATGCGCGTTTTGGCCTGTCCGCGTAAACCCAGTAACAGTATATTATGTTTGCTTAGCAGCGCCCTTTCCGTTTCAGGGATTACAGAATCTTCATAACCTACAATGCCGGGAAAAGTGGTTTCCCCGCTCTTTAGCCTGCGGATCAGATTTTGCCTTATTTCTTCTTTTATGGATTGGGGTTTGTAACCGCTTGCTTTAAGTGTTCCTAATGTTTTTATATTGTTCATAGCCGGGAAAACGGGAAGGCGGAAAGCATTCCCGGTTTTTTTATTCAAGGCAATATCGCCTTATTCCATTTTTTATTTTTACTACGTTAAAGTTGATCAGGAAGCCAACATGCTTTTCCGTCAATTTTAAATGACTTAATATCTGCGCCTCCCATACAGGATTCACTATATCAAGTGCTTTCAACTCACAGATGATCAGATCATCCACAAGTACATCCAATCTTAACCCTTCATCGAATAGGAGACCGTCATAATTTATAGGCAAGTACACCTGTCTTAAATAATTAATTCCCTTCTTTTTCAGTTCATGATAGAAACAAACTTCATAAATCTTTTCAAGCAAGCCCGGACCTAGTGCTTTATGTACCTTAAATGCACAATCAACTATCTCTTTGCATAGCCACTCTTCTTTTTCAATTAATTTATACATGAAATCTTTTCGCTTTCCCGTCTTACCGGCTCTATTATCAGTACACCCTTTTATTTTTCCCGCTTTC
The DNA here is from genome assembly GCA_027493055.1 of Niabella sp. Taxonomy (GTDB): domain Bacteria; phylum Bacteroidota; class Bacteroidia; order Chitinophagales; family Chitinophagaceae; genus Niabella. The sequence continues at coordinate 18,462 of JAPUDO010000119.1, read as the reverse complement.
AAAATCCTTAAAGATAAAGCTTCCCAGGTTATCTAAAGAAGCAAAGTAAGCTTTACCGTGATTCATTTCGGTAAATTCCTGTACAAACCTTTGCAGGTAAGGGTCGGTGGCTATCATAAATGTAGTGATAGGGATCTTGTTCTTTTTACATTGCGCCGCCAGGTTCATGCAGCGGTTGACTACCTTTCGGTCCAGCCCGAAAGCATTCTTATAATAACGTTTACCTATTTTCAAACAGGTGGGCTTGCCATCTGTTATCATAAAGATCTGCTTGTTGGGGTTTTTCCTTCTTCTCAAAATATCCATAGCCAATTCCAGCCCGGCAACGGTATTGGTATGATAAGGGCCTACCTGCAAATAGGGGAGATCTTTTATTTCTACCGGCCAGGCATCGTTACCAAATACTACAATGTCCAGCGTGTCTTTGGGATAACGTGTAGTGATGAGCTCGCTCAGGGCCATGGCTACTTTTTTAGCCGGAGTAATGCGGTCTTCACCATACAGGATCATAGAGTGGGAGATGTCGATCATCAAAACCGTAGAGGTTTGCGCCTTAAAGTCTGTTTCACGAATGCTTAAATCATCCTCGCGCAACGAAAAGCTTTCCACGCCATGATTGATCTGTGCATTTTTTATGGACTCTGTAAAATCTATCTGCTCCAGCATATCCCCGAACCGGAAGGGGCGCGTTTCAGGATTGGTTTCATCGCCCTGGCCGGGCCTGAATGTTTTATGGTCGCCCTGTTTGCTTTTTTTCAGCTTTCCGAAAATCTCTTCGAGGCTTTTTTTGCGGATGCCCTGTTCTGTTTTGGGAGTGATCTTTATTTCTCCTTTTTGCTGGTCTTCGGTAATATATCCTTTCGCTTTCAGGTCTTCAATAAAATCACCTATACCATATTCTTCGTCTGTAAGCTGGTATTCCTTGTCTAACTGGTTCAGCCATTGCAAAGCTTCGCCTACATCACCGCTGGTGTAGGTGAGCAACTGCATAAAAATATCCAGCAATTTTTCAAAAGGGGATTTGCCCTGCTGGTTGATATCGAATTTTGAAAAATGAAACCCGCGCATACTTAAATATAACACTTTAATAGTGGATAAGTTGACAGATGACTGTTGACAGGATGGTTGCCGCAGGAAGCTTAAGGCAAAAAGCTTTGCAAGTTGCTGGATTCTTGATACCCGATGCTGGATACCTGTTCGTACATCGTACTCCTTACATCGTACATAATGATAGTTGCGGGTTACTGGTTTCCAATATCCAGCATCAGTCGAAAGTATAGAATTTCTATATCCTATATTTAATACCTCCTTTTAGCCTTCTTGTTAACCTTTAAACTTTTCAACAGTCTTCCTCCGGTCAACTGTCATCTCTCATCTGTCAACTAAAAAAGGCTGCCCGTTTTTAAAGGACAGCCTCTGTGTATTATTTTTAAGCTATTGACTTATTGGCCAGCAGCCTGCTGGGCGCTGTCTGCCGCTTTTAATAATTGGTCAGGGGTAAGCTCCTGGGCCGGATTTTTAGCGGCCTTTTTCAAAGGATCATACTGCTGCTCTACCTGGTTGAGTACTTCATCCATTATTTCGTTTAGTATCACCTCGGTATGTTCCAGCCCGGCATAATATTCAGGCCGCTCTTTTTTAAGGTAATCATAATAAGCTCTCTGCCCGTTTATATCTTTCCTTACGGCAGCAGCAATTTTCCTGGCCTGATCCAGCTTGCCTGTTTTATAATAGGATTCGGTGAGCATTATACCGGTTTGATTGTGCTGGCTGTAACGGCTTGCCATACCATAAGGCAGGTTTTCAGGATCAATACCTTCAGCTTCTTTATTGAGCAATTTAACAGCTTCGTCCGTTTTGCCTGCATCGGCAAGATTACCTGCTGCTTCAGCAAAAATACCCCTGATATTCAGCAAATACTGCCTGTTTACCTCATCGAAATAAACGCCTTTTTTATTGGCGCCGCCAAATTCAAATTTTTTAAGATTATCAAAGATGGCATTCAGGTTATTGTCTCTTACAGATGAACCTCCTGCTCTCATGGTTCTCATGGCCTGGTCAATAACCCAGTTTTGCTGCGGTGCTTTTACATTGAACGGAACTAACCTGTAAGTAAGCCCGTCTTTGCGCAGGTGCTGTCCAAAGCCTAACTCGCCGTAAGCAGCTGTAAAGTAAATAGGCCTTTGCCATTTATTAGTAGCAATGATATTAAGCATGATAAGATCGTTGCGGGCAATAGCGCCGGAGGGGATCTCAAATGCCAGCTGGTCCAGAACGCTGTCTGCAGGAGTAGCAGTACCGTTTTTGTAAACGAGCTCTTTATTCACAGGTACAAAGAACTTTTTGAAAGGCATGGTATTAGGCCCTACATCGTTACCATCATTGTCTGTAACTTTTTGTCCCAGGTAATCTTTCATTATATCATATAAGGGATAATAGGCGTTAGGGTCGAGGCTTTGTCCCTCCTGCTGCCTGCCAAGCCGGATATATTCCCTGTTATGGCCTTCTATCTGTTCAGGACTCCAGATCACATCTACACTGTCTGCATTATTGATCTTGTATCTTAGCTGATTGATGTACCAGTCTATACCCAGCAGGCTGGTATTGATGATGCGGATATCTGTTCTGATGCCTTCCACTTCCTGCGCATACCAGAGAGGGTAGGTGTCATTGTCTCCAAATGTGAAAAGAATAGCATTAGGAGCACAGCTTTCCAGGTAGTCTTTTGCAAGATCAGGGGCCATGGTTTTCCTGCTCCGGTCATGGTCGTCCCATTCCTGTTGTGCCATCAGCACCGGCACCAGCAGGGTAATGGCTGTGGCGGTAATACCAGCCATCCTGAAATTGGTATCCTTGCCCGATACAGCTTTAATAATATAGGTTACAGCAGCTACCACTATAGCAAACAGTACAGCCGCTGCAATGCTGGCCGTAATAGCTCCGCCTGCAGTGCCGTTCAGACTGGTGAGTATAGTAACCAGGAAGGTTACGGTAGACCCATATATTAATACCTTTTTGAAAAGATCTTTATCTGTTTTTTCAAGCGCCATCCTTACAAATGCCAGTACGGATAAACCTATCCATATTGCAAATACATACATAGCGCCCACAAATACATAGTCTCTTTCTCTTGGCATGTTACCGGGAGCGTTCAGGTAAAGCACCAGCGCTTCTCCCATAAAAAAGAACAGTATAAAGGTTACAATAAAGTCCCGGCGATTGGTTATCAATTGGAATACAAAACCTAAGATCCCTAACACAAGGGGCAGCATGTATAATTTGTTATGTGCTTTGTTTTGTTTCAGGCTTTCGGGCATTTTACTCTGATCGCCCAGGCGGGGTGAATCAATCAGGCTGATCCCTGATATCCAGTTGCCATCTCTTTTATTTCCAAATCCCTGCAAATCGTTCTGGCGGCCTGCAAAGTTCCACATAAAATAGCGCATGAACAAGAAGTCTGTCTGGTAAGTCAGGAACCAGTTCAGATTATCTCCATAGCTTGGAGCACCATATATCATTTGCCCTGTGTTTTCATCACGGCGCTGGTCAAGGTTCAGCCAATCGGCATAAAACTGTGCGTGGCCCTGGTCGTTGCTGGGATCCCAAACGCGGGGAAACAGCTGCATATCGCTGCTTTGATACAGCGGTTTACGGTCTCTTCCGGAAGGAATGTATTTATCTTTTCCCTTGGTATATTTCATTTCACCATACTGCATGTCAACCATTCCATCTCCATCGTCATCCCTGTATTGGGCTACAAAATGAGGTCCGTAGATCAGAGGGGCGCTGCCATATTGCTCGCGGCCCAGGTAATAAACCAGGTTGATCGGGTTATCAACATTGTTCATGTCGATGCCCGGGTTGGCATGGCTGCGGATAATAGATGTGAAATACATAAAATATCCCAGCATCATAAAAGCAAAACACCAAAGCGAAAGTTTCAGGATCTTTAAAGCTGAGGTTTTAATAAAATATCCTAGCGCAGCACCAATAATTAAAAGCAATATAATTTTAAAAACGGCTGCTGTGCCTGAAAAGGCAAAAGGCAAAAATGCCAGTGTGAAGAATAAAGCGGTCCAGGTAATAATTTTTGCTTTGGATACATTGGGCTTAAACATCAGCGCCCATGCAATTAAAGCTGCGATCAGTATAAAATAAGCGGCAAAGCCTGAGAAAAAAGGCAACCTGAAAGTATTTACAAAAAACACATCAAACAATCCGGCAGCTTTCATACTATATTGAATAACGGCCACCTGAACGATGCCGGTAATAGCACAACCTATAAGGAAAGCAATAACGGAGCCTTTAGTAGTGGGTTTAAACCTGCGGTAATAATAGATCATCACAATAGCAGGAATAGTAAGCAGGTTTAACAGGTGCACACCAATGGATAAACCCATCATGAAGAAAAGGAAAATGATCCAGCGGTCGCTTTGTACACGCGCGGCCTCGTCTTCACCCGCATGTTCATCAGCATGTTCCCATTTTAAGATGATCCAGAATACCAGTGCGGTAAAGAAAGAAGACAGTGCATAAACCTCACCTTCTACGGCACTATACCAGAAAGAATCAGTGAAAGTATAAGCCAGGGCACCCACAGCGCCTGCACCCATTACTGTAATTAACTGCGGGGCCGTAAGCGTTTCACCTGCTTTTACAAACATTTTACGGGCAAAGTGTGTAATGGTCCAGAAAAGGAAAAGAATAGTTGCGGCGCTGGCCAATGCACTCATAAAGTTAACAGCATTAGCAGCGGTTTGTGGATTGTCTCCAAACAGTACAATAAAAAACCGGCCCAATAAAGTAAACAAAGGAGCGCCGGGAGGGTGGGGCATACCTAATTTAAATGCACACGCAACAAATTCACCACAATCCCACAAAGATCCCCTGGCTTCTTTGGTGAGCGTATATGTAAGAGCGGCAATTGCAAAAACCACCCAGCCTGTAATGTTGTTTACTTTTTTGAAATTCATGTTAAAATAGCATTTATAACGCCCGCAAAAATAGGGATAAAGCACCCACTTAGCTCTAATTTGAGAGTGGATGTTTGAAATTTGTGAAATTGTAAAGATTGTTTACTGCCTGATATACGCAGGATTACGGTAAGGGTTGTTGTACCATGTGGCATCAATCTCTTTGACAAAGTTTTCTATATCGCGGTCAAAGCTCTCTTTCAGGTTAAAATCCTGCTTCAGGTTGCCTCCGTAAAAAAAAGCAATAGTCTGATAAAGCCTTGCGCTCAGCCCTCCTTTATATTCTTTTAATATTTCGTAACAGTTATTGCCGGTTTGGCGGTTGATGAGCTTCATCAGAACCCTGCCCTGGTAAACAGAAAGATTGGTAAGCGGGTCGGCAAACTGCTTTTTAAGCTCTTTCTCTTTCTCTTTAATAATTGCTTTCCTGTCCTTCTTTTTTCCTGCAATTTCAATTTCTTTATTTATCTGGTTGATGGTATTGCCTGCAATTCTTGCATAAGGATAGCAAACATAAACAGCGTTGCGGAGCCGGTTATACTCCCGTTTTACCTGTTCCAGTTTGGCCGGGGGCAGTTTGGATACCCATACATTTTCTTCTTCGGTGTAAGGCATTAACTTAAAGGAGTTATAATCTGTTCCATACCATATAGCCGGAACCTTCAATAGGTCTAAAGGTCCCCAGTCTTTCATAATTTCCTCCATGCTTGGCATGGGAGGAATACGAACAGTATCAGCCGCAGACGTCTGTGCGCTGCTACCGACAGAAAATGTTAGAGCAGTTATTACAAGTAGACAATATTTCCAAAGGGTATTCAACTTTGCAAAGTTAATAGCTGTCAGATATAATAAGGAATTTTCCGCTTCTTTCTAAATGATAAGAAAATCATAATTTATGCTCCCTGGAGCTAAAAACCCGAAAATGATATTGATAAGGCCCAGGATGTTACAGCGGCAGCGCTGGTATTCAGAAAGTTAACGGCATTATTGCTTAGCCAGCCTTTTCGTTCCAGTGTAGCGCCACATACTGAGTCTGTAATATTGCCAACCGTTCCGGCAACTGCAATGATTATAAAGGAGCTGACTGAGCCATTGTTAAAAGCAATATATAGAAGTGCAATAACAAGGCTTCCTGCAACCCCCAGTAAGCTACCTTCAAGGCTTATCACCCCATTTGATCCTTTTTCATCCTTTTTAAAATTAAGGATATTGTAAAACCGGCGTCCATAAACATTTCCCAGTTCCGAGGAAACCGTATCTGCCGTGGCTGCAGAAAAACAGGATGCTATAAGAACCGGCGCGTGAAAAGGTAACGAAGGAAAGAGCCAGTTTGTCAGGCCAATAATAGCGGGGAGTCCGGCATTAGCAAATACCTGGCCGGTGGTTCGTTTGCCTTTACCGGTTTCTGCCAGCCCTGTTTTTAGTTTTATATCCAGCTTCCATGAAGTGGCCCATACCCCTATTATAAAGAAGGCTGCCATTACTATGACACCGGGAAATCCTGCGGCCAGGTAAATAAAACTGCTGAGTAATCCGCCTGTAACGGCTGCTGGCAGGGTTAGCTTTTTGAACAGGATACTTAAAATAGTTCCGGTAATGATGATAAATAAAAATATCCCGTTGCGTATATCCATTCTTACTTATAAAACAGGCAGGGAAATTAAGCATTTTGGGTTGAGGATTAGCATCTGCTAAAAACTAAGTTTTGATAAAATAGTTTTTAAAAATGGAGTAACTTTGAAATCGTCGTAAAAGTTTGTGTAAAACGTGCCAGCATTATGTTACAAAATATTATAAATACAAGGATTTATGGAACTGATAATTGATTTTGATAAAATTGAAGATACTTCCAAGAAAAAATTCCTGTTGGAGACATTAAGGTTTCTGGGAGTTTCCTTTAAAGCTGCTAATAACCCTCAGACTTTGGAAGAGTATAATAAGGAGTTGGAAGAAGGGGATGCTGAAATAGATAGTGGCGCTTATATTACAATGGAGCTTTTATTAAAGGAATCGGAACAATGGTGATTGTTTGGAGTATTAATGCTAAAAATGAGTTTAAGGAAATTTATAGATATATTCTAAAGGACTCTTATCAGAATGCTATAAAGGTTCGCAGGGGAATTATTACTGCTGTTTTAAGCTTGCCAGAACAACCGGAGAAACATCGCCTTGATAAGTATAAGAAAAATAATGATGGAACCTGGCGTGCATTTGAAATATATCATTATAGAATTTCCTACAGGGTAAAACAGAACGAGATAAGGATTGTTCGTTTGAGGCATACCAGCAGATCGCCATTAGCATATTGATCCCAATTTGCAACAAACAATTGTTTGTTTAAATATGCTGAATCATAATCTATAAATAGGCTCAAACGTTTGCACAAAAAATTTTTGTTTATTAATTTTTATCTTATAAATTTGCTCTGCAATGAGTACAGCACGATTTTTTACCGGCTTTTATTTTAGCTTCTTTTATAAAATGAGGCCGGGAATACTATAGTTGAACTCAACCGAAACAGGAAAAAAGAACTCAACATAAGAAGTCCCGGCGAAAATAGCCGGGACTTTTTTTGATCCCTCTAAATCTTCCGCCGCGGTAGGAAGACTTAGCAAAACTTATATAAAATGAGTACGATATTAAAAGAGACCTCCGATAATAATGATGCGGGAATTTCCTTAAAGGGAAAGTTGGCAGAACCCACACCTCATATTGCCATTCAGGGTATTGAAGGCTGCTTTCATCAACAGGCTGCTAACTATTTTTTTGATAAAAGTGTGAGTGTGGAATGCTGCACTACCTTTAAAGAGGTGATAGCTGCTGCTAAAGATAAAAGGGCGGATGGTTGTATCATGGCCATCGAAAACTCCATAGCCGGGAGCATCCTGCCTAATTATAATTTAATACAGGGCAGCAACCTGAAAGTTACGGGTGAAATATATATGCAGATCCATCAGAATTTGCTGGTAAACCCGGAAGTGGAGCTGGAAGATATCAAAGAAGTGCATTCTCATACCATGGCATTGCAGCAGTGCTATAAGTTTTTAGATCAGTACAAATGGAAGCTGGTGGAAAGTGATGATACTGCTTTAAGCGCCAGGCACATAGCTCAATATAAAAGCAAACATATTGCAGCCATTGCAAGCAGCCTGGCAGCGGATATTTACGGGCTGAAAGTAATAGCACCTAAGATCCAGACTTTAAAAAAGAACTATACCCGTTTCCTGGTTCTGAAAAGACCGGAAGATGTTGGAGAGCAGCAAACAGGAAATAAAGCCTCTGTCAATTTTCAAACCATACATAAAGAAGGGTCACTGGCAAGGGTTCTGGGTGTGATAGCTATCCATAAGGTGAATCTTACCAAGCTGCAAAGCTTTCCTATTCCCGGATCGGAGTTTAAATACCAGTTTCACGCAGATATGGAGTTCGATAATATGGAATCTTTTGAAAGAGTTATCAAAAAGATCAGGCCTCTTACCGAAGACATTAAAATTTATGGCATTTATAATAAAGGTATATGGAAATAGCAAAAAGATTACAGGGCGTTGGTGAGTACTACTTCTCAAAAAAGCTAAGAGAAATTGATGAGCTGAACAAGCAGGGGAAAAAAGTGATAAACCTGGGGATAGGAAGCCCTGATCTGCCGCCGCACCCCGATGTGGTAAAAGTTTTATTTGAAGAAGCGCAGAAGCCCGATGTGCATGGCTATCAAAATTATAAAGGCAGCCCTGTATTGCGTAAGGCGTTTGCGGACTGGTACCGGAACTGGTACGGCGTTTCGCTTGATGCGGATACTGAAATTTTACCCCTGATAGGCAGCAAGGAAGGTATTATGCATATCTGCATGACCTACCTGAACGAAGGAGATGTTGCTCTTGTACCCAATCCCGGTTATCCTACTTATAGCAGCAACGTAAAAATTGCGGGTGGTGTTTGTATGAATTATGATCTGAAGGAAGAACATCATTACCAGCCGGATTTTGCACAGATAGAAAAGCAGATGGCTTCCTGCACGGGTGAAGGTGCTGTTAAATTGTTTTTTGTGAACTATCCCCAAATGCCTACCGGCCAGCAGCCGGTTATGGAAGTATTTGAGCAACTGGTAGCTTTCGCTAAAAAACATCATCTTTTAATTGTTCATGATAATCCGTACAGTTTTATTCTGAATGATGAGCCTGTCAGCCTGTTAAGCATCGAAGGAGCAAAAGATGTGGTAATTGAGCTGAACTCTTTAAGCAAATCACACAATATGGCCGGGTGGCGTGTGGGCGTGCTTTGCGGCGCCGCACACAGGATCAATGAAGTGTTACGCTTTAAAAGCAATATGGACAGCGGTATGTTCCTGCCCCTGCAGCTTGCTGCTGCAAAAGCCTTAACCCTGGGAAAAGAATGGCACGATGAAGTAAATGCTATATACAGGGAAAGAAGGGAAAAAGTTTTCCAATTGCTGGACATATTAGGTGCTGCTTATTCCAAAAGTCAGGTAGGTATGTTTGTTTGGGCACGCATTCCTGCCAGGTATAAAGACTGTTACGAAATAGCCGATGAAGTACTGTACCAGGCTAATGTATTTATTACTCCGGGCGGCATTTTTGGTAGCGCCGGTGAGCAATATATCAGAATTAGTCTTTGCGGATCAGTAGAAAGATTTGATGAGGCCATTGACAGGGTGAAGAAAAGCCCCTCTAAATCTTCCGCCGACAGGCGGAGAGACTTTTGAAGATATGTCAAACTATAATCTCATTTTTATTATGAACTTAAACAGCGATATAAAAATAACCCGGGATAGTCAGGTAGTACAGCACACCTCCCCTTTGGGGAGGCCGGGAGGGGCTCGGAAAAAAATAGCAATAGTAGGTGTGGGGCTTATTGGAGGTTCGATGGCTTTACAGCTGCACGAAAAGAAGCTTTCATCTAAGTTAATTGGCGTAGAAGAAAGCCGGAAACATGCAGAGCAGGCTTTAGAGTATGAGCTGGTGGATGAAATCTTGCCTCTTGATGAGGCGGTACAGGAAGCAGATGTTATCATTATGTCGGTTCCGGTAAATGTGCAGGTGTACCTGTTGCCGCAGGTGCTGGATAAAATAACTGACCAGGTAGTAATAGACCTTGGGTCAACAAAATCTGATGTGATAACTGCCGTAAAAAATCATCCCAATCGTGGGCGTTATGTAGCTACACACCCTATGTGGGGTACAGAATACAGTGGCCCGGCAGCAGCGGTGCGCGGCGCTTTTGAGGGTAAGGTAGTGATCTTTTGCAACCGTGAGGATAGTGATGCTGATGCTGTAGCCTGGGCAGAAAAAATGTATAACAAAATAGGTATGCGTATTGTGGATATGGATGCAAACGCGCACGATTTGCACGTAGCTTATGTAAGCCATATCTCACATATTACTTCATTTGCCCTGGCAAACACGGTGCTGGAGAAGGAAAAAGTGGAAAGTGCTATTTTCCAGATCGCCTCAGCCGGTTTTGAAAGTACCGTTCGGCTTGCCAAAAGCAACCCGGCTATGTGGGTGCCTATCTTTTTGCAGAACAGGGACAATATACTTGATGTATTAACAGAGCATATTGACCAGCTTACCAGGTTCAAGGATTATATAGCCAACAGCGACCAGGAAAATTTGCAGGCCCTGATAACAGATGCCAATAAAATAAACAGAATCATTAAATAAAAAGTACATTTGCCGGATCATAAAATGATTGAATAATCTTTAATATTTTGCCAGGTAAAGAATGAAAATCAAAACAAATTCTTTCGGTTATTAAATAACATCAACAATAAAAATAATGAGCACTCAGCAAGCAACAGCAAAAGAAACACTCAAACAAGCCTGGACCAAGCGTCCTTTAATTATCAGTGGTCCCTGCAGCGCAGAGACAGAAGAACAGGTACTGGAAACAGCCCGGCAATTAGCCGATACCGGTAAGGTTAATGTATTACGTGCCGGTATATGGAAACCCCGTACCAAACCCGGTATGTTTGAAGGTATTGGCGCTAAAGGACTGCCCTGGATGCAAAAAGCCAAACAGCTTACTGGTTTGCCTACTGCTGTTGAAGTAGCTACAGGAAAGCAGGTTCAGGATGCGTTGACCTTTGATGTGGATATACTCTGGATTGGCGCGCGCACCACTGTAAATCCTTTCAGTGTACAGGAAGTGGCTGATGCTTTGCGTGGTGTGGATGTACCTGTATTAATTAAGAATCCTATCAACCCTGATCTTGAGCTATGGGCTGGCGGAGTTGAGCGCATTGCCCGTGCAGGGGTTAAAGACCTGGGGCTAATCCATCGTGGTTTCTCTTCTTATGGAAATACGCAGTTCCGCAATGCGCCTATGTGGCACCTGGCAATTGAAATGAAGCTGAAATTCCCGGAGCTGCCTATAATCAATGATCCGTCACATATCTGCGGTAAACGTGATAACCTGCTGGAAGTTTCTCAAAAGGCTATCGACTTAGACTATGATGGTTTAATGATCGAAAGCCATATTGATCCTGATAATGCATGGAGCGATGCCAAGCAGCAGGTTACTCCTGCCCGACTTAAAGAAATGCTGGATGAGATCATCTGGAGAAAAGAAGACATTGACAATAACGAATACCACCAGGCGCTGGAAAAACTGCGTCAGCAAATCAACCACCTGGATGATGAGTTGCTGCAAATACTGGGGCAGCGCATGAAAATTGCAGACCAGATTGGCCAGTATAAAAAAGATAATAATATTACCATTTTACAGCCGGGCCGCTGGCAGGAAATTATCGAAAAAACTGCTGCGCGTGGCGAGAAGCTGGGCCTTAGCCGCGACTTCTTAAATAAATATTTAGACGCCGTGCACCTGGAAAGCATCAACCGTCAGAAACAGGTATTGGACGCTTAATTTTTTGTATCAGCTATAGTTTATGTACGGTGTACGATATAAGATGTACGCCTACATTGTACACCGTACATCGTACATAAATAATGTTCTATTTTTAGAATCAGTCAAATTCTGTAAACTTTGGTTCAGACAATCAAATTTTCCAATGCTTCCACTAATTTTTATTTCAACAGCTCTTTAAAGGAGTTGGGTAAAATTATTGATAAGAAGCATACTGTTTTTATCACAGATCAAAATATAATTAAAGCTCACAAAAGCAAGTTCAAAGGTTTTAATACTATTGTAATCCCGGCCGGGGAAGCATATAAAAAGCAATCTACGGTTGATGAGATTATTTTAAAGCTCATTGAAAATAAGGCTGACAGGAAAACTGTTTTAGTGGGAGTAGGCGGCGGGGTTATTACCGATCTTACGGGGTATATAGCATCGGTTTATATGCGTGGCATCTCTTTTGGATTTGTGCCTACCACTATTTTAGGCCTGGTAGATGCTTCTATTGGCGGTAAAAACGGTATTGATGTAGGGGTATATAAAAATATGGTGGGCATTATCCGGCAGCCCTCTTTTATTTTGCATGATCTTTCTTTGCTGCAATCGTTACCGCAAAAAGAATGGCAGAACGGCTTTGCCGAGATTATTAAACATGCCTGTATTAAGGATGCAGCCATGTTTAAACAATTAGAGCAGCATAGCCTGAAAGATTATATAAAAGATAAAAAACTGCTGGCGGACTTAATTCAGCGCAACGCCATGATCAAGACCAGGGTGGTGCAAAAGGATGAGTTTGAAAAAGGAGACAGGCGGTTATTAAATTTTGGCCATACTATTGGCCATGCTATAGAAACGCAATACAACCTGATGCACGGCGAGGCAGTGGCTATTGGAATGGTTTATGCCAGCCGTATTTCGGAACAATTACTGGGTTTTAGTGGTAAAGAAAAAATCCGGTTACTAATAGAACAATATCAATTACCGGTAGCCATTGAATTTAATGCAAAAAAGGTTTTTGAGGTATTGGCAATGGATAAAAAGCGTGTGCAGAAAGAAATGAATTTTGTGTTGCTGGAAAAGATTGGTAAAGGAGTGGTGCACTCTATACCACTAAAACAACTGGAAAAGATCATTAATAAATTATAAAGCTGTGTGAGGCGTCCTCGCCTCACACTTATATGCTATCGCCTCATGGCGATAATGCAATAAAGAAAAATGAAACCGACATGAGAAAAATTTTCATTTTTTCACACTGGGATATGAAAATTTTTCGAATCGAAGGTTCCATCCGACCATCAAAAAAATAAAAGATATACGGATGAAAATAACCGTTTCTCCATCGGAACTAAAAGGAAATATATTGGCGCCTGCCTCTAAAAGCTCTATGCAGCGCGCTTGCGCTGCGGCTTTGGTAGCAGCAAAGAGATCAGTAATATATAACCCGGGCCATAGCAATGACGATAAAGCTGCAATGGGTATCATAGAAGCATTAGGTGCTACTATCGAAAAAGGTAACGAAGAAATTATAATCGATAGTTCCGGTTTTGCAGGTGTTCTGCCCCTTTCTCTTTCAGAGAGGAGACAGGGAGAAGAGGCTATTATTAATTGCGGGGAAAGTGGTTTGAGCATTCGTATGTTTACGCCTTTGGCGGCCCTTACCGGTAATAAGATCACTATTAATGGCGAAGGCAGCCTGGTTACCAGGCCTATGGATTTCTTTGATGAAATATTGCCACAGGTAGGGGTGAGCATCCGGTCTAACGATGGGAAATTGCCGCTGGTGATTCAGGGACCGTTACAACCTAAAAATATTACCATCGATGGATCTTTAAGTTCACAATTCTTAACAGGGCTGTTGCTGGCTTATGCTGCTTCTCCTAACCATGATGGGGCAGGAGCTTCAGAAAACGCTGATAGCAACAAGGTTTCTATTAAAGTGAACAACTTAAAAAGTAAGCCGTACATTGATCTTACCTTAGATGTGATGCGGAAGTTTGGCCTGCGTGTACCGGAAAACAGGAATTATGAAGAATTTGTTTTTGATTACTCCAAATCAAACTCCCCCTCCTCCGGAGGGGGGCGGGGGGAGGCTTACACCGTAGAAGGGGACTGGAGTGGCGGTGCGTTTTTGTTGGTGGCAGGAGCCATCGCCGGAAATATTACCGTTCGTGGTTTGAGCATGTCCAGTACACAGGCAGATAAAAAAATTACCGAAGCATTGATATCTGCTAATGCAGGAATAGCCATAGAGGCAAAAGGCATCCGGCTGCATAAAGCTGCTATGAATGCTTTTGAGTTTGATGCAACAGATTGTCCCGACCTGTTTCCTCCGCTGGTAGCACTGGCAGCTTATTGCAATGGTATTACGAAAATAAAAGGAGTAAGCCGCCTGGCTCATAAAGAGAGTGACAGGGGTATAACTTTGCAGCAGGAATTTAGTAAGATGGGTTTGCAGGTAGAACTGGATGGAGATATGATGTATGTGCATGGTGGCAAAGGGTTGAAAGGAGCATTGGTGCATTCCAGGCATGATCATCGTATTGCAATGGCTTGTGCGGTTGCGGCTTTAAGGGCAGAAGGCAATACTGTGATTGAAGAAGCGAATGCGGTGAACAAATCTTATCCCGATTTTTACGATCATATACAGTCATTAGGTGCCGGGGTGAGCGGTGGAGTTGATTGGAAAAGCATAGCAAAACAGATGAATGATTAGAAGTACGGAGTGTGATGTGTGATATACGATATACAATGTACGATACACGCTGTACGATATGTTTTAGATACTGGATACTGGTTGCAGATTGCTGGTTGCGAGCTTCGGGCTTTCTGCTTTTAGCTTTCGGCCTTTCCCGTACATCTGACATCGTTCATTATTCATTGATATTAAGATTAAATAGATCATTATGAACTCATTTGGCAGAATTTTCAGGGTACAGGTTTTTGGTGAGTCTCACGGAGATGGAGTAGGGGTTGTTATTGATGGGTGTCCTGCCGGCCTGGATGTGCCTGTGGAAGATTTTTTACCTGATATGGAGCGCCGTAAAGGCGGCACACAAAAAGGCGCTACGCCCCGCAAGGAAGATGATATACCTATTTTCAGAAGCGGCGTTTTTAATGGAAAGACAACCGGTTTCCCGGTTATGATATTTTTTGAAAATAAGAATACCCGCAGCGGAGATTATGAGAAGCAGCGCAGCTTTCCGCGGCCTGGTCATGCTGATTTTGTAGCGCATAAAAAATTTGGGGGGTTTGAAGATTATAGAGGTGGCGGACATTTCAGCGCCCGGCTGACAACGGGACTGGTGGCGGCAGGGGTAATAGCCAAGAAGCTGCTCAAAGAGGTTTCCGTTGAAGCCAAAGTAATTGAAATTGCCGGGGAAACTGACCTGGAGAAAGGTTTACAAAAAGGTATTGATGCCAAAGATTCAGTGGGAGGTGTTATTGAATGCCGTGTAAATGGCTTACCGCTGGGTTTGGGAGAACCCCATTTTGATTCAGTTGAATCATTAATCGCTCATGCCATGTTCTCTATTCCTGCGGTCAAAGGGGTAGAATTTGGAAGTGGTTTTGCAGCAGCAAAGATGTTTGGCTCGCAGCATAATGACTCCATTGAAAATATGGAGGGGAAAACTGCAACCAACCATGCCGGTGGCATTGTAGGTGGTATTACCAATGGTAATGAACTGGTGTTTAGAATAGCGGTAAAACCTACTGCCTCTACTCCCAAAGCACAGCACAGCCTTAACTGGGATACCGGGAAAATGGAAGATTTTTCTGTTAAAGGCCGTCATGATCTGTGCGTGGCTTTAAGGGCTCCGGTTATTGTAGAAGCCGCAACAGCTATAGTTCTGGCAGACCTGATGATGCAGGAAAACAGGATGCCAAGAATAGTTTAAGTTTTTTTATAGTACATTATCAGGTGAATAAAAATATTTTACAGGATCGCTTTGGCATGTTTTTAGTATTTTAGGGTAGTGAAATATTTAAGAACTTTTAAAATTAAAAACTATGAGTATTTTATCCTGGATAATTTTCGGTTTGATTGCCGGAGCTATTGCAAAAGCCTTACACCCGGGTAAAGACCCCGGCGGCTGGATTGTTACCATCATTATTGGTATTGCAGGCGCTTTTGTTGGTGGCTGGTTAGGCAGCATGGTAATGGATGCTCCTACCAGTAACTGGAGCCTTAAAGGATTTTTATTTGCGGTAGGCGGTGCAGTTCTTTTACTGTGGTTATATGGTATGGCTACGCGAAAACGGGGATAAATATTCCACATAATGTCTTTTATACAGCCACCTTTAGCCGGGTGGTTTTTTATTGACCTGTAATTATATTGTTTAAAAACTATTTCAAAATAAAAATGTTATAGTATTTTCATTTCATAAGCGAATAGCAGTATGAATTTTAAAGTAACAGGTATCCCATATTCCCAAACCCGTTTTTTTTCCGGTCTTGTTTTGGATTACCTGGATGAATGCGATGCGCTAAAGCCTTTTTATCAGCATTTTCCCAAGAAGGAATTTTTGGAGAATTGTATTAAAGAGAAGGCTGCCCATACAGTAAACAGGGGCCTGCTGGTTGATACTTTACTTGAACAATATAAAGAACTGGATAAACATGAAGCGCTGAGCACTAACCTGGAACTATTAAAAAATGCCGGCACTTATACCATAACCACTGCTCACCAACCAAATATATTTACCGGCCCGCTCTATTTCATTTACAAAATTCTGCACGCAGTTAAACTGGCGGCATATTGCAAAGAACAATTTCCACAACACAATTTTGTACCGGTATATTATATGGGGAGTGAAGATGCTGATCTGGATGAACTGGGTCATATCTGGCTGAACAAAGAAAAGCTTACCTGGCAAACAGCCCAGGAAGGAGCCGTGGGCAGGATGAACGTGGATGACGGTTTACTGCAATTGGTTGAGCGGATAAGCTCAGAGATTAGTGTGCTTCCCTATGGCGAAGATATTATGGAGATAGTAAAGAAATGTTATACCAGGGGAGCATCTGTACAAAACGCTACATTAGGTTTTGTAAACGCGCTTTTTGGGAAATATGGCGTGGTGGTTATAATACCGGATAATGCTACATTAAAACCTGTAGCTATTGATGTATTTAAAGATGAATTATTACATCAGCGCTCCTCCGGAATTGTTGAAAATACAACGCTGCAATTAGCCGCTGCGGGATATAAAGTGCAGGCTCATGGCCGGGATATTAACCTTTTTTATTTAAAAGACGATGGCACCCGCCTGCGGATAGAAAAGAAGGAAGAGCGATGGTGTGTGGTGGATAGTGATATCAGTTTTAATGAGGATGAGCTCATGAATGAGCTGCAGTCTCATCCTGAAAGATTCAGCCCTAATGTGATTTTGCGCGGGCTTTTCCAGGAAATGATCCTGCCCAATATTGCTTTTATTGGCGGGGGAGGAGAGCTGGCCTACTGGTTAGAGCTGAAAGGTATTTTTAATTATTATAAGGTACCTTATCCTATGCTGGTTTTGCGTAATTCCTTTCTTGTCATAAATAAAAAACAGGGGGAACGGCTGACAGGACTCGGCTTTGATGCTCATGACGTTTTTAAAAATAAGCTACAGTTACAAAATGAATGGGTAAGGAAAAATGCTGATAATAATGTTTTAGTTGATGATTCATTATCTGCAATGGGCGCATTGTTTGACAGGCTTTCTGAGCAGGCAGCTTCAATTGATAGTACTTTGAAAGGACATATATACGCGCTGCGGAAACAGTCAGAAAAGAAGATCGTTGAAGCTGGTAAAAAGCTGCTCAGGGCTGAAAAGCGTAACCATGCTGATGCCATGCGCCAGGTTGAAACTTTAAAGGCGCAGCTGTTCCCCAATAATAATCTGCAGGAGCGCATAGATAATATACTCCCTTATTATGCAGCCTGGGGACCATCGTTTATAGAAGCGCTTTATCAGCACTCCTATACTTTGGAACAGGAATTTGTTATATTGGAGGAAGCTTAACCAAAATTGTTTTCATAACCTTTCTCTTTCAGGCGGGTTACTTTTTCCAGTACTTCTTTTTCAAGGTTCGCTTTGTATTGTTCTATTTTTTTACCAACAGCTTCATTTGTAGTACCAATGATTTGCGCGGCCAGTATACCGGCATTTTTAGAAGCATTGAGGGCAACCGTAGCTACAGGAACGCCGTTGGGCATTTGTAAAATAGAAAGTACACTATCCCATCCGTCAATAGAGTTGCTTGATTTTACAGGTACTCCAATTACCGGTAACGGGGTAATGGAAGCTACCATGCCGGGCAAATGTGCTGCGCCACCGGCTCCGGCAATGATCACTTTTAACCCTCTCTGTTTTGCTTTTTGGGCATACTCCACCATGCGCAGGGGCGTTCTGTGTGCCGAAACTACTGTCAGCTCGTATGCCACTCCCAGATCATTCAAAATATCTGCTGCAGCCTGCATTACGTTCAGATCACTGTCGCTGCCCATTATGATACCTACTTCTGTTGCCATGCTGCAAAGAACCATAAAAAACAGGTGTGCACAAAATCTATTTAATTTTCCGGAACCGGTAGATACATCCTTCAAAGCAAAAACCGGCAAGTTCAAGGGTATCT
>JAPUDO010000118.1:118152-149548 GCA_027493055.1 Niabella sp. | reverse complement strand
TCAAACTGCTTTTCTATTTGAAAAAGAACGAACTGAAAAAGAACGGTAATGCACCGATTATGGCACGTATTACCATTGACGGAACGCCTAAAACTTTCGGAACAAAGTTAGAAATAAACCCCAATAACTGGGATTTAAAGTACGGAAGAGTTGAGGGCAAGAGTGCCCAGGCATTGAGCATTAATAAAAAACTGGATAACATTCGTGGGCGTATCGACAAGATTTACGAGGATATGCTGAAACACGAGGGCTTTGCCACCGCCCAAAAAGTAATGTTCATCATCAGGCACACTTCCTGGTTATCGAGCCATTGCTCTTCTTTAAAAATGGGCGTGTATTTCTGCGTAGCATTTTCGGTCATTTCCAAAAGTGCTTTTAGCTCATTTTTCATTCCGTCCAATGCGGATTTTTGTATTGCGATAACTTCCATAGTTTGCTCAATTTTTCTGTGGAAGTCGAATTTATATAGGCTTAATGCAGAAGTGGAGAATGTTGCACTCTTTGGCTTTGAAAGACAGTGTTTGGCGTTTTACGTTTGCTAAAAAGCGAAAAATCGGTTAACCATTTGGGCTATCCGATTTCTATTGAAAGCTCATTTAAAGAAATTACTTTTTCTGTATAATCTTTCAGTTTTTTCAGTTCAAACCGATTTCTTTTGTTTTTACTGGCTTCGGAATTGATTTTTTCAACCCGAAAAAACTCCTTGACCAATCCGAAAATAGCCAAATAAGTTGTTTCTAATCGACTGACAGGAATTGATGAATTATTTTTATTGTGCGATTTGAAAAGGGAACAAAAATATTCAAAGTGTTTCTTCTGAATGGAATTTACGATTTCTTCTATCTGTACAGTCGATGCTTGTAACTGTTCTATCATAAATAGATAAATCAGCTTCGGATGCAGATAAGCTATATCAATTGTTTGGTCTATAAAAGTTTTTACACGGTCGCCAAGACTTTGACTGTCTTCAAATATTACAGGTACGGCTTCTAAACTATCCTGAAGCTGTTCAAATATCGACACATACAAATTCTCTTTACTGTGAAAATAATAATTAATCATAGAAGAATTTACAGAAGCCTCTGCTGCAATGTCCCTTATTGTAGTAGAATGGTATCCTTTTCTAAAGAATAGGTCTTCCGCTTTTTTTAAGATATGTTTTTTAGCATTCATAATCCCGATATTTACTAAACTTATTGTAGTTATTTCTCAATAGCCTTATAATACGCTGTTATAAATCAGCAAAGCCGTATTTGAATATCGAAGCAAACGTTTACTGTAATTGATACTGAATAGTCGTTGTACAAAACTTTTATGCCGATGGATAACACCCAGTACATCAGTTTGGTTACTGCTCATAAAATCGTTTAATCCGTCTATTACATCGGAGTTAATAACGATTTCCAAAGGAATTTCAGGGTTGCTGATATTTGCTTTCCATTGTTCTTTCTTCGCTTCAGCTTTTAAGGCTTCTTTTTCATTCTCTGCCACATAAACACATTTTATACTGTCTTTGGATTTCGATAAGCGTTCAGCTAAGCGGTTTACGATTTTGTATTCGCTTTCGTTCAGCATTACGGCAATGGTAAAATTCCGAACTTCGGTGTAAACGGTATGTTCAGGAACTGCGAGCAAAGGCGTTTCCAGATGATTGATGAGTTTTTCGGTATTGGAACCGAAGAGTTTTTTATCGACTGTATTTGCTCCGGAAGTTCCCATTACCACTGCATCAATATCCAAATCGTTGATATAATCGTCCACAATCTCCTGAAAATAACCTTTCTCAAAATGAAATTCTACGGGAACATTCATTTTGTGATTGTCCTGTGCAATTTTTTTCAGTTTTTTCACCTCCGAATTGTATTCTATCATCTCGTCGGTTTGCTGTTGTTGCTGCAACAATTGGGCAATCGGATGAACCCAGATTTGCTCGTCTTCATCTCTTGCTTCGATAATGTGTGCAATGTGCAGAATGTTGATTTCCGCATTTAATTTTTCGGCAACCGACAATGCATAAATGAAAGCGTTTTCCGCTACTTCCGAAAAATCCGTTAAAAACAATATTTTTTTCATTTCATTCTTTTTTAAATCAGGACAGCTTGTAGCCTTTTATTGAATTTCCCCGTATCGCTTTACGTAGCAGAGTTACCCTTCTTGCATTGAAGTTTCCGTAAGAGTGTGTCATTATAAAAATCAATATTGGTATAATCAGCCAGCATAACGAGCCTAACACAATTTTTGAAGAAGCCATTATGGCATTAAAAGTCGTATTTTGGTAAACAGTCATTCCGTCTGGAACAATTCCTGTATCCATATAAACAGAAATATCATTAAGGCTTTGCCACTGTCCCTGATAGGCTGCCCAACCAATAATTGCACTTCCGATTGCGGTGGAAATTGCCGTCCTAATTGGTATCACAACAGCATATACCCCAAACATCTGTTCAGGTGGAAGCCCCAAAGAAAGATAAAACCAAACACCGATGAATAAAATCCCCATCCCCAAACCTCTAAAAATCATTGCATATTCCAGATAATGAATATCCATTTGTGGTTGGATAATCAGATAAAGGATAAGGGCATTGAGAAAAAGACATACAAAACCCAAAGCAATGTAATATTTTATGGGCCATTTATATTTGAAACCGAAAAAAGCCATAATTCCGGCAATAACAACGCCGGGTGTCATCCATAAATTAGTATCGGCATTAATAAGGTTGTTGTAACCCAAAACTCCAAGTGTATATTGCGAATATATCGAAGAACTTCCCAAATAAATTCCCATAAAAATAAGCAGAATAGTTCCGTGGATGACATTTTTTCTTTTGAATGCTTCGAAATATATCATTTTCCGTTTTAAAAATTTCTGCCGATATATCAACAAAACGAAAAGCAGAATTGATGCAACCAGTGAACCATTAATATACGGCGAAATGAACCAACCCTGCTGTTTCATAAACACCAGAAAATAGGAAAGGCACATAAAAGAAGATGCTAATAATATTAACGACAGCCAGTCGATTTGGTATAGCGGTGTTTTGAAGCCGAACCGCTGATTATGCTGAAAAATAAGACAAAGCACGGCAATGAATAGCATTATAGCAGACATAATGAGGTAAGGGCGTTCCCAACTTCCGTTATACACCATTTCGGCAAACAAAAAAGCTGAAAACTGTCCAAAGCCGATAGAGAGCGGATAAAATATCGAATAGAATTTGGCACGGTCGCCAGTAGGTGCAATAATGAACATCACAGGAAGCACCATTTCAAACATTGGGAAGGTTTTGAAAAAACCAATAAGGAAACTGCAAGCTGCCAACACAACCGGCGATTCGGTAGTACCGCACATATACGATAAAACGGCAAGTGTAATGACAGAAGTGACCATAACCTCCTTAACACGGAACCGTGATTTGACACGCATAAAGATAAGTATTGCCAAAGCCATTCCTACCGTTCCGGCATAATACGCCAGCATAATATATTCGCTGTAAATGCCCATTGCTCCAGATACATCTGATGCGATAGAGGTATATACGCCCGAAATAGTCATCATCGGGAACATTATCACCAGGATAAGCAACAGCATCAAAGGTTTGGGAACCCAGCTTGCAAAAGGTGCTTTATTGTACATAATTTATAATTTTCAATCTCAACTATTTTAACGTTACTTCCACGTTCATACCTGCGCGAAGCTGTTTCAAATCCTCGGGTTTATTATTCTTGGTAAATTCGATACGAACCGGAATACGTTGTTGTACTTTTACAAAATTTCCTGTTGAATTATCTACCGGCACTGCCGAATATCTTGCTCCCGTAGCTCCGGAAATTGCCGTTACTTTTCCCTCGAAGGCTTTTCCGCCCAATGCATCTACTTTGATGGTTGCCAATCCGCCTATTTGTACATTTTCCATTTGTTTTTCGCGGTAATTAGCTGTAATCCAAATGTTTTCCGTATCCACAATTGTAGCAACCTGCTGACTTGGGTTTAATAATTGCCCAACATTCACGGTTCTTCTTCCCATAATACCATCGTGCGGTGCGGTAATTACGGTGTAAGAAAGGTTCAGTTTTGCCATATCCAAAGCACTCTGCGTGCGTTTGATGTCGGCATCGTTTATTCCCAATCTCGATTGCACTTCGTTTACAGATAATTCACTCGTTGCTTTTGAATTAATCACGGATTGATATTGTGAAATCTGTGCTTCCAATTGCGCTTTCTGTGCCTCGAAATCAGTCTTTATTTGGTCGAATTGCTGACGGGTTACGGCTTCATCTTTCAATAAATTTTGGTAACGGCTAAAATTTTGCTGGGCATTCCACAACCTTGCTTCTGCCGCTTCGATATTTGCTTTTGCTGCCTGAACATTTGCTCCGACAGTGTTAACATTGTTAGCTGCCGTTTTTACCGAACTTGATGTTGCGTTTTTAGAAGCCACAGCCGACATATAAGCCGCCTCTGCCTGTCCGAGTTGTGTCTGGATTTCACGATCGTCCAGTATCAATAACGTATCACCTTTTTTTACATATTGATGTTCTACAAAGCGGATTTCTTTAATGTATGCGGAAACCCTTGTATTAATCGGGTTGATGAACGCTTCCACCTGTGCAGCATTTGTATAACGCTCGTTTCCGACATTAAAATATGATTTTACCACAAAATAAAGCCCGAAAAGAACCAATATAAGTACCAGAATATTGATGATTTTTGTATTCTTCTGTTTGGTCTTCTGCTTATTTGCCTTTTGCTTTTCTGCAGGTTGTTCAATGGGTTGCGGTGCGTTTTCCTGATTGTTGTTTTCTATATTTTCTGACATCTTATTTATCTTTATTGTTTTAACTTTTGCCTTTTATCTTTTATCTTGTTTCTTTTTACAACTTTCCGCTTTCTTTCAATAATTTATAATAAGCGTAAACAATGCTGATTTCCGAATTTGAAAACTGCAATTCTGCATCCAGTTTCTGATTGCTCGCATCAATCAAATCCAGCAAAATCGCTAATTGATTGTTGTATTTACTGTTCATAATCCTGTAATTTTCGTCTGCAAGATTTTTGTTTGTGCCAAGCGTATTATTTTGTGAAAGAGCTTCGTTGTATTTGATGTAAGCAGCATTTAAGGCAACATCTATCATTTGTTCCGCTTCCGTTGCCTGTGCAATAGCTTTGTCTTTTTCAAAACGCACCTGTTTTATTTTCTTAGGGGTTTTGTACAGTGCATCAATATTGAAATTCAGCGAAAGTCCGGCACTCCAACCGTTGGTGTACATATCCAAAGGCGGCGATGATGTAGTAATTGGTCTTGCCAGCTTATTTCCTGCAAAAGCCGATAATGAAGGCATCATTTCCGCTTTTGTGATTTTTTCGGAAGTTTCGTAAATATCTACTGCTTTTTTGGTCATCAACAGGGTTGGATGATTTTGTGCGAATGCGCTGTAATCTTCCATCAACAAAGCTTTGGGAACATTGCTCAGTAAGGTTTCGTCGGGCACAATCTGTGTGCTTTCTGATAATCCCAACGCTGTGGTAAGCTGTTTATTGAGAATTTGGCGGTTGTTTTCTACGACCTGTAAAGCAAGTTTCAGATTGGATAATTGTAGTTCGCCACGGATAACATCATTTCTCGTAACCATTCCCTGATTGTAAAACTTGTTGATGTTTTGCAAACGCTGTTCCGCCAGTTGAATATTCTGCTGATAGACCGATTTTTGGTTCAACAGTTTATACAAATCAAGATAGTAGCCCAACACCAAAAGTTTGATATTTTGTTCGTTAGACTGATAATTCAGTTCCGATAATTCCTCTTTTAAAGACTGGGCTTTGATGCCATTTTTTACCAATCCCCCTTTCCATATCAGCTGGCTTGCATCCACTGAAAAGGTATTGCCGAAATACGGCATTTCTACTCTTTTGGAATTGGAAAAATCCTTATCAAGAATAAGTGCATCGCCAAGGTAATAGCCTTGTAAAGCTGCATTCAAAGTAGGAAGCTGTGCATCTTTGGCTACTTCTACACCTTGCTTTGCTATCGCAATATCTGCTTTTGAAACGGCTAAATTCGGGTGGTTTTCTTTTGCAAGCGAAAACAATTCATCCACAGAAATTTTTCGTTCCTGTGATTGCTGTGCATACGTAGTGCTTATTGACAAGAAGCCCGCAACCAGCATTGTACATAACTTTCTTATTTTCATTAATTCAATATTATACTGTTTGAATTCAAACTATTTGATCAAAAAAAACTTTTTACCCCGTCAGTTTTTGATAGATTTTTTCTAAAACACCAAGTGCACTGTGCATATCCTTTGAAGAAATATCAACCTGGAAAGAAGTATAGAACTCTTCAAGCAATGGTTTTAATTTTTTTTGATATTTTTTACCCTCTGGCGTTAGTGCAACAAGATTATTACGTCTGTCATTAGGATCAGCGTTACGTTGTACCAGTTCCCGTCTGGTCATATTATCAATCAGAGAGGTAATACTGGCTTTATTACGGTTGGTTCTATCTACGATTTCCTGTTGATTGATACTATCTTTTTCCCACAAGATATATAGTACTTCAAGCATTTCAATGGTAACATCAATATCATGCTCTTTCATCTTTTTTTGAAAATGAGTACGCATTACCTTACGTATATCACGTATAGTATCCAATAGTTTTATGATTTCCGACAAATCCTGATTTTCAATGACTTTCATTTGGCAAAGATAAAAATAAATAGTTTAATATAAAACTATTTATTTGAGGATAATTTGATATCGAACTTTTTAGTGATGAAAAACGGATAACCTTTTGGGCTATCCGATTTTGCTATTAGTTGGGATTTACAAAACTGAAAATCCTGTTATATTCAGGTGGATAACAGGCAAGTTTCCATATATGCCCGTCGGGGTCAGAAAAATAACCAGCATATACTTGATGGTGGCATTGTGCGTAACCTTGCCGCCGTACTCAGAAACTTTTTCCATTGCTTTATCTACTTCTTCTTCAGATGACAGAATACAACTGATTATAGTTCCGATATTATCTTTTGGAAGTTGTAAGGCACGACCTGTTTTAAGGCTGTATTGAGCCTCAAACTAATTCTTCTCTATCAAATAAAGATTAAGATTAGGCAGTTCGATAATAATCAATCCATCTTCAAGAAAAATATCGGGCGTATTGCTGAATAGATTTTGATAGAATGTTACCAACCTTTCCTGAAACTCAACGGGTAAATAGACTGTTGCACCTTTTACGTTCATACACTGTTCTTAATATGCTGCAAATTTAGCCAAAACTAACGTGTGCTTTGTACATCTATCTGTTGCCGTTTCTTTTCCTTATCCTTTTTCATCTGCCTCCACGACCAGATGAGTAAAATGCCAATGATTATCAAAGCGTATGCAAACCATTTGCCTACACGCTCTATAAAGCGGATAAATACCGATGCTTCAAAGCTCGAAAAGCCCTCTGCACCTACGGCATTACGCCTGTAAAATTTTTTCCTTTTTATCCAATAGATAAGTCCTATTCCTATCACAAGTGGGATTAACCCTTTTTTTATTAAATTTTCAGTAATGATTTACAAGGTAATCAGATGAAAGCGAGTGAAGTAAGCACCATTACTAAATCGTTACCGATAGCTCTTCGGTTCTTGTAAACTACTCCTTATTGGCCACTTTAGGCTATATTAATCTTTTCATCAAACATAATATAGAAATTATAAGACGGCTGTGTATTAAGGTATAAGTGGTAATTATGGGCAGATATGTAAATATAAAGAGCCGCTGTAAAGCGGCCCGTATATATAAGCAATTAGCTCAACAGTCAATCTATGAAAAAATTGATACTATAAATATATGGTAAAAATCAATACTGAAATAGTATTTAGGAAGTTACCTGACATTTTTGCTGCTGGCAGCTTTGAAGGCCTGCCTGCTGTACAGGTAAAAACCAGGGCCATACGGATGCAGGAAGAGTTCCCGTTTCAGCGAAAGTTGTGTAAAGCAAGCGCGCCTCAAACGCTTACGCTAACGATTTTAGTCTATGGAGATGCAAATCAGTTGATTTTCTTTTTCATTCCGTCTACCTGCTGTTGCAGGTTGGCCACAATATTTACCAGCTGCCCTACATTCCAGTTCTGGGAAGTATTGGTTTTAGATATAACATATTGCGCTTCCCACATTTCCAGCACTTCATCGGAATTGATAGAATAAGGCTGGAAAGCCGGGTTATCGCTTACCAGCAGCAGTTTATTCCTTGACTTGACGTTTTTTTGTACCCGTTTATACACTATACCATCGTTTCTTGAAACTAAAACGCAGGCTGTATTGTTTTTAACGCTATCCAGGGCTTCTACTTTTTCGCCTACAATGATTGAGCCGCTTGGCGTGGGGAGCATGGAATCCCCCGAAATTTCAAAAGCACGGTAATTACCACCATTCAACATAGGTAAGGTAAATGTATTCAGTTCATCTACAAATTCATGATCAGCATAACCCACCAGGTAGCCCGCCGCAGCCTTTACCGGTACAAACGGGATCTGGGTAATTACAGGCGCCAGCTTCAGCGCACGTCTTTTAGCAAGATAATTATCGGACCCGGATGTTACGCTAAGGTCCTTTCTCAGCATTTCATCCAATGTAAGCCTGAACATATCACATACCGTTTCCAGTACATCAATACGGGGTTCGGCCCGCTCTTCTTCGTAAGCGCCTAAAAGAGAACGCTTGATATTGAGCTTCGTGGCAAACTCATCCTGCGTCCATCCGCGCAACTTTCTTAAGTACTTTAGATTTTTGTTGGCAACCGACATAGCTAATTATTTTAGTGTAAAAATACTAAAATAATTATCATTTAAAAAAAATTTATTAAAAAGCTAAACGGTCTTTACGTCTTTTACGTCATAGCCCTCAATATTCTCAATATAATTGTTGATTACGAGGAAATCAAATAAAGGCTTTACTTCGGAGGATACAGGCATATTCTGTAAAGTGATCACCTCGTTTGTTTTCTTATTCAGATAAGGATAAGCGTATAGTTTTACGTTTTTGCTGAAAAGATCGCTGACATAGGTTAACAGTTCCTGGGAGTAGTTTTCGCTATAATTTTTTGCATTGAAAATATTACGCAGATTGGAAATATTGGTTGAAATACCCACATTTCGTGGCTTACAGCGGGCCAGGTATTGCGCCAGCTTGTTATTCCGCTTAAAATTGGAAACAATTACATTATTACCGGTGGCACAAAGCTCTTCGGCCCGCCGGGCAAAAATTTCAAGATCATTTTTTTCAGTAGTATCTTCCTCCAGCAGGTTACTCATCAGCACTTCTATTAATACTACCAGGTTATGGCTTTTTACATTTTGCGACAATTTGAACTGCTCTACCGCTTTATTGAACAGATCAAAGTTGGGTATTGATTTTTGAAGGTACTTGGTACGCAAAATCATGATATCCTTTTTGTACAGCAGGTCTTTGGGCAATATTACATTGCCATGCAGATTAAAAATTGCCGCGCTGGAAAAGCCTTTTTCAATCAGGTACAGATTTACCAGCCTGTCGTTGGTATCTCTGAACACCGGGCCGCGAAGGCTGATCATATCTATTTCTACAGAACCTGCCGAAAGATTATCCACCAGCGACTCTACCATCAGCTGCACATCGTGATTATAGTAAAACGCGCCATACACAAGGTTTACCCCAAGTATGCCTAAAACATTTTGTTGAAGGCTGGTATCACTGTCCAGCAACCTTACGTGGAAAATGATATCGTTATAGTCACCACCGGGCTTAACCTGGAACCGGAGTCCCAGCCAGCCATGCGGCTCATTGGTTTTGCTGAAGTTTAAAGTTGTTACGGTATCGGCAAAAGCAAAAAAAGTTTTATCCCTGTATTTTTCACCGTAAAGCCTTTCTGTTAGCAGGTCATATTCGTGAGATAACATCTGCTTAACCCGCGAGCGGCTGACGTAGCGGCCACTTTCCTCTACACCATAAATGGCATTGCTGAAAGACATATCGTATGCCGACATAGTTTTGGCTACTGTTCCTGATGCTGCACCTGCTGTGAAAAAATTCCTTGCTACCTCCTGGCCCGCTCCAATTTCTGCAAAAGTGCCATATACAGGTCCATCGAGGTTAATCTTTAAAGCTTTCCTTTTTGTTTCGAGTATTTCCCTTGACATATTATCTTCCAAAGCTACAATTTTTAATGCCTACGGGGAAAAGGGAACTGATATTTTTTATTGAGCACGATGTATATAAGGTTTAAAAGACATTAGATCTTAGTACTTAGACGATAGACAGTAACAAGCGACCAAAAACTGTAACAATCAACAATCAATGCCCAGAGCCGAAAGCTCAAAGCTTTAAGCGTTATGCTTTCAGCTTCTTGTGAGCATATAGACCATGGGCCATGGGCTACCCATATCAAAAAATATTTTATGCATACGTTTTCAATATAAGTAATATTTATATTTTTGACCCAATTATAGAAAATATTTATTAGGTTATGACCCTGCAACAACTGGAGTATTTGCTGGCGGTACATCAGCACCGGAACTTTTTAAAAGCGGCCGAAGCCTGCTTTGTAACCCAACCCACTTTAAGTATGCAAATACAAAAGCTGGAAGAAGCATTTGAAATAAAGATCTTTGACCGGCGCAGGCAGCCCATAACCCCTACCCCTGCAGGTGCTGAGATTATTGAATATGCCAGGAACGTAGTGAATGCCGCCCACGAGCTGTCATCCCTGGTAGAATCCCAAAAGGGAAAGATGAAAGGACTATTGAGAATAGGGATCATTCCCACACTGGCTCCTTACCTGCTGCCCCTGTTTGTACCCTCTTTTACCAGGCGCTATCCTGAAGTAAAACTATTAGTACAGGAACAAACTACCGATGTCATCATCAATATGCTAAAAGAAGGCGCTATTGATGCAGGCATCCTGGTAACGCCTGTTAATGAAAAAAGTATTAGCGGACAAGTGCTTTTTTATGAAGAGCTGATGGTATATGCCTCTAAAAATCACCGTTTATACCAGAAACAATACCTGTTGCAAAAAGATATTGATGTGAGTAAGCTATGGCTGCTGGAAGAAAGTCATTGTTTCCGCTCCCAGATCCTTTCTTTATGCGAACTGCAGAAGCAAAGCAAAGAGTTCAGCAATTTTGAATATGAAGCCGGCAGCATTGAAACCTTAAAGCGCATGGTTGATGTAAACGATGGTATTACCATTATTCCGGAGCTGGTAACATTACAAATGTCGAAGAGCGAACAAAGGGCGGTCAGGCATTTTAAAAGTCCGGCCCCGGTAAGGGAAGTAAGCCTGGTAGTGCATGGGAATTTTATTAAAAAGCGGCTTATAGATGCCTTAAAAAAAGAGATACTGGCCACCATCCCGGAAAAGCTGAAGGCCAACCAGAAAAAAAATGTATTGCCACTGTATTAATTTCTGACAGGCAGGAAAAAATCTCTCACAGTTCCCAGGGCAGTAACCAATATGCTCAGGCCAGCATACCCACATTGCCACATTGCATAGCTACAGGCCTACACAAGAGGATCTCACCTTTAGCAGCATGCTTTAGCTATGGACTCGGCGCCTTCCACTGCTTTTTACAACGCCGAGTCCCGCCCGCTCACCTATCCACGCCTGGAGACTCGACTGGGAAATATATTTAAAAGGTTATTGTTCCCGGGTAAAATAATGGCGATTTATGCCTTCACTCTGAAAATAATTGGCAAAGACCAATGTGTCGTTAATCAACGTATCAGCTACCCATAGCTGATCTAAATCAAAAATATTGTATGGCAATATCAATATATTGGCGGCAATACCTCCACTACCAGGCAGATCCTCCGTTTTTTTGTATGCCACTTTCCCATTCATTCTTTCTCCGGTTTTTTCATTTATTTGTGTTACTGAATCAACCGGATAAAAAATGGTATAGCTTTTTGAGCTATACATAGGTATGGAATCTCTGCCTGCAATGGTAAAATTTATGGAGTACTGCAACCTCCACTTGCCATTCAGGAAGTATTTCAACTCCTGCAATGATAAATTTTTCAAATCTCTGGAGCCTTTTATTTCTACGCTGTTTTTATGGCAGGCAGCAATCAATCCTGACATAAGTAAAAGAATGATTATTCTTTTCATATCTTTTGGTGTTAATGTTTTTTGTCAGTAATTCTATGGCAATTTACAACGTGTTTCAATAAAAGAACTTTTTCCTAAAAATATTTTCAATAGATGCGCTCTGCTAACATTCTATACAGGGGTTATTGTTCCCTGGTAAAATAATGGCGATTTATGCCTTCACTCTGGAAATAATTGGCAAAGACCAATGTGTCATTGAGTAATTTATCTGCAACACAATTATCAAGATATCCAAAATTATCATTTTTTATTACATAAGCGGATTCCGAGTTGGATATAGGTAACCACTCATATACTACTTTCCCTTTATTAATCACAGTACTCATATCGCTCATTCCCATGATTGAATCTACGGGATAGAAAACAATATAGCTTCTTGTCTCATAACCAGGTATGGAATCTCTGCCTGCAATGGTAAAATTTATGGTGTACTGCAACCTCCACTTGCCATTCAGGAAGTATTTCAACTCCTGCAATGATAAATTTTTCAAATCTCTGGAGCCTTTTATTTCTACGCTGTTTTTATGGCAGGCAGCAATCAATCCTGACATAAGTAAAAGAATGATTATTCTTTTCATCTCTCCTGGTTTTAATGTTTTTTATCAGTAATTCTATGGCAATTTACAACGTGTTTCAATAAAAGAACTTTTTCTTAAAAATATTCAGCGATTCAGCGAGTAGCATATTTTTTGTGCACCATTCTGTGTGGTTGATATACTTCAATAGGAGTACTACAGCCATTGCACCTTTCAGTTCGACTGCATTTAGGTGATAACAAGTAGGACAAATAGTTTATTTCTGTTTTAAGAGGGTAAAAAATTATCCTGCTTTTTACAACGCCGACTCCCGCCCGCTCACCTACCCACGCCTGGAGACTCGGCTGGGAAATGTCCCATTCCATAAACCTGGTAAAGTCACTTCTGGTAGATAATATTTTTCAATAAAACATCGATCCTTTTTTTGGATAAGAGGTCAGTCAGCAAAACACCCTTTTGCTTGGTCAAATCGAGGAGCGTTACATCGTGGTCGTACCCCAGTTTAAAAAACACCCTGTCATCAATAATCCAGCCCTGCACCCCAAATGAATATCCTTTAAAGGACAGGCCATACCGGGAGGTGATCAGGTCTTCATCCAGCACTATGGTTA
This sequence comes from Niabella sp., assembly GCA_027493055.1. GTDB lineage: Bacteria > Bacteroidota > Bacteroidia > Chitinophagales > Chitinophagaceae > Niabella. The sequence goes on along the minus strand of JAPUDO010000118.1, from coordinate 136,267 downwards.
CCATATTACCATCCAGGAAGTTTTTCATTTTACCTTCAATATGCGCCAGTACATACTGCTCTTCTTTGATAACGGGCGCTTTCCGGTCTTTATTTTTTTCAAGCTCCCGTTCTATTACGCCAATAATATCAGCGTCATTGGTAACTTCAAGGTCAGCTTCCTTCAGCTTTTTTTTAGGCCCTGCCTTTGCACTGAATACATTATACCCAAATTTGGAATTATACAGTTCGGGATATTCAAACAGCTCCTTTACTGCAATGATCTTGTACACGTACAACCCGGTTTCCGGATTGAGCTTCATGGCAAAATAATTATTGCCCTGGTTTTTTATGGCCTCTACAATATTGCCAATACCAAAATTATAGGCAGCAATGGCCAGTGGCCAGTTTACCGTACCGGCCAGCCTGTTAAGCCCGGTGTAATTATCTCTTATCAGCTGACAGGCCACTCTTGTAGCTTTATCAAAATTCTCCCGCTCATCAGTGCCGGCATCTACTTTCATACCGTAACCCCTGGCCGTGGCGGGCATGATCTGCCAGATGCCTTTAGCCCCGGCACCCGACTCGGCCCTGGTTAAGAACCCGCTTTCCACAATAGGCAGGTATTTTAAATCCTGGTGAAGGCCATAAGCAGCCAAGTATTTTTCCACCAGCGGGAAATAGCTGTTGGCCCTTTGCCGCAATGAAGGCAGGTTCACCACATTTACCTGTTTCTTTATGACATTGATCAGCTTATCCTGAACAAACTGCTGATCCATGGGCACCGGTGCACCACAAAACGTGATAATATGCTGCGCATTTATCCTGCTGTTGAAACAAAAGCCTGTCAGCAAAAAAAGTACATATATTTTTCTTATTGAACAGGGCATAACCAGCTGTTACCTATTAATTATCTTTTTTTGATTTTTTCTTTTTTGATTTCCCTGAGTCTTTCTTTCCTGTTTCCGGTTGCGGCTCATTTGTTTTCTTATTTCCGCCTGAAACAGCCACCGGGGTTTGTACTTTAGCCAGCTCACTGATGTATTTACTGCCGGGGATTACAATGCTTGTGCCTCCTTTATCTTTTCGCCTGTCCTCAATAAACAATACCAGGCTCTCACTGGCTATAACATTGGGAGAGCGCGTTGCAAAAACAATGTACTGGGTAGTTCCGGGCCTGACAATAGGATAGAAATTAATGTATGTAAGATAACTGCATTTAATGATCATCTTAGCCTGGTCTTTCTCATCGTACCAGTACATATAGGTTTTTCCAAGCAGGAAATCTTCATTGGTATGGTTTTCTATTTTCACCTTGTAGTAGGTATGCACATCTTTAAAGGCAATATTTTCTAAAGTCATCTTTACACCGCCATTCACCAGGTTCCCCGCAGCAATATCCAGCTTTCCGGAAGCTGCTGTCTTTATAAGAGAATCTGCAATCCTGAAGTTACGCAGTGTATCGGCTACTATAAAAAAATCAGCATTAACCATTGCCATTTGCCCCGCAGGAATATTGTAAACATCAATGCCTTTTTTACCATAACGCTGCCAAAGCCCTATTTCACTATAAGCCCTATTAGCTTCCCTCTCCTTTCGTTCAGCTTCCAGCTGTGCCAGCTTTTCCCGTGCGGCTTTTTGTTCAGCCTCTTTCTTTGCAAATTCTTCGGCGGCCTTTTTTCTTTTCTCTTCCTCTATAGCTTTTTGCTTAGCCAGTGCCTCCTCCTGTAAGCGCTTTTTTTCTTCTGCTTCCTTTTGGGCTTTTGCCAATGCCTCTGCCGCCTGCTTATCTTTCAGCTCTTTTTCCTTCTGTGCCTTTGCCAAAGCGTCCTGGTCTTTTTTGGCTTTCAGCTCCTGCAGCTCACGTTCTTTTGCTTTTGCTTCTGCCTCTTGTTTAGCTTTCAGCTCCCTGATCTTCTGCTGTTCATCAGCCTGTTTTTTTGCTGATTCCTCCTCTTGCTTTTTAGCCAGGGCTGCCGCAGCTTTTTTGTTTTCTTCTTCTTTCTTCTGTGCCATCAATAGCTGCTTTTCCTTTTCCTCGGCATCCTTCTTTGCTTTTGCCAGGGAAGCAGCTTCTTCTTTTCCCCTGGTTTCTTCCAGCTTTTGTTGTTTTTCAGCCTCTTTGGCCCTTTGTGCAGCTTCCGCTTCATTCTTTTTCTGGGCTATTGCAGCTTCTGCTTTTTTTGCATCCATCTCCTTTTTTCTTTCCTGCTCCTGTTCTTTATCCAGCCGGGCAATAGCAGCTTCATTGTTATCCTTTGCCATTGATTCTTTCTGGCGCTGCACAAACGCTTTCAGCTCCTTTAAGCTGGAATGATCGTACCATAAAGGCGGACGGCTATCGTCATTAATACTATAGGTTGAATCAAAGACTATGCGGAACATGTGGCTGCGCCCCCCTTCATTAACCAGCAAGGCAGTATTGGGCGCCGTTTCCTTTTCTTTATTAAACTGAAGTGAAATGGATCTTTCCTCCCTGCGTTTGGGAATGTAATAATCATAAGCCCCGTCATCAGAAAAATTGATATTCAAAACCCTGTCGGGGAAGTTAATGATTGTGATACTTTCCTTGCCTACCAGTATTTTCTCCCCGTTAATATTTTGCGCATACAAAGCATAGGGCAGCCCGGTTATAAACCCCAATAGTAATACCAAATATTTTTTTTGCATATAGCCTGCTCTTTAAGAGTAATCAATATTATTGCTGATCGTACGCTGTATCCCACCTGGCGCCTTCTTCATCTTTTTGTCCGGCCATTTTGATCATAAAATTTTTAGCAGGAAAATAAGGTTTCAGATGAATGTTCAGATGGATCTTATCCTTCTGCAAAGCATCCTGCTCAAAACGCTGTATATTAAAATCCTCAATCAATCTTCCGTTACCCGAAATGCCATCCAGGAACTTTACGATCTGCCCCATTAATTCCTTCCGGATATTGGCATTGAAGTTTTCAAAAGCCCTCCGGTTTAAAAAGTCCATCAAAACTTTTGTAACATAATCAAAAACGCGAACCACTGAATATATCTGCAAACCCAGGTTGGCACCATTGAATAAAGTTTTTGCTGAAAAAGCCATCACTTTTCCATACTCTCCAAACATGGGCACCAGGCCTATACGCTCCAGAACTGATACTTCACTTTTTTTGAGAGGAAATTTTACGCCCTCTGCACCGTAAATGATCCCGAACCTTTTACCCGCGGCAACCTGGCTTAAAAGTCCAACGTATATTTTACCTGCAAGTGCCATAGAGGGGGGCAGGTAAAGATCATGCTCCTCACCTGCAGCATCAAGTCTTCCCCGGCCTACCAGCCAGTTACAGCACATCAATACACTGGAACGATATGCATCGCCCCCGGCCATACCGGCAGCGTCAAATACTTCCAGCACATCGTCCACATCATCAAAGTCTTCAAAATCTGTAATAACGATCACCTTATTTTCGTATGCTAATTTCGCCCACTTTTCTATTACAGCATTGGGCCCCAGGTACCCGGGCAAAACCAAAAGGCTATAATTATTACGGAGATCTATCCGGTCAAAATTCCTTCTTAATTCCTCGCTTATATAATCAAAGAACCGGGGCGCATCCAGGTCCTTTAATTGCTCTGTAGTACAATTAATAAATGAAACATTGCGCACCTGGTTATTTTCTGCATTTTCAAAAAACTGCGCCAGCCCGCGGTATGAAACCTCAATAGGTTTTGCTACATGGATCACCTTTAAAAGATGCTCCTGCAATACCTGGCTTTGCGCTTCAGCTTTAGACAAACAATAATCCGCCATATCATCAACGCTTACATCTCCCTGCAACACATCGGCCCAGGCTTCAAGATCTTTTAACAGCAACAACCTTTCATCCTGCTTATCCGCATCGTTCAAAAAAATCGCACGCCTGGCTTTATTTTCCGGGAACAGGCTATCACTTCCTTCTACCACCGAAGAAAACCAGGCGGCACCTCCATAATCATCAAATAAACGTATCAGATCATTGTAAGCTACAGATCCTTCCTTATTATCATGTACATCATATATAGTAACCGTTTCACTCATATTCAGCTAACCAGCATTAATCATTAGGATTGAACGAACTAATTTCTCCGGAAGAAGAAGAGGAGGACGATGAGGCAGAAGACGTTGATGATGAGGAAGAAGAGGAGGAGGAACCGGATCCTGACGATTCAAAACCTGTCCAGTCCTTTACCAGGGTAGTTTCTGCGCCCCCGTTGTTAATAGTAATTTCGCGGCAGGAGATGCGAAAATCTATTTTCATAAATGCATCATTAAAGGCATCATAAATTTCTTTATAGTACACGCAAAAGGCGTCTTTAAACGCCACTTCCCGCGCCATCCTTCCGTTCCTGTCAAAAAAATAAGCCCCGCCATCAGTCACCTGCCTGTGGGACAGCATCCAGTGAATGATGTCTATGTCGGATGGTGAAGATTCAACGGTAAGGTTGATAAAACCGCCATCCACTCTCCCGTTCGGCTGCCCGAAACGGTCTACCGGCTGTAAAAACTCGTAGGTCATATTAATAATCCGCCAGTTGTGGTTTCCTTCTCCGGCAGGGCCTAACTGAAGTGATCCTCTTATTGCCATTGGAAATTTATTTTAAGTTTTTAAGATCCTGGATCATAGCCTGAACTACAGACAGAAACGCTTTCCGCTTCTCAGGGTTGGAGAGCGCTTCTCTCAACCGTCCGTCCCGCCTTAATTGCTTAGCTACTTTTAAATAGCCTTCACGGCTTAATGCAGCTTCTTTAAAAAATGTGCTTTGTGCTGTAATACCTTCAACACTGAAATCTTCTATTGCCCGAAAAGTAAAGGGTTCTGTTCGTACGCCACCATTCTTATCTTCCAGCTCCACATTTACTGATGGATTGTAATGCCGAAATGCATCAGCAAGAGATTGCAACCCATGAATAGCTTCCGGTTTATGGGCTGCATGGGCAGTGAACCTGCCTGCCAGAAGTGTTCTGTTGGCCGGTATATCTACCAGGATCTCGGGATTATTACTCTTTATATTATCCATCCTTACAAATCTGTTTTTAAATTATTCTCATCAATATTACTGTCATCAGGCGTCCTGCTTTTCTTCTTCAAGTACCTGCACCGGTTGCAGGTTATTTTGAGGGGCGCCTTTTCCCTGGTATTCATTTTTTTCGAGGTTATAAAAATTAGTATATCCTATACGCTGCATATAATCCAGGTAGCCGGTCTCTTTATCAATAGTATTTAATATCTCGCCGTAAGTTTTACCCAGCATGATGTTATGCCCGTTGTAAATAAAGTAAAGGCTGTTGGCATCTTTATGCACCGGGTAATTATTCTTATCCAGGAAACCTTTGATCCGGGTCAGTTCCTTATCAAAATACTGCAAAGACTTTTTTAATCCCGGCTCATTTTCTGTGCCTTCATCAAAATCAAATCCGTCTTTCAGCTTACCTAACACATTTTTCAGTGGAGCAAAAGCAGCGTCGCCGGTAAGCTTGCCCAGGAAACTATTTATCCCTCCTAAAGGAATATACTCCAGCAACTTTCCATAGAATTTTTTCTTAGTAGGCATCATCGGCAGTAACATAGCCGTAATTGCTTCTGCGATCTTCTGCTTGCTTTGGATGCTTGTGGCATCGCTTTTTACATCAACATCACCATTTTCCGTAGCAGCGGCTATGCAGGACCTTGCAGTGCTGATCATTACATTGGCCTGATCACACCATATTTCCTCTTTTGTCCGGGGAGCATCGCCTTCCTGTTTTTCTTCACCTGGCTGTTGCTTCTGCTCCTCTTTCTTCTCCTGCGCAGCTTTTGCCATTTCAACCACTTTGCTTATGTAGGGATCCACAGGTAATGTTTTTATACCAGTACCTGAAGGGGCCACCACTTTTTCTATACCGGCCTTTTCCATTACTTTATCAAAAAGCTGGTCAGTTGTTTCACCTGCTACTGTAAACAGCCGGAGCGTGGCTGTAAGCTGATCCACCAGGGGACATAAAAAATTAAACAGCTTTCCTATGCTGATGCGCGATGTGTCAAGGCTGGTCCCTTCTCTTACTTTTTTAAGTTCCTCAATAAATTTTTCCAGGCGGTCTGCGCTCCTTTTGGGAACACCGTCAAACCCGTTCAACATTTCATCAAACTTTGGCAGATCGGGCGGCTGTACCAGGCCGGGGAAGGCATTCAGCACATTTTTGCAGGCTTCCACACACTCACCTACCAGTCCCTGCGCATCATCTTTGCATTGGCTGAGCTTATTAATATTGCCTTCGTTATCATGGCTCGTCCCAAACCCTTCTATACTTAACAAGCGGCCTAAAGTAGCCACTAACTGCGCCTTTATCTTCCCCGTAAAAACCGAAAGCTGGTTGGAATTACTTTCAGCAATCATTTTGAGTAATTTATCATTGGGCTCAAAATAGGCTATCGCATTCTGGGTAAGATCATACGCATTACCGTAAGAATAAATTTTGCCTTTCCCTTTCAGCGCCTCTGCTTCTTTAAATGTGTGCCTGTTCTTATACAAGGGCGTTCCTACATATACAACTGACTGCACCCACCATTTATTTTTAAAATCAGGTTCTTTAATTAGCTCGCTGATACATTCATTCGCTACATTCCCACCCTGGCCCAAGCCCACGAAATGAAAACAGGCGGTATAATCTTTCCAGGCGCTCACCTTTCCCTTAACCTCCGCAAACAACTTCCGGCCTTCGTTTTCAAGTCCCTTTGCGTCCGAAGCTTCAAAATCGAAGACCATTGTTTCGTTATCCGTATTTAGCTGATTGGACATCTCGTCTTTCATCTTTTTAAAATATTCATCCCAGGCGCTGTAATCATTGTAGTAAGTATAGGTTTTGTCGGCCTGCTTTTCCTGCTCCTTTTCTTCCTTAAAAAACAGGTCCAGGCCCGGTATGGAAGCAGCTACATCCTCTACCTTATCAACAGCGCCCTGTACAGCACCCGCTACGCCGCCCAGCATACTATCAGCCTCCATTGCTGATGCGGGTTTATACCTCACCAGCACCAGCATCTGCTTTTTATCGTTCACCTGGAAAGCTTCTTTTGTTTTTGTATCTCCCATACAGGTATTACTTGCTTTAAATAGCCGGTTTAAAACCTGGAAACCATACCATTAAAAAACCGCACTTTACAATCTGCCTTTGTATATCCTGAGATCTCGGCTGTTTCTCCCTTGCTGTTGGTCTTGCCTTCGTGTATCTGCCCATCATTGGTTTGTATTTCATACTTCACATCTTTCAAAGGCTTTTGAGCCTCATCATACAATGAGAACATGGCGCTGAAATCTTCTTTTTTTGTTTTATCAGCCTTGTCTTCCCCCTCTTTAGCCGCAGCCTTAAGCGATTCGCTGTTTGCTATTTTTTTTGCCTGCATAGCGCCCAGTGCTTTAGATGCAGCGCCGCCACCACCACCGCCGCCGGCAGATCCGCCACCGCCGCCCGCTTCACCAATCAGAACGGTAAAACAACCTAAAGCAATTGAGCCTCCATGAGTCGTCATGTCGCCCATGCGCGCTGCCGGTTGGCCGCCGATCAGCACACCGCTACTGCCCATTGCTATTACATCAGGAGGACCTACACAGGTACACATACAGCCCAAAGTAGCAGCCGGCAATCCCTGGATCAATACCGTGGGCACGCCTGCGGGCAGTACCGGGCCTCCAACGTGCGGAACCAGTGCGTTAACCATCGGGCACACATGCATATCGCCTACTCTTGCTGCCGGTTGACCCATAATTCATTTATTTAATCAATAAAAAATCTTCTGCGCTTTGGAGGTGGCTCTTCGTCCTGCACTTTATTATTTTCCAAACCTGTCACCTCTTCACCTCCTATTCCTATTTCTTCATTTCCGCGGTCTGAAGACAGCACATTTCCATCAGCAGCCCTGAACGGTTTTAATACTTCGGCTTTAAAAATTCTTTCTGCCACAGGTTTGAAAAACCTGCCCAATGTCCATTTATCAAAATACAGGGGATCTTCACTTTCCACAAAAAAACAATCTATCCCCTCAAAGAACTGCTGCTTTTCCTGTACAGTCCATCCCGGCAGGTTATGTAATAATACCCGTGCATCCCAGATTCTGAAATAACCATCTGTAATATGCGGCCACTGATATATATAGTATTGCAGAAACCGGCACATTTCTTCAACAGGCTCCCGGGTTTCAAATACGATGCAATGCTGTAAGCTGATAAACGGATCTTCTCTAAGCCCATAAACATTATCCTCCACTTCAAACAGGTAAGGGGCGGCATCCCAGATATTTTCATCATCTGTACCAGCAAACAGGGAGGTGTAATGCGGGTAACGCTGCATCAGCTTCACCAGTGTGTACGCTTCATTAAGGGCCGTATCGTAGCAGAGGTATTTCATCACCCGTTAATTGATCATCACTATGCCCCCTTTCACCGTTGTCATTGCATCACCATTTACGGTGGTTTGCAAACCTTTCAAATCTGCCTGTAATCCTTCTGCCTTAAAGGTGGCATCCCCTTTCATACTTACGTTTATAGCTTTTGCGCTTAGGTCTATTCCTGCTTTCAGCTCCAGGTTCTGCCCGGCATCGCATTTTATATTTCCGCCCGCCGTAAGATTGATATCCTGCTTTGCATCAAGGCTGATGGAACCACCTGCTTCAATAATAACATCGCCTTTTGAATACACTACCAGCTTATTATCGCTAACGGTAAACTCTATGCGCCCCACTTTATCCCCGTCATTATAAAACATCCTGAACCCTTCTTTCCCTGCAAGTCTTATCGATGCATATTTATCATTGCTGTCTTTGGATTGAATAACCATATCCAAGGTATCATCCCTCCGCCGTAACATGATAGCATTGATGGGAGGATCGGTACCTTTATTATCATAAATACGAATCAGTCCTTCATCATCGTCTATCTCAAACCTCCGCCCGCTGCGCGTACCAATCATTTTTATATTGTTGCCGCTTTCAGTAATGCCTGCTGTATTTTTTTCTGTGTACAAAGCGCCATTTACAAAGGGTGTTTCTACATTATCATCCCAAAAACCAACCATTACTTCATCATCTTTCTCCGGCAGGAACCGGAACCCCTTATCCTTTCCTGCATGAGGAACCAGCACGCTTATCCAGGGTGATTTTTCCTCATCAGCCATCCACGGGAATTTTACCTTTACCCGGGCCAGCCCGGCATCATCCTCATTATCAGTAACCACGGCAGGCTGGGCAGCGGCCTTGCATACATAAAGCGGATCAGTATAAGGAGGCACCTGCACATCTTCAGGTACAGCTGTAAAATGATTCACATAGTTGCTGCTGTTTAAAGCCGTGTGCTGTACCTGCGTAAGAATATAATTTTTTCCTCCATCATCGGGTGTATCTTTTATTTTAATGATCCGGCCCACGCTTAGCTTCGTTGTACGGGTATCTCCGGTTATATAAACCGAGGATGCCATAATAGCCTGCTGTTCCAGCTTAAATTTTTCCTTAACCACGTCCTGCGTAAAACCTGAAGGCACAAACACATTTCCCAACGCCTCTTCAATAGCTCCGGACCCTGATGATTCTGTAGCTTTAATAATATCGTTGCCAGGGACCTGTTCTTTAGCAGAGGCCTCAATCACAGCGCTTTTAAAAATATCAGTGCTTACCATGCCCTTTGGTAATCTTACGGACTGGGCTTTGATATTTACATTACTTACATCCCTTTGCATCACCAGCTCCACAGGATCGCCCTCCGGTTTTTTTCCAAACTGCAGGTTTTCTCCATCATAAAACATCCATTCCCCAAACCGGGTGGCCAGCGAGGCGCAAAAAGCAAAGGAGGTTTGATGGTACTGAACAATATAATGATGCTCACCGGTATTTTGCAGGTTTTTTTTAACATTGTTTTTCAACCCCGAATTCCGGAATACATCATCTATAATGGCATCCAGCTTTTTTTTGTAGAACGAACGATTTTCAGGCATTTCATCAATCTTTCTGAAAGCACCGCATCCTTCTATATGAAACTCATAAAAATCGTTATCAATCAGCGATGAATTTACTTCCATAATAACGCCTTTAAATTGATGACCCAATGTATCACCATCTTTAAGGTTGATCTCTACCTCTTTGCCCAGTACCTGTTTTTTAAAGCTGATAATAGCATCGAGCGTTGTAGCTTCAGTGCCGGAAGGCCGCATCAAAAATGAAAACTCATTAACGCTTATAAGAGACTCTGTAAGCGACAGGCCGGAAAATATAACGGGGTTGTTTTTATTATAACCCTGAATTATAATTTCGATTGTTGAAAATACTGAGCTTTCAGGCATGTAGAAATATTTAAAGATTCATCGTGGTTCAACAGGCTGCGGTACCGGGCGTAAGTTTTGAATTCGGCGTATAAGTTACTGCCCATTTAACAATGTAAATTTAGAATATAATCATTCCGTATAACATCACTATTTTTAGTGATGTGCCTTGTTAAGAGTTTCCTCTAATTTTGGATGAAACTAAATCATGTAATACTTACATTCAGTCTAAACTTTAAGTATTCAAAACCATGAGCAGCCCGGCAAATACTTCTATTATAAAATCATCTTTCCTTGCGGAAGCCATTTTTGCTTCGCTTGAAGATGCGGGCCATCAGCGCAGCCATATTAAGACCACTAATAAAGGAGGATTTAAAAAAGGCTACAGCAACGACGTGGAAGCCATGGTTATGGAAACACGGAACCACAAAACCAGCTTTGAGCTGCTGCTTAACAGGGACGGCATTTACGACAAGTTACCTGAAGGATTATTTCACCAGACAAAAGGGAACAGCAGGGTCAACTCGGTACAGGATGCTGTTGAGGAGCACAAACAGTTCAGGGAAGAAGAAAAATACGCCAGAAGCTTCTTTACCCCTCTCGAGCAGGCCCTTTTTCATTATAAAGCTGATGCTGAATCTGCCGAGAGAGCTACCTTATACGATATACAGAACGGGAAGCTCAACGAGGCTTTTTACAGGTTCTGGAATATAAGCCCCCAGTTGCCGCAAGCTCAGGCAAACCGGATGCTGCAGCTGATGCCCTACTCCGGTATGATCAAGGGAAACCTTAGCTCAACAGCTACAGCATTGGCTTATGTGCTGAACCGGGAAGTAAGCATTGCGCTTTCTGAAGTTAATGAAAGCGGCAGCCTTGATGCTGCCATATTAAGCCAGCAAACCCTTGGCGTTGATACAGTAACAGGCAATACAACCAGTATAATTGCTATTTCCTGGGCGTGCTCTATTGCCGGCATTCCGGGAGATGAACTATATAAATACGCTGAAAATAACGAGATACGGGCCGTAATTGACCGGTTTACAGAATTATTTATCCCGGTTGACATTGATATCAGCTTTGATTTTGTACCGTTAAGCGGCCCCGTAGCAGGAATACACGAAAATATATTGGGAACAGGGGCATACCTGTAGTCTCTATTCAAAATGCAACAAAAATGGCTTTAAAATACTTTCTGATTTTTGCCGGGGCCTTTTTAGCTTCTTCGCTGGTAATTATGGCTTTCATAAAACCATTAAGTAGCAGTTTTGGCAATTACGGAAAAAAGCCATGGATATATAACTTCATTGTTTCCATTCTTACATCGGGCATTGCCTTTGCAACTACCTATATTACTAAAAACCTGTTCTTCACTTTCTGGATATTATCGGCCGTTTTTTTATTAGCCGGGACAATCATTGTACTAATGATCCATAAAAAGTATTTTAAAATAAGGCACGACAACCGGGGCAAGCAGTTTTTTGCAGAGTTTCTGTATTTTCTTTCTATTATGCTGCTATGCGTTGCTGTATTTTCATCACTCCAGTACTTTATTAAGGATCAGAACTTCATGCACTTCCCCATGCTATTATGCCTGCTGTTCCTTTTAATCCCTTTTTTACTGTTACATACTTTTGATGCGGCTATTTCCATACCTCAGCCTTTGTACACCGGCTGGCAGTATCCGCTGAACAACCCTATTGAGCTGCCTGATGAAGATGAAAGAGAGCGGCTTTATGTGATTGGCTTTGAAATACCTAAAAAAGCAACTGACAGAGAACGAACTTATTTTACACTCAAAGCACCTGAAAACATGAAGCTGGGCGATTTGTTTTATCATTTTATAAATGATTATAACGAAGTACAAAGCGAAACACCTATCCAATACGTTAGCGATAGGGCCGCCTGCGAATGGGTATTCAGAACCAAACCCAAATGGTACAGCTTTTCAAAATTACTGGCACCCGATCTTACAATAAGATACAATAAAATAAAAGAGAATACGGTAATTGTCTGCGAAAGGATTACTTAATATAATGCGAAAACAGGAAACTGATCATGAAAAAAACATATCCTCATATCAACTGGACCGATGGGATGAAGCTCAATAAAGACATTTTTATTGCCCAGGATCATGCGCACACTACAGCTCTTTATACCCTCATGTCTACCACACTTTCCCCGGTGAGGTTTGGAATCATACCCGCAGATAACAATTTTAATGTTCAGCTGTCTACTGACAACCAGGGTATTTTAAGGATAAATATTATCTCGTGCCAGGCTATATCTGTTGGCGGGGCCTTCATCAATATCCAGGCAACAGAGCATAACGCCCACGCTGACGGCAACCCTGCCCTGTCCATACCCCTGCCTCCCTCAGCTAATGAAGTTCATTGGGTGGTGCTGACTTTTCAACCTTACGAGGCTATTCCGTTTGGCGATATCAATCCTTCGGAGAACCCGCCCCGTTTTCCTTATGTTAAGCCTGCACATACAGTACAGCTGGTACCCCATCATGAGCTTAGCCAGTTTACACAAAATCCGTTTGCTTTGGTTATTGGCAAGTTAGTACCTGCAAGCGGCAGTTTAAAAGTGGACAACGAGTATCTCCCGCCCTGCCTCTCTGTAAATGCTTCACAGGACCTGCTGGGCCTGCACGCTGAGCTGGACAGTTTTTTAGCTAACCTGGAACAGGCCTGCTCACAGATTGTACAAAAAATATATAAAAAAAGCCAGCAGAATGAACTGGCCGAACTGGCACAGTTCTGCTGCGACAGGCTGATGCTGCACCTGGGAAAAGTGTTAACAGATTTCAGGTGGCTTTATATTTACGAGCCACCGGTAAAAATGATCAGCGCCATTGCTGGATTGGCGAGGGTTTTAAAAAACAGCATTGACTTACGCATAGGATCGGGAAAAGAAGAGCTGATGAATTACCTGAGCGAATGGAGCGAGCTGAACCAGGGCGAGCTGGAATCCCTGCTGAACAATATGGCAGCATTACGCTACAACCATAATGACATCAATGAGAATATTTCCGACATTATTCAATTTGCTAAAGTTACCGGCAAGCTGTTTAATACCCTCAGCAACCTGGAGTTCATTGGCAAAAGAAAAGAGTCGGGAATTTTTGTTAAAGAAGGATATATACACGATACCGGGGATACTAATACGCCTAAACCCAAGCGCAGGTTTTTTGGGTAACGTGTAAGTGAGCAATGTAAAGACTTTACAAACTAAATTATTGCAATTAATATGAAATAAAGCATAAGAAAATGTTCTCCTAAGGAGTCCTCTGAACATTTTCATACCCGGAAACAATGAATATTTTCTTATACGAAATTCCATCTGGCAATTAAAAAAACAAAAACATACAGATGAAACCCTTAAACATACAGGAAAGACAGAAAGCATTTCAGCGGTTCCTGCTATTTTTTATTTTAACAGTGGCTGTTATTGTAACCGCCATATTTTTTGGCGTAAAAATACCGTATGCCGAAAATGAAAAGTTGCAGGAACAATTGACTATTGTAGATAAGGAGAATCGCTTCCGGGACGACTTCTCCAGGGCGATGGCTGAAGCCCAGTCTTTACTGGATACAGTAAATATGGATCCTCAAAAATCAGGATTGCTTGATGGCAGGATCACTCAAAAGATACAGGAGATGGATGCCCTGCTGGCTAAAAACGATGTAACGTCTAAAGGATTGTATAACCAGGTCATCAGGGTACTGAACAATGCACAGTCTGACAAAAGAGGATTAAGAGCCGCTGGCAATAAAGACTCGGTGGTAGCTATGTATAACGCCCAGATACTTGAGTTAAAGAACTCACTGGCCAAGTGGCAGGAATCCTACAATCAATTGCAAACACAAAATCTTATCCTCCGGCAAAAATAAAACCGTATGCATTTTTCGCTTTCAAAAAGATGGGGAGGTATTGACTTCAAAGTGTGGCTGTGCTTCATAAGCCTGGCGCTTATATCCATTGGCCTGTTAGCTTATAAAGCTGTAACCTATACGCCCTGTGTCGATTTTAAAATCACCGCAACCGGAAAGCTCAACCATGTTGAAGCCAATAATGCCTATACCTTCTATGTAAACGAACAGATCACCTTCTCTACTACGCTCAAAGATAACAGCAGTAATATTGTATGGGACTTTGATGATGGATCCGGTAAGAAGGCCGGTATGGCAGCAACGCAGGTGTATACCAGGGAGGGCTATTATCTTGTAAAAGCTCTTGTAAATGGCAGGTGCCTTCAATCTATCAACATCCGCATTACCCAAAGTAATACGGCCATGACCATAGATGCCCCGGCTATCAGCCCTATTGTTTCTGCCGATATTATTGCTGCGGGGGATGAAGCTATATTCAATACCAGCGCAGTGGGTGCTAATTATGAATGGAGCATTGAAGAAATGCCTGAGCTATCTTCCCAGGCAACCAATTCCGCCAAATTTGTGTTTACAAAAACAGGAAATTTCACCGTTGTACTAAAAGTTGATAATAATAAAATATATAAAAAAATAATACAGGTTATTGATGGGGCTGCCTCATTGACACAGGCGCCGTCACTGCCCCCCGTTACTCCTATTAATGCACCTCCTGTTCCGCAGGACCCATTGCCGCTTCCTGAGAAAAAACCGCTGGAAGATCCAAAAGATAATGAGCCTGCTGAAGCCGAAATGCCAAAACCTGTAAAAAACTGGGAGCAGCTGCCTGAACCGGCCATACGTACCATGCTCCAGGGCGTAATTGACGGAAAGAAGAATATTGAGGACTTCAATAATATTTTATGCAATGGCGCAGGTACCAAAGTAATGGCCAATGACCAGCCTACCACCTTTGCCGCTTTATGTAACGAGTTACAGCAAAGAAAGAACATCATCGTTATTAAAAAGAAACGGAAAATAGAATCATTCCAGGTAGTACGGGATGAAACAAATGGCAACTGCGTTAAAATTATATATGTAAAATATAAATAAATGGCCCTACCGGAATACCTTAAATTACCGATCAGGTTCGGGGAGTTTTTTGAAAAGAAAAAGCTGCCCAGATGTAATTTACTGGCGTCAGTTTACCGCAACCTCCACCTGCTTATTACTACTGTTCCCGGAGAGAATAAAACAGATGAGCATTACGGATCAGGATTCTGGGACAGGGATTACGATATCCATTTACATAACGATGTAAGAAAAGAGCTCATCATCAGCAGCCTTAAAGACCAGATTGCCCGGTACGAAACAAGAATAACAGATGTAGTGCTGGATGTTAATGTGCGCCTGTCGAACGCTGTCATTAATAATATAGAGGTGCAAAAGAAAAAAATAGAGATCATTGTAAAGGGAAAAACAAAGCGCAACATGGAGCCGTTTACTTTCCAGACCGGCTTTTTTATCAGCCCTTATACGTTGGATTAGGAAGTTGACAGAGGTTAGATTTTAGTACTTAGTATTTAGACGAGAGACTATGGACCATAAGCACAGAGCTGAAAGCGGAAAGCAAAAGGCTGAAGGCTCATCTCTTCTTCGGACTTCAGACCTCGGACTTTCCGAACTTCCGGACTATCTTACCATCAAACTTAAATAAACTACCCATGGAAGTACAAAGCAGGGAACAGATCAGGGACCGGATGATAAGGCTGGCAGCGCAGCACTGGAATCTGGAAGAAAACGAGATAGAAGCCAATTTCGATCCGCTGCTGGTGCTTCTTTTTGATGCCGTTGCCGGCGAAATGGAGTCTTTAGGATACCGTATAAAAGATATACAAAGCAATTTGCTGAATGAGCTGGCCGAACTGATGCTGCCCCATTCGCTGTTAAGGGCAAAGCCTGCAAGCTGTATCCTTACCGCAAAGCCCGCAGGAGAAAACAGTATGCTTAAAAGTACTGTCAACTTCAGCACAATGGCTAAAACCTCCAAAGCTGATGAAGCAGCAAAAGAAACTGAGCTTAATTTTACACCTATCGGAGACATAAAGCTGGTTAAAGGCAGCCTGGGATATATACGCATTGGCCATAAGCTTTTTAAATACCAGGATGATGGGAAGAAAGCCCTGGTTTACGGAGATGCCGAAGGGGGGATGATCACCCAGGTTCACTTTACAATTACCGATAAATCTCCTGTAAACTCCCTGGCCGGGATGCAGTTCTTTTTTGATCTGAAGGGCCACTCCGAAGCGCAAAAATTTTATTTTTCATTACTTGAAGCATCGCTCACTGTGAATGGGAACCCGGTTATGCTGCATAAAGGCTATTACAGGAATGAGCAATATGAAACCTCACTAAAGGATGCTTTTACCAGCGATACAGACTATTCCAGGAAGATCCAGAAAGAAATTGCGGCTATCTACGTCAACCAGTTTTTTACCATAGATGAGAATGCTGCTTCAATTAGCTCACCCTCCGGCATTCATCCTTTACTGCATGATCTGCCCGATAAATTAGTCCAGGAGATCCATCTTCTGAACCCTGTTTATTGCACACTTACCCTGCGCATTCCGTTCAAAGCCGATATACTGGAACGATTACAAATGGCCATCAATGCCTTTCCTGCTATCAATCGTAAACCCGAAAAGATATTTCACAAAACAGAAAAATGGGTGAACATTATCCCTTTACAGGTACAGGGAAGTTATCTTGATATCCAATCAATAGAAGGATTGAACGGCATAAAATACAGGCTGCAGGAGGCTGGTTCCGACAGTAACGCTGAAGAGGGACAGGCCATTATACGGGCAGCAAGAGTAAGCAAAAACAGCAGCAACGATATACGTAATGCGCTGAAAAGCCTGTTGGAAGCTATAAGGGACGAAAGCGCTTATTTCAGCAGAACCAGTAACGATTTTATAAGCGCCCGCCTTAACGAGATCTCCAAAATGCTTACCCGGCTGGAAGACCAGGTGCAACAATCTAAGGACGAAAAGCCGACCTTCAGGTATGTTTTGCTAAAATCAAAGAACCCGGACGAAACAGTGCAGGTCTCTTACTGGACCACCTCTCCGGCAGAAGCAGGCTTTGTTAAGGCCCATTCAGGTTTCCGGCCCGTACAGCACAGTCTCACCCAAAGCGGGAGCTGCTTTGCGGTTACGCCTGCTGTGGGAGGTATGGAAATGCTGAGCGATTATGCACAAAAGCAAATGCTGGTAAGACAACTGTCAAGCAAAGGCAAAATCATAAGCGCGGAAGATGTAAAGCTGCTCTGTTATGAGCTTTTCGGCCCCAGGTTAAAGAAAGTGGAAGTGCAAAAAAACATGAAAGTGTTGCAGGGAAGAAACGCAGGCATTTCCCGGTTTATTGATATTCAATTGCATATAGCAAAAGACACCCTGGGCGAGGATGAAAGGATTTATCTTGAAAAACAGCTGAAGTACCAGTTAGACAGGCATGCTTCTTTTATGTATCCGTTTGAAATTTCCGTTATTGACCGAGAAGGATAGTTATAAGAGATCTCTTACTTTCCTGAAAATTTGGTTTTAAAGCCAATAGGGTTACGGGGCCTGGGACGCATCTTTTCTTCCATAATTTCTTTGATCAGCTCAAAAATCGTTTCGATCTCGCCATCGTGCATTTTTACATCATGCCCTATATTGATAAGTTTTTTATCCAGAAGTTCCAGCTTTAATAGTATATCCTGATTTGTTAAAAAGGCTCCCCTAAGCCGTACAAAAATATCTATGATTTTTATACTCACTTCTACAGCCTTACTGTTCTTTAAAACATTGGCCAGCATCAGCACGCCATGTTCAGTAAATGCATTGGGTAATGATCCTCCCAGTACTTGCCTGGAAGGTATCGCATTTTGCGACACCATGTTTTCCACCTCTTCCCTGGTTAATCTGAGC
>JAPUDO010000118.1:0-118142 GCA_027493055.1 Niabella sp. | reverse complement strand
AAAACTTTCCGGGAACCGCTCCGCATTCCGCTTTACCTGTTCGTTTAATCTCCTTGTTTCTACTCCGTACATTTCTGCAAGATCCCTGTCCAGCATCACTTTTTGCCCGCGCAGTAAATAGATTTTACTGATTACTTTTTCATCGTTTAGCATTAACTCTTTTGCCATTATTCTGGTTTTGTTTTTCAAAAGCTACCTGATTGGGCAAATTTAACTCATTGTTTCCGTAAATACGTTTGGCAGTTTGCGTAACCCCACCCTTTCTTTATTGGATATCACATTTTGTGATTTCCATTCTTCCAGCTCTTCTTCCGTCATCTGGAACATAAAATCTTCGGGGAACCGTTTTATATTTCGCTTTACAGCCTGATTCAATGTTCTTGTCTCCACACCGCACATTTCAGCAAGATCCCTGTCCAGCATCGCTTTTTGCCCGCGCAATAAATAGATTTTACTGATTACTTTTTCATCGTTTAGCGTTAACTCTTTTGCCATTATTCTGGTTTTGTTCTCAAATTTAAAATACGTTTGCCTTGTGTACAACTTTTGTAAAATTTAGTATTTTAACAGAAAGTACTAATTTTAACCCTCAAACCCCTGATTGACGGTTTTCAATCATATTAAGAAATTATTTTGGATCAAAGTAAGATTTTATGGCTGTTGACCAGTATGGCTGAAAGCGAGGATCAAACTGCGTTTAGGGAGATCTTCGATCATTATTTTCCGGGGCTGCTTTCCTTTGCCTATTCTATTGTTAAGGACAATCACCAGGCCGAAGAAATTGTTGGAGATGTTTTTTACAAAGTCTGGCTTAATAAAACGGCATTGCCTTCTATAAATAATTTTACCCAATATCTTTATACCGCAACAAAGAACACCTCATTAAATTATTTGTCAGGGAAAGCTAATGCGGTCAAAAAAAACAGCATTCTTGTTGAGGATCTGGGCAATGAATTTGATTCTCATTATTACAGCTTTAACGACACATTGGTTAACCGGGAAAACCTGATTTCCATTAACAATGCCATCAATCTGCTACCGCCCAAATGCAAACTGATTTTCAGGTTAGTAAAGGATGAAGGTTTGAAATATGCAGAGGTAGCTCAGCTGCTTAATATATCTGTAAAGGCCGTGGAGCGGCAAATGACCATCGCACTTAAAAAAATCATCTCCATCCTGGAGAACGAGCTAGAAGAATATTCTTCCTATTTTAAAAAAATAGAAAAAAAAGGTTAACGCTTTGTGGGGTTCGGCTTTAAATTCTTGTCTTTATTAACAGATGAGCTTCTCAAATGAAGATAGGATACTGGAATTACTGGGCAAAAAACTGTCCGGCAACATTACCTTACCCGAAAGATTAGAACTGTCTGAGCTCATTAAAAATGAGCCTCATAAAGAGCGCCTCGGTAATATAGTGGAGGAGTTTTTTCTGAATAAAAGAATCTTTGATATTGATCAGTTACCGGTTTCATCAAAACAAAGAGTCTATTCGGCTGTGCTTGATAAGATTAGCAAAAAAGATCCGCAAGCTAAAAAAGAAAAGACATTCTCTCTGTATAAAATCGGCGCTGCAGCTGCGGTTATTTTATTTGTTTCGCTGCTATTTCTGTTTAATAGAAAAGACGGGGCAGTGCCGGTTAAAACACATCCCATTACAGCCTCTACTAAAAAAGGGGGGAAATCGAATCTTGTGCTTCCTGATGGAACAAAAGTATGGCTGAACAATGATACCCGTATTACTTATGACGAATCGTTTGGCAAGAAAGATCGCTCCGTAACCCTTGTTGGTGAAGCCTATTTTGAGGTTACTCATGATGCCACGCGTCCTTTTCTTGTGCACACAGAGCAGGCAGATGTTAAAGTGCTGGGCACTACTTTTAATGTGAGAAGCTATATGAACGAACCAATCTTTGAGACCTCGTTAGTAACAGGAAAAGTAGAAGTGACCATGAAAAACAAAACCCACAAAAAGATTGAGCTTGTTCCTAATGAAAAACTTACCATTGTAAATAATAACCCTAACGCAAGCGTTGCTACAGCAACAGAGCCCAAAATAAAAAATGAGGAAAATTTCAGCCTGATGCAGGTGCAACCACTTTCTGTACAAAACAATACAGTGATTGAAACTTCCTGGATCAATGACCAGCTTGCGTTTCACAATAAATCTCTTGAAGATATTGCCAAGGACCTGGAAAGAGCCTTTAACATACAGGTAATTTTCAGAAATAAAGAAGTGATGAAATACCGGTTTACAGGTATATATGATAATTCTGATTTGGGAAAAATTATGCGGATAATGAAATTATCGAACCCGTTTGAGTATCATATTACAGGAGATCGGCTAATTATAGAATAAAAAACAGATCATAAAAGTTTTTATTAATAATTAAAATATAAAAAAAGATTGCCAATAAGCCATTAAATAGGCTTGCCAATAAAAAAGCAAGCTAACACAATCCATATACAGCTTTTAATTGTAACGAATCTGATTTGTTGTTGAACCACAAAACTATTTATTGTGGAGAAGGGGATGTTTTGTTTTAGAAATTAAAAATACCATAACAGTCTATTAACTAAAATTATTTACTATGAAATAGAAAGTAACTCTAAAAACGCTCTGCCTGAATAAGAAGAGAATAGAAGGCTAATAGCTTGGCATAAAATACAATAACCGGTTTTTAACAAAAGCTGAAGTCTTTCTTAAAAGAATGAGGAGAATGCTACGAACATTCTCCTTAAGGTTCCAACACATTAAAAAACCTGAAATAGTAATGTTTTTGATGTGTCTTTTTAACTTAAACCCAATAACAAATGTATGAAAAAAAGTGCTCGGTCTGGTAGCTGGCCTGCCAGGAAAACAATTATCATTATGAAAATGTCAGTATTCTTTTTACTCATTGCATTGCAGGTATCTTCGGCTAACTATGGCCAGACGGTAAACCTGGTAGCAAAGGATATTACGCTTGCGGATATCTTTAAAAAGATAGAAAAACAAACACCGTACAGATTTTACTACAGCAACAACCAGGTTCCTGAAAATAAGCTGCTCACCATCCGGGCAGTGAATGCGACAATAGATTCTGTTTTGAAGGAATCTTTAAGTGGTACCGGCCTGACCTGGAATATAATAGACAATAACAAAATAGTCTTATTATCTGCAGCCAATACCTCCGGTGTATCTGCGGTGCTGCCTATACGCGGAGTGGTAAAAAATGCAAATAATGAACCTCTTGAAGGCGTTTCTGTAAAAATAAAAGGACAAACGGGAGGAACCACCACCAATGCATCCGGTGAATTTTCAATAGATATCATCAAAGAAAATTCAGTATTGGAAATAACGCATATAGGTTATGTGCCAAAGGAAGTGGTTGTATACGGCAATGAAGTTCTGCATATTGTTTTAGAAGCCGTAAGAGGCCTAATGAATGAAGTAGTAGTAGTGGGATATGGCACGCAGAAACGGCAGAATATTTCAACTGCTGTATCAAGCGTTACCAGCAGCACTATTGGCAAGCTATCGGTTACCCGCATTGAGCAGGCCTTGCAGGGAAATGCTCCGGGAGTGCTGGTTTTAAACCAGAACGGCCAGCCGGGTGATAAGCCTATGATCCGTATCAGGGGAACAGGCACTAACGGCAACCCAGATCCCCTATTTATTGTAGATGGCTTCCCGGTAAGTAGCATTGAACACATTAACCCCGGAGATATAGAACGCATGGATGTATTGAAGGATGCCGCATCAGCCGCTATATACGGCGCCCGCGGCGCCAACGGAGTAGTGCTTATTACAACTAAAACAGGAAAACCCGGCTCGTCCTCTATCAGCTACGATGGTTATTATGGCATTCAGAATGCGTGGCGCAAGCTGCCTGTACTTAATGCAACACAATATGCTACCATGATGAATGAGGGTGCTGTTAATGCTAATCCTACCAATCCCCTTCCCTATCCCGATCCGGCTTCATTAGGCGAGGGCACTAACTGGCAGGAGGCCTTATTTGAAAAAAATGCACCGGTATTCAGCCACCAGGTTACGGCCTCAGGAGGCACAGATAAAGCAACTTACCTGGGAGAATTTTCTTATTTTGATCAGCAGGGAATTATTGGTGGCGATAATTCACGCTTTCGCCGTTATACCTTCCGTTTAAATGTAGATCAGAAAATAACTAATTTCCTGAAAGTTGGAACCAACCTGAATTACATTTTCAATAAGCGCAGTGCTGTATTTGATAATGGCGACCAGGGCGGGCACGTACTCGGCAATGCTGTAAATATTGACCCAATTACGCCACTTTACGAAACTGACCCAACAAAGTTGGCGGCATATAATGTAAATGCAGTTAAAAACGGAACACAGGTGTATGGTATATCGCCATTAGCTACCTATCCCAATCCATTGGCACAAATGGCTATTACGCATGGTTACAACAGAACCGATAAATTACTGGGTAATGCCTATGGCGAAATCAGCATTTGGAAAGGGCTTAAATTCAGGTCATCATTCAGCATGGATTTGAATAATTATAACTCCAACGGTTATACACCACCCTATTATCTTACCCCCACTTCAGGACAAACGTATGCAAGAGTGAGCACCGGCTTTTCCAGAAATTACACATGGCAAAGCGAAAATGTGTTAACCTACAGCAATAGTTTTGGCAAACACAATGTGCAGGCGGTAGCAGGTCAGTCGGCGTTTAAATATACCTACCAGGACTTAGGGGCATCCCGTAACGGCGATTCGCCTATAGACCCGGATATGGCTTATCTTTCGATGACCAACGACGCGTTGCCTGTAACATTAAATAATGGCGGAGCCGACATACGAACATTAGCTTCTTACTTCGGAAGGGTGAGCTACGATTATGATAGCCGGTACCTGCTCTCCGCTGTATTACGCCGTGACGGCTCTTCGCGTTTCGGGCGTAACTATCCTTATGCTACATTCCCGTCTGTATCAGGTGCGTGGATCATTTCAAAAGAAGATTTTTTCAGATCCGATATTGTATCTTTTTTAAAGATAAGGGCATCATGGGGTCAAAATGGTAATGAAAATATTGGCAGCAACTCATTTCCATGGGCATCTACCATGAACATAAAAGATAATGGTTATACCTTCCTGGATGCATCGGGTAAAGAGATCCTGGTGAGCGGCGCTTCATTATCAGCTATTGCCAACCCTAATCTGAAATGGGAAACCAGCGAGCAAACAAACTTCGGCCTGGACTTCAACCTCTTTAATAATAAGCTTTCACTTTCTGCTGATTATTATATTAAGAAAACAAAAGACCTGCTGGTGCGCCCTGGCATCCAGCTTAGTGTGGGCTATTCTGCACCTTTTGTAAATGGCGGAGATGTAGAAAATAAAGGTATTGAACTGGGCATTAACTATAACGATAAAATTGGCAAAGATCTTGGCATTGACCTGTCACTTAATTTGTCTCACAACACTAACAAAGTTACCCGTATAGATAATGCTACCGGAACACTTGCAGGTGCTAATTATATTAACCTGGGAAGTATTACGCGGCTGGCAGTTGGTGAGCCAATCGGCTACTTCTGGGGACAACGCACTGCCGGCATTTTCCAAACACAGGCTGAGGTAGATGCTTATACCTATACCGACCCCAACACAAGTGCTGTTAAAAAGATCCAGCCTAATGCCAAACCAGGCGACCTGAAATTTATAGATACCAATAATGATGGTACTATTAATGATCTTGACC
This sequence comes from Niabella sp., assembly GCA_027493055.1. Lineage (GTDB taxonomy): Bacteria > Bacteroidota > Bacteroidia > Chitinophagales > Chitinophagaceae > Niabella. Next base: position 112,416 of record JAPUDO010000118.1, on the reverse strand, counting down.
GTGTAAATATCGGAGATCCCAACCCCTCCTATATTACCGGGTTTACAGCCAGCTTTACTTATAAAAGCTTTGATCTTAGTGCATTCACCATTGGCTTGTTTGGGCATAAAGTATTTAACGGTAACTATCGTTTTGACAAAACCGTTTCCAATATGCCGGCAACTATGTTGGATCACTGGACAACAGAAAATACCAATGCCCGGTTTCCACGTTTTGTGAGTAACGACCCTAATAAAAACTATTCTACCGTATCCAACCTGTTCCTTGAGGACGGAAGCTTTGTGCGGGTTAAGAATATACAGTTAGGCTATTCGTTCCCTAAGGCGCTTATCAGTAAAGCCAGGCTCAGTAATATACGGCTTTATATAGCTGTTGACAATGCGTTCACTATTACAGATTATAGTGGTTTTGATCCTGAAATTGGTGCTACAAGCCCATTGTCGCTTGGTATAGATCGAGGTGTATATCCCCAGTCCAGAACATTCCGTTTTGGTATCAATGCCAGGTTATAATTGTTCACTTCAAAAGAATTATTCATGAAATCGTTTAATAAAATATCCATCAGCGCTTTATTATCAGTATTGCTGGTAATAGCTGCAGGCTGTTCAAAGTCATTTTTAGAAGTATCGCCTCCATCGCAGGTAGAAGAATCTAATTTTTTTAAAACACAATTGCAGGCCAACCAGGCTTTAGCTGCCATCTATCACGTATTACAATGGGGTAATATTAACTACGGGCATTCCCCGTTAATGGGATTTATGGAAGCAATGTCAGACGATGCCTATGCCGGCGGCGGCAGCTCTTCTGATGCAGTGGGAGTAAAGGGTGTTGAGAACTTTCAGGCTACAGCAGCAGCGCCTTTTAACGCCAGTGATGCCACTTATAGCAGTATCTGGTATATTTACTACCAGGGTATTGCACGGGCTAATACCTATCTGTCCAACATAAACCGGGTAGAGGCAGATGACAATTTTAAGCATGGCGCTGAAGCCGAAGCTAAATTTCTCAGGGCTTATTTTTATTTCGACCTGGTTCGTTTTTTTGAGAATGTGCCATTAATAACCAAACCACAAAATCCTGAAGAGTATAATGCCCCTCAGGCCCAGCCAAAGGAAGTATTAAACCAGGTAGCCAAAGACCTTGTAGATGCAATGAATTATTTGCCTAAAAAATCAATAAAAGCAAATATGGGTCATGCCACTTACTGGTCTGCCTCAGCATTACTGGCGCGGGTTTATTTATATGCCAAAGGGGTGTATCAGATTACGCTTGATGCCGGCGGCGTTGCTATTGACGATGCCAAAGTACGTAACTACCTGGATGAGATTATTGCACCTGCGGCCGGTTTTGATCTGATAGCTAATTATTCGGATGTGTGGCGGAAAGCTAATGAAATGGGTGTAGAATCTGTTTGGGAAATAGACTGCAGCGATCTGGCCTATATGTCTGGCAGTACCAGCGATCAATACCGGGCCCAGGGAAATTATAATGTTAATTATTTTGGCCCACGCGGGGTTAATGGCAATCCGTACACAGCAGGTTTCAGTAATGCTATTCCAACTCAAACTTTATACGAGGAATTTGAAACGACACCTGTGGTGGATCCCCGGAGATCCGCAACCATTTTAGAATTAAGATCGGCGGCAGATGCGCCCGGCCTGATCAAAGGATGGCAGCATACCGGTTATTTCAATAATAAATACAATTCTGGCAGAGAGTATCTTACATCATCAGGCCTTGCGTCTATCAACTGGGGACAAAATATCCATGCTATTCGCTTTTCTGATGTACTGTTGATGGCATCTGAGCTATACATGGGTATTGACCAGGCTAAAGCTGATACTTATCTGAATCGTGTAAGAAAACGGGCCAGTCCTGATTTGCCTGCACGGACGGCAACAATAGAAAACATCCGTCATGAACGCAGAGTTGAACTAGCTGGTGAAGGCATCCGCTATTGGGACCTGCTGCGTTACGGGCTGGACTATACCAAGCAGAAGATAGATGAATCCAGCAAAATCGGCCCATATTACAACGGAACAGCAGTAATTAACGGACCTGTTGTTTTTACAGCCGGAGCCAATACACCACCTAATGGCTACCAGATGAACTGGAACAAGGCCAGGCGCGGTTATTTGCCCATACCTCCTTCACAGGTATCACAATCTAATGGTATATTGAAGCAAAATCAGGGCTACGATTAATATCAGGTTACAGGCCGAAAAGATTTTTATAATCAAAAATCCCCGATACAAAAAACTACCGGGGATTTTTGATTAGACATTTTCAATTTATACCGATCCATTACCTTAGATAAAAAAAATTATTAGATGAACAGCAGAAACAGGTATCAAAGTATCCTAACAATTACAAAAATAGTATTATTAGTTACATTGATAACAGGTTGCTCCAGCACCCCAAAAAACATGCAGCGGGGTGATGCCGGCAGCAAACAAAAACTGGTATGGAGCGATGAATTTAACTACACCGGCCTGCCTGATAGTGCCAAATGGAGTTACGACACGGGCGCACATGGTTGGGGAAATAATGAAAAACAGTTTTACACAAAGGAAAGACTGCAAAATGCGAATGTTAAAAACGGCGTTCTAAATATTACTGTCCTAAAGGAAAATTACGAAGGCGCCGGCTTTACTTCGGCAAGATTAGTGAGTAAGAACAAGGGAGACTGGACTTACGGACGTTTTGAAATAAAAGCCAAAATGCCAAAAGGAAGAGGTTTATGGCCTGCTATATGGATGTTGCCCACCGATTGGAAATATGGTAACTGGCCGGTAAGCGGCGAAATAGACATTATGGAACATGTGGGATACCTGCCAGATTCTGTTTTTGCTACCGTGCATACAAAAGCTTATAATCATATTAACGGTACTCAGAAAGGCACTAAAACATTTCGCAAAGACCTGTCTGATACTTTTCATGTATATGCGCTTGACTGGAACCAAAATGAAATAAAGATTTTTATCGACAGTGAATTATACTTCATTTATAAAAATGAAAATAAAACTTTTGGAGAATGGCCTTTTGACCAGCCCTTCCACCTGATTCTGAACGTAGCTGTTGGCGGCAACTGGGGAGGTAAAAATGGAATAGACGAAAATATCTTTCCTCAGTCTATGCAAATAGATTGGGTGAGAGTGTACCAATGATTGGATCCGGGGTTGAGATTTGGCAGATACCAGATGTCACTATCCTCTTAAGATAGTCAGGAAAGTCGGGAAAGTCCGAGGTCTGAAGTCCGAAGAAAAGATCAGCCTTCAGCCTTCTGCTTTTAGCTTTCATATGGTATATCTTACACCTTACATCATATATTATGCTGGATGCAGGTTACTAGTTTCTGGTCTGCACAGTGACTTCCGCCTCCGGCTTTCAGCCTTTAGCTTTCCGCTTTCATCCCTTACATCGTACATTATGCTGGCTCCCGCTAATAGTTCATAGCCAACCCCTATCAACTTTTAAACCATTAAACTTTTCACCTTTCCACCCTTTCAATCCTTCATCTGTCCTCTGTCAACTGTTTCCAACAACCTGCCAGCTTAATTCATCTCCTGCTACATCAAGCGTAACTGAGCTGCCAGGCGCCAATTCCCCCGTTATTATTTTTTTGGAGAGCGGCCTGCGTATTTGAGAGCGGATAGCGCCGTGCAACGGGCGTGCACCATATTCAGGTGTAAAGCCTAAAACCGCAATTTTGCTTTTGGCCGCGGGTGTTATTGTAAGCGAGATCTGCTGTTTTTCTAAGGCTGCATACAGGTCTTTCAGGTTGATCTCTAAAATACGCTCTACCATTTGCTGCGTCATAGGTGCAAAAGGAACGATCTCGGTTAGGCGGCCTAAAAACTCGGGCCTGAAATGATTACCCATTACCTGGAGCAGTTGTGAATGGTTAGGGATCTCACCTTTATTAAAAGCATCCACCACATATTTACTGCCGATATTTGAAGTAAAAATGATCAGGGAATTGGAGAAATCGCCCTCCTTACCCAGCTTATCATGCAGCTTCCCTTCATCTAATATCTGGAGGAAAAGATCAAATACCGATGGGTGCGCTTTTTCGATCTCATCAAACAAAACAACCGCATAAGGCTGCTGCCTGATCTTATTTACCAGCAATCCTCCTTCCTCATAGCCTACATAGCCGGGAGGGGCGCCATATAAAAGTGCAGCAGAATGTTCCTCTTTAAATTCGCTCATATCAAAACGAATGATATTGCTGGCATCCTGGAAAAGAAAATCGGCTAACGACTTCGCTAATTCTGTTTTACCCGTACCCGTAGGTCCCAGGAAAAAGAATGAGCCGATAGGCTGACCTGGTTTGCCCAGTCCTGAGCGCGATTCAAGAATAGATTCGCTAATCACTTTTACTGCATGATCCTGCCCTACCACACGCTGCGACAAAATATCCCCGATGTTCAGCAACCTTTCTTTTTCCTGCGCCTGTATCTTCCCCAGGGGTATCCCCGTTTTATCGGCAACAATTGACATCACATCATGCATCTCCAATGCTGTACGCTTTTCTTCGGCCAGTGGCTCCAGCACCTTATATACCTCATCTAAAAAAGCTGTTATGGTTGCGGTCTCCTTCATTTGTAACGGATCGTCCGACACAGGTACAGCACTCCATACAATGGGGCTCATACCACTCTTTAACTGCTGGTAATGCCACTGGTATTCGGCAATATCCATACCATCACTTTCTTTCAGACTACTGTATGCTGTTTTCTGAGCCGCCAAAGCAGCAGCACCGGTATCTGTAGCAAGCCGCAGGGCAGCCATAGAACGGTCTGCCAGGTCAATGGCCGCATCCGGCAGGCGCCGGTCTTTTATATAGCGCTTTGCCAGTCTTATGGATTCGTGCAGGGTTTCATCTGCCACTTCTATTTTATGATGCTGCTCGTACAAAGGCATTACTATCTTCATCATACGGAAGGCCACGGCAGGAGAAGGCTCTTCCACATTCAGCACTTCAAACCGGCGGGCAAAAGCTTCATCCCTTTCAATATGCTTCCTGTATTCATCTACAGTTGTAGCGCCTATGATGGTAATGGTACCCCTTGCCAGCTCCGGCTTAAGTAAATTGGCAGCGCCTGCAAAGGGGCCGCTTTTATCCAGTAATACATGTATCTCATCAATAAACAAAACAGCCTTATCAAATTCCTTAATCTCTGTAATGACCGATTTTAGCCTTTCTTCAGTTTCTCCTTTGTAAGAAGCGCCGGCCGCCATAGCACCATTGTTCAGTTCAAAAACTTTTGCATTCTTTAAAAACTCAGGCACTTTTCCTGCGGCTATAGCAAGCGCAAAGCCATCCACCAGCGCGGTTTTCCCAACTCCCGGCTCGCCTGTTAATATTACATTGGGCTTGCTCCTGCGACATAAAATCTCGGCCATCATTCTTATTTCCTGCTCACGCCCGATGATCGGATCCAGCTTTGCCTCCAGGGCAAGCTTTGTTTTATCTATACAATATTTCTGCAGGGCTTTTTTAGAAGAAAGATCATTGTTCTTTTTCCCTTCAGCATTGCTATTGCTGATATCGCTGAGTAATTGCGCCCCTCCGCTATCCACTTCAGCCAGCTTTATTACCTCTTCCCGCTTTACCGGAAAGGTTTTTAGCTGGTCAAAAGAAAAAACAATACCGGGCGTGCTTATAGATGCCAGCACATGCAGGGGTAACACTTCTTCAGCGTTTGTTTTAAGACGGATATTATCTGCATCATCCAGGATGGTTTCGATGGCATCATCCGCAGGAATTTCAGCTTTGGGTGATCCGCTTTTAGGCAGGGACTCTATCCTTACATCGGCCCAATCTGCCAGGTAGTACATGTCAATATCGGCCTTCATCAATAACGGGTCCAGCTCCACATCATTATGCAGCAATGCTTTTAATAAATGAGGCGCAGCATAAGCGCCGTTCATATTTTCTTTGGCATACGCTTTTGCAATGCTGATGGCTTTTTTAAGATTTTCTGATAATTGCATAGTCAGGGGCAGGAACGCTGTTAAAAGATTTTGTTATCGCTCTTCAGGACTTGTCATCGTTCTTCGGGACTTGCAGTTCCGAAGTTCTATGCTGTAGCCTTTGGCTACTTTTAACTGGGGCCGACTAAAAAGGTAAACGAAGGTTCTGAGAATTGCATAAACGACTATTAGTCTCCATCACCTACCCGAATAAATGAATCATTTGGCAACCTTTTTGGTCAGCCCCAGCATAGTTCTGCGAAACAAAATGTTTCGCAGAGCATCAATGTTTCGAAGAGCATCAGGCGATCATTAATACAACATGTATGTTTGACAAGATACTTCAACTATACCGCCCACTCGTTCGCATGGCTGGCATTTCCCATAGCAATTTCCTTGGCGCTAATGGTAAAAGTTTCTGTAATGGGGTTTTCCCCGGCGGCATTGAAATTTTCTTTATAGGAAACCAGGTACCCTTCCTTAAAGCTCAGCTCTTTCATAGTAGCGTCAGAATCTCTCTTTGTAAATGTGACCTTACCATCTTTTCTCTCAAAATTGTTGCACATCCACTCAAAGAACTTGGTGTCTCCTGTTGATTCTACAGTAATGGTGATCTGGCCTCCGCGCGTAACTGATGACGGCCGGCCGGTAGCGTCTGTTTCCTGCTTTAAAGTGTAAGTAAGGTCAAGGATATTATTTTTGGCGCCTGCCACATCTAATTGTGCTTTAAAAGACATAATTGTACATTTTGATGTTAATAAATAAGTATAAAACAACTAACTAATTAAGGGCTATTGTCAGGGTAAATGCCGGAGCGGGGTTATATGATTAATCCTGCTCGTATTTCGACATCCATTCTATTCCGTCCGCATCGTCGCCTTTCTGACCATCAAGCTTAATCAAAAAAGTTTTTGCGGGGAAATAGGGTTTTAGATGAATATCAAGAAATACCCTGTCTTTCTGTTGCGGGTCCTGCTCAAATCTTTTAATGGTAAAGTTTTCAATCAGCTTATTAGGACCCGTAATGCTATCCAGGAACTTAACAATTTGCCCGTTAAGCTCTTTTCTTGTATTGGCATTAAAATTTTCAAAAGCTCTCCTGTTCAAAAAGTCCATCATTACTTTAGCTACATAATCAAACACCCGAACTACAGAGTAAGTCTGTAAACCGATATTATCTCCATTAAATAATGTTTTGGCAGAGAACGCCATTACTTTGCCATACTCTTTGGCCATAGGAACAAGGCCCAGCTTTTCAAGGCCGGCAATTTCACTTTTTTTCAGGTCAAACCTCACACCATCCACCTCGTTCATACTGCCATGTTTTTTACCCGCAGTAACCTGAGACATTAAGGTATAATAGATTTTACCAGCCAGTGACGAAGAGGGTGGCACAAACAAATGGTCTTCTTCTCCCACTTCATCATCTTTGTCGCGCCCTACCAGCCAGTTACAGGCCATTACCACGTTAGACCGATACGCATCACCTCCTGTAAGGTTGGCTGCTTCGAAAAGTTCCATAACATCGTCCGGCGTATCAAGATTCTCAAAATCAGTAACCAGCATCACTTTATTATCATAGGCAATTTTTGCCCATTTTTCAACTACCTTATTTGATCCCAAATATCCCGGCAGCACCAGTATGCCGTAATTGTTGCGCAAGTCGAGCCTGTCATAATTATTCACCAGCTCTGCCTGTATATAATCCATGAACCTTGTGTTGTCAAGGTCTTTAAGCTGATCAGGCTCGGCATTGATAAAAGAAACATTCTTCACTTTCTGGCTTTCGGTATTCTTAAAGAACAACGCTACAGAACGATAAGAGCGTTCCAGCTCCTGTGTTCTTTCCAGCGCTTTTCTCAGGTTATTTTTTAATGTTCTGTCTGCTGTTTCCGCAAGCTTGTTGCTGTTTTCTACCATTTCAGCAATATCCTCGGTAGATTCCAGGATATCGATCCAGCAGCTCAATACGTTTTTAAGCTCTTCGCGTTCCTTTTTCTTAGTAGCCTCTTCCAAAAAGATCTTTTTCCGGGCTTTTCGTTCCGGGTTCAGGTTTTGAATATTGTCAATAGCAGACTCCAGCAAATCGAAGCCGCCCAGCTTTACCAATGGCTGAAGATGAGATTCGAGCGTGCCCAGCTCCGCCTTTTCGGGCTGCTTAAACTCTTTGGATATACTTTGTTCTTCGGGAGAAAGTTGATTTTGAGGTGTAGACATATTTAAATAGGATTAAGATGATTTATTTTGTTTGACCACCAAGCTCCTGCACGAGCACTTTCAGGGCTGCCACTAAATTTTCTTTTGTAGTACTGTCGGACAGGGCCTGTTTCAGCAGCTTATTGGTTTTTAGCTGCTTTACTATTTTCTGGTATTGTGCTCGCTTCATGTCTAAATCGCTTAAATACTGGCTTTGCCGGGTAATACCTTTAGGGCCAAAATCTTCCAGCCCCCTGAAATTCAGTTCTTCGCTTCTCGTTGCTCCGTCTTCGGTTTCAAACTCCATATCAACCGATGGTGCAAAATGGTTAAAGACAGCGCTGATGTCGGTTAAGCCATGTACTACCTCCGGTCTTACGGGGGGCAGGTCTGTAAGTTTTTCGGCTAATAAAGCACGGTTTTGAGGGATATCGGCAAAAGCTTCGAAAGCATCATTTTTTACTTCGGTTCCGCCGATTCCATAAGGTTCTAAAGGCATAAAAACATTTTTTTAGTTTTAAATATAATCGTTCGGTTCTATGATGTAACTGAATGGCACAGGGTAAAGGTAAAAACGTTTTCCAATTACCGGCATAGCTAAATATAGTGATGGGAGGAAGGAGTCGGGAAGTCAGAAAAGTCGGGAAAGTCAGGAAGTCCGAGGTCGGAAGAAGATCAGTCTTTTGCTTTTAGCTTTCAGCTCGTTGTTATTAGCCTCGTGTCTGTTAGCCGCCATCTGTCCTCGGTCAACTGTCATCTTAAGATAGTCCGGAAGTCGGAAAGTCCGGAAGTCCGAAGACCGTGCTTCGAAGAAATCAGCATCTGGCTTTTTGCTTTTAGCCTTATGCCTGTCCTCTGTTAATTATCATTCGTAGTCATGGTTAGTCCTCATCTAAATACTAAGTACTAAAATCTAACGTCTTGTATCTGTTAACCGTCATCTGTCCTCTTAAGATAGTCCGGAAGTTAGGAAAGTCCGGAAGTCCGGGGTCCGAGATCGGAAGAAGAGATCAGCCTTTTGCTTTTAGCTCATAGTTATTAGTCTCGTGCCTGTTAACCGCCATCTGTCCTCGGTCAACTGTCATCTTAAGATAGTCAGGAAAGTCCGGAAGTCCGGGGTCGGAAGACCGAAGCGTCTGTAACTAGCCTTCAGCTTTTCGTTTTAAGCTTCCAGCCTTTATGATGCCGCTATGCGAAGCGAGGACGCTTCGCAATACTATTCTGTCGCTTGCAGCGACCTTTGCTTTATGCATTCTACACCTTAATGTCCGGAGTCCGAGGTCCGGAAGTTTGCGAGAAAAGAAACGTGTGCCTGGTCTCTCGCTTTTGGCTTTCAGCCTTTAGCTTTCCGCTTTCATCTCGTACATCGTACACTATGCTGGCTTCCGCTAATAGTTCATAGCCAAACCCTATCACCTTTTAAACTATTAAACTTTTCAACTTCCCCCCCTGTCATCCGTCATCTGTCAACTAAACAATATACACTTCATCCTTATCGCTGTTTTCTGTCCAGCGCACCAGCACTTTCTGGTTTTCAAAACTATCTATAGCACGGCCGGCGTAATCAGCCTGAATAGGAAATTCACGGCTAAAACGGCGGTCTATCAGCACACACAGCGCTACCCTGCCAGGGCGGCCAAAATCGAGCAATGCATCTAATGCGGCACGAATGGTACGCCCGGTGTACAATACATCATCAATCAATATAACCGTCTTATCCTGTATGCTGAACGGGATGTCTGTTTCATTTGCTTTATGAAGCGTATTGCGCACATCATCCCTGTAAAAAGTAATATCCAGCTTACCATACTTTACACCGGCATCATCCACTAACTGCTTCACTTCCTTATGGATCCTGTCAGATAAATAAATACCCCGCGGCTGTAAACCAATAAGTATGATATCAGCACCGTTAACCTGGTTTTCTACAATTTGCTGCGCCAGCCTTTTAATAGTGATGGCTATATTCTGGGTATTGAGAATAGATTTCAAGCGATAAAATTTTAATTAATTATTTTCCTGATCCTGCTGCAGGAACGGGTACCTGTAATCTACAGGCGGATTAAAAGTTTCTTTAATGGTTCTTGCGCTCAGCCAGCGATATAAATTAAGCATAGAACCAGCTTTGTCATTGGTGCCGCTGGCACGGGCGCCGCCAAATGGCTGCTGCCCTACCACTGCGCCTGTAGGCTTGTCGTTGATATAAAAATTACCGGCAGCATTCACCAGCTTACGGGTAGCCAGTTCCACCGCGCTACGATCTGTTGCAATAACAGCACCCGTTAATGCATAAGGTGAAGTGCTGTTAACCAGTTCCAGCGTTTTCTCAAACTGGCCGGCAGGATATACATAAAGGGTAAGCACCGGGCCAAAGATCTCCTCGCACATAGTCACATATTGCGGATTGGTGGTTTCAATAACAGTAGGCCGGATAAAATAGCCCTCTTTCTTATTACACGCACCTCCAGCTATAATTGTTACATCTTTATCCTTTCTGGCTTTATCTATATAACTTTTGATCTTATCAAAACTCTTTTCATCAATTACGGCATTTATAAAATTAGTGAAATCTTCTACAGTACCCATTTTAAGCGTTGCCAGGTCTTCTGTTAATTTTTTCCTGACAGCTTTGGCTATATTGGAAGGGATATAGGCACGGGAAGCTGCAGAACATTTTTGACCCTGGTATTCAAAAGCACCGCGCAGCAGTGCCGTTGCCACTACTGCGGGATCGGCACTTTTATGAGCTATCACAAAATCCTTACCACCGGTTTCACCTACTATGCGAGGGTAAGACCGGTACTTACCCATATTTCTGCCAATGGTTTCCCACATGGTGTTGAACACCCGGGTAGAGCCTGTAAAGTGAACACCCGCAAAATCCCTGTGATTAAAACAAACATCGCCTAATACAGGCCCGTCAACATATATGAGGTTGATCACACCATCAGGCAAACCGGCTTCCCTAAGAATACGCATGAACATTTGCGCTGAATACACCTGGGTATTGGCGGGCTTCCACACTACTACATTGCCACACATTGCGGCTGAAGCTGGAAGGTTACCACCAATAGCCGTAAAATTGAAAGGGGTTACCGCCAGTACAAAACCTTCCAGGGGCCTCCATTCAAGCCTGTTATGAATGCCTGGGGCACTTACAGGCTGCTGGCTGTATATCTCATTCAGATAATGAACATTGAACCGTAAAAAATCTACTATCTCACAGGCACTGTCAATCTCTGCCTGGTATGCATTTTTACTCTGCCCCAGCATGGTGGTACCATTCATATAGCTGCGGTATTTGGTAGCAATAAGGTCTGCAGCTTTTAAAAAGATCCCGGCCCGGTTTTCCCAGCTAAGAGCCGTCCAGCTTTCTTTGGCCTTCAAAGCAGCATCAATGGCCTGCTGCACATGCTTTTTATCGCCTTCATGAAAATAACCCAATACATGGCTGTGCTCATGCGGAGGGCGCATCGCTGTTTTTTTGCCGGTTCTTATTTCGCTGCCGCCAATATACATGGGGACATCTGCCACTTCAGATTTTAATTCGGCAAGGGTATTTTGTAATATACGCCTTTCGGGACTGCCTGGTGCATAATTCAATACAGGTTCATTTGCCGGTAAAGGATAAGAAAAATTTCCTGTTGTCATATACTGGGATATGTTTTTAAAATTTCCTGTTTTTTTATACTGTCAAGGAATTTACTGCTATATTCACAAAAGTATAGTAACCCCCAGGAAAAATAGCAAAATTCATTAAATAATCTGTTTCAGCAATGACAACCTATTTCAGGATCTTATCACTGCTTTGCCTGTTTGGTATTAGTTTATACACACAAGCCCAGAAAAAGCTGCTGCACAGCGGCTGGCAATTCAGGAAAGTACCAACCGGTAAATGGTATGCGGCTACAGTTCCGGGAACAGTTCATACAGACCTCCTGGCCAACAGGCTTATTGCAGATCCTTACTACCGCGATAACGAAAAAAAACTGCAATGGATAGACACTATGAACTGGGAATACAAAACCAGCTTTGCCGCAGGTACTGAAATGCTGAAAAAGAAACATATTGAGCTGGTGTTTGACGGGCTGGACACTTATGCTGATGTTTATCTGAATAACCAGCTTATTCTGTCTGCAAACAATATGTTTCGCCAATGGCGGGCTGATATAAAAAAAATATTAAAGCCCAACAACACTTTGCATATTGTTTTTCATTCTGCAAAGAACAAAGCCGACTCGATGGCCAAAGCAGTGCTGCCTCTGGTTTTACCAGACAATCCCAGGGCATACGTACGCAAAGCCCAATATCATTTTGGGTGGGACTGGGGACCTGTATTCATTACCAGCGGGATATGGAAAGACGTTTATATAAAAAGCTACGATATAAAGCCTGCGGAAAAGATCTACACACCACCACATAAAGTAGAATTAGTACAGGAAGCAGACAGTATTGGCCGTTCTTTTTATTTTAAGATCGATGGCAACCCTGTATATATGAAAGGCGCCAATTATATACCCTCGGAAGTTTTTTTACCGAGGCTGAAAAAAGAAGATTACAGGAAAATTATACTGGCCGCAAAGAATGCCAATATGAATATGCTGCGTATATGGGGCGGCGGTATTTATGAAGACGACGCGTTTTATGACCTCTGCGATGAATATGGCATTTATGTATGGCAGGACTTTATGTTTGCGGGGGCAATGGTTCCCGGCAACAAAGACTTCATCAATAATGTACATGAGGAAGTAAAATACCAAATTGAACGGCTGCGCCACCATCCCTGCATTGTAGTGTGGTGCGGCAACAACGAAATTGATGAGGCCTGGCATAACTGGGGCTGGCAAAAGCAGTTCGATTTATACGGCGGAGATTCGGCAAAAGTATGGAATGATTATAAAAAGCTTTTCCAGGACAGTATTGCTGCCTGGGTGAACCGGTATGATGGTGCAAGGCCTTATACCAGCACATCGCCACTTAACGGCTGGGGGCGTGCCAAAAGCTTTACCGAGGGAGACAGCCATTTCTGGGGTGTATGGTGGGGCTTGCAGGATATAGAAGTATTTGAAACTAAAACCGGGCGTTTTGTAAGTGAATATGGAATGCAGGCTATGCCCAATTACAGCACCCTCCAAAAGATCACAAAACCGGAAGACCGCTTTTTATATTCTGATGTTATCAATGCCCACCAAAAAGCCAACGGGGGCTTTATGAAGCTGAATACTTACATCCACAATTATTTCATGGATTCTGTAAAAGCTAAAAAGCTGTCCGTAGAAAACTATACTTACATCACCCAGTGTATGCAATACTATGCTTTTAAAAACTCCATTGCTATACACAGAAGCAAAGCCCCGGTTAACATGGGCACTTTATTATGGCAGCTTAACGACTGCTGGCCTGTAAGCAGCTGGAGCATTACAGACTATAGCCGAAAGCCCAAAGCCGCCTGGTATGCAGTAAAGCAGGCCTATCGGGATGATATACTTCCTGAAAGAGATGCGGTAAGACCTATTCACCTACAACTGCAAAAACCTAAGTTCACACTTAAATTTTTAGACAACAAACGTATCAGCATTACCGCCAATGCAGACGCTTACTACGTGTACCTGTATTCAGAGGGAAAAGATTACTATTGGAATGATAATTATTTTAACCTGAAGGCAGGAGAAGAAAAGGTCATCAGTTTACAGGAAGATAGCTTTACCACCAAAGAGAGAAGTGCGCTGAAAGTAAAATCACTTGCCGATGTGATGCTGTGAGTTCAAGGTTGACAGATTAACCACCGCCTGAATGTTTTGCCATTTATCAAAAAGCGAAACTCGTTTTTATACATTAAAATTATGAATGTGACACTTCCTTAAAAGGCTATCAGATCTACAACAAGAAATTCAAAAAAACAATAGCCCAGAAAAGCCTGGCTAAAAATCATTACCCACTCACAATACCTATAGACAAAGGTCATATTCAAGTTTTTACTGCTCCGTTGCTCTCCCACTATAAAAAATTGAATTTTTACCACTTACATAACAGTAGAAAGTATATACATCATCGATATATCGTTTATTTTTAGCCTTTACCTGTCCTTGCTTTGTTGTCTTTCCGCTGATTATACTGTATCATTTGTCTGTAGAAGCACAAACTTTGAAATTGCAACATTTTCTCCTGCTGTTTTTGATTTCATCCAGGAAAACCCACTGTAGTTATTCTTTGCTCTCCAGGAACTGACCGTATTAACAGAATTACAGCACAATACAGTGCTATCAATGCTCAACGTTCCTATACTATGAATTTTAGCCATACTACAAAATGTAGATGTAAATAGCATTTTCTTGCCATATGGCAAATCGTTATAGAATATTCCTTTATAAATTGCTTATAGAAAAGCTGATTATGAAACATAAAAACAACTTTAGTGATCCTTTGATACTTTCTCCCGGGCAGGGAAGATCATACAACTGTGGAACAATGACAGCCATTTTCAAGGCAGACGAAAACGAAACCAACGAAAAATACAGCGTTTCTGAATGGTGGCTGGAACCAAATTCCGAAGGACCCGGAGCACATCAGCACGAAGAGAATGATGAAGTATTTTATGGATTAGAAGGCACAACTTCTTTTTTAGTTGGTGACAAATGGGTGGACGTGAAGAAAGGAACGTTTATCAGAATTCCTGCAAAAACCATTCATGATTTTGCCAATAACACAAATGAAAAAGCGGGTGTGCTTAATTTTTTTATACCGGGAGGTTTTGAGAGAAATATGCCTGCAATTGTAAAATGGTTTGAGGAAAATCCAGGTTCAAAATAAATTGTATGGAAAATTACCATAACATAATTAAGCTAAATACTATGGCAGATAAAGTATTCAAGGCATTGACCACGGGAATTCCGCTTTGGTGGACTGAAATGTTTGAGGGTTTGGCAAACAACCAAAATGAAACATTTACGGTGCGTTTTGGAGAAAGCGTTTACAAAACAGTGCAAGTGCAGGAATTATCTGCCTGTTTAAAAGTCGTTTGGTCTGTCATAGATTCATTGATCGCCATTCCGGATTAAAAAAATCAAACAGAATGGATAGGAACTACCATTGTTTGGGAAATAACACAACAGGAAAATAGCACCGAATTACAACTTATACATATTGGCTTACACCCCGATATTGAATGCTACGAGATATGTATAAATGGTTGGCAACAATTTACTGATAGCCTGAAATTGTTTTTGGAAACAGGTAAAGGAAGCCCGTTTAAAATAGCAAAGCAGTAATATTTTATAAATGGACAAACTTTATTGACTTGAATCTCGAAAAGCAAAAAAGTGAGATATGAGAAAAATAATCGCAGCAATCAATACAACCCTTGACGGTATTTGCGACCATACGGCAGGAATTCCGGATGGGGAACTACATCAGCATTATACAGAGTTATTAGAACAAGGTGATGCTATTCTATACGGCAGAATAACGTATCAGCTCATGGAATTTTGGCGAACATTTTTAGAACATCCATCGGAAGAGAAATCAATGAATGACTTTGCCATGGCTATTGACAAAATCCAAAAAGTTGTTTTTTCCAACACGCTTAAAAATGTAGATTGGGAAAGCGCAACCATAGCAAATCGTGATTTAAAAGAAACTGTTTCAGCACTCAAACAACAATCAGGCAAAGATATTTTCGTTGGTAGTCGCAGTTTAATTATACAGCTAATGAAACTTAACCTGATTGATGAATTTCAGCTGTGCATACATCCAATGGTTGAAGGGAAAGGTTTATCATTATTTGAAGACATAAACGACAGGATTATTTTTAAACTCGTTAAAACTAAACCCTTTAATAGTGGAGCTATAATTTTATATTATCAACCGAAAAACGAATGAGAAAGAAAAACAACGAACTGCCAACATCATTATTGTAAGGCGAAACCGCAACAAAAATCAACTTGATATGAAAACATATAAATGAATTAACAATGAAAAATAAAGCAGCAAACTTTAATTATGCAGACTTTAATACAGTTAAGAATATAGCCCTGACTTTCCCGGCACAGAAGAAAGTATATCTCACGAAGAAACACCATCTGTAAAAGTTCGTGGGAAATTAATGTGCCGGCTTCACGACAGCGGAGCATTTATTCCAATACGGCTTGCCTTTGAAATAAGAGATAAATATTTAGAAAGCCATTCAGAAATTTTTCACTTGCCCGACCATTAAAAGAAATTCTTGAATTAAGTTGGAGAGGACTTGCAACCAAGAAGCAAATTAAAGAATATGACGAAAAGAAAACAACGAGATATTGAAGATTTTGACGGACACACCTGAGAAATTTTCTTTATGGATATGCCGAAAAATGCCAACCGAATAATAACAAAATCAAACAACAATGAAAAAGTTACAATTTAAAACAGACATCAACGCACCGGTTGCAAAGGTTTACAGCGCAATGCTCGGATTGGACGACAAAGCAACTTACGAAGTGTGGGTAGCCGAATTTAACCCAACTTCCACTTTTGAAGGAAGCTGGGAAAAGGGAACAAAGATCCTGTTTATCGGAACGGATGAAAACGGGGAAAAAGGCGGAATGGTTTGCGAAATCGCAGAAAACATTCCCAATAAATTTGTTTCCATTCGTTCCTGCGGGTTTATAAAAGGCGATACCGAAATTACCACAGGCGAAGACGTTGAAAAATGGACAGGCGGACTTGAAAATTATACCTTTGAAGGAAACAACGGAATTACTACTGTTACAGTGGATATTGATATGGCAGATGATTATGTCGATTATTTCAATCAGGCCTGGCCAAAAGCGTTGGACAAATTAAAATCGATGCTTGAAGGTTAAAAATTCGTGACTATGAACAAGAATACTCAAGCCTATAATGATAGCCAAACGTTGGTTGATAAAGCCATTTGCGACCGGCTGGCCACTATCATTAATGACGGACTGCCCGGAGCTGAAAACAAGGTTTGGCACAGACACCCTGTTTGGTTTTTATACGGAAATCCGATAACTGGTTACAGCAAACAGAAACCCGGCATAAGACTAATGTTCTGGAGCGGAGCGGATTTTGAAGAAGAACAACTGAATGTAAAAGGAGAAAAATTTAAAGATGCTTCTATCTTTTACAAATCAGTTGACGAAATCAACACCGAAGATTTAAAACGATGGCTCGAAAAATCGAGGGAGATACAATGGGATTATAAAAATCTTATAAAACGGAAGGGTATTTTGAAACGAATAAAATAGACTCGCACTACTATTCCGAATGGGCATACATTGATTATTGCGTATTGAAAATTGGGAATTAACAGTTAATGAGGGTCCCTCTCAACCTTTAAACCTGTCAGCTTTCCAACATATCAACTAAACTTCCCCCTCCTTATCCGCCATCAGGTAGGCTTTGATAAAGCCGTCCAGGTCTCCGTCCATAACAGGTTGTACATTGCCTACTTCATAATCAGTACGGTGGTCTTTGATCATTTTATAGGGATGGAAAACGTAGCTGCGTATCTGGCTGCCCCATTCTATCTTTTTCTTGCTGGCATTGGTAGCGTTCTTCAGCTCTTCGCGCTTGCGCAGCTCTTCCTCGTACAAACGGCTTTTCAGCATCTGCATGGCTTTTTCGCGGTTACCAAGCTGCGTACGTTCGGTTTGACAAATAACCACAATGCCTGTAGGAATGTGCGTAAGCATTACTTTGGTCTCTACCTTGTTTACGTTTTGTCCGCCAGCGCCACCGCTACGCGCGGTTTCCATCTTTACTTCGCTGTCTTTTATTTCTATTTCGATAGTATCGTCAATTAACGGATACACAAAGACTGATGCAAAGGAAGTATGCCTGCGGGCATTACTGTCAAAAGGAGAAATACGCACCAGCCGGTGCACCCCGCTTTCTGCTTTTAAAAAGCCGTAAGCAAACGCACCATCAACCTGAAGGGTGGCTGTTTTAATACCGGCGCCATCTCCCCACTGCCAATCCAGCTCTGTAACTTTCCAGCCCTGCTTTTCACCATACATGCGGTACATGCGCGCTATCATTTCGGCCCAGTCCTGGCTTTCGGTGCCCCCCGCTCCTGAATTAATCTGCAGTACTGCGGGCAGTTCATCTTCCGGTTCATTTAACGTGCTTTTGAACTCAGCCTCATCCAGTACCAGCAAAGCCTTATCATACGCTTCCTGCGTTTCCGCTTCGGTAGCATCGCCCTCTTTCCAGAACTCGAATAAAACAGCAAAGTCCTCTACTGTGGTGTCTGCTTCCTCATACAGATTTACCCAGTATTCATTCACTTTTAAAGTCTTAAGAATTTCGGTAGCACGCTTATTATCGTCCCAGAAACCGGGGCTTAAAGAGAGCTGCTTATCCTGTTGTATTTTTTGCGTTCGGTTCTCAACGTCAAAGAAACCTCCTTATCCCGAGAACGCGGGACCGCATATCCTGTAATTTTTCCTGTGTCATATATTGCAAATATAGAAGGATTATAACAAGATTTGAATAATGCCCCTATATTTGTTGCCGTATCAGCCTTCTGTACATTTATGAGCTTCTATAGTATATTATCCCGGGTATGTACTGTCTGTTAAGTATTTTATTAACGTTATATGAGAGACAGGATATCCGATAATCAAAATATTTTAAGTAAATCTCCGTTGCTGATCAGCATTTTAGCTGCTGTAGTGGTTTTTGTAACCTCTATATTAATCATTGAGCAACGCAGAAACATCATTACTACCCATGCCCGGCTGGAACTTTCTGCTGAAATGAAAAGGGTCAATGAAGAGCTCAATCTCTTCTTTGAAGATATGTATAGCGGACTTGCTGCTATTGCAAGAATTATTGATAATAACGGCGAAGTGCATCATTTTGAAGAAACGGCAAAAGAAGTACTGAAAAATAATCCGCGGCTCAGTAATATATCACTTATTCCAGGAGGCATTATAAAATATACTTACCCCGCAACTAACGAAGCCGCCCTGAATAAGAGCATCCTTAATACCCGAAGCGGGGAAGAAGTTGCCGGTGCTTTGGCAGCCTATCATTCAAAAAAAATAAAAATAGCCGGACCCTTTAAAAACTTTGCCAATGTGGAGTGTATTGCCGCAAGATTGCCTGTTTTTATAAATGGTGAATTCTGGGGATTTTCAAGCGCTGTCATAAAGCTTGAAGACTTGCTAAAAGCTACCGGCATCACAGATACACCACAGCTTAAATACCAGTATAGTCTATCCTATATCAGTCACCTTAATCAAAAAGAAGTGTTTTTCCTGGGCCACAGACCAGGTAAAAGACAAACAACTGTTGATGAAGATGTACCCTATATTAACTGGAGGTTTTACATTTCTAATAAAGGATCGGGGGTAAGGATCTTCCTGCTGCCTGCTATTCTTTCCCTGCTGGGATCAATAATAATAGCTATAATAATCAGGAAAAGATTAGAGAGAACACTGAGGCTTAAAAATCTTATTTCTCAAAAAGACAGACAGATTGCTGATGCAGAAAAAGATTTCAAAGCAATTTTTGATAATGCGCCTATCGGTTTTGCCCTCGTTAATAATGATGGTATATTATCCAGCGCTAACAACAGGTTCATCAGTTTCTTTGACCTGGAAAAGCCTTCTCCTGATGCATCGCAACACCCTGTAAAACAAATATTGAATGCTATCACATATACCGCAGGGGGCCCTCCTGATGATCTTACCCAACCCATATCAGGCAGATATAAACATATAAACAAAGAGGGAAAAGAGCTATGGATCAATTATAAACTATTTGCCCTGCCCTCAACTGCCGAGCGTAAGGAGAAATATGTGGTAATAGCAGAAGATATTACCGAGAAGCTGATTGCAGAGCAAAAGCTAAAAGTGTCGGAGAGGAAATACAGGCATTTGTTTAATGAATCTCCCGTTGCACTCTGGGAAGAAGATTTCTCGGATGTGGTAAAGCTGCTTTCTGAAAATGGCCTGTCAGGTAAACCGGAAAAAGATATTATTGAGTACTTTAATAAATGTCCCGACCAGCTTCCCCAGTATGCCCGTTTAGTAAAAGTAAAATCAGTCAATGATGAATGTTTCAGGCAATATAAATTAGGCAGCAAAGAAGAATTGCTTCAGAATCTTTCACAATATATATCCCAGCAGCCCACTGTAACAACTGTTAAATATATACTGGCGGCTATTTGCAGCGGTAAGCATCAGTTCAAATCTGAAAGCACCTTTCGCACTGCCGAAGGAGAGCTCCGTTATTCCGTCCTGTCGTGGCAGGTGATTCCAGGCCATGAAGAACATTATGACCAGGTGATCCTAACTACAGTAGATGTTACCGATCTGAAAAAGTCAAAAGAGGATCTGAAGAGATCTATGGAGATTCTTGACTCACAAAACAAAAGGCTTCTTGATTTTTCTTATATCGTATCGCACAATTTAAGATCCCACACCAGTAATATCCAGTCATTAAGCGATCTTATATTATCTACCACGTCAGTAGACGAGAAAATCGAACTTATAGCACACCTGCATAAAGTTGTAAATATTCTGAACAATACTATTGAGGGACTTAACGATGTGATAAGCATCCATTCAGACCTGAACATAACACAGCAACATATCAACCTTAAAGCTGTAGCGGACAGAACCATCAATATATTAAGCAACAAGATAAAACATAAAGATGCTGTTATATTAAATATAATTCCGCAAAACGCAACAATTTATTATAATAAGGCGTATATAGAAAGTATTTTACTAAATTTGATATCAAATAGCCTCAAATATTCTAAACCCGGCATTTGCCCTTTAATAAGTATTACCTACAGCGAAAATGAATCCCGAAAACTACTTGCCATCAGCGATAATGGAATTGGTATTGATCTTGAAAAAAATGGTCATACCTTATTTGGGCTTTTTAAAACGTTTACACATAACCCGGACTCTAAAGGTGTTGGTCTTTATATCACAAAAAGGCAGATAGAAGCTATGGGAGGAAAAATCACAGTAGAAAGTACTGTGAATGCAGGCACAACCTTTAAAATTTATTTTAAATGACGAAGCAAAAAAACATACTTGTTGTAGATGACGATCCTGTTTTTAAACTGATAGCAAGAAAACTGTTTGAAAGAAGCGGGGATATGTTTAATGTAGCATTTGCTGAAAATGGCCTTGATGCCCTTCAACAGCTCAAAAAGAGAATTGAAAGTAATGATGTTCCCATGCCCGATATCATTCTCCTGGATATTGAAATGCCTATACTAAATGGCTGGGGCTTTATGGACGAATTTATAAAATTACCTGAAACAAAAACCAAAGGTATTGATGTGTACACGGTAAGCTCTTCCATAGCCCAGGAAGACAAAAACAAAACAGCCTCCTACCCCCAGATCAAAGCATATATTACTAAACCTCTTACCCTTGATATTATTAAACAAATTGCAGAAGCGCCCTGATCCCGGACCCTTTTCAGCACAGCCTTAATAAGGCAGCAAACATAGTATCAGCCTTATTACTGTACCCCGTTAAAATTTCCTGTTGTACCACCTGCATACCCTTTTCCTGCAGTTCACCCACACGCTGTTCATTTTCTTTTTGAAACACAGAACAGGTAATGTAAAGCAGATAACCGCCCGGCTTTAAATACCGGATGGCATTAGTTACAATAGTCCCCTGCAAAACGGCATAATCATCTACCCGGGTTTCTTCAAAAAAAGATAGCTGCTCAGGAGTTCGGGCCCATGTACCACTGCCACTGCATGGCACATCCGCAATGATGAGATCAAACCTCTTGCGGGGTGAAGCCGTTGCGGCATCAGCAACAAAAGCGCTATAATTCTTTATCCCGGCCGCAGCAAAACGCGTTTTTAAATTAAAAATGATGGAAGGCCTTATATCAGATACCGTTAATAGAATATGCGGGAAAATATCTTTAACCAGGATGGATTTTCCACCGCTTGCAGCACAACAATCCCAAACATCAATTGCCGGCCCGGAATTTAAGATCTGAGACCGGCTCTCTTGCAGGAGCATGCCTACGTTTTGAGAATTCAGGTCCTGCACCACCACTTCTTTATTTACCGTTATTATATCGACTGTTTTAGTACCATTAGGTAAACGGACCATTTTGCCGGCTATTTCAAAATCAATATTTGCTGACCGCAGCTTAGTGGCTACTGCCTGTTCATAACCTGGCCTGATACGCAAAAAAAGATCCGGCTGAATGAGATGAGATTGTTCAAATGCCTCCCTGTCAATACCTGTACTTATATCACTTTTGAAAGGGAATATGTCCCGGGGCGGTTCTCCAGGTAAATTACAGGCAGCAAAAAAGTCTGTCCATTCAGCAGGCCACACTTCTTTTGAAAGCTGGTAGCCTTTAATCATTTTCTGTTCTGCAGAAAGCCACGGATATGATCTTCCAAGCCGGAAGAAACAATAGCACAGCGCTGTTATCTCACGGCGGTCTTTGCTTCCAAACTTTTTATGGGCAGAAAAATATTTTTTAATAAAATGAACAAATGGTACTTCCCCCTTATACAGCTCAACAATTGAAACCGCTGTATTAAGATGAGAGCGGAAACGATTAATATGCGGTATTGAAGAAGGAAGATGCTGCATCCTGTTATTATTATGAAAAATGGCCCGTGTAAAACACGAACCAATATAAAAAAATTAAATGATTAGGATATCTCTACAGTTTTCCGGCACCTCCGGCCGGTTAAAATTATAGCTCCAGCAATGCTTTTACAGGATCTTTTTGTACCAGCAGCAAAGCAGGGTTTTCCAGCAATTCTTTTACGCGAACCAGGAAGCTCACCGATTCGCGGCCATCAATAATACGGTGGTCGTAACTCAGGGCCACATACATCATAGGACGGATAACCACCTGACCGTTTACAGCCACGGGGCGCTGGATAATATTGTGCATACCCAATATAGCGCTTTGAGGTATATTAATAATAGGCGTGCTTAACATAGATCCGAATATACCGCCATTGGTAATAGTAAAAGTACCACCGGTAAGATCATCAGCCGTAAGCTTGCTGTTCTTGGCCTTGGTAGCAAGATCCACTACCGCTTTTTCAATTTCAGCCATACCCAGGCTCTCTACATTGCGGATCACAGGTACTGTAAGACCACGTGGTGTGCTTACAGCAATGCTGATATCGGCATAATCATGGTACAGCACCTGGTCGCCATCAATATAAGCATTTACGCTGGGCCACTCTCCTAAGGCAATAGCACAGGCTTTGGCAAAGAAGCTCATAAAGCCCAGGCCCACGCCATGCACTTCTTTAAACTTGTCTTTATATTTGGCGCGTATATCCATTATTGGCTGCATATCTACCTCGTTAAAAGTAGTAAGCATAGCCGTAGTGTTTTTTGCTTCTACCAGCCTTCGGCTGATGGTTTTGCGCAGGTTGGTCATTTTTTCTGCACGCTGGTTGCGGGTAAACAATTCGCCGCCATCGAACGCTTTTTTACCTGGGGTAGCTAAAGCAGCCAGCACATCATCTTTTACAATTTTTCCAGAGAAGCCTGATGGCTTAACGGTTTTGGGGTCCACTTTTTTATCGGCTATAATTGCAGAGGCAACCGGGGTAGCTTTAACAGCAGGAGCAGATTTGAGTACTTCCGTTTTATTTCCCTGTACTTTAGGAGCCGCTGTTTCGGCTTTAGGCGCTGCAGGTTTGCCCGTAGTTTCTTTTATAAGAGCAATGGTATCACCTATTTTTAATGTATCTCCCTCGGCCACAGTAGTTTCTAATATACCTGCCAGCTCTGCATTTACTTCAAAAGTGGCTTTTTCACTTTCCAGCTCTGCTACTACTTCATCACGCGCCACGTATTCGCCCGATTTTTTCACCCACTTCAGCAGGGTTACTTCACTTATTGACTCTCCCACGGTTGGTATGATCACAGGCACTTCTTTACCGGTAGGCTTTAACGGCTCCTCTTCCTGAGCAGGCGCAACAGCTGCTACAGGCGCTTCAGTTTCTTTCGTATCATTTTCGTCCGGCCCGGCGGCATCAGCAGGCCTGGCGGCTGTATCATCAATACTGGCTATTACATCACCTATGTTTATAGCATCTCCCTCGCTCACACTAGTGGTGAGCACACCTGCTTTTTCAGCATTTACCTCAAAAGTAGCTTTTTCACTTTCCAGTTCTGCAATTACCTCATCTCGTTCAACATAATCTCCCGTTTTTTTTACCCATTTCAATAAGGTTACTTCACTTATTGACTCTCCAACTGCAGGCACTTTAATATCAACAGCCATAAAATAATATGATTTTGTAGTATAGACCGGCAAATTACGTAAAAATGATAAAAGAGAGACAACAGGGCGCATAACAATTTTATATAGTAGCCGATATTTTGTGGCGGGTGATAACCTGCCACTGCGGGCGCCGCTGTCCTGTGTTATCACCGACAGCAAAAATGTTATTGACCCAGACAACAAGAGTGTATAACAATTATAATTATTATACCGATATAACTAATATACCTCGAATTAGGGATCGGTTACTACTTATCCTTAAGCTATCTTTGGTTATAAGATGAGTAGTACCCCTATTAAAGTTACTGTTTTTGACGATAACGCTTACCGCAGAGAAAGCCTCTGCATGCTTATCAATTCCTCCCCCAAAATGAGTTGCGTAGGGGCTTTTTTTGATTGCAGCAATGTAATTGCCGATGTCAGGAAAACAGCGCCGGACGTGGTGCTGATGGATATTGATATGCCTAATGTAAATGGGATTGAGGGTGTAAAGCTTATACGGATAAACTTTCCTAAAGTTCAGGTATTAATGCAAACTGTTTTTGAAGATGATGATAAGATATTTGCTTCCATCTGCGCCGGCGCTTCGGGTTATATTTTAAAAAAATCAACCCCTGCACAGCTGCTCCAGGCAGTTGAAGATGTTTATAACGGTGATGCAGCCATGACTGCCTCTATTGCCCGGAAAGTATTGACGGCTTTTCAGAAAAACGTATTTTACGAAAACAACCAGGAGATCTCTCTGACTCCGCGGGAAAAAGAAGTTTTAGGTTTCCTGGTAAAAGGATACAGTCATAAAATGGTTGCATCGGCCTGTGATCTCAGCATCCATACCATTAACACGCATATCAAAAAGATATATGAGAAGCTACAGGTAAACTCTGTGGCTGAAGCAGTGGTAAAAGCACTGAACCAGAAATTAATATAACGATCTCATGTTTAGTTTTGAATATAAGAGGGCGGAATTTCTATTCCGCCCGATCGTTAATTTAAAATTTCAGTATGCTTCAACCACACATTAAATAGTAAATGCAGTATTTACTATTTCTTCCTGTTCCGCCTTATGTACTTTCATAAATCCTGATGCTGTAGAAGCGCTGGCTTTCCGGCTGATGATGCCATAATTGATTTGCTTCAGGTTCATTTGCAGGAAGGAAGCAGCTCCCATATTTAACGGTTCTTCCTGTACCCAATACCAGACTGCATTTTTATACTTACTGTACAGGGCTGCCAGCTGTTTGCCGGGCAGCGGGTATATCTGTTCCAATCTTACAACGGCCACATCCTTACGGCTTTCCTTTTGCTGTCTTTCCAGCAGGTCATAATATACTTTTCCGCTGCAGAACAATACTTTTTTTACGGCTTCTGCCTCAACATACCCATCATCAATCACCTCTTTAAATGAGCCTGTAAGGAACTCGTTTTTTGCAGAATAGGTACCCGGATGCCGCAAATTAGCCTTAGGCGCAAAGTTGATCAGCGGCTTTCTGAAAGGCCATGCAAGCTGCCTTCTTAAAGCATGGAAATAGTTGGAAGCAGTAGTAATATTGGTAACCACAATATTTAACTCGGCACATGCCACCAGGAACCGTTCCATGCGTGCGCTGCTATGCTCAGGGCCCTGTCCTTCGTAACCGTGTGGCAGCAGCATTACCAAACCGTTCATCCTGTTCCATTTCTGCTCGGCCCCGGTTATAAACTGGTCAATAATAGTTTGGGCGCCGTTTACAAAATCTCCAAACTGGGCTTCCCACAGCACCAAAGCATTAGGTGTTGCCAAAGCATATCCATATTCAAAGCCCAGTACCGCATTTTCACTAAGCAGGGAATTGAATATTCTTATTTTACCTTCAGCGCCGGGTATATTATCTAAACGATTATGCCGGGCATCGCTTACTTCATCCCTAAGAATACAATGACGGGAGCTAAAAGTGCCCCGGCCTACATCCTGCCCTGACATTCTCACATCAGCACCGTCAACCATAATTGTTCCAAATGCCATTAACTCGGCTGTAGCCCAGTCAATCTTGCCTTCTTCCTTAAATAGCTTTATCTTATCCTTTAAAATCTTATCTACTTTTTTCAGGGGGGTAAACCCTTTTGGTATGGTCATTATAGCATCAAAAACTGTTGTGAAGTCTTCGTCGGTAACTGCAGTAACCGGACTCTCATCAAAATCTTCGTCAGTTGCTTTTTTTAGTTGCTTCCATAAAAGCTCAGGAGCCTGGTACTTATAAGGAAGTGGTTTTTGCTTTACATCATCCAGCCTGTCCTGCAAATCGGCCCAGAACTTGGTTTCCATTTCTTTGGCCAGTTCCTTGGCATCTTCTTCCCCGTTATCCAGCAAATACTTTACATACACCTCACGTGGATTAGGATGCTTGTCTATCAGCGCGTACATAGCCGGCTGGGTAAATTTAGGGTCATCACCTTCATTGTGACCATGCCTCCGGTAGCACACCATATCTATGAACACGTCATCGTGAAAAATACTCCGGTAACGTGCAGCAATCTCAGCGCATTTTACTACTGCTTCCGGATCATCTCCATTTACGTGAAATACCGGGCTCTGGGTCATTGCCGCAAGAGAAGTACAATAGTTGGCGCTGCGTGCGTCAGAAAAATCAGTAGTAAATCCAATCTGGTTATTGATAATAAAATGAATGGTTCCGCCTACATAATAGCCGGGCAGCTTTGACATCTGCAACAGCTCATATACTATGCCCTGCCCTGCTATGGCTGCATCACCATGAAGTAAAACAGGTAACACTTTTTCATACTGCTCATCGTGAATATTATTAGCGCTGCTTCTTGCAAAACCTAATACTACCGGGTCTACCGCCTCAAGGTGGGAGGGATTGGGCATCAACTTCAGGTGCACATTATTACCACTGGGAGTTTCCACCTCACTGCCAAAGCCCAGGTGATATTTTACATCCCCGCTACCCATTGTCTGGTTAATTTCGCCGGTTCCTTCAAACTCGCTAAAGATCTGCTCGTAGGTTTTACCCAGGATATTGGCCAGTATGTTCAGCCGGCCACGGTGTGCCATCCCAATTACCACTTCCTTTACATCCAGCTCGGCAGACTTATTAATAATAGCATCCAGCGCAGCAATAGTGGTTTCTCCGCCTTCCAGTGAAAATCTTTTCTGGCCCACATATTTTGTATGCAGGAATTTTTCGAATATTACACCCTGGTTCAGCTTTTCAAGTATCCTCTTTTGCCGTTCAAGGGGCAATGGAGCGGAAAAATTTTTCTCAATCTCGTTGGTGATCCAGTCTATCCTTTTTTGATCACTGATATATTTAAACTCAACACCTATATGACCGGCGTACCAGTTTTGCAGATGAGTGAAAATATTTTTAAGCGTTGTTGTACCCAGTCCTACAAGGCTGCCGGCTTCAAATTCGGTATCCAGGTCTGCTTCCGTAAGGCCGTAAAAAGAAAGCTCTACATTAGCGCCGCGGTCTTTACGTTTTTTAATAGGATTGGTATTAGCCAGTAGATGGCCTTTATTTCTATACCCTAAAATAAGCCTGTACACTGCAAGTTCCTTTTTCCAGTTATTAATGCTACTGGCCGATACACCATTTGTGGCTCCGTTCTTCTGGGCAAGCCCGCTTCCGACAGCAAAATCAAAGCCCTCAAAAAATTTTCGGAATTCCTGGTCTACGTTTTCCGGGTTGGCAACAAACTCGTGATACATATTTTCGATAAATGCAGGGGACGAGTTTGTGTTATAAGAAAAATCTTTCATTATAAATGAATCGTTAATATATAAAAAATATCTTTAATTATAAAAGGCAGAGAGTAACAAAGAGATAAGTTTAATTACAATGGGGCGAAATTAAGATATAATTCTTATCAGCCACAATAAAGATGCTTAGAAAGCGTTAAAACGGAAATAAATTAAGGCAGGAGCGCCTGTTGTGAATGATGCTGATTTATAAGAATAAAAAAAGTCTAATCTAATAGAGCGAAATTCAGAAAAAACGCTTACCTTTGCCTCCCGATAAAAATCGGGGACTAAAAATCAGAAACAGATGGCAAATCATAAAGCTACAAAAAAAGATGCGCGTCAGGCAGCAAAACGTCGTGAGAGAAATAGGTATTATGGTAAAACTACACGTAATGCAATCAGGGACCTGAGGGCCGCCAACAATACAGAAGCATCTGAAAAATTATCTTCTGTTGAAAGCATGATTGATAAATTAGCCAAGCGCGGCGTTATTCACCGTAATAAAGCGGCTAACTTAAAAAGCAAGCTGGCTAAAAAGCTGAATGCAGCAACTGCCAAATAATCTATTTTAATATTATAATCTTTATCAAAAAGGAAGGCTTTTGCCTTCCTTTTTGAGTTATAAGATTCTTATGCTTACCCACAAGCTGCTCTGATGGCAAGCTTTACACTGCCTTTTTCTAATAACAGCTGCCTGGCTTTATCGTAATCGGTTATACCGGTACGTTCCATGATCATCCTTGTACCGCGGTCTATTAATTTATCGTTTGTAAGCTGCATATTTACCATACGATTGCCTTCTACCCTTCCGAGCTGTATCATTACCGTAGTTGATATCATGTTCAGCACTAATTTTTGAGCGGTGCCACTTTTCATTCTTGTGCTGCCCGTAACAAACTCAGGGCCCACAATTACTTCCACGGGGTGGTCAGATGCTTTGCTGATATCAGCATCGGGGTTGCATGAAATACTACCCGTGGTAATACCATTTTCGTGGCAACGTTTTAAAGCGCCAATTACATAAGGAGTAGTGCCGCTGGCGGCTACCCCTACCACTACATCCTTTTCATTAATGTTGTGCCGCTTTAAATCCAGCCATCCCTGCTCTTCAGCATCTTCGGCATTTTCAACAGGTGTTGTTATAGCTTTGTTACCACCTGCAATGACCCCAATTACAACTCCGGGAGGCATACCGTAAGTTGGCGGAATTTCGCTGGCGTCTAAAATGCCTAAGCGTCCGCTGGTTCCTGCACCAATATAAAACAGCCGTCCGCCCGAAAGCATCCTTTCCACTATTGCATCTACAAGGCCCTCAATCTGGATCAGGGCAGCTTCAACCGCAACAGGTACTGTTTGATCTTCTTTATTTATAGAAACCAGGAGCTCTTTTATGCTCATCTTGTCCAGATCGTTATACCGGCTGGGTTGTTCTGTTACTTTTTCACTCATATCTTATGAACGGGGTTTAGGCTTATTCCTGGAGTATTGTTATTTGCTTTTATTTTTATGAAATTCAATCAGGCCTTTCATGGGTTTTTGTAAAATTCTTCCCAACTCAAAATTATAGACGGCACAAAGTTCTTTTACCACATCCTTAAAAGCGAAAGCGATACCGCCTACAAAGTTGACAGGATATTTCCATGTTTCATTATATTTTATGAGGTGGGTGAAAAAAAAGTCGTTCAACCCATCTTCAATAATATTTTCAATCATATAATGGCCCCGGTTTTCGGCCAAAAACCTGGCAAAAGAAGCCAGGTACCTGTTAGGCAAAGGCTTTTTATACACGTTTTCGAGTATCTCTGCGGCGTTAGTGGTATAGGCTGCATCAAAACGAGCCCGCAGGTCCTCATCAAAAGTGTTGTATAAATAATATTGAAGCACCTTTTTACCCAGGTAAGCGCCGCTGCCTTCATCGCCCAGTGCATATCCCAGCCCCGGGCTGCTTTTTTTCCTTTTTCTTCCGTCAAAAAAACAGCTGCTCGATCCGGTTCCCAAAATACAGGCAATTCCCTTACTGCTACCGCACAGCCCAATGGCGGCACCTTCCACATCATCTGTAACCGCAACCCGCGCTACCGGAAAGGCCTTCTTTAAAGCATTTTTCACCAGGTTTGTATTAGCGGGGTTCAAACAGCCTGTTCCATAAAAATACACTTCTTCTACCTCAGCCTTTTTTAAAGCGGGCAATAAATCTTTTTTCAGCAGAGCGGTAATCTGCTCACCGTTTAAAAAATACGGGCTGATACCCGGTGTGTACACTGATCTTGTTTTACCGTTATGCAAAAGGCACCACTCGGTTTTAGTGGATCCGGCATCGGCAACTAATATTGTTTTCGGCATTAGTGTCGGGAATTTTGAAAATAATATGCTAATATAAGTATCAATAGCTTCCGAACCATGACTGGATGCATAACATTTTTAAAGATGTATATTTTACCACTGAGGATGCGGAGGAATACACAGCATATTCTGTGGCTGCTGTGAGCAACACCCTGATCAGCCCAAATACTTTTACCTCTCACCGATTACATGGAAGATCTCAGAAGATGCTGTGCTTTCTGTGGCTTCTGTGAGTAACACCCTGATCAGCCACAATACCTCTACCTCTAACAGATTACAAGGAAGATCTCAGAAGCATTTCGGTGTATTCTCAGTGGATAACTCTGTGCCGCTCTGTGATTCTTAAAAATGTTATCCCTCTCTCAATATAGGTTCAGACAATTTTATCTATTTTGCAGTCTTATTTCTACAAAGATGAACAGGAAATTTGAGGTTTGGCTTCCACTGGTATTGGCTATGGTAATGATTATAGGCATGTATGTTGGCTATCGTTTTGCAACAGGGCAGCCTAATAAAAAAATATTTAAAAAAGATCAGTCTACCGCTTTACAGGAGGCATTGGATATTATAAGGACAAGATATGTTGACTCTGTACAGATAGACACACTTGAGGAAAACGCTATCCGTGAAATGATGAGCGACCTGGATCCGCACTCAGTATATATCCCGGCAGCCGAGCTGCAGCTGGAGAATGACAAACTTTCCGGCAGCTTTGGTGGTATTGGTATTGAATTTAACCAGATCCGGGATACGGTAAATATTACTTATGTATTTGGCGGAGGACCCGGCGAAAAAGCAGGTATCCTCACAGGAGACCAAATCATAAAAGCAGATGACCAAAACCTTACAGGCAGCAACTGTACCACCACTAAAATAATGAATGCCATAAGAGGAGAAAAAGGTTCTTCTGTAAAGCTCAATCTCCTGAGAAGAGGAAAGGATACAACGCTGCAGGTAGTGAGGGACAATATTCCCACTCCTTCCATTTCAGCGGCATATATGATCGACAGCCTTACAGGATTCATAAAGCTGGATACCTTCACCAGTACTACTTACCGTGAATTTATGGAAGCAATGGAAGAGCTGAAAAAGAAAGGCATGACACAGCTGATATTTGACCTGAGAAGCAATGGTGGCGGATATATGGACCAGGCCATTGAAATTGCAGATGAATTTTTAAGCGGCGATAAACTGATTGTATATACAGAAGGAGTAAATAACCCTAAAGCAGAATACAGGTGTAAACGCCCCGGTATATTTGAAACCGGTAAGCTTACAGTGCTGGTAGATGAGCTGAGCGCAAGCGCCAGTGAGATTGTGGCTGGCGCATTGCAGGACTGGGATAGGGCTGTTATTATCGGTCGCCGCACTTTTGGCAAAGGCCTGGTGCAGGAACCATTCCTTTTAAGCGATGGCTCGGCCATGAGGCTTACCATAGCCCGCTATTACACCCCTATTGGCAGAAGTATACAAAAACCTTATACAGGCGACAAGAAAGTGTATATGGACGAAGTATGGAACCGTTACGCAACAGGTCAGCTTTACTATGCAGACAGCAATAAGGTAAGCAACGGCAAAATTTTCAAAACAAAAGGAGGAAGAACAGTGTACGGAGGCGGGGGCATTATGCCGGATGTTTTTGTAGGGCTTGATACCTCTAATTATTCAAGAGAGATCAACAAGATCTTTTTGAATGGTTCTTTTAATGATTTTGTATTTCATTATTACTTAGATAATAAAAAAATATTAGACCCCTACCCCAATCCGCAGGTGTACACCCGTGAATTTGACCCTTCAAAAGAAATGTGGAGCATGTTTACCCACTGGGTAAAGAAAGACTCTGTTAACCTTTCGGGCATTCCCGCCTTTGAGAAACAAAGGATAGAAGACCGTATGGAAGCCCAGCTGGCAAGGTTTAAATGGCGCAACTCAGGCTTTTACCAGGTAATGAATACGAAAGATTCGGTGGTAATAACAGCTTTAAAAGAGCTGAAGAAATAAAATGGTTCAGAAAAGATAGTTATATACTAAGTTTAACTTCGACATATTTTGGCGTAGTTGGTTATTATTTTTGATTCATAAAATCAGAAAAATATATGACTACCATGTACCCGGCCCCAAACAGGCCACAATTTAGTACAGATTTAAAGGCAACTATAAACAACTCCTTAGAGACAATAACGGCCCTTAATATCTATATAAGTACTTTTAATAAAATACCCAACTCACTTTCCAGTGATTTTCTTGATGTTGAAAAAGCACATAATTGGTTTTTATTAAATTTCAGAGATCAGGTACAGGACTCATTAAGCAGTCGAAGGATTAAAGAATCAAAACAAGGACTTAAGTTCAAAACCGCTTTTTATTTAATTCATAACGAGGTAATTATTGATTTTACCTTTTATCTACCACATATTAAAATTTATTATAGCAGTACAAAAGAAACAGAAGCTACTAACTTAATGACCACTTTAAGCAATTTTAAAGTAGTTCGAAATAGAAAATCTTATATCGATTTTTTAATAAGAGAGACCAGCGGATTTACAACAACAACGCTCCCTTTAAAAAAAATACGCTTAAATATTACCGACAACTATAACAATGATCTGGCAGATATACATGCCATCATTAAAAAGAGGTTGAATCAGAACAATACCAGCGGGCTTGTATTGTTACATGGTAAACCCGGCACAGGCAAAACAACCTATATTAAATACCTGTCTACGCTATCCGGGAAAAAAATCATCTATTTAACACCAGCTTTGGTTAGTTACATTTCTAATCCGGATCAAATCTCAATACTTATCAATAATCCTAACTCAATATTCGTTATCGAAGATGCAGAAAACGTTATTTTCAGCAGGGAGATTAACAGTAATTCCCCGGTTTCATCAATACTAAACCTTACTGACGGTCTGTTATCCGATTGTTTGAATATACAAATAATATGCTCCTTTAACACAGATCTCTCAAAAATAGATACTGCCTTACTAAGAAAAGGACGGCTCATTGCAAAATATGAATTTAAAGAACTGGAAACCGATAAAGCCCAGGCACTTTCGGACAAGCTTGGTTTTAAAACCAAAGTTACCCGGCCAATGACCTTAACTGAAATATATAACCAGAATGAAAAAAGTTTTAGTAATATTGAACGAACTACGATTGGTTTTAAACGAATAACTGCTTAATATACAATCTCAAAAGATGGAAACAGGTAAAATAGTACAGCTGCTTTCTCAAACCAGAAATATTGTTGAGAAATACGACAGGATTGCAGAAGCAACAGGCGAACGGTTTAATATATTTGAAATAACCGGGTTGGAAACTGATGAAGTAAAACTTCATTCTGCTTTTATTGCAGAGCTTCTGAATCCCAAAGGCTCACATGGTTTAAAAGACAGGTTTCTAAAACTATTTTTGGAAATGCTTTCTATGCAAAAAAAAGCGTTCGTTAATCAGGAAATGCATTCTGAGCAAAAGCTCTATGATAACCTTGATAATGCACGGGTGAGCGTGGAAAAGTATATAGGTCCATTAGAAGAAAATGGTTATACAGGTGGCCGTATCGACATATTAATAGAATTTAAGAATAGACAAAAAATTGCCATTGAAAATAAAATTTATGCCATTGATCAGAAACATCAGTTAAGGAGATATGCAAATTACGCTGAAGACATCAATCTTATTGATCTCATTTATTTAACCCTGGATGGCAAAGAAGCTGATATCAACTCCACTTGTAATGGCATTAACGGGCTTAAGGACATAAACCCCTATTGTATTTCATATAAAACCTATATCGTAAGTTGGTTAGAAAAATGTCTTAAAGAATCTGCAAGCCGCCCATTGGTTAGAGAAACCATTACTCAATATATCTATGTAATTAAAAAATTAACTGATCAAAATAATAATGATACTATGAATACAGAAATTGTCAATACAATCATCAATCATAATTTTATAGTTGAAGCGGAAACAATTTATAATGCCTGGGATGAGATAAAAGCCCGGATTGTTGAAAACCTGATAGAAGGCCTAAAAAAAGAGTGTGCTAATTCTGATTGGGAAATAAACGTGGAACGAGACAACAAACCTATCGGGAATGCCGGTACGGGTTTCAAGTTCTCTAAAATTGAATGGGATTATT
Source organism: Niabella sp. (assembly GCA_027493055.1). GTDB lineage: Bacteria > Bacteroidota > Bacteroidia > Chitinophagales > Chitinophagaceae > Niabella. Next base: position 77,746 of record JAPUDO010000118.1, on the reverse strand, counting down.
GTATCTATTTCTATTTTGAAAATGGAGACAATTTATGGTTCGGCATAGATCACAAAAATTCAGACAATATAACGGAAGAAAGACAGAACGAGATCCGGGAGAAACTAAAAGATTTTCCAACACCAGGTACGCGTTCAACAAGCGATGGATGGATTTGGGGTGCAAAATTCACAGAATACAATGAGTTGGAATGGTCTGATGTTAATACTGAAGCGCCCCAGTTAATTAAACGGGTACTAAGCGAAATAGCACGAACTATAGAATAATTTTTATTTATGCCATAGCCTGACCTGGTGTCATTGCAGATTGATATATAATAAAATATACAATACATGATGTGTTGAGTAAAATAGTAACAGATGGCTAAAATAGACGCTTTTCTCAGGTATAGTCTTATTATAAACAAATTCCGAAAAAGCAATTGCACTTTCAGGGAGATTGAATACTATCTCGAAACGCAATCAGATATACTGGGATATGAATTAACTATTTCCAAAAGAACTTTTGACAGAGATTTAATACAAATTAATGCACTTTTCGGAATTGAAATTAAATACGATTTTTCCAGGCGTATGTATTACCTGGACAAAGAACCCAGCTCAGAAATAAATAATCATCTGCTCGAAGCCTTTGACATATTAAATGCTTTAAAAATTTCGGAAGGCTATACTGATATCCTGCATTTTGAAAAGAGCAAACCTAAAGGCACCGAAAATCTCAATGGCTTAATTCATGCTATAAAGAACAAGTTATTAGTACATTTCGACTATCAAAAATTCTGGGATGAAACGGCCTCACAAAGAACAGCTGAACCTTATGCATTAAAAGAATTTAAAAACAGGTGGTCTCTTATAGCCAAGGACTTAAAGGATAAGAAAATAAAAACATTTGCGTTAGACAGGTTAAGCCTGCCGGATATAACCTCGAAACATTTCAGACCTGATAATCTATTCGATATTCAAAAATACTTTGCCTGTTCTTTTGGTGTTATCAATGGTAATGGCAGCAGGCCTGAAAAAATATTACTTTCTTTTAGCGCTGCACAAGGTAAATACATCAAAACTTTACCTTTACATTCAAGTCAGCAGATAATGCTCGACAATGAAGATGAACTGCAGGTTAAACTGACACTATCTATAACAGATGATTTTATAATGGAGCTGTTATCATTCGGAAAAAGTGTTGAAGTATTACAACCGCAATCACTCCGGCAGAAAATTGCAGACGAGCAAAGAAAAGCCTTTATGCAATATCAATAAACTATTTACCCAATCTTCTCACCACCACTTTCTTCTTATAACGGTCCAGCTCCATCAACCGGGCGGCAATCTTATCGTCCCATTCATCCTGGGCCGCAAAATCCTCGCCGTTCTGCGTATCACTATCATACAGGTGATGATACGCTTCTGCAGCTTTAAACTTTTCATTGACAAAGTGGGCAATTTCCTTCTGATAATTTTGGGTAAGCTTTAGGATTTGCAGCTTCCGTGCCGCCAGGCGTGCAAATATTTCGGAAATATCAAAATGCCGCTGCTCATGCTGCAGCAGGCGATGCTTTACAGAAGGCGTATAATCCAGTACCCGTTCCTTTATAAAAGTATGCTCCTTGTGCACGGTGGCCTGCACTGTTATGCGAATGCCAACTGGTTTACCATTTACTTTTTCCGTAGTAAGGTAATAGGTGATACCCGTTCGGGTAAGAGCCGCCACATTATCAGCTACAGCCTTTGTACTGTCATTTACTACTTTAAAATCCTGGAGCTGGAGTTTCCTGCTTTCAGTCCAGAATATGATACGGCTGCTATTGCCTCCCTGGGCCAGGACAGTAATGCTAAAAGCCTGTATTGCTGCCAGCAGGTATAAAGATATGATTCTAATAAGTTAAAATTTTATGATTGGCATTGCTGCAAATGAACGGATTCCGTATTTGCAGAACCAACAGTTCAAAAGTAGTGCCATCGTTGGTTAAAAACAAAGTTTCCCTTTCTTCCAATTTTGAAAAAGTTGCCGATGTATAGTTTAAAAAAATTAAATATACAAAATCCTATTCCGCAACAACGATGTTTTCAAGTCTGAAAACCTGATTGTTATATAAAATGAAAAAATTGCAAGTATGTAAATCTATTAAAGACTTTCGTGTATTTTTGAATTATTGGCAGGCTTACGAAGCACACCTTCAGCATAAAACTGCCAGCTTATGGGATGGAAGAAACATCAGTTCGGGTAAAACGATTACTGCTGCAAATATTATTTTTACTATTCTTTTGCCTTTTATGCAGGCTGCTTTTTATTTATGTTAACAAAGCTGAACTTGAAGTAAGTTCAATTGAAAGTATTTTGCCTGTACTTGGCGGAGGACTTAGGTTTGACCTTTCAGCCATTATCCTTACTAACTCTTTGTTCATAATAATGACATTAGCGCCTTCCCCGGTTTCAACAAATAAACACTATCAAAAGATAACTGCTGTTTTGTTTCTTTTCATAAACAGCCTGTGCCTGCTTGCCAATATGATAGATGTTGCTTATTTTTCTTTTGTTCACAAACGTTCCCAATCTGACGCTTTATTGTTTATTACAGGAGAAAAAGGATATGATTTACTGAGGCTGCTCCCTTCTTTTTTAATGCAATACTGGTATTTGCTTTTAACCTATTGTCTTTTTACCTGGCTGTTGTGGAAAACCTATAAATTTACTTTGAAATCCAGGGGAAATATAAGCCGTTCATTAAAGGACTATCTGTATTCTTCCCTGGCTTTTCTTATTATAATAGTAATAAGCGTTATTGCTATAAGGGGAGGATTTCAGGCAAAGCCATTAGATATTATACACGCTTCTGAAATGACTGAAGTAAAAAATATTCCTGCTATCCTCAACACCCCGTTCACTATTATTAAATCATTAGGAAAAGAGAATTTGCACGATAAAAAATATTTCCCTGAAGAACAATTAAAGAGCTTTAGCAATGGTATTCATACAGCATTCCCTCAGCAACCTTTTACCAGACAGAATGTTGTTATTATTATAATAGAAAGCTTATCAAGGAAGCATACAGGATACTTCGGGGGAGAAGCCCACACCCCATTTCTAGATTCACTATTTGCCCAAAGCCTGGTATTTACAAATGCCTTTGCTAATGCAAAAGAATCCATACAAGGAATTCCCGCCATTATTTCATCCATACCGTCATGGCAGGCTGAACCATTCATATTTTCTCCCTACGCCTCCAATAAAATCACTTCACTGGCAAGCATTCTTAAATCTCAGGGTTACCAGACTTCCTTTTTTCATGGAGGCTTTAATGGAACAATGGGCTTTGACAGTTATTCAAGCTTGGCAGAGTTTGATAATTATTATGGCACCAACGAATATGATAATGATAGGGACTATGATGGCAATTGGGGGATCTGGGACGAACCGTTCTTGCAGTTTATGGCTCAACAATTATCAGCAACAAAACAGCCTTTCTTTTCAACAGTATTTACCCTGAATACACATCATCCTTTTAATGTTCCTGATCAATACGAAAAGATTTTCTGCCGTCACAAAGAAAAACTGCTGAATTGTATTGAATACCTGGACCTGTCCCTTCTTCGTTTTTTTGATGCTATTAAAACCCAGGCATGGTTCAGCAATACAATATTTGTTATAACAGCTGATCATACAGCGCCTAATACAGAGGACAACAAGCTATCTTCTCCAATGGAAGATTACAGAATACCCATTGTATTTTATACACCCGGCAACACATTTTTAAAGGGAACAAGCAGTATTATTGCTAATCAAATTGATATCCTGCCCTCAATATTAAGCTTACTTAATTACCCTTATCCTTATTATTCAATGGGAACAAGCCTTTTTACTGCCAACAGCAAGAGATATTCCATTAATTATAACGGGAATATATACCAGTATATTGATTCTGCTTCCTGCTACCAGTTTAACGGAGAAAACCCTGTTGCCTTTTATAACTGGAGATCTGACAGTTTATTATCAAACAACCTGTATCATGGACAAATGAACAAGGATATGTTGTATTGTGACAGTTCGCTAAAAATGCAGCTTCAGTTTTTTTTCCATAGTATGATGAATAATAAAATGAACATTGAAACAGCTCAAACCAGGAAATAACAAAAAAACGATGCTCCAATAAACAGGCTTTAAAAATAAAAGTCCCTCCTGCCAATATTCCAGCGTACTCCTATATTAAATATGGTGCTTTTTTGGGTGGGCACTACAGGATCCAGGTAACGTTGCCTGCGTATCATCCCCATTAACTCCAGGAACAGGTTCTCCTTTAATTCGTAGGATAAAAGCAGGCTTGCCATAGCTGTATTAGTCTTCCAGCCGCTCCCTATTTCATGTCCATAATCACCGCCGGAGCGGGTAACACTGGGCAGGAACAGGTTACTTCCAAAATTCACGTTGCCGGTGCTGTCCAGTCCCTGTGTATAATACATGGCGCGGCCCTCAATCATCCATTTAGGTGCAGGCCTGTACCTTGCTACGCCTATCCACTCATTAAAATTGGCCATTAACGGGTGTGCCAGCGGCTGGTTGTAATGAGAATAATTGGCCACCGAATCATAATGAGAATAAGTGTAAGGCCTTACACGGTTCAGTTCCAGCTGCAGATCAAGGTCCTTAACTGTGAATGCATCTATATACTTAGCCCCTAACTGGTACCCTAATTTATTAGCCCACCAGCCGTTACCGGCAGTTAGCTCCGACAGCTTAAACTCATCAAACACCAGTTGCCCGTACAATTGTGCCGTACGTGCCACATTGGCTTTAAAATCCATACCTACCAGGGCATTGTCGGGGCTACCCTGGTCACGCTCCACCGATCTGTAAAAAATAACAGGTACTAAATAGCCCAATTCAAAACGATTGGCACGTCCAAATACAACGCCTTCAAATACGCCTATATTCAGCCATTTGGTAATGTTAATATCCAGATGGTGCATGGCCGCATATTTTTTTCCCAGCAAATCATCACCAGGATTACTTTTATAAGCGTTGGTCAGCTCCATGAACAGGTTCTGGTAATTAAATTTCCAGATGCGGGTATTCAGTTTCAGGAACAGGTTATTATTTCCGAAATCGCTCAGGAACAAACTGCGCTGCCCGTTACCTATAAAATTTTTATCATAACCAAAAGTCACATCCACATATTTGGTAGCGCCGAAAGTAATATAACCCCTTGCATCAAAGAAGTCACGTCCTCCGGCTGCTTTAAAATCTTTATAATATCCCGCCCCCGGAACAGCGGTACGTTCCGTCATCCAGTCCTGTACATAAGTGGGATAACGCTCCTGGTTATCAGTAAGAGAAGTGTGAAAGCCTATTCTTTTTGCTATGCGTCCACGTATGGTTATACCCCTTGTGTTATAAAACAGGCTCTGGTCATTATCCTTTTCATTCATATAGCCAATATTCAACACAGGATTGATGACCAGGTCAAAGTCCTTGCTATGGGTTTCAAACAGGCCTGCGGGATACTGGTAAAAAGTATTGCCTACCAGTTTTTTGCTCCTGTAATGCTCACGTTCCTCCTCCGGCAGCCATTCCAGGTTATTGGCCAGCAGGCTTTTAACATAGTATTTATCTACCTTGGTAAGGTGGGCATCCAATGCTGAGTCAGCATTCAGGTAATTTCTTACCGCAGGAACAAAAAACTCCCGGCTGTAAGGTTTTGTTTTACTTAGATTGAGCAGCGGATCTTTTTGTGCCTTTATTTCCAGCCTGTCTAAAATAATTTCCTGTTTATCGCCCCTGGGCAGCCATGTTGTTTGCGCCCAACCCATAAGGGGGGATAAAACAACTGCAAGTGTAGGCAGGTATTTCTTAAATTGCATAGTTTATGAATAAGGTTTAAATCAGTTCACATTTCACGGATGACAGTTGACGAACAATAATATCAAACAACGCAAACTGCCATCAGCAAAAACAAAAACCATGCAAATATATCTTTTAAAAAACATTCAGGTAGTAAACGAAGGAAAAACTGAGACAAAAGACGTTCTTATAAAAAACGGGCGTATAGAAAAAATAGACGCGGAGATCAGCACCACAGAAAAGACAATAGAAATTAACGGTGAGGGAAAATTCTTATTACCAGGAGTAATTGACGACCAGGTACATTTTCGTGAGCCGGGATTGACCCATAAAGCCAGTATTTATACAGAAGCAAAAGCCGCCGTTGCCGGTGGTGTGACCAGCTTTATGGAAATGCCCAACACAGTGCCGCCTACCTTTACGCTCGACCTGCTGGAAGATAAATATAATATTGCCGCTCAAACTTCTTTAGCTAATTATTCTTTTTATATAGGCACTAACAATATCAACGCGGCAGGCGCTTTGTCGGCCAATGCATTTAAAGACCGCATCTGTGGCATCAAAATGTTTATGGGCAGCAGTACCGGGAATTTGCTGGTGGACAACCCGCTGGTGCTGGAGAAAATTTTCAGCGAAAGCGAAATGCTCATTGCTACGCATTGCGAGGACGAAAAGATCATTAAAGCCAATATGCAGAAAGCCCTGGATTCGGGACGCGAACTCACCGCTGCGGATCACCCTGTTATCAGGAATGAGGAAGCCTGCTTTGAATCTTCTTTTTACGCTGTTCAGCTGGCTAAAAAGCATAATGCAAGGCTGCATATCCTGCACATCAGCACAGAAAAGGAGCTGCAGCTTTTTTCCAGCATGCTGCCGCTGAAGGAAAAAAGGATCACAGCAGAAGTTTGCGTGCATCACCTGCATTTCACGGCAGATGATTATGTACAGCAGGGCAATTTCATAAAATGTAACCCGGCCATTAAAGCGGCGCCTAATAAAGAAGCCTTATGGAAAGCCTTGCTGGATGACCGTTTGGATGTAATTGCCACCGACCATGCACCCCACACTTTTGAAGAGAAAAACGAACCTTACCTGAAGGCACACGCCGGACTGCCCCTGGTACAGCATTCCCTGCCGCTTATGTTATACTATCACAGCCTGGGCAAAATATCACTTGAAAAAATTGCAGAAAAAATGAGCCATGCAGTAGCTGACTGCTTCTCTGTTAAAGAAAGGGGTTATATACGCGAAGGCTATTTTGCAGACCTTGTAATTGTGGATACCCGTAAACCCTTTATTGTGAGCAAGGAAAATATTTTATATAAATGCGGCTGGAGCCCGTTTGAAAAGGCCGGGGAAAACGGCAGCGCCTTCCATTTCCCGGCAAGCATTACCCATACTTTTGTAAACGGGCATTTAGTTTATGGAAATGGGCAGTGGGATGAGTCTATAAAGGGAGAAAGACTTTTGTTTGAACGATAGAGTGAAGATGACAGGGTTTGGCTATGAACTATTAGCGGGAGCCAGCATAATGTACGATGTAAGGTGTACGATGTACGATATGAAAGATGAAAGCGGAAAGCTAAAGGCTTAAAGCCGGAGGCAGAAGGCACCGTGCAGACCTGAAACCAGAAACTTGTAACCTGCAACCAGCATAATGTAAGATATACGACATGAGGTGTACGATGTACGATATGACAGCGAAAAGCTGGAAGCAAAAAGCCGAAAGCTTTATGCATCAAGCCTTATGCCTTCGGCCTTTACCAGCATCCAGTAACGATTAACTTATACCATGCAGATAGACAATATTTCTTTTAACGACATTTCCATATTTCACCAGGAAGAAAGCTACTCTATTTTCCATAAGCTCAACTTTACACGTACTGAAGGGGGTAAGGAGTGGCTGCGTCACTTCTTTTCTTCCCCTTTCAACGATCTCAAAAAAATAACCGGCACGCAAAACATCCTTAAAAAGCTGATCCTGCACGTGGATGAATGGCCCGAAGAAATAACTAACGGAACCGTGCTGGTAATGATCAAGTTCCTGGATTATGCTTTAGATACTATCGGTGATAACCCTTCGGCCGTGGATGCTTTTATGTACCGGCTGCTGCACAGCGCCGATTATTCGATGGCAAAATTCTCAATTAAGCATTTTACTGATTTTTTCAGGGGACTTAAAAAGATCGAAACCATATTGAGCGGAATAGAGATGCCAGCCTCTTTTAAAATTTATACAGATCGTATCAGCCATCTGCTTAGCTGTATTGAGCCGTTCAGGCAAATGGCTGATATAGGTAAAGACGAGGTTATCCCTCAGCATAAGACCCTCTATTTTGCTACCAATGTTCGCGGCCGTTATAAATTTGAAGTGCAGGAGCTGATAGACATTTACAGCCGGCTGGACGCCTGGTATTCTATGGCATTCGCCGTAAAGAAATACAACCTGCATTTTCCCATATTTATAGAAAGCGACTGCCCGTTTATTGAAGCCAAAGGCTTATATCATTTATTACTGCACAACCCCGTTCCTTACCATTTGCAGATGAGTCCCGAACAAAATTTTCTTTTTTTAACGGGGGCTAACATGGCAGGAAAAAGCACACTTATCAAATCGGTAGGAGCCTGTGTATTTTTAGCCCATATAGGTATGGGCGTACCGGCTACAGAAATGAAGCTTACCATGTTTGATGGCCTCATTAGCAATATTAATGTAACAGATAATATTGTTAAAGGAGAAAGCTTTTTCTTTAACGAAGTGCAGCGTATAAAAAATACGGTTCAAAAGATCAATGACGGGAAAAAATGGCTGGTGCTGATTGATGAGCTGTTTAAAGGCACCAATGTGGAGGATGCCATGCGCTGCTCCCTGGCAGTTATTAAAGGACTGGTGAAAGTAAAAACCTCGCTGTTTGTATTGTCTACTCATTTATATGAAACAGGAGAAGAACTGAAAGAGCTTCCTACTATTGCTTTTAAACATTTTGAAACAACGGTTACGGACGATGCGCTGTCTTTCAGCTACCAGCTTAAAGAAGGTATCAGCAAAGACCGGCTGGGATATCTCATTCTTAAAAGGGAAAAAGTAGTTGAGCTGCTGGAGCGCTTATAATAACTACAGTTTATATATGCCTGTAAGCAACGTCATTGCCGCATTGATGTTCACATGAGACGGGTCCTGCACCAATGTATAAAAGTTCTCATCAAAAAAGCTCCGGAGCAACCAATAGTCATCCACGCTAAGGAGGCTGATGGCATGCCGGTATTTTAATGCAATAACAAGCCCGTAAGCCTGAGACAGCTCGTTCAGCCTGCCGGCAATATCAGTATATTTTACCGCAGCATCTAAATGAATGACCGCAGCTAAAGCTAAAGCTCTTTCCAGAGTAAAATAAATAGAACCAATGGACGTGCTGCCTACACGCAAATCACCTGCATACACGGCTGCTTTTCCCCTTCTGAAACTTTCATACACGTCTGCCCCGGGGTTCAGCGAACCAGGCAGCGAGGAAAAACAGCCGGCTATACTTAGCGGCCTGTCTTTAGGGACCGGTGCCGTTTCATAGTTTTTATCAGGATCGTAGTTTTCAGGGAACCCGGTATAATCATAAGCCAGCGCCCAGGTTTTATTGGCAGCTGCGCTGTTTAGCTGGGCAAATACGTTTCTTAAAGCCATAGCGCCCAGCATGGCATTGGCCCAAACCTCATTATATGCTACGCCATCTTTACTAAAAAGTCTTTTAGCAGATACAGGGGTAGTTTGCATTTGCCAGCCAGCCGTACCTTTGCTGCCTGCAACATTATAAAACCGGCTGTTTTCTACCACAGAATCAGCATACGCTTTAACAGAATCAGCATCGCCGGTGGCCGACTGCAGGGTTACATTGGACATCCTGTTCAGCGTACTGTCTCTATAAGCAAAATCCGGCACCATTATACTTGTGAAAGGCTTCCCCCGATTAGCCCACAGGGAATCAACAATCGCCTGGTTTAAGGCACCATCAACTGAGGTTGCCAGGTAGTTCCGCATACCATGCATCATAATAACACGGGCTTTAGCAGATGAGTCAGTATTTTCATATTTAAAAACAGCGGGAACCGAATAAGCGCTTAAAAAGGGCTCATTCTTAACGCAGGAAACAAAGCCCAGCGATATTGTAAAAAAACTCAAAATTCTAAAAAACAAATTCATTGTATTGCACTTGGGTAACGGAAAACTTCTTCAAAAATACCGGTTTTAATTTAATGAAGCTGTTATCAGGATCAGAAACGGCAAATGCATCTTAAATTCAAGTCTAAAACCATTCATTCAGGCAGACAATACCAAGGATGCGCTGCGAAACACTTTGTTTCGCAGGACTATGTTGTAGCCTTTGGCTACATTTAAAAGCACCCGAAGGCTACAATATAGAACTTGGGGACTATAAGTCCGGAAGGGTATGATTAGGTTAATCTAAATATTAATTATTCCAAATTTCTCATGAATACTTATTAGTGATAATGCCTCAAAATGGTTAATACCACTGCAAGCAGATCTTTAAACAATTAAAAACATAATAATACCATTATGAGCATCTCCGCAAACCTCAATGCTCCTCCCCCTTTACCGATTCAAATTCCTTATTCATATCATTGATAAAATCAAGCACTTCTTCCCTTCCGTCTCCCTTAATGGCAGAGGTAACAAAATAAGGTGGTAAATCGGCCCAATTCTCTTGTAATGTTGCTATAAATTTCTGAACATTATTGATAGTAGCGCCCGGCTTGTTCTTATCCGCTTTTGTGAACACAATGGCAAAAGGCACCTGCCACTCTCCCAACTGGTTAATAAATTCCAGGTCTATTTTCTGCGGCTCATGCCTGCTATCTATCAGCACAAATAAATTGCCCAGGTTAGGGCGTTTCAGGATATAGTCCTCGATCATGGAAGTCCAGCTTTTACGCTGCTTTTGCGACACCTTTGCATACCCATAACCCGGCAAATCTACAAGATACCAGCTTTTCCCGGCTTTGGCTTTAGCTCCGCTTTTAGCTATATCATTTATAATAAAATGATTGATCAGCTGTGTTTTCCCCGGCGCTGCCGATGTTTTAGCCAGTGCTTTCTTATTACATAACATGTTTATTAAAGAAGACTTGCCTACATTGCTCCTGCCAATAAATGCATACTCAGCCTTATCTGCAGGCGGACATTGTGTGTACACAGCACTGCTTTTTACATACGATGCGGAAATGATTTGCATGAGAGAAATAGAATATTAAATGTAAAATAATAAATGTTGTTACTGGTTACAAGTTACTGGATGCTGGTTACTGGTAAAGGCCAAAAGCATAAGGCTTGATGTATAAAGCTCCCGGCTTTTCGCTGTCATATCGTACATCGTACACCTCATATCGTATACCTTACATTATGCCGGCTCCCGCTAATAATTCATAGCCATCCTGCCTTTCAACTTTTTAACCTTTAGACCTCCCTACTGCCAACAATCATCTGTCATCTGTCAACTACAAGGACGGTCTCAGCCTCAGGTAAAAAGGTATTTCCACCTGTTTCCTCGCACCGCCCAATATAAGCTGGGCTGCCTGCCTGCCCATTTCCTCAAAATCGGTAGAAATGGTAGTAATACCCTGCAATATCAGCTTTTTAAGAGGCGTTTCGTTATAACTGATCACTCCTATATCCTTGCCCATCTTAAGCTTTGACTCCTTTATTTTTTCTATTAATGTTACCAGGTCGTCCTCCATCAGGCTGATATAGGCTGTACTGCTGTCTATTTTTTCTTTGCTGATATTATTTACCACATAGTCTGAAAAAGCATACTCATGGCAGAACCGCTCAAAGCCTTTTGTTATTTCGTTAGGGAAATAAGTATGTTCCGGCACTATTATTTTCAGGTGCTCATACTTCTTCAAACTTTCGAGGGCTTTTTCCAGGGCACCATAAATATCTTTTTCAAAATTTTCGTACACTGCGCTAAAATCGCCATCTACACCTGATACCAGCTTATCCAGCAGGATCAGCTTTTCCTTAGGTATGGTGTTCAAAATTTCATACGCATTCTCTCCGCTTTCTATAAAGTGCGTTACTATCACATAGTGCGAGTAATGCTTTCCGGCATTGGTAAGCAGGCGCTTAAAGAAATTAAAATCATTATTGTAAATGTAAAAATCAATAGCGGCATTATCGCCCAGGGTTTTAACAAAGGAGTCGTAAATAATTTTTTTATGGGCGCTTAATTTATTGAAAAGTAAAAACACCTTGATATCATTCTTTACATTGGTTGATTTTACAAAATATCCTTTCCCGGGCACCGATCCCAGCACACCCAGCTTTTTCAGGTATTTATAAGACTTTTCGGCAGTATCCCTGGATATATCGAACTCAAAGCTCATTTCATTGATAGACGGCATTACCTCATCGTTCCTGATCTTGCCTACAGAAATTGCCTTTATGACCGATTGCGCCAGTTGCAGGTACTTCGGTGTTGACGAAAGCTCGTCCAGCTCAATATGCTTAAAAAAATCCTTCATTAGCCTTCAATTAAAGTTCTAAGTTAATGCAAATATAACCAGGGAGGCGTAAGATGCCTGTTTTTAAGATGACAGGGGACGGAGGACAGTTGACAGATACAAGACGTTAGATTTTAGTACTTAGCATTTAGATGACGGACTAACCATGACTACAAATGATAATTAACAGAGGACAGGCAAAAGGCTAAAAGCAAAAAGCCGGAGGCGGAAGGCGGAAGGCACCACGCAGACCTAAAACCAGAAACCTGCATCCAGCATAATGTACGATGTAAGGGGTACGATGTACGAGATGAAAGATGAAAGCTAAAGGCTAAAAGCCGGAGGCGGAAGGCACCGTGCAGACCTGAAACCAGAAACCTGCATCCAGCATAATGTACGGTGTAAGGGGTACGATGTACGAGATGAAAGATGAAAGCTAAAGGCTGATCTGAGCTCTTCTTCGGACTTCAGACCTCGGACTTTCCCTACTTTCCTGACTTCCTGACTCAAACCAGCATCCTGTAACCACTGACATCCTCTTTCCCCTTATCTTTGCGCCCATGCCGGCACAACCACACGATCATATTATACCATTCAGCGAATCTGATAAAACCAAGAAAGAGCAGGTTGCTGAAATGTTTGACAAAATTGCAGGGAAGTACGATTTTATGAATCGTTTCCTGTCTGCAAGAACAGATGTAAGCTGGCGCAAAAAAGCGATCAACTCCCTGAAAAAAGGCCAGCCACAGCATATCCTGGACATTGCCACCGGAACCGGCGATATGGCTATCCGAGCCTGCAAAATGCTTAAACCCAAACAGGTTACCGGCGTTGACATCTCTGCGCAAATGCTGGAAGAAGGGAGGAAAAAAATTGAGAAGCTCGGTCTCAGCGGGCAAATACAACTGGAAAAAGGAGATTCGGAAAACCTGCATTTTAACAACGACAGCTTTGACGCAGTTATGGCAGCTTTTGGCGTACGCAACTTTGAAAACCTGGAGCAAGGCCTGTCGGAAATGCTGCGCGTTATGAAGCCCGGCGGACAATTATGCATTATAGAATTTTCCAGGCCCAAACCCGCTTTTATCAACAACCTGTACCAGCTTTATATGAGCATTGTGGCGCCTCAAATTGCCAGAGCTTTTAAGCAGGATAAGCAGGCCTATCAATACTTAAACAAATCAGCAAAGGCTTTTCCTGAAAGAAAGGATTTTACTTTAATATTAGATAAAGTTGGTTTTAAAAATACCAGCTATAAAGCGCTCACCTTTGGGATGTGCTGCATTTACTCAGCTACAAAATAAAGTTTATAATGAACCAGGAGCCGGTATCAGCGCCTGCTTTTACTGAACCAACCCCAGCTGCTGGTATAGCTGCATAAACCTGTTATCTGCCGGATAATATTTACGGAGTGTTTGGGCATAAGGGGTTGCCAGTTGTGGTTTATTTTGCTGCAGGTACAGCACGCAAAGAGCAAAATTAATATCCGCATCGGCAGGGGCTAAAGCTAATGCCTGTTTATAGCGCTTCGCCGCTTCATCATGTTGTCCCTGCTGTTGCAGCAGTACTCCATAATTATAATACACACGGGGGTTAGCGGATTTCAGGGTAATAGCCTGCTCCAGGCATTTCTTCGTTTGTTGCAGGTCGCCCATTTCGTTGTAAAGCAACGCCATATTAAAATAGATGCGATCATTTTTCGCATCGGTTTTGAGGGCATCCTGCAATACGCGAAGAGCATCATTATTCCTTGCCATCATGTTGTACATGGTGGCAAGATTTAAACGGGCATAGTTCATGGCTGTATCTTTTTGCAGGCCACGCAGATAAAAGCTTTCAGCTTTTTCATAGTTCCTCAATTTCATAAAATAATCAGCAGCCATTACATTCCCCGAGGCGAAATCGGTCTGATACATGATATAATCATTCAGCTCTGCTGAGGCTTTGGAATAAGCAGGTCCATAATCCTGCTGCATTTGGGCGCCGTCTACTGTAATCAAGGCATTGGCTGCGGCAACCCTTACAGCCCTTACTTTGTCGCCCAGCAACGGTATAACACTGCCCCGCCATTTATTGGGATCAAAGCCCACCAGCCCGGTCACTGCACGATACCTCACCTGCGCATCTTTATGATCCAGCTCATTTAATAATACCTGCAAACTGGCATCATTGTTTATACCAGCCATATAATGCACTGCCGTAGCCTGTATGATCGCAGGCGTAGCTGAATCCTTTATCAATTTGATCAAATGCGCCTGTGCCTGCCCGTCCATCCTGCTTCCGGGAACCAGGTCTTCTGCAAAATGGTACTTACGCTCAGGGCCATACCACTGTACAACAGCCTTTGCGGCCCAGTCTGCTGTTTTATCCTTATGACAATCATTACACGCATTGGGTGTACCATTCTTTACAGACAGATCAGGGCGTGGTACCCGGAAAATATGATCGTGCCTCAGATCATTGCCCATATAGTATTTGGAAGGCATGTGGCAGTTCTTGCATTCGGCGCCTTCGGTGTTCACTGCGTGGAAAGTGTGTGAAGGAACATCGTATTTCTCTTTTTGGTGGCATTGACCACAAACTCCGTTCCCGGCTATCAGTAATTTACCGCTGTGCGGATTATGGCAATTACTGCACTTTACGCCGTGTTTGTACATTTCGCTTTGCAAAAAGGAGGCATAAGTATAATCTTCATCATCCACCTGGCCATCGGCATGGTAATATTCGGTGCTGGGAATTTCAGGAATAAAGTTGTCCATGATCTCTCCTGACTGGATCATATGAGCGCTGATATTTCCTTTTCTTGCATGACAGGGGAAACAGGTTTGTATCTCTGCCTGCTGGGAACTATACCGCGCCAGCAACATGAACGACCCGTTATTATTTTTATCCTTGGGATCATAGTCTTTACTGCTTACAAAATCGATATGGGCTTTGGCCGGACCATGGCAGCTTTCGCAGCTGACCGTTAAATTACTGAATGTAGTTTTATAGCTGTCGGTTTCAAAGTCATAATTCTTTTGCAGGTTAGTGCTGTGACATTCAGCGCACATGGTGTTCCAGTTCTGGGCATTGCCTGTCCAGTGTAGCCAGTCGCCCGCGGCTATTTTCTGACCTGCGTACTGATGGAACCATTTGTTAAGCCGGCTGTCCCAGCTTTGGCGGGTGACCTGCATGCGCCCTTTGTCAAATGCTACCAGGTATTGCTGCAACGGGTAATAACCAAATGTGTATTTGATCTCATAGTCATGGTTTTTACCGTCTTCGCCCTGGGTATTGATATAAAATTTTCCGTCTTTCTTAAAGAACCTGGATGTAATGCCATCAGCAGTATAAGAGCTGTTATTAAAATCGCCTAATACCGTAGAGTCGTTAGCTACCTGCATCGCTTTAAAATGATCCGAGATACCCCATTCCCCGTGCTCTTTTGCATGGCAACTGATACAGGCCTGATCTCCTACGTATTCATTGTTGGAAACAGAAACTTCTTTTTCTTTATCTGGCTGCGTACAACGCACACTTATCAGGCCCGCTATTACAAACAGGCTCACGGATAGAATAACGTAAAAATAAACGGGTCTTATGAATGTAGCACCTGGCATTAGCCTGCAAATGTAGTTATATGATTGCTTTATATCAGCATAATATTCGTGCAATATAACACATATTGACTGATGTTAAAAGCAGAAAGCATAAGCGTTTCTTCTTTCTAAAACTTTCGAACTTCCTTACCATTCAGGAAGACAGAGGACCGTTAGCCCGAATCGAAGAAGGTCGAACAGTGAACCAGAAAGCAGTATCCGGCATAATGTACGATGTACTACAAGTAACCATTATTCAGCAATCCGTAATTAAAAACATCAACTATGGACTGTTGGCAGTTGGCACATTCGTTCTTCTCTAAAATCTATACCAGGAATATCGCAATTTATTATCATTTATTATACTATATTACCACAATAATAATAATTGTCATAAGTCATTCATGCTACATTCCTGTATATTTTATTTTCCACAAAACAAGCACAACCATTGATTTTCAGAAAAAAATATCTAAATTTAAATGTATGTTTACACTCTAACTACCGTACCAAAATCGTACATATAAATTTTTTAAAAAATAATCAATGAAGCCTCATTTTCACAGGGTGCCTGTGCCTGTTCAGAATTCTTTTTCTGTAAGATATGATCAGATCAATGCCTTTGGGAAATTGCTGCATTATCATCCCGAATTAGAGCTGCACTATATAATACGTGGTGAGGGTATTCGTATCATTGGAGATAATGTTTCCCACATTAATGCCGGCGAGGTAATATTGCTGGGTGAGCACCTTCCTCATGCCTGGCGTGAAAAGGAAATAAAAGAACCCTTACCGGATAAAGTTTTCCAGATAGAGGCCATCGTAATACAGTTCACACCATCCTGCCTGGGAAAAGGATTCTTTCATTTGCCAGAGGCCTATCTTATACCCAGGTTATTTGAGCTCGCCAAAAAAGGCCTTCTTATAAATGGCAGTACAGCAGAAAAGGTAAAGTCCTTAATGAGATCGATCATAGATTGTAGCAAATTTGAAAAAATAATAACGTTGCTCAACATATTGCAGGTAATCAGTGAATCGGAAGAAATAACTTCTATAGCCAAGGCATACGCTTATTATAAGGCCGATGAATCTGAAACCGACAGGCTAAATACAATCATTGCTTATACACTTTCCAACTATAATAAGGAAATTAAGCTGGAAGAAGTGGCGGCTTTGTGTAATTTCAGTGTCACTTCTTTTTGTCGGTACTTTAAAGGGCTTACACAAAAAACGTACTTTGATTTTTTAACAGAGGTGCGCATCAGTAATGCATGTAGAATGATCATAGACGACAAGTTCTCCCTATCCTATATTTGTGCTGAGTGCGGGTTTAACAATGTTTCCAACTTTTACAGACATTTTAAAAGAATTATGCTGATGACGCCTTTAGAATACAAACGGGAATATAAAAAGCAATATGCAGCATAAGCTACTATTTATATATAATTGCTACAGATAAAGAAATAATTGACTGTTAAGGATAAGTACAAAGTGCAAGGTGAGGACGTCTCGCACAGCCAGGGTAAGCCATAAAAGTATTCAATCACCAGCCATCGGTACGGAATGGCAATGCTGCAATACCGTAACTATTATACAAATTACCATAAGCATAGTTTTTAAAGCAATACCTGACTGCAACAGGTTGTGGAACATTTTCATTCCATACTGCAACTTCACCATTTTTGCTCCCTTTGATTATTTCTGCATGGGCGGTATAAAATTTTTTATCACTACCAGCTATTTCAAATTCTTTTAACCCCATACCGTAATCAGACAAGCCAAAACCGGGATCTGACATAGCAATGATCATTTTTTTATCCTCTGCCCTTGAACTAACCAACTTCGGAGCGAGCCCATTTATAGCTTTTATTCCGTAGGTGCCGGACAAAGCCAGAAAAGCCAGTCTTTTTGCCACTGTACGTTTCTCAGGAGGATGGATCGTAGTTTCAGCACCTATATCAACTGTTGAAACAATAGCCGAACCCGGTATTTTGTCAAGGCATTTCTGCTGTACTTCACGGAACCTGGCCACTTCTGTTCCGTTTGCACGCCATCCCATATTAGTATAACCCCAGGGAGCAAGCTGTACATAATAAAACGGGAAATCATGTTCAAATAACTTTCGCCAGTCGGCCACCATTGCCGGGAACAGATCCCCGTATGCTTCTGGTTTTTCCACATTGGCCTCACCCTGGTAAAACAGCGCGCCCTTGATCACATACCTGGCAAGGGGAAACAGCATGCCATTATATAACAGCGTTGGGGCTGTATTGGCACGCATATAATTTAAGGATTCGTCTTTTATAACTACCTGCTGAAACGGAGAAAGCGCCTGCTCACTCATCCAGGCTTCAACTTTAGAACCACCCCAATAACAACCGATTAATCCAACCGGCATTTTTAAAGTCTTACCGATTATTTTTCCAAAATTAAAACCAACGGTACTGAACGTTTCTACAGACTGAGGCGTAACCGTTTTCCAGCTACCCTTACTTTCTGCCTGGGGTGTAACGCTGAACGTTCTCGGTATAGAGAAAAACCTGATGTAAGGATAATCGGCATCCAGGGTCTCTTCCGCAGCATTATACAAGGGCTGATTGGCAAAGCCACGCGGGCTCATTTCCATGTTTGATTGTCCTCCACATAACCACACTTCACCTAATAGCACGTTCTTAATAATTATTTCTTTGCCATCGCTGATCTTTATATAGTAGGCATTAAAGCTGCCGGCTATTGTTTGCACCAACGCTTCCCAATTGCCGGAGTGATCAGCAAAAACACTATACCGTTTTTTATCCCATCCTGTTTGAATTTTCACCCTGGCATTCGGATTGGCCTTTCCCCATAAACGCACGGCAGCATTTTGTTGCAGCACCATGTTGTCATTAATTAGTGATGGTAGCCGAACGGCACAAAAAGCAGTATTGCAAAACAGCAGTAAAAAAAGAATACTATACTTCATCTGAATTTTCATAAATAAGACTTACCGCATCATTAACAGCTCAATTTCTTCACTTAACTTTCCCGGAGGCATTTTCATTACATAATAAAAATGCCTGCCATCCGACATATTAATCCATCCGTTTTTCCC
This sequence comes from Niabella sp., assembly GCA_027493055.1. Taxonomy (GTDB): domain Bacteria; phylum Bacteroidota; class Bacteroidia; order Chitinophagales; family Chitinophagaceae; genus Niabella. The sequence goes on along the minus strand of JAPUDO010000118.1, from coordinate 58,729 downwards.
GTTTTCCAGCATAACCATCCTGCCTGCAACCAAATCAAAATACCGGTTGCTGCCTCTTATGCCTGCTAACACTGCTGTTTGGTCCCAACTCATCCGCCCCAAAGAATCCATCGGTGCCATTGGTATACACTGGGAAAAAACATCCTTAACCGGACTGTTTTTTAATTGAGCATTCCCGGCTACTTTCAACCCGGTTCTTATTTCATTGCCTATTTCCCAACCACTAAAATAAATTTGAGTTGGCCAGCGGTTAATAACCTCAGTGGCGGATAACGCATCTTTATAAACATTATATTCTCTACCCACCGGAAATCTGCCGGCCATTGAAACCAGTTTTTTTACTTTCTTTTTAACCAGCTCTGTACCTGTCATTGGACTTATTTTATCTGCCGGAGACCTCAATAAATCTGATAAATTGGTTAAAAAGCCAATTGCTATGACGGTAATACTTGAATCATCAGCTTTAGCAAGAAGCTCCCTGTACAATTGGATAGCGTCTGGCAATTCATCGTTGGAATTGTAACAATGCGGATAGCTCTTCATTAATAGCTGAGGCCATTTTTGCGGAGCTCCCATACTTACTGCAAGCAACCTGGGGACACCAACAGGAATATGTGGCCGCTTAAAATAAGTATTCAGCAATTCGATAGTAGGACCGGTCAGATAATGATGATTACATGACATAGTAGCGAGTATTTCCGCTTCGCCTTTATCTGCCAGTGAATGTAAAACAGCTATTGCCCCAACATCATCATAATCGGGGCCCATGTCTGTATCCAGTATTACTTTAACAGGTCCCTGGGTATTGCCTTTCAGGAAGAAGCCTCCCATAAAGAAAAGCAAAACCAGGTAATTCTTTGCGATTCTATTCCCATTCATATTTTTTCCAATTTAGCAGGATCAACAATCACAAATTTTATTTTCTGCCTGTTCCAGGTATAAGAGATATATACCAGGCCATCTTTACCCTGGATAATTGCAGGATAAGAAAACTCCCCGTTCTCACTTTCAAGAGTAACCACGTTCTTCCAGCTTATGCCATCTTTGCTTATGGCAAGATTCAAAGGAGAGCGCTTGCCACCCCACTGATTTCCTGTTTTTCCTACATGATTATAGATCAGCAGTTGCGTTCCGTTCTTTAGCGTAACAGCATCCGTCCCGGAATTAGGGTTGGGCAAAACCTCTTTTTCCAACTCTGACCATGATACACCGTTATCATCGGACCAGCTGCTTACTACACCGTCATCTTTGCTCCTGGCCAGCAGCTGCAGCCGGCCTCCTTTGTGAAACAGCACACTTGGCTGAATGGCATTAACAGCCGATACTGTATCAATTTTTTCTGTTATGCTCCATGTTTTGCCCCAATTCTTAGTCATCTCAAAATGCATACGCCACCCATTTCCGGAAGTCACTTCGGTGCTTGACGGGCATAACAACGTACCATCCTTTAATAAAACAGGCTTATTTTTTACAGGGCCCAGGATATCTTCCGGAAGGCGCTGCGGCGCCGACCATGTTTTACCATGATCCTTTGAGGTAATCAGCTCGCCCCACCATGTTTGCGGACTTGGCCCCACTTTATAAAAGAGTAATAATGCACCGCCCGGAACCTGGTATAAAACCGGGTTCCAGCATGGATATCGTTTTTGGGAATGCTGTATCCCGTTGGCCACAGATACCGGTGCTGTCCAGCGATTATTAATCCTTCTTTGCACCCATATTTCCACATCGGGGTTCTGCTCTTTAGTTCCCCCGAAATAAGCAACCACCAGACCTGCGGGCGTGTACTCTATCGTTGAAGCGTGGCATTCCTTAAATGGAGCTTTATCAAATGTAAATTCGTTCAGTTTTACAACATTCTGTTGTGCTGAAACAAAACTTAATAATAAACTAAACATCATTACTAAAAGAAATCTCATGTTAATTCTTATTTATTTAATTAATTTCAAAGCCATCTCTCTTTTAAAAACTTTTTTTTGATTTAAGGCCATATCCCGTCAATAATAGGTTTTGTTATGAGTCTTGATGGATCAACTTTTACATACTTCATCCGTACCCGGTTCCAAGTGTAAATAATATGTACCATGCCGTCTTTTGACTGTGATACTGCCGGATAAGAATATTCTCCAGGTTCATCTTCAAGTAATAAAGCAGCCTCCCAGTTAATGCCATCATTGGATATAGCAACATTTAAAGGAGTTCGGGGGCCGCCCCACCGTCCTTTTTCCATTGATACGTGATTATACACTAAAAGGTGCCGCCCATCGGAAAGTGTTACAGCATCAAAACCTGAAAAATTTTGTGGCAACGAAGTTTTACTTAATGGTGTCCATGTATTCCCGCCATCATTTGACCATGATGTAACCATAGCTCCTGCACGTGTCCGGGCCAGAATCTGAAGCTCCTGGTTTTCATGTATAAGGATAGTAGGATGTATCGCTCCATAATTTTCGGGATCAGGAACCACCGCATACTCCGCCCAGCTTTGTCCGTAGTCTCTTGTAAAATCCATTTTAGGAACAGCTCCCAGGTTATTAGGGCATACTAAGGTACCATCTTTAAGTAACACACATTTATTCTTGTCGCCACCTTTAATTGGTTTGGGTAATCGTCTCGCTTTAGTCCAGGTCACCCCTCCGTCATAGCTTGTTTTCATATTTCCATACCCCGACCCCAAAGGCCCCGTAAGAAAAAAAAGCAATAAAGGTCCTCCACCAGGATACTGAAATAATGATGGGTTGAAAATTGATTTATAAGAATACAAGCTATCAAAATCATGAGTATCCGTTATCCTGACAGGATGGCTCCATGAGTCATCCGTCATTTGAGACAACCATATATTTACATCTACATGCCCCTCCCTGGTTCCACCAAACCAGGCAGCAAGTATTGCCCCCTTACTGTTCTCCACTATGGTGCCGGCATGGCATTCTGCAGTGGGAGGTAAGTCTGTAATAAATTCATACTTCATAATTCCAGGCTGCTCCCTAAGATGCTTTCCCGTAGCTAAAGCCGGCGTTAAGTCAACAACTCCCGGAAGGTTTAATAAATCAACCCGCTTATTACTTAATCTTATATTATCCATCCACCCATAAAAATATTTCCGGTTTACCATAGTATATGCTCCGCCGAAAGTCATGTCTGTAGTTGTGGGAGTAAGATTACCTACCAAACGTGTACCCCAGGAAACAACACCATTTACAACTATTTGAAAATTATAGGCATCTTCCTCCCCCACCCATACAGCAGCTATTTTATGCCACATACTATCTGCTATAATAGCGTTTTTGCTTTTTAGCATTCCCGAACCTTTGTCACCCGAAATATAAAAAACAACCTTCCCTTCCTCATCAATATACAATTCAATCCCCTTGCCTTTATCATCTCTCTTGCTAATCAATAATACTTTACCATTTAAAACAAGAGGCTTCACATCCAGCTCTATTGAGTAAGAGGAATAGCCCTTATTACCTTTGTGATAACCTGTCAGAACAGGATCATGCTTTACGCTCAAATAGTCAGCACTATCTTCGATGTAATTATTAAAAAAAACTGCTCCATCCTCAATCTTAAGCGGCCGACGGTTATGTATTACAGTCAGAGCAGACTTTGGGTCAAAAAATGGAGATCCCTTACTATTAAAGTTCCACTCTGCAATAGTGTTCTGTGAATGTAAGCATGTTGTGCAAAAAACGCTCACTATAAAAATCCAGAACCATTTACCTGCAAGTCTGAATAGCTTTTGCATATGCTTTACTTTTAATATGCCAGGCAATATTTTATACTAATAGCCAGGATTTTGCTCCAGCTTAACAGAGAAATTGGCATCTATAGCGCCCTGGGGAATAGGGTATAAATTATGTTTTTCAGCAACACTGTTCCTGGTTTCAGGTTTCATATTATATTTCTTCACCCTTTCTACTAACATGCCCATCCTGCACAAGGTACGTTTCCTGGGCTCTTCTGCCATTAACTCGCGCCCCCGCTCATCCAGGATATAGTCTAAAGTAACATCCGCCGGCAGCACTGGCTTGGCCTGAGCCCGCTCCCGCACTACATTAATGCTTGCAGCAGCATTTGCTTTATCGCCCTTTCTCAGATAGGCTTCTGCTCTTAGTAAATAAGTTTCAGCCAGGCGGTATATGATCATGTCCTTTCCGCTTCTTCCGTTATTAACATCGCTTTGCCATGCTTTGCCTTCCACTTTTCTTACATAAGGGTAAAGCCGCTGCATAGTGTCCAATGGCGTTGTTCTCGCTTCTACCTTTTTGCCGAAATAAGCCGAAGCGGGATTATTATACCAGAATTCTCTTTTTAGATTGTACTTCGAGTTCCTGATATCGTTATCCCAATCACTTAACCACAAATCATACAGGAAATAAGGATTAGGACGCATTACAGCAACCCCACGCAGCAGGGTATCTTTATTTAATGAAAAACCTAATTTCCCAGCCGGATCAGTAAACTGCACCATAAAAGGCATCCATCCCCTGGGCTGGTGATTGCCATTCAAACTTCCTCCTCCACCAGGAGTAAACTCTTCAAACTGCCAAACCCAGATAGATTCCATATTACCCGTGCTCCTGTTTTGGTTTCCCTGGATAAACAGGTCTGAGAACACATCACCCGGTTTGCTTTTATCTACGCCAAATCTCTCTGTCATAAGACGATAAGTACCCGAGTTAATTACCCTGTTTGCCGCTTCAATGGCCTTGTCATATTCGCCAAGACTTATGTAAGCCTCGGCCAGCAAATGATCAGCAGCGCCTTTTACTATGCGCCCCTCTTTATTTTTAGCAACTGTTACCGGCAGCCATTTTGAGGCAAATTCCAGGTCTTCTGCAATCAGCTTATAAGCATCTTTGCGTGGCGACCTTACAAAATCTGTTTTAGGTTCTTTATAAAACCTGTCCATGATACAAATATCACCATAAAGATTGGCCAGTATATTATGACCATAAGCCCTGAAGAACTTTGCTTCCGCTATTACTGCATTCTTTTGTGCCTCCGATGCAAAAGCCGATGCATTTTCGGGTTTGGAAGCCTCCTCAATAATCAAATTTGCATAGGGTAATATAGAAGTATAGCACCAGTTATAGGTTCTGGAAGCTGCCGCAGTAGCAGGAGTCAGGTAAGTTTCGTAATTTACAAATTGGGTTACTGCCAGCTGCCCCGTAGTGCAGAGATCCGTTCCGGTAAACATATCAAAATAACGATACACATCATCTCCGGTCAGCTCATCCCTTGTGTAGTAATGCAAAGAGGTAATTAAATTTTCGTATCCGGTAAAGTCCGTTAAAACATTTTCAGGGCTCAGGTTGGACAATGGCTTTTCTTTCAAAAAAGCATCTTTATTACACGAGAAGAGTAATAAACATCCTATACAGATAATAATATAACTTTTCATATTAATCAGTTTAACTCGTTTATTTTTAAAATCCAAGATTAAGGCCAACAGATACGGTTCGCGGCATGGGATATAAGCTGGTTCTTGCAGTTTCCCCGCTTTCAGGGTCTGCCCCTATCCATTTAGTAAAAGTGTGCAGGTTTTTACCGGCTACTATCAACTTCATATTTGATATTTTGAACCGGTCCAAAATAGCCTTAGGAAAATTATAGGCAAGAGCCACATCCTGTATCCTTACAAAATCCCTGCTCAGGTAGTAGTTGTGGCCGTACTTGTTTTCATGAAAAAGAGAAGGGCGTGTCTGCGATTTATTTTCAGGTGTCCACCAGCCATAGTCTATAAAATTCAGCGAACGCTCTACAGGTCCCCTTCCTATTAATCCAAAATCGGAGATCCAGCCTTGCATAGCATTTAAAAACACCGATAGCGTAAGCCCTTTATACGTAAATTCGTTCAATAAGCCCCATCGTACTTTTGGCTGCTGCCCCTGCCCGATGATGGTTCTGTCATCAGCGGTAATAGAGCCGTCTCCATTCACATCCTTAATCCTCACATAGCCCGGCTTATATCCTGCAGGAATATCCGTATCTCCTTCCTGGTATATGCCGTCAAAAACATAATCAAAGTAGGCGTAAATGGGCTGACCAATGAACCACTTATTCCCTATATCGTCATCCTCCTTTCCATCTCCGTTTGTATCTGAGCCATAAAGATGCACAATCCTGTTCTTATTGCTTGAAAATGTAAATGACGACCGCCATTCAAAATTTTTAGCACGGATATTGGTTGTATTCAGCGTTATCTCTATCCCGCTGTTATCTACCTGGCCCAGGTTGGTCCACACACTGGTAAAGCCGGTCATCCTGGGCAGGTCTCTTGTTACCAGCAGGTCTTTTGTTTTCATATAATAATATTCAACAGTACCCCCAATCCTACCCTTCAGTACTTCGAAATCAAGGCCGATATTAGTGCTGTACGTAGTTTCCCATTTCAAATTGCTATTCGCCATATTGCTTGGATAGTACGCCAGGCTGGTGGTACCGCCATCTCCAAAAACATACCGCTGCGTTCCTATCCTGCTCAGGGACTGATAAGCACTTATAGCCTGGTTGCCTACCGCGCCATAGGAAGCTCTTAATTTTAACAGGTTAACAAACGGGCTGTTCTTTATAAAGCGCTCTTCAGAAACGATCCAGCTTAGCGCAGCGGAAGGCAATGTAGCATACTTATGATTTTCTGAAAATACGGAACTGCCATCCCTGCGGATCGTAAACGTAGCTAAATAGCGTCCCAGTAACCGGTAATTTAACCGTCCCATATACGATACGCCCTGAATCCTGGCTGCCGAAGAGGATACGGTCTGCGTTTCACCCAAACCCAGGTTATTCCAGCCTAAAACATCTGTAGACATTAATGAAGCATTAGCACCTGTAGCTTCTGAGAACTGGGAGTTCCTGGAATAAAGCAATGTTACATCTATGTGATTAGCTGCATTGATCTGTTTATTATAATTCAGAATATTCTCAATCATCCAATCATAATAATTAGTCAGCGACTTGCTGGCCGATTTAGTATTATTAGCCAGGCTGGTATCCTGCCGAACGGCATTGTAGGAATTAATCCACCTCACATTGGGACTGGCATTGATGCGGTACGATAGCCCTTTTAAAAAAGGAGCCTGCAACATAGCATAAAAATTAGCAAACAAATTATTCTGCACCTGTTGGTTAGATCTGAAATAAGGATTATACATGGGATTACCTGCTACGTTTTCTCCGTCTACAACAAACTGCCGAGGCGAACCGTCTTCTTTATAAATGGTAGCATAGGGGCTTAACTGGTAAAAAAAGTCCAGGTTAGGCAATATGCCCGAAAAATCCCTTCTGCCATACATGGTATTGGTACCAGCAGTAAGCCAATTGGTAATTTTATTTTCAAGATTGATCCGGAAAGTAGTGCGTTTCTGGCGATCATTTAAAATAATTCCCTTTTCATCGGCAAATGAAGCTGATATAAAATAATTGGTCCTTTGGGTTTTGCCGGCCATATTGATATCAATTGACCGGATGCCTGCGTCCTTTTGAGTAGCTACATCATAGGGATCTACGGTTCTGCCTGCCAGGTAGTTCTCGGCCTCATTGGGAGCCATATAGCTGGCAACCTTTTCAGGATCTGCTTCCTGTCCCAGCTCCCTTCTTGCATCTAATATCTTCTGAACATACCGTTCGGGGCTCAGCAATTTAACCTTGTACCCGGGAGAAGAAGTGCTGGTAAAAGTATTGACATTAATGGCAGGCTTTTCTGAAACACCTTTCCTTGATGTAATCAATATAACACCGTTTGCAGCCCTCGATCCATAAATAGCGGAAGCGCTAGCATCTTTCAGAATCTCCAGCGACTCTATATCATTCGGGTTAACATCTGACAATATGCCATTATAAATAATTCCGTCTACCACAATAAGCGGATTATTACCTGCGCTCAGCGACCTGGGCCCACGGATTAATATCGTTCCGTTTTGTCCCGGCCGGCCGTTATCAGTAAACTGAACACCGGCCACTCTTCCGCGAAGAGATTGGGTAATGCTTGTATTAGGTATATCCTTTACAATCTCAGCTTTTGTAACGGCCCCCGTAACAAACTTCCTTGATTGCTTTCCATACCCTATTACCACCACCTCATCCAGCTTTGTATCAACCGGAAGCAGCGTAACGTCCATTACACCGCTGGTTATAACCGGCAGCCTTTTTTCCTGGTAACCCGCCGCTGAAAAAATCAGCGTATCTGTGCGTGGCACGCTGATTGAGTAAGAACCATTGTTATCTGCAACAGCCGAAACGGCCGCTTCTTTTGCCGTAACTGTAGCCCTGGACAGTGCTTCTCCCAAATGATTGGTAACAGTACCTTTTAAGGGTATCACATCTGTTTGAGCATAAGCGCCTGCTCCATTCAAAATCAATACCAGGAGCATCAATAAATAAGTTTTTTTCATCTGCATAATTTTTATTTTTTTACAACCACAACCGTTTTAGATGTTTTTGATGTACCATCCGTATCTACCTGTACAATTCTCAGGTATAGCTTTGCATTATCTGCCGTATCCAGTTCATTATTTTTTTTGCAGGAAAAATGAACAAAGCACCATACAAACAGAACAGACAAAGGCACCAGTATCTTTCTTCGTTTGAATATAAAACCTGCAGCCAGGGCAAAACCAAACAGGGAAATAGACAGCGCGGGAACATTGTTAAGGGGGAGCGTGAACTCATAATCCAGCCTGGTATCTGAAAAACCATTTTCTGCTTTACTGTTTACCCTGCCCACCTTTATAAAATGCTGCCCATCTTTTGAGAGCTCAATATCATAGTAAGCGCAGTTTTGCTCCGTTAAAGTTTCCCAGCGAACATTCACCCGGTCCTGAGATATATCAGCCATCAGGCTTCCAAACTCCACCGGCAAACTGGCACCGGAAGGTTGATAAGCGCCTGTAAGATCGTACGCCAGATAATCTAAGTAAGCATCTGTTACAGCGCCTGCATTGGACTTACCAAACAATAACTGTACGCTGGCATTATTAGGGCTTCTGCTTATTGTTGTCACAAATGCTCCATCAATAAAAAGATACATTACGTTCTCATTTCTTTTTACAGCGAGCCTGTAAGTATGATAAGATGTACCATCAAGCGCATATAAATCTTTAGCAGGGGTAGAATTAAAATACACTTTATCAGTTGTTACACAAAGCAGGGAGGCAGCAGTAACCCCATCCCTGAGATAAATGTCGATACCCCTGCCATTATTAGCAACCACTTTCATCCTGAACTCTACTGTAAAATCTCCTGTTGGATTAAACACAGCTGAGCTGGTTGGCGTAGCCTGAAAAGAATAAGATTCTCCGGCGGCACAGTTTATCCTCATCTCGCCTTCCGGCGTTAATGTGGCAGAACCAGCTTTGGTTATTGTCCCCGCTATCCAGCCGGCATCTAAAGGAAACATAGTGCCATCAAGCTGGGGAGAAAGAGAAAGGTCCTTTTGAGCCATTGGCGTTTGGGTGTTCAGATCATTTAAGTTAATCCTGAAAACTTCCATCTTTTCCTTCATCCGGGAAGCAATAACATATAAAAAACCATTATGAACCATTGAATACGGGTATCCAAACTGGCCATCTTTATATCTTCCTGCAGTGTATTTTTTAGCATAATAATCTGCCGCGATAATGTAGTTCTGATTATAATTGAAGCCGTCGTCGGAAAGAGATAATACAAGTGGGGTTCTCGTTCCCATAGAAACCGTATCAGGCGTACCTATGTAATAATATTTACCGTTCGGTAATCGTCCCAGATAAGACTTGCTATTATTGTCGGTAAATGCTGTTATTTTAGGCACTCCCCAGTTTACACCGTCTTTGCTTGACTCCTGCCACAACAGTTTCTTACCCACATCTCTGAACAATGTGTATACGCTGTCATTAATCTCAATAATGGCACCTTCTACCAGATTTGCAGATTCGCCCGGATTATATGCAGAGATCCCGGATTTTGTCCAGCCCGACAAACCTGTTACATCACTTGTATAATAAAAATCCCTGTTCCCCGTCAAAATCAGCCTGCCATTTGAAAGCAGCGTTGGCCTGTGGGACGGAAAGATAGGTATGCCTAAATTAACTTCGGATGACCAGGAAATACCATCAGTTGTATATTTAGCCAGTAAGACCCTGTTAGGCCTTGATAAATCAGCCGCATTATCGTTCCTGGTGTAATACACTACCATCAGATCTTCATTGGCAACATATATTCCTCCAGGAGTTAACACATAGTCCGCAGTAGTTGAAGCAAGCGGAACGGGTGTTGTCCAGGTAGTAAAACCCGAAGATTCAGAAAGAACGATGCGCTGTTCCCCCTCATCTTCTCCAATTCTTCCATTAGCGAAAATGGCATAAAGTTTTCCCTTAAAAAATGCTATGGATGGAGCGTGCGCAAACTGCCAGTCGCCGGGACCGGGATCATAAATGGTTGCTCTTTCTACATTAAGCCTTGTAGCGTTATAGGCAAACAAATTAAAATTATTTTCAAATAGCTGAGCGTAGGATACATGAATAAGGAGCAGAAAGAATATCGTAAATATCTTCTTCATATTTTAATTTTTTAATAATTAGAGAGTGCAGGTTAATTCCCTGCCATAATAATAAGGGCAATGCCAAACATGAATAGCAAGAACATCAGCGTAAGCTTACCGTTTACGTTTGTCTGGCTGCCTTTAAATTCCTTCCATATAAATACACCCCAGAGCGCGGCTACCATTGTGGCGCCCTGGCCTAACCCATAAGAAATGGCAGCGCCTGCTTTTCCCGCAGCTATTAAATTGAGCGAATTGCCCAATCCCCAGATCATACCGCCCAAAATACCGGTGAGATGGGTAGAGAAATTTCCTTTGAAATAATCCTTATATGAAACCGGGGCGCCTGTAAAAGGCTTTTTCATGAGCAATGTGTTAAAAACAAAATTGCTTACAAATATCCCTGTTGAAAAAATGAATACTGCTGTGTACGGGGTCATTTTGCCGGCCTCAGGAGACTGAAAATTATCCAGGTCCATAGAAGCCGCTATAAACCGGTAGAAGAAAGCCATCAGCACCCCGGCGATAACCGAAATCACAATGCCTTTCGTGGAACTTTTTTGTGCGCCACCTTTCAGCTTATAGGCCATCGCATTCAATATAATGGCAATAACGATAAGCGCTACGCCCAGGAACAAAAACAAAGGATCACCTTTTTGCGAGCCGATATAGTTTACAACTACACCCAGCACCAATGCTATACCCACACCAACGGGAAAGGCAACCGACATGCCTGCAATGGCTATAGCTGCAGACAGTAATATATTGGAAGCATTGAACACAATACCCCCTATAAATGCGCTAAGCATATTATTGCCATCCGCCTGTTTCAGATCAGACAAAAAACTTCGGCCCTCGTTTCCGATGCTGCCTAAAGTGAAAGCCGCAATCAGTGAGAACAGCAGTACCCCAACAACATAATCCCAGTAAAACAATTCATACCGCCAGGACCTGGCAGCCAGCTTTTGCGTATTACCCCATGAGCCCCAGCACAGCATAGTGATAAAACAAAATATTACGGCAAGCGCATAACTATCTACAATAAACATGACAATGCAATTTTATAATTTGTATTTTTTTGAAAAAGCGTTTATACTAACGCCGCAAGCTCGTTCCGGTAAGGCACAGATTTTTGGGCACCACGTTTTGTTACAGAAACAGCAGATGCCTGGCAGGCAAATGTTACTGCATCAACAAGGTCCATTCCTTCGCTTAGCCCTACCACTAATGCGCCGTTGAACACATCGCCTGCTGCTGTTGTATCAACCGCTTTTACAGCAGGAGCCTTAATATGCGTAAATGTGTGGCCATCATAAAGCAAAGCGCCTTCCCTTCCCATAGTAATGATTACAACCGAAACACCTTTACCAGCTAATGCCCTGGCAGCCCTTCTGGCGCTAACAGGATCTGTAACCTCTATCCCGGTCAGCACAGTAGCCTCTTTCTCATTAGGTGTAATAATAGAGATCATTTTGTACAGCTCATCCGGAAGTGTTGCAGCGGGAGCGGGATTCAGCACAATAGGCACTTTACTTTCAAAAGCGATTTTTGCAGCATAAGTAACCGTATCCAGGGGAATCTCCAGTTGCATCAATGCATATCCTGCAGCAGAGATTGCTTCACGGGCCTCTTCAATTTGGAGCACATTTAGCTGTGCATTTGCCCCCGGTGCGACAACGATAGTATTTTCAGCTGCATTATTTACTGTAATAATGGCCACTCCGGAAGCACCTTCGCTATCCGTTCTTATATAAGAAGTATTGATGCCCTCATTGGTCAATAGCCGTACCGTATCCTCCCCGAAAACATCATTTCCTGTTCTGCAAACGAAAACAGCATTTCCTCCCAGCCGCGCTACAGTAACAGCCTGGTTGGCGCCTTTCCCACCAGCGTTCATTAAAAAATCTTTACCAATGAGCGTTTCTCCCCGTGCCGGGAAGCGTGGCGTCCGGATCACCATATCTGTATTGGAGCTGCCTATTATAACAATTGTCTTATTCATAATTCAAGCAATATTTAACGAATAGTATTATTTAGCGATAACGTTAGCGCAAATTAGTACTATTTTATACAAAAATTACTTTACTGCTCCCCAATAGAAAACCCACAAAAGCTCAATTAGCTGATTATCAAACAATTTAAAAAACAACATTGTTAATATCCTATAAACAATTGAAAATTTTGTATAACGCTCAGCAGCTATACTTTTACTTTAAAATGCGCACTGATTGCCTGTAAACCGTACTGGGACTAATCAATAATTTCATTTGATCCAATTTTACTCCGTTAGCATTGGCTTTTATAGTATCCAGCAGCAGCTTAATAGAAATATTAGCTATATCATTAACCGGCTGTGCTATGCTTGTAATGGGGCAAGCCAAAAAATCAAGATATGAAGAGTTATCAAATGTAACCAGGGAAATATCATAAGGTATGGCCAGCTTTTCCTCCGCCAGGGCTTTTAAAGCGCCAAGCATAATAGTATCGCTTAAAGTAAAAATGGCAGTAGGCCTTTCTTTTTTTTGAATCAGCAACCTGGTTTCAATATACCCGTTATCCTGGGTAAAGCTATTACCCACTACTTTAACCCATGCTTTTTTATTGGCTGCCATTGCATCTTTGTATCCTTTTACCCGCAGGTTATTGGCCACTACCGAATGGCTTCCCTGGATACAAACTATTTTTGTATGCCCCGCCCTGATCAGGTACTCAGTCATGCTAAACGCCCCGGTATAATGATTGGTAGCTACATAAGAAACCGGTATATCTTCATAGTAGCGGTCAATACAAACAACCGGAATATTTCTTTTAATCAAAATATTAATATGCGAACTGTCAATTCCCGATGGAATAACAATAACCCCTTCCACATTTTGTGCAGCTAATAGCTTCACCGCCTCAACCTCGGTTGCTTCGTTTTCATCACAATCCATCAATACCACCGAATACCCTTTTGTTCTTAATGAATGGCTGACAATACTTGCTATATCAGCAAAAAAGGGATTGGAGAGTGTTGGAACAACAAGACCGATAGAAAAACTGCGACTTAGCCTTAAACTTACAGCCGCCTGGTTAGGCGTATAATTAAGCTTTTTAGCCGCTTCTAAAACCACTTTTTGTGTATCATCACTTATCCTGTACTTCTTTGCCGAACCATTTAAAACACGGGAAACAGTGGTTAAAGAGAGTTTCGTAACTTCTGAGATTGTTTTTATAGTAACATGCTTCAATTGCGACATCGTTTGTGCAAAAATAGGAAGAAAGTGCTCAAAGAGGTCTGATCATAAATAGCAATAAAAAATCAGCCCCACTATTGAGACTGATTTCAGAACAAAAATACAACACGGAAAACTAAAAATATCAGATCAGCATTTTCGCAATACGGCTATATCTTAAGGCAAGCTCCTCCATTTCTTTCTTTACCAGTTCAGGCACCTCGCTGCCACCTTTATTTCTTACATAAGTGGTCACAGGCAATCCAGCTTGCTGTAAAAAGTATTTTGCCGACTGTGGGTAATGCCGGTGCATCACTTCCATCTCATCAATAAAAAACTGCTGTACCAGTTGCACCTGTTCCTGCAGCTCAGGATTATTATAATTATTACACAACCACACTACCAGCTCCGGAAAATAATTGCCCTGGATACAGGATAATCCTGCCGATCCGGCCTCTAAAGACTCCACTGCATGTACCATGTAGGCATCATACAAACCAAAACCATTGACACCGGCGCAAAGCCTGTTCTTTTCTTTTACCTGTGCAATATCGAGGCAGGTGTCTTTGTGATAAACAATCCTGCCGGTTTGTACTAATTGCTCCAGCAATTGCGGTGGTAAAATTCTTTTATAAGGAAGCGGGCATTCATAAAATCCCAACGGTATGTCTTCTGTAAGTGAAAGCAGTTCGTTAATGCGATGCTCCAATATATCATTTCCTTCCTTCTCACCAGCCAGAAGACCCGTTAATACAATTACGGCATTAACACCGGTATCATGCACCTGTTTTACAAATCCGGCCTGCTCCCGGATAGTATCACCAAAATTACCGGCTGCCACAACAGGCACCCTGTTATCAACAATCTTCATTACATGCTCAATGATCCTGAGACGCTCGCCGGATGTCAGCTCAAACATTTCACTGGACTGGCAATTGGCAAATAAACCTTTTGCGCCGTTATCCAGGTAATAATTCGTCAATGCTGTCAAGCCTTCAAAATCTATGCTGCCATCTTTTTTAAAAGGCGTCAGCATTACCGGTATAAATTTTTTTTCTTTACTCATTACATACTGTTATTCTGTCAAAAAATATTTCTGCTAAACTGTTTCGGGCAGGAGCATACCTTTCCTCTTAGCCATTCCGGCTTTAAAATTCCTGCCCTGATCTAATAATTGAACCCTTCCCTTACATATAGTAAGGATGCTATTTCAGGAATGAAAAAATTATTTAATTACCATCTGCTACAGCAGGTTTCCTGCGATCCCTGGTAAACAGTACCCCTACCAGGAAGATCACTAAAGTACCTACCACAATGATCATATTTGCATGAAGCGGATTTCTTAAAAAAGCATATTGCTCCGGGATCAGGTAAGAGAAAGTCATCCAGAGAATTACCAGTATACCTGCAATGGTAGCTATAAGCGCCGCACTATTGCCCGACCTTTTTGAAATAATTCCCAGCAGGAACAACCCCAGCATACCCCCGGCAAAAATGCCCGAAAGCTGCCACCAGATATCGAGTACGCTTTTGATGCCGATCATCATTACACCGGCAATCATACCCAGCAAGCCAAATACCACCGTTCCTATATGCAGTAAGCGCAACCCCTGCTTATTGCTCAGGTTATTTTTTACATAGCGTTTGTACACATCCTCTGCAAACACAGTGGCAGACGCATTCATGCCGGAACTGATGGTACTCATCCCCGCAGACAGTATAGCGGATATGATCAGGCCTAATACACCGGCAGGTATCATGGTTACCATAAAATGGGGCATCACCTTATCACCAAAATCTTCAGGCTTTAATGAAGCGGCAAGCGCATTTAACTCAGCCGCAGGAGCGCTGCTGCCCAATCGTTCTACAGCAGCCTGCATACGAACCGGCTCTAACAGCTCAGGGTTTAGCTGGTAATATGCATACAGGCAGGAACCGATAACAAAAAACAAAAAAGAAGCGGGAATGTATATCCACACACAGAGCCAGATAGATTTTGCTGCTTGTTTTGGCGACTTCGCAGTATGGTACCGCTGCACATAGTTCTGATCCATCCCAAAGTTGTTCAGGTTGATGAAAAAACCATATAAAAGGACCACCCAGAATGTAGAGGCCGTAAAGTCCGGCGCCAGGTCGCCCAGGCTGAATTTATTATCCTTGATACCAATATCCATGATCTTCCCAAAACCGCCGTCCACATGCGACACCACCAGATAAACGATCAATATAGCTCCTACTGTTTTTAAAATACCCTGCACTACTTCTGTCCATATCACTGCTTCAATGCCGCCCATTACAGTATATAGTATGATGCAAACGCCTGTGATCAGCATGATCATTTTCATATCGTAACCTGTAAGCGCCTGTATGGTAAGAGAAAGCCCAAAAAATATAGAGCCCATGCGGGCGATCTGGGTTAAGATAAAACATACCACTGCATAAGTCCGGGCCCACGGGCCAAAACGTTTTTCCAGGTTGGTATAAGCCGACACTTCGCCGGTATTACGATAAAACGGTACAAAATATTTAGCAGCCACCCAAGCTGCCAGCGGCATGGAAAGGCTAAAGGCAAATGCATTCCAGTTACCTCCAAAAGCTTTACCCGGCACACCTAAAAAAGTGTTACTGCTTAAAAAAGTAGCATAAATTGACAGGCCGATGGCCCAGCCTGGTATATGACCGGAGGCTTTTGTAAACTGGTCTTCACTTTTATTTTTCCTGGAAAAAAAGTAGCCTACATATACCATTGCTATCAGATATACTACAATAACAGCAACATCTATTAGTGGCAAGGCATTCATTATAATTGTTTTTTGAAAAGATACTTTTTTAAAGAAACAAACATATAATATCCTCCGGATATGTGGTTATGAAATTTTTCCCAACCATTGTACTATATTAACAGGGCTGTAGTTTTATAAGAAAACAGAAACAGGTGTTGAACACGTGAGTAAAAACGTGAGTGAACATGTGAGTGAAAAACGCTCTTCAAATCAGCAAAAAATTATTAAGGCTATAAAAAGTAATAAAAGGACAACTTACACAGAACTTTTAAAGCTGGTAGGCATAGCGCCAACAAATGTGGCCAGGAACATTAAAAAATTAATCGAAGCCCAAAAGCTTATCCGCATAGGCCCTGCAAAGGGTGGATATTGGGAAGTGAAAGATTGAAGCTGATGATTGTTCTACTTCAAAACAGGAACTTACTATAACACACATCAACTCCCCATAATAAAATAAAAACCGAGCTTTGCCATTCTATTTTAACAGGTTATAACGCAGTCCTAAAAAGCCCCTGATTCCCTGGTTAAGCCCATACACATAAGAAGGGTCAAATGTTAATCCGTAAGGATTACCAGGCGTAATCATTACCTGTACATCTGCCTCAAACTGTACCTCTTTATCAAACGGATCATGCGCTCTTGCTATGATAAAAGGGTTGCCTTTGTTGGGTGTCCAGTTCAGCAGATTTTTTACGCCACCGTAAATTTCTATTTTATCGCCTATACGTTTGGTCAGCTGAATATTCTGAATGCTCCACCAGGGTGAGTATTCCCTGCGGGGATCCCATTCGCTTAACAAGGACAGGCGCATGGGGCCATACAGGTTACCTGTATAATCAATACTCAAACGATATCGTTAAAGGTGTAGCCAATATTCCATACGCCCGTAAATTTTTCGGCAAACATCTGGCGTATTTTTTTGCCCTCCTCTGTATGATATACATCCATTGCTGTAGCGCCGGCCAGCACCTTTAACCCATTGGAAAATACTATATCAATATTCAGGGAGATACCTCTCGAAACAGCATAGCCATCTAAGTTAGCGTAGATGATCTTGTTGGAGTCTGTATCGTAATCAGGAATGATTTTATTGGTAAAATAAGTATAGAACGCAGCAGCATCCAGGCCAATGAAAGTGCCGCCGGCAACTATCTTTTTCACAAAATTGACGTTCCCGTTCCATGAAGTTTCAGGCCTTAACGCTTCTTTAAATACCACTGCCCTTGCCCCGGTTAAAGCAGCATGATCTTAGACAAATACATTGGCTGCCCGGTATCCGTTTCCAAAGCTTAAGCGCAGCACATTGTTTTTATCGGGCGAGTTCCATTTGTAACTGATACGTGGGGACAAAATGCTTCCATGCAATGAATTATAATCGTAACGCAGGCCCAGCAAAAGCTTATGGTTATCGTTCAGCGTTATCTCATCCTGTACAAACACGCCCGGCAGGTTTGTTTTTGTTGGTTTATTCCAATCTATATTATTAGCATCTGCTGTAGCTGGCGTATTATCATTTCTTTCCAGGAGAGTCTCTGCCTGCGGAACTCGCCGTATGTATGACGCTGAGTCCATAGCCTATACACTATGACTGTTATGAGACTCAGCTATGAATAAAAAGACGGAAGGTAAAGGCTGGCATCTTCTTCGTCCCCCAGACTTCCTGACTTTCCCGACTTTCTGACTATTTTCAGATGCTCCGAAGATTACGCTTCACTTAGCCTTTACTGATCCACTTAAAAACAATGGCAGCTAAAAGTCCACCGGCAACAGGTCCCACAACAGGCACCCAGCTATAAGCCCAGTCGCTGCTGCCTTTTTTGCCAATCGGTAAAATGGCATGCATAATACGGGGCCCCAGATCCCTTGCCGGATTGATAGCGTAACCGGTAGCGCCACCCAGGCTCAAACCAATAGCCAAAACCAGTAAAGCCACAGGTAAAGCATCTAATGCTCCCAGGCTGTTGTCAGGGGCAATAATAAACAGCACTGCTAAAATGAAAATAAAGGTTGCCAAAGTTTCGGTAAGCAAATTATGAAACGGGTTTCGTATAGCAGGGATGGTACTAAAAGTGGCCAGCTTTGCTACTGTATCTTCGGTTTGGGAATAATGTTGTTTATATATGAGCCATACCAATAAAGAGCCCAGCATGGCGCCCAGCATCTGCCCGCCTATATACTGCAATATCAACCCCGGCTCAATCTTTGCAAGCCATACCAAAGCCAGCGTAACGGCCGGGTTGAGGTGCGCCCCGCTTGCCTTTGACGATATAAACACGCCTGCAAAAACCGCCATGGCCCATCCGAACGTAATAACGATCCAGCCACTGTTATGGCCTTTGGTCTTACTCAAAACTACGTTGGCCACTACGCCATTACCTAAAACAATCAGAATGGCTGTACCTATCAGTTCGCTTGTAAAAATATTCATAAGCCCCCTTTTTTTCCCCCGAAGGGGAATGAAAAAAATTGTTTAAATTAATATTATAATTAACGCCCTGTCTCATGATAAATAGCCTCCCCTTCGGGGAAGTTGGAGAGGCCTACTCCGCCCAGGCCTGCGCCGCTTTTATAGCGCGCTTCCAATTGCTCTGCAACAGGGTTCTTACCTCTTCTTTCATATATGGATCAAATGTTTTTTCTTTTTCCCAGTACGCCTGCACTTCATTAATATTTTGCCAGAAGCCTACTGCCAGACCGGCAAGATATGCCGCACCTAAAGCTGTGGTTTCCGTAACTGTTGGCCTTACAACACTGGTATTTAAAATATTGGCCTGGAACTGCATCAGGTAATCGTTAATAGTAGCTCCTCCATCCACACGTACTTCTTTTATAGTGATACCGGCATCTGCTTCCATAGCTTTCAGTACATCCATAGCCTGGTAAGCAATGCTTTCTACTGCTGCACGGGCAATATGCCCATCGCTCGATCCTCTTGTTAAGCCTACAATAATCCCACGTGCATGCTGGTTCCAGTAAGGAGCGCCCAGGCCGGTAAAAGCAGGTACCATATATACGCCTCCATTATCTTTTTCTGTTGCCGTTAAGGCTTCCACATCGCCCGACTTTTGAATGATCTTTAAACCATCGCGCAGCCATTGCACTACAGCGCCGGCAATAAATACGCTTCCTTCTAAAGCATAATGTACTTCGTCATTTATTTTCCATGCAATGGTAGTCAGCAGATTATTATGAGAAATAACGGGTTGGGTGCCGGTATTCATCAGCATAAAGCATCCCGTGCCATAAGTATTTTTTACCATACCGGGTTGAGTGCACATTTGCCCGAATAATGCCGCCTGCTGATCTCCTGCAATACCGCATACAGGAATTTCAGCAGAAGTAAGCAGATGCTGTGTATGCCCATACACTTCGCTGCTGGAGCGCACTTCGGGCAGTACAGCTTTGGGTATATCCATCAATTGAAGCAAGTCATCGTCCCAGCTGAGTGTATGAATATTAAAGATCATGGTACGGCTGGCATTGCTTACATCGGTTGCATGCACTTTGCCATTGGTAAGCTTCCATAACAGCCAGGCATCAACGGTTCCGAAGCACAGCTCCCCATTCTCTGCCCTGGCACGTGCGCCTTCTACGTTATCTAAAATCCATTTTACTTTTGTTCCCGAAAAATAAGCATCGGTAACTAGTCCTGTTTTTTCTTTGATGATAGCTGCTGACCCATCCTGCTTTAGCTGATCGCAGTAATCGCTGGTACGCCGGTCCTGCCATACAATGGCATTATAAACGGGCTGCGATGTATTTCTATCCCAAACCACTGTGGTTTCGCGCTGGTTGGTAATACCTATAGCCCCAATATCCGATGCCGTAATACCGGCTTTTACAACAGCTTCTGCGGCTACACCAATCTGGGTACTCCAGATCTCATTGGCATCATGTTCCACCCAGCCGGGCTTCGGAAAAATCTGTTTGAACTCTTTTTGTGCAACAGCAACAATATTTCCTTTTTTGTCGAAGACAATGGCACGCGAACTGGTGGTACCTGCATCAAATGAAAGAATGTATTTTGACATAGCGAATCGTTTATTATATACTCTTTGTAATTTAGGGTTTACTATTCAACACTACAAAAAAATGTTTTTACTGTCGGTCATAAGACGCGACAGCAGCGAACGCCATTGCTGTGTTTTCACCAGCAAGCAATCTAACAGGTTTCTATTTCATATACACCGTCAGCGCTTTAGGCCGGGTCATCATTTCGGTGTACACATTGCCAAACCGGTCCGTTACTTTTATTAAAACAGGTGATGCCGTACCCGAAGCCCTGGCTTTAAACAAATGCGCCGATGCTGTAGTGCAAAAATCGGCTGTTGGCGTTGCCCCGGCGTTCAGGCGCAGCGCCTCATAAGAAATAATATGCAGCGGATCTTTTTCCTTTACACGTGTAACCGCCAGCGGAGTGGTTCCGTTCTCAAACAGCTCTACCTTCCAGCGTTTATCGTAACCCCATACGTTCACAAGGATCTCGTTACCGGTATTTTTTGTGGCGTACGCGCCGGCATAACTATACAAAAGCGCATCGGTAGCAGCAGGAGCATAATCTGCTGCAGTGATATGCACCTGGTTCAGATCATAAGCCCTGAACTGGTAACTTTCGTCGTACCCAATTGCCTTATATAACCACTGATAATCGGTATTATTGAATTTCCAGATGGCATATCCCCCCGGAGCACCATCCTTGCAAACCTGGTTTCCTGCATAGCCGTTTTTCCCGGTCCACCACCAGGTAGCGCAAACAGCGCCGGAATTATGTTCCATCAGCGAGGAGGAGTTCTCGTAGGCATAACAGATATGAGTATGCCCGGTCAATACATTTACATTGCTAAATCCTGAGAAACAGTCAATCAGATCTGCAGCATTGGTAAGGTTCAGCGATGCAGTTTCTGATGCCGAAGGATTACTGTTCAGGTGGATATGCATGGCAAGGATAACCGGCGTGTTTTTATCGGTAATAGTAGCCAGGTCTTTTTTTAACCATGCAATCTGGTCCGCAGCAATAACTTTATTATAATTCCGCTCGCCAACTTTTCCTTCAGCGCCGCCATTGTTTACATACTCAACATTATCTAAAACAATATAATGCACTTTCCCAAGATTGAACGAGTAATAGGTAGGGCCCAGCGAAGCTCTGAAATCCGCCTCTGCGGCCCAATCTGCTGCCACGTAAGGATTATTATCGTGGTTACCCATCGTATGAAATACCGGAATATTTATATTTTTCATTACAGACAAGTATTGCGCAAAGCTATATTGGTTGGTGTACCAATAGGAATCCCAGGTCATATCGCCCAGCGTAAGCCCGTACACTTTATAACCCAGCTGCCGGTACCTGGATATAGTTTCCCCGGCGTCCGGTAAAAAGCCTTTTTGAAACTGGGAAATATCATTATTGCGATTGGCAAGGTGCATATCGCCTATGGCTAATACTACATGCTTATCATTATCTGCCTTTGTTAAGGTAAAATTCATGGTTTCTACCACGGATGGCTCTGCCTTAAATGCCTGGTAAAAAACCGGAAGTATAGTATTGACAGTAGCTACCTCGTATCTGCCCGGAACAGATATAAAAACGAAACCTTTTGTTTTGGATGATGGCAGATAATATATCCCACGGGCATCAGTTGTAGTGACCAGTACCCCATCCGACACCACCACACCAGGCACACCAACACCATTACATTGAACCGTACCTTTAACCGTCATGCCTGCTATATCAGGCAGATAGTTGTTTTCATTACCGGAAGCTTCTTTTTCCGGCCCAAAGAAGTTGTTCTTTTTGCACCCAAAAGAAACAAGCCCTGCACTGGCAAGCGTAGTTGAAAGCAAAAACTCACGCCGGGAAAACTTGCCGGGAACTTTTATCTTTTTATTTTTCATTAATAGCTCTTATAAATAGCAAAATCATCCAACCCTAACCGCCCGTTAGATATGGTATTATTGCTGGTGCCCAGACCTAATTTATTAATACGGAACCTTACAGGCCCTTCAATATCCATTAAAAAAACAGCCTGCTTTGCTGTAAGGCTCACTGCGGTGGAGTGGGCATCTGAAATGTCAGCTCCCACCTGTTTCCAGGTAGCTCCCTGATCAGTTGAGTATTCCAGCCGGAAAGTGCATGACCTGTCTGTATAATACGAGCCATACCAGAACGTTACTTTAGACGCCCCGTTAGGAACGTCAAAGTTCATTTGCAGATAGGCAGGTGTTGAAAGGTTCTGCTGAAAACGAATGGCCTGCTCACCAGATACAATACGATCTCGGCCTGCAGTGATTCCCTGTATGCATTGCAGCATATACCATACTCCGGTAGGCATGGTAAGCAGGTTTTGCGTAGCCGCTACGTTATAGCTGACTTTTCCCTGGTAAGGTTCTTCAAATGTCTCGGGCCAGCCGGTATATAGTTTACCGGAGGGGTACATCATATCTGTATAAGATTGCAGGCGCAGCGATGATTTATTATTCCGTTGAAGCAATACTCCCTGGAAAGAGGCGCTGGGCGCTATTTTTTCATTAGCAAAAGCGGCATTATCTTCCGTGTACACTTCAACAGATTTTCCCTCTCCGTCCAATATATTCTTAGCGCCTTTAAAAGGCTCATCAGTAACAGGATCGGGATTTACATCTGCTGTGATGTTTATTAAAGTACTTTCATACGCATCCGGATCTTTTTCTATGGTGCCAATGGACACCGGGCGATGCACTTTTGTAATCTTAACACCGGGTATTTTTTTTATCCGGCTGTCCGAAATACTGTTTATTTCAAGCCCGTGCTCCTTTCGCTCCAGCCTGGCGCCGCTTATATCTATTCGCAAAGAATCGCCAAACTGGTATTTTCCCGGATCAGGAACGGCAACCAGAATACCTCTTACCTGGTTTCGCCAAACACTTTGAATAGCAATATACCCCGCAGGGAAGTTTTTATTTTCGCTTTGCGAAATAACCACTCCTGATGTTATATGCGCTCCGCCAAGATCATCTTCAGATAAACTAACCGGTTGCCCCTTAAACACTTTACGTACCACGTAAAGCGCCGCTTCTTCATTTACAACACCGATTGCATTATTAATATCTTCTTTGAAGCAAGATGACAGCGAAAGCAATAATAAAAGCAACAGGCTTATATTGTAGTATTTTAGTTTCATCTTTTTTATTTTTTATTTTTCCCACCAAACTTTTTCATTAATAGAGTTACCACCCATTGCCGCAACGGCCTTATCGTAATTAGTCCTGTTTAAAGTTTGCACCAGGGTTGGATAAACCATTCTTGAAGGCATTCTTCCCCCGTTTTGTACGCCCGGTCCAACATATAAATCCAGCGCCCGGGTGCGGCGGTATTCGTACCATTGCTGAAAATCGGTAAACATCATGGCCAGGTATTTTTGCAGCTGGATCTTTTTTAACTGATCCTGCCCCTGGGCTGACGCTGTAAAAGATACGGCAGGATTATCAAAATAGCTGTCATCAATAGTTGTTCCCCACAGTTCAACAGAAGCTTTTACGCCATTTTTATAGTAGGTTTCGGGATCTTTATTAATATATCCTTTCAGCGCTGCTTCGGCAAGGATGAACTGCAGCTCGGCATAATTCATAATATTACCCAGCAAAGGTTCTGTTTTTAAAGCCAACTGCAGGGTTGATTGCCTGTCGGGTATATTTCCGGGCAGGTAGGCGCTTTGCATACCGCCATATACACCCAAAGTAGCCTGGGTGGCCCAAACCGGCAAGCGGGGATCCTTTAATTCAACAAGATTGTTGATGAAAAATTCAGAATATCCTTTATCCCCATTAAAATCAAAGTCCCTGGCTGTAGCATACGGTGACAAGAAAGGCAATACCCCGGTAAACCTTAATATTGCAGAGCCATTATTATTAGTCATTAAGGGATAATTAGCAGGATCCTCCTCAACAATTTTTTTAATTCTTGCCTGGGCGTCAATGTCGGTTTTATGAGCAACCCTTAAGAGCAGCCGCAGGTAAAGTGAATTACCAAAGCGCCTCCATAGATCAGGAGTTCCGTTAAATACCGGATCGGCAGCTTTAACAGCCGCAGGAATTGTATCATTCACTTTCAGCAATGTGTCTGCAGCTTCCAGTTTGCTAAACATATTTTCATAAATAGCTTTCTGGCTATCAAAAACCGGCGTGGTGTTCTGTTGCTCAAAACCTAAATTGGATTCAGAATAGGGCACATCACCGTACATATCTGTAAGTAAAGAGCCCACCCATGCATCCAGGATAAGGGACATTCCCTGGAAAGTGCGGTACCCTTGCTGCTGCCCTGCCTGTGCATTTTTAAAAATATCCCGGATATTGGTAAGCTGCAAATACCATAACCTCCATTGAGCGTCTGACTCAGAGGGTTTTACTTCGTAGCGGTGAAACTCCCGGCTATCAGAGGTTGTAACGGTTACCTGCACAAATTCATTATTGATCCTGAAATTTCTTGCCAGGTTGCCGCTAATCAGGTTCATTAATGCGGGGGCTAACAAGCTTTGGGGGCTTGCAGAAGTGCTGGCATTGGGATTGGTGTTCATTTCAACATAATCCCTGGAACACCCCTGTAACAGCAGGCCCCATGCAATTATTACAAAAAGAACTGCGCTGTTTTTATATGCTTTCATTATTCAAAAAATTAAAAGTTAACGGATAAATTAAACCCGATATTGCGGGTGGAAGGCAGCTGTGCTACCTCTGCACCTTTTTGAATACCACTGCTATTTAATGAGCCAAACTCAGGATCAAACGCCGGCCAGTTGGAGAAAACGAAAAGATCCCTTCCGTAGATACCCACTGACATTTTTTGCAGACCAAGCTTACGAATCATCTGCGATGGCAGCGTATAATCCAATCTGGCTTCCCTGAGTTTAATAAAGTCTGTAGAAAAAATATTTGACTCCAGGTTATCCCTGTTGAAGTGGGCATAGTAATAAGGCTGGGCGCTTACCATTGTTGTATTGGGCGAGTAGGTACCATCACCGTTATCTACCACACCATTACCAATAATACCATTATAACGGCCAGGTATTGTTTTTTTAAGTTTTCCTTCTTCCATTAATACGGCGTGGGTAAGGGAGTATCCCACTCCACCCCACTGCCCGTCAAACAAAATATTCAGACGGAAGCCTTTATAGGAAAATTCATTCCCCCATGCAGCCTTTGTTGGAGCTGTGGCATTACCTAAATAAAGCAATTCTCCGGAAGCTTTTGGAAGGCCGCCTTCATATATGATCTGACCTGCATTGTTCCTGGCATACCCATAGCCGTACATGGCTGAGTACTCCCCGCCCAAACGCGCTTCCACAGTACCTCTTGAGCCAAATATGGTAGAGAGTACTACGCGGCCATCCTCGTAGGGTAAAGACATTATCTTGCTTTCATTATAACTCATATTACCATAAGTGCGCCAGTTAAATCTCTCTGCGCTGCTTAATATTTTGGCGCTTGCGCTAACTTCCACGCCCCTGTTTCTTACATCCCCCGCATTGATGATCTGCCCGGAATAGCCGCTTGAGGGATCAATAGGCACTTCCAGTATCTGGTTGAAAGAATTACTTTTATATACTGTAAGGTCTAAAGTATAACGCCCCTTAAACATCCTGAAATCCGTACCCAGCTCATAAGAAACCGTTCTTTCATATTTCAGATCCAGGTTAGGAATTACAGAAGGAGTTAACAAACCGGCAATGTACCCCTGGGCAGGTAAATAGGTATAAGCAGTAAGATACGGACGGGTGCCTCCACCTCCTACACCAGCAACAGAAACCCTGAATTTCCAGAAATCAATATTCCGGGGCATTTTAAATGCATCGCTTACAATAAAGCTTCCGTTTAAAGAAGGATAAAAGAACGGCGTCACTTCTCTCTTCAAAGGAGAAGCCAGGGTACTGGCCCAATCCACACGCAGGCTTCCATCTAAAAATAAATAATTCTTAAATGATCCGTTAAGCATCGAATACAGGCTGCTTACTCCATAATTTCTTCTCTGTGGGTTTTGGCGCAGCGCATCTGCAGTATTGGCAAAATTGAAAATACCCGGATTCACAAGCCGCTCGGTATATATATCATCACTATTAAACTTATTTTCCATAACGGCGCCTCCTACATTGGCCCCATAGTTAAAAAGCCTGCTTTTTTTACTGGTATATTGAAGCAGAACATCGGAATTGGTTTCCTGGGTATAGATATTTGTTTCCCGGTAATACCCGTACAGGAAGTTATAGGTATCAAACGGACGTCTCATTTTTCGCTGGTCGTATTGAAAATCTATACCCGTTCTTACCATAAGATTCCATTGCTCGCTAAAAGCATAATTAGCCTGTACCGTACCTGTAAAATTATTCTTATTCTGGCTGTTTATAATTTCATACGCCTGCAAATAAGGATTATCCAGCAAAGTTGAGAAAGGAGTGGTTTGCTCTATTCCTTCTCTTCCGGGCCGCCAGTATTGCTTAAACCAGTCCAGGTTCATGTTGGGGGTAATGCCCCTCATAAAATACATTATGGTTTGGTTATTATATCCTGTATTAGGAAGATTATCGCTGATCCTGTTATTGAAATTAATATTGGTAGCAACCGAAAGCTTGTCCGTAACATTATGTTTTAATGTCAATGCAATAGTATTTCTTCCATAACCGGTATTGGGAACAATCCATTTGTTAACTACGTTCGTATAAGATAATCTCACCGTGGTAGCCTGGTTGCCGCCAGACAGGGACAGGCTGTTTGTTAATGTTACTGAAGGCCTGAAGAAATCTTTCCGGTTATTGGGATAGGCTTTCCAGAGGGTTCTTTCAGGTGGCTTTATCCTGTACCATGCAGAGTCGGGGTTGTATTGATAATACATCTGGCCATCAAATCTGGGTCCCCATGCCGAACTGGTGCTTAATGTGCTGGCGCCGTCTTCTGACTGTCCATAAGAGTAATACAGGTCGCCACCGCCTACTCCCTGCCCGTATTCATACTGGTAATCGGGCCAGCGGTTAATAAATCCTAAAGTAGTGTTGGAATTAAACGCCATACCTATTCCTTTCTTACCCTTGCTACCCTGTTTGGTTGTAATGATGATGGCGCCGTGCGCACCTCTTGCACCATATAAGGCTGATGCACCTGGTCCTTTAAGCACAGAAACACTTTCAATATCGCTGGGGTTAATATCTGCCAGGCCGGAACCAAAGTCCACCGGGGCATCACCGCTCAGGTAGTTGCCGGATCCGTTACCTGTCATTGTTCCCGAAGCGCCGCTTACCACCACACCATCCACCACTATGAGTGCTGAGTTATCCCCGGTAAGGGAGGTTTCTCCGCGAAGTATGATCTGGTTAGAACCCGAAGGTCCGCCTCCGGATTTCAGCAGGTTCAGTCCTGCCACCTTTCCCGTAAGGGCATCCGTCCAGTTATTAGAAAGCGCATCTGTAAGCTCTTCTCCTTTTACAGTGCTCATGGAATAACCTAGCACTTTTTCTTCCCGCCTGATACCTAAAGCGGTTACCACCACTTCATCTTCCTGTTTGCCAATGCTTTCAAGAGCCACGCTGATCTCTGAAAGGCCATCTGCTTTCCTGTCTACCGCAGTATAACCAACAGCAGAAAAAGTAAGCGTTTCGCCGGCATTTACCGGAATAGAATAATGCCCTTCCGCATTGGTAACTACACCCCTTGAAGTTCCTTTTATCATTACTGTTGCGTTGGAAACAGGCTCTTTTGTTTCGGAGGAGGTAACCGTACCGGTTATTGTTTTTTGTTGCGCCCGAACAAAAACAGGGGCAAGCAACAGCAGGCAAAAAAACAGTAAACCCGCCGGGCCATAGCTCTTGATGGTTTTTCGCAGCATCTTATTTGTTTTTTGATTTGGGTGAATGAAATAGCCTTGTATACCAGCTATACTGATTAATTATTTTTTGTAGTTATGTTATTAAACACGCAATACAATTGCCTGTTTTTGCTATTTTGCCGCAAATATATTATTCAACAAAGAGGTGAGCTACCTGCTACCCGCTTGTTAACGCAAACATAATATAGCATTACAGCCTGTATTTTTCTGCAATCGTATTAAAAGCGGTTACCTGCTCTTCTTCCCAGGCTTTATCCTTACCCAGGGGAGCGGCCATCAGCGCTGCAACTTCCGGAGCCAGGCGCATACTTTCTTCAGCATCCAGGAACAAAGCCCTGGTTCTCCGGGCAAGAAAATCTTCAACGGTACGGGCCATCTCATACTGCACCGCCCAATGTACCTGCCCGCGGTATATGCGCAGGCGTTCACTTAACCAATCGTTTTTATCAGCCAGCTTTTTCCTGATTGCTTCAGCATCGCTTCCATAAAAATAAAGCGGGTCCTTCCAGTCAACCTGCTGCTGATAGCCATGAATTTTAAAAGATTTTGATATAGAGGAGGTTCGCGGCCAGTTCAGCACTTTCTCTATATGATCTACCAGGTCCTGTCCCATTTTGCGGAAAGTGGTCCATTTACCGCCAATAACGGTGAACAGGTAAGATCCGGAATGTAATATTTTGTGGCTTCTTGATATTTCTTTTGTTTTCTGGGAGCCCTCCTGTGGAGCAGCCAGCGGCCTCAGCCCCACATACATACTTTTTACATCCCTGCGGGTTATTTTTTTAGTCAGATATTGCGAAGCAGTATTCAAAATAAAATCCACTTCTTCTTCCAGGGCCTGAGGTTCAAGCAACGGCTCACCAACCAGCGTATCCGTAGTACCTACTACTACTTCCCGGTGCCAGGGTACTGCAAACAATACCCTTCCATCACTGGTTTTGGGAATCATTAACGCATGTTCGGAACTATACAGCGCTTTATCAAAAACCAGGTGGATGCCCTGGCTGGCTACCACACTATTACGGGCAGCGGGATCGTCCATCTTTAGTATGCCATCAACAAAAACTCCTGTAGCGTTTACAACTGCTCTTGCATGTACTAAAAACCTGTTGCCACTTTCTTCATCCTGCACTGTGGCGCCACTGATCTTTCCGGCTTCTTTTAAAAGCGAAACCACCTTCATATAATTGATGGCGCTCCCTCCCTGCTCAATAATGGTTTGCGCCAGGTTGATGGCTAAGCGCGAATCGTCAAATTGCCCGTCATGATATTTCACTCCACCCTTTAGTCCTTTTGTAGTTACTTCCGGAAGCGCCCGTGCAGTTTCTTTCCTGGAGATGAGCAAAGAAGCACCTAAAGACAACCTGCCGGCGATCCAGTCGTACATTTTTAAACCGATACCGTATTTGATCTTATCCAGCCAGCTATAAACGGGAATGATAAAAGTTTGGTTTTTTACCAGGTGGGGGGCGTTTTTCCAGAGCAGGCCTCTTTCTTTACTTGCTTCACGCACCAATGCCACATCGCCCTGTGCCAGGTAACGCACCCCGCCATGCACTAATTTGGTGCTGCGACTGGAAGTACCTTTTGCAAAATCTGATTGCTCTACCACTAACACTTTATAACCCCTGGTCACTGCATCCAATGCTATCCCCAGGCCCGTAGCCCCGCCCCCGATAACCATAATATCCCAGATGAACTCTTCATCCTTCAGCTTTTCTATTAATATATCCCTGTTAATACTCATGGCAATGTGGCTTATAAATCTCAATCCCTAATACAATATTAAAATATAAATCGAAATTAAAAAAAATAATTTGAAACAAAAAGAAATATAATTCGAAATATAAAGAAGCGCGCAGTAAGCTGACGGATCATAGTATTTTGACGATAGTTAGTACTTAGATAATAGTTAGACGTTAGACAGTATCCGGCAAGTTTAAAGGTTGAAAAGTTAGCAGGAGGCGCCTATTGCCAGTAACCAGCAACCTGCATCCAGTAACCAGTATCTGTTCCTCAACTGCACAGAAACTTTAAGCAAACGACATTGATGCTGAATTCACTATAAGGAAGTTATATTTGTAAATAGAAATTTATTATACTATATGAGCATTTCTACAGACAGGCATCAGCATATTTTACACCAACTGGAAAAACAAGGAAGTGTTACAGTTAATGATCTTTGCCAGGAACTTTCCGTATCAACCGTAACCATAAGAAAGGATCTGAAACTTTTAGAAGAAAAAAATCTTTTATACAGAACGCATGGTGGTGCTACAGCCAGCAATCCATATATAGCAGACAGGCCTGTTAATGAAAAGCTGCTTATGCAGGCAACAGAAAAACAGGTTATAGGTCATTACGCGGCTACTTTAATAGAAAGAAACGACTGCATACTGATCGCATCCGGAACTACGGTACAATACCTGGCAAAAAATATTGTATCACAGGGAAATTTAACAGTAGTAACCGCTGCATTAAATGTTGCGGCCGAACTTACCCGTCATAACGAAATTGAAATTATACAGCTGGGAGGCATTGTGAGAAAAACTTCCACATCAGTAACCGGCGCTTATGCTGAAAGTATCTTAAAAGATTTTTCCTTCACCAGGCTGTTCCTGGGCGTGGATGGCATTGACCTTGATTTTGGTCTTACTACTTCCAACATGATGGAGGCACAGCTTAACAGGCAAATGATACTGGCGGCTCAAAAAACCATTGTGCTGGCAGATTCCTCCAAATTCGGAAAACGGGGGTTTGGAAAGATCTGTGATTTTGACGAGATTGACCAGATCATTACAGACAGCAAAGTTTCTCCGCACATAGTAGATATGCTTACCCAAAAAGGGGTGCAGGTGATTGTTTTAAATGCAGCCTGATGCTGGGTATTTATAATAGTATGCATTTATTGATAGAAAATATTCTATCTTTGTATTACTTATGAAAAACACATGAAAAGATTTAAGGTAAAAGAAATCATTGAGATGCTAAAAGCTGACGGATGGTTTTTAGCATCTCATAAAAGTACCAGCCACAGGCAGTTTAAGCATCCTGCAAAGCCTGGAAAGGTTACAATAAACGGAAAGTCCAGCGATACCTTATCGCAAGAGCTTTTAAACAGTATTTTTAAACAAGCAGGATGGAGGTAATAAAAAACGGGGTATGAAAAAAATCAGAGTCTTGATAGAATGGTCTGGTGATAACTTTAGCGCCGGTACAGGAGCAATAAACGGGATGGTTTTTGCGACAGGTAAAACACTGAGTGAAGCTAAGGCTAATTTCACTGAAGCTTTTAAATTCCATATCGAAGGATCTTTGGAAGACGGCGATAGATTGCCGACTTATGTGATTAACGGGAAGTATCGGCTGAATTATGAATTACAGGCCTCGGCCATGCTTCACCTGGCTGATGGGTTAATTACGAGGTCAGCACTTTCCCGTGTTACCGGTATTAATGAAAAACAGTTAAGTCATTACCTCACAGGTCACAGAAAACCAAGACCAGAACAAAACGAAAAGATCGCAGCCGGCATTATTAATATTAACAAGCAAATAAGCCAGCTTGCAAGTCTTGTATAGCTTTTGTTTGAAACAGCTATTAAATATTTGATGTTATAGTATCGAAGTTAAAGTATGAGCATCATGCGAAAAATGCCCTTATGTGGTACTAAAAAAATTTTCACCTATGGATATTTTATCCACAAGTTGCTTGTTTGTTTTTTCGACTCGTCACAACAGAATATAATTACTGCTTACAACAGTAAATAAAAAACATCAATTAATCGGTATTTCTTTGTATGATTCATTTCTATATTCAGAAATATCACTCAATTTCTCCTACTCTGCACAAACAAAAAATTATAGCACCATATCCATTGATAGTATATACCTATCTTCTATCCAGACGGAAAAGATAATTGACACATTATTGTTTCAATTATCGAATCCAAAAACAGATAGTTATTGAAACAATAATTTGCTTGTAATAGGTTTTTTAAAAATCAGTGTATTCTTTTTTCTAAAAAAAATGGAAACGATACATTAAAGCAATATGAAAAAACCAATAAAATAGTAAGCAATAGAACAATTATAATAAAAATCCAAGGACTACGTTTAGTTAATGCGCCGGTTAGAAACAAAATTAAAATTAAAACCGTATTCGGAGCATACTCTTTTTGTAAAGGGTCCTTCAAAAATATAAACAAATAAACAACCAAAAAAAATAGAACGCTCAACCCTTGATACAAAAAAGCTTTAAATCCTGTCATAAAATTGACTATAAAAATAATACTAGTTTAATAATTCTATTGTATGGGTTGAAATTGTTGGCGATTTTTAGTGACACTATCAAACAGCTTGTATGTAAATGCCTAAATACAATAGTGTAAAAAGCCGTTGATAGCAAACTAACTATCAACGACTTATGTATTTCGTTGTGATCCCTGTGGTACAAAACTCGAACCACTTTTTAGCGGATTTAAGACTACTCAGTGAATTGTAAACATCTAAAATCATAGAGCTGGCGACCTTATTAAATATTTAAGATCGTTCAATTGACGCGTTCTGAATTAGTTTCAATTCTATTAAATACTGTTGTGCTAAATCTATTTAACTGTGAATTGCATTATTGTTTAACGCTAAAATATTTCTACCGGAAGTTTTTATGGCAAAAGGCTTTTTAAATATTCTTCGACATATCCTTGTGAGATTTTTTCCTGTTCCAACCTGTTTTTATCGATCAACTTTAATCGTTCAAAAAGTTTATGTTCCTCACTTTTTAATAATGAAAGCTGTTCAGATTTGTTGCGTGCTCCGGCAACCGAAAATTCCGAAAAATGCTCAAAGGTTTTGTAATCCATCATTATGCTTTGGGTATTCGGGTAATACCTTCTTAGCTGATGAAGTATTTGAAAACCGTGTTCGTCAATATCTCCCCAATATAAAATATGTTTCTCTTTCAGCCATTGAACATTTTTGAGGTAACTGACATTAAATCCGCCACCGCTCCAAACAGCAATTGTAGAAGGCGTAGCCGGTAATGTTAGAAAGTTCATCTTATTCTCTGTGATCAATATGTTACTTGCTGGCATATCCATTTTTTCAAAATCGGAAAGCGGAATACTAATGTCAGAGAAATTACCAAAGTGGGTAAGGTCTATGTCTAGTACGCGTATTCTGATAAGCGGCTCGTCATATTTTAGAAAATATCGCTCTGCAAAACGCTTTTGAGCTACTGATCGTATATGGCCGGGAATAAGATAATCAAGCAAAGATTGGATTAGCGCATTATTTTCCTCAATAAATTTCGTATGAATTTCGATTGGCAGTTGACGTAGATAAAGATTAGGTCTGGGAGTTTCACTAAAATACCGGCAAACCTTAAGCACATCATTCCAATTGACATTTTTATTCGTCAACCACAGGCAATTCTGCAAAGCCCAATTTTGCAAAGTGGGAAAACTGTCTTTAATAATATTGTAGTTTGTCAGAAAAATATTCCATTCTTTCTTAAAACCTGTAAAAGCTATGTAATCCTCGATGGTTTCAAAGACAACGGCATCCGGTAGTTCGTGGCTGCCTGTGCGCCTAAAATTTCGCCCGGCGGTCTGTACCTGATAACCTATACCAGTTTGATTTTTAGAACAACGGTAAAGCTCTTCAATTTCCTGTTGTAGCAATTCAAATCTTGCTGTGACATGGCTGGATTGGACTTTCCCAATACGATCTATACTTTTCGGAAAAAATAGCTCTTCCCGAATGTAACTCTGTAACAAGGGCTTCCACCATTTTAGAGCCTGATTTTTTATTTCGGCTGGACTAATCATAAATCTGCTGTGTTTTGAAAGACACCATTATGCTTGCCCCGTTCGGTTTCATATTCTTCTTTTGTAAAATTACTGACCTGTGAGTTGTTTCCCTCCCGATTGCTGACAAAATGAAAGGAGTTTACGTGTCCTTCAATAACATGTATTTTTTGTAAGGGGGTAACGATGAGCAGCTGTAGGTTGAGTTTTTTAAAAAGTTCGAGTCCATAGCGTGTGCTTTCATCGCTACCTCTGCCAAAAGCCTCATCAATGACCACAAAGCGAAAGCTTCGGCTTTTACTCTCCCCGAATTGTAGTCCAAACTGATAGGCCAATGCGCTAGCCAAAATGGTATAGGCCAATTTTTCTTTCTGACCGCCACTCTTTCCACCGGAACCTTCGTAAAACTCCTTTTCAGTGTCATCCAGGCGAAAACGTTCGCTGGCATTAAATTCAAACCATTGGCGCACATCAGTAACGGTTGAAGTCCAGTCGCGGTCCATATTTTCCATACTTGCGAAGCGATCCAGAATGCGTTTAACCTGTTCGTACTTTTCCTCCGTATATAAATCATTATTACTGCTGAAAGAATGGATGTAACACTTTTTTAGCTCTTCCCTGAAAAGACGTATTTCCTTATTTACAGTGGCGTCCATCAAAATGGTTATATAGGTATCTTGCGAAGCATTGTATACTATTTCGGAAAGATGCTGGTTGATCGTACGTATTTTTTGTTTGATATCCGTTTCATGTTTCTGTAGCTGACTGTCGAATACCGCAATACTGTTAATGACATTCTTGTTCAGCTCTTCTTTGAAACGTTCTTCATGACGCTTTAAATCTTCGGAAACCAACTGTTCAAACTTTTTAATATACTCTGCCCGGGCATCTATGCTTTCTGAAATCTCACTGTATTCAGCCCTGGAATGTTCCTTAATTTCCCGCATCTTTTTCTCAATAGAAGAGCGGTAGCCCATTTGTCTTCCCCGAAGTTTTCTTAATTCGCCATTTTCGCCCTGAAATTGTTTGCGGAATTCCTCCTGCCTGTTATCAATGCCTCTTAGCGTGATCTTTATTTCAATGAGTTTTTGCTCAATCAACGGGTACCATTTTTCTTTCAGGTGAATAGCTAATTGTTCCTTTTGCTGATAGGCACTTTGTTGCTGATCCTCATAGCTTTTAATGGTCGTTTTTAAACCGCCTATTTTTTCCGTTAATTGTTTCTCTCTTGTTTTGGTTTCACTGATCTGCTGATCGACATCGTTCTTATTACGCTGTAATTGTGCAAGAACATCGTTGTTATGAAGCAATTCATTGCGCTCCTGCTCCAGTTCATAGATTTTCCCAACATGATACTGCCAGTTTATACGAGAAAAGTCTCTGACATAAAGTAACAAACCTAAGAGTTGCTTTTGCTCTTTGTTTTTCTTCTCTTGTCCTTCAATATTGTTAAGTTGCGCTCTTAGCTCATTTATCTTTTTCTCCAGTTTATCAACAGAAATTTCCAGTGCTTTTATTTTCTCCGTGTTGCTCCATCCCAACACATAGTTACGCCTGTCATCAATACGTTTGCGGTCATCCTTTGTATGTCTTATACGGCCGCTTTTTATAAAAAAGTGTTGGGTAATACCAAAAGGCACATGTTGTAAGCCATTTACATCGGTACAGATATAGTCTCCAAAGCTCCGCTGTATGTAGGTTTCCAGCCAATCGTAAAAAGGTGTGTCAGGCTTGACATCTAATTTATAAGCGATACTGTCTTGATCTAAATCCTTAATGACACGGTTGCTATTGTTATACTGATCAGCTTCCAGGTAAGTGAGTTTGATGCCCCGTCCATCAGCACTTTTTAACGGGTTGTTATTTACGTAAGTGCTGACGCTTCTATAGTGATTTTTAGGCACCAGGAGACTGATACCAACATCGTGCAACAGTTTCTCTATTGCACCTTCCCACGCTGTTTCATCTTCATTCACTTTCAATAGCTCTCCTGCGAAAGGCAGATCTCCTTCATCAATGCGCAAATCATCGCATAATTGCGAACGAAACCCGACAAGCCAGGCTGGTATCTGTGTTTTTCGTTCTTTTAGGGATTGAAGCTCTTTTAGTTCCAGGCGGTATTCTGTTTCCTGTTTGCGCAATTCCGTTATCTGGTTGTCCCGCTGCTCACGAAGCTGCTCTTCAAGCTGTCCACATTGTTCGTCAAGTTCCTTTGCCTTCTTAATGTTTTCCTCAAATTCACTTTCATTCTGTACACCTTTAAGTCCCGATTGCAGTGCAAGACGTTCATAATCGTCAAATTCTTTCTGCTTAGTTTCTTTTTCCTGCTCATGCCTTTTGATCTCTCCCGCAATTTGCTCTATTCTTTTTCCACCATTGCTGGCAATATCCTGTATAATCGTCTGCCTTCTATTTTCCAGCCCATCCAGTTCCTCAACCATGCGTTGCTGTTGCTGCATGACCTTTTTCAACTCATTGCCGGCATCTTCAATAGCCTGTTCTAACAGCCCCCATTTCTTTTCGGCGAACCAAACCGGCATTACTTCCAGCATGGCTTCGATGTCCTCTATCTCCCGGGTTACTTTTCCATATTCGATACAAGATTCGGTCAGTGGTTTCAATATCAGGTATTGCTCCCTGGTGTGTACCACAGCGGCATGGGCTTTATTAAGGTCATCAAACCGTTTCAGCAATGCTATGATCTGTTCTTTCACATCGGTCTTCTCCAGCATTTGTTCCCGTACAAAATCAGTAAGACTGCTCACGGATTTCATTGAAACGGTTTGATAAAACAGGTCAATGGCCTTATCGCTATTCATGCCAAAAAGCCTTCTAAAATGTTCGCTATAATGGGAGAAGTTATCGTTGAATAGTTGCACCCCGTCCGTATTACGGAGTTTTTTCCTCAGATCATTAATATCTGTAAAGTTTCCAAAGTTATCTTTAATCGTTAATGGTACCGTTCCTATAATAAGCAGTTTCTCTACTTTGCCTTCTTTGCCTATCCAAAAGAACTGGGCAAGACAGATATCTTCATTATAGCCGTCATTGTGGAAATTTCCGATCACTACGGTATAGGTATTGTCATCCGACCGGAGATACACTTTCTTGGCTACCTTGGTGATCTCTTCTTTTTCCTTTTTATATTCGCCTCTCACATAGCTCAATAGGTTGCGTTCTTTTCCTTCGGCCCCGGCAGCTTTGTTAAAAACAATCTTATTATGCGGTACCAGAAGACAGGTCAGGGCATCCACTAAGGTAGATTTACCAGAACCGATATCGCCTGTCAGCAAAGCGTTATGCCCGTTGGGTTGTATCTGCCAGCGCACTTTGTTGAAGGTGCCCCAGTTGAGTACTTCCAAATATTGAAGCCGAAAACCAGACAGGTTGACCTCTTCCGGTATGGTATTTAAAATTTCTTCCATAGTGAATGCTTATTCTGTTACCTGTTTTTCTGCCGCGTAACCCTGGAACCGCTTCAATGTATCGTCTATCACATCGGCATTTACAAAGCCCTTGATAATGCGGTGTATTTCATAGTTTTTTTCCAGATCTTCTAGCTTTCTCAAAAAACCTATTTCAAGTACCCGGTTTATGGTTGTTGTAATCTTTTCCTGCTGTTTGGCTTCATCACTTGCATTCGGCAAAAACACCTTTGTCCGGTTGATGATCTCCTGTTCGCTGATAATAGAGCGTACAGATCCTCCCTGGGCATCATGTTCAAGCAAATATTTTCTTAACACAACACATACCAACGAAGTCATAAAATTGAGCTGCCGTTTTTCCGCCAGTTTTGGCAGTTGCAACTCATCTTCTTCCAATTCTTTTTGCCTGAGAAAAGCATAACCTTCGCTTTTATCCAAAAACAATTCAAGACCGATGGGAACGAAATATTTTTTAACATCGGGTTCGTAATGCAGTAGGTTTTCCCATACCTCTTTCTGGTGGTTGTACACAATCCCTTTTAGCAAGGCAATGAGACTTAAAGAATATTTTTGTTCCATATTGTTTATCGGTTAAAAATGATGACCGGTGTCCGCATACGATACTTTTTTCCACTGCCCGTGTTCTCAATGATCAGATATTCTAGTTGTTCCCGGTTCACTATGTGTTTGCCTTCATTTGTTGCGATCTGCATATAGCCTAATATCTCGGCAACACCTTTGATAGGTTTGTAATAACTTAACAACTCGGAAAGCGCAATCTGGGATCTATTTTTCAATAAGGATCTCACGTTGTTTCTCAACTGGTCTATATCCACATAAAATTGTTCAAAAAGAATGTCTGTGTCCGCTTCGGCCAGACCGTCTTCGATAGCCGTATTTTCAAAAGCAACTTTTACCGGAGGGTTAAAAAGCGGACGATCCATTGTAAACGAGGGTTTAAAAAGTCCATCGGTTTCCATCCAGACGGCCTGCTGGTCGATCGTTTCTTTATGTTCCAACAAAAGACTTTCTATCTGTTCGATGCTTTGAAGGATATGGCGACTTTCTGAGAGATTCTTTTGTTCCACAAACTTCCTGAGTTGTTCTATCAAACCATCATTACTGCGATTTACTTTATCTCCTGCGTCGACGAGATTTGCTTTTATCCTGTCTACAGTCTGTTCTTTTTTGATTTCCAAGATTGCAGGTATGCTGTTGATCCTTTCAAGTAGTTGTTCCAGTTCTTCCTGCATCTGCTCGCTCATCAAAAACTCCCAGAAAGCTTTAAAGCTTTTTCCCTGGTCGGTACTCCAGAGGTAATCCTGTTGCTGAAATACATTATCCAAAAGGTCTGCTTTTGCGAGATTGCTTTTGATGATCGTTTGCCGGGTTTGTGTATCCAGCTCTCTGAAGTTTTCTTCCACCTGCCGAAAATCGGACAGCAACCTTCTAGCTGTTTCTTCTGCCAGAAAATAATTTTCTTTGACCTGGGTACTGGATGGCCTGGAAAAAACCCCCTGTCTGATCTGTTCGATTTCTTTGTCGATTTTATTGCGTTCTTCCTGTAACTGCTGGATACGCTCGTAGGGGCCGGAGGTTGTATTGACAATCTGTTGCAGTAAATGAAAGAACTGTATGAGACGGCTGTGGGTACCTACAAATTGTTGTTTATTCAGGTCTTCCAGCCATTTTAAGGCGTTCTCTGTGGCGGGAGAGAGTTCATACACGGGTTCGTCGCCCCTTTCGTAATACCTCCGCAGATATCCCTGTTCAGCCCATTTTTGCAAATAATCTACGGCTGATTTTCCGTAATCATTGATACCCTGCCGCTGGAGTGCATAAATGTAGTCTCCCAAAAGACTTTGCAATTCACTCTGCAAATACGAAATCCTGTCTTGCTGCTTGAATGCCAAATGAAAAAAGCCTACCAACAGCGGAAAATGTTCCGCCCGCAATAGCTGCAATGTTTTGTCATTGCGATAAAAGGATAAGGCTTTTTCGTAGTTCATCTCTTCATTTTATTTGAGCAAGCAAGCTATTAAAATTTGAAACAACTGTTTGTGCAACGTAGCCTTCATTTATATTCCATTCAGTAGCTAAAAATGTGATAACAGCTTGCACTTGTCCCGGTCTAATAGGTAAGTGATTTTCACTTATAAAAGGGCCATCAGTCTCTGTCAAAATGAAATTTCTTGGAATTTTTGAGATGATTTTTTTACCTGAAATCGATTTTGTCATTGCGGGATTTACAGAGAAATAATATCCATGCTCAACGATCTCATCAATCAAATTAGGGCTACCTGAATACCAATGAAAAATAGCATTCTCAATTTTGTATTTCTTCAATAGATCTAATACTTGCCTTTCAGCAAGCCTTGAGTGGATACTTAGAATTTTTTTTTTGGCTGCTATAATGTCTAATATATTTTCAAAAGTTTGAAGCTGTGTGTCTTTTGTGTGAATACCGTCTTTTGAGAAATCTAAACCTACTTCGCCTATGTAAGAAGTCTTTCCAAGATTGCTTATAAATTTCGGGAACTCTTTTTTATGATGCTCGGCATGCAGTGGATGCATACCTAAGGCTTGTCTTACTTTGCTTCGGTTCTGAAAGAAAGGAAAACCCTTTTCAAAGTGACTTGGCAAATTAGTCATTGAGAGAATCGGGAAGCCATTCCTGTCACATTCATTGAGAATTAATTCCGGTTTGGGATATAAATCGATATGACAATGTGTATCTAACATCTATACACCTGCTTTTGATTTGATAGTTGAATTACCCTCCTTTTTTACCCATTGTTTCAATTCTAGCCTTGTTCGCCAAACAACATCAACATATTGATTCAGCTTAGAAAGGTTTTTCACACCGTTTACAATCAATTCCTGTTTAATTTCCTCTTTGGTAATGGGGTTGTTCAAATAATCTAAGCAAGCTCCAACGTCCTGGGATTTCTTACTTAGAAATGGGGCTAAAGAATTGATAGTATTACCATAAGTAGTTCCGTCTCCGATTTTCAGCAAGGAAGCTCGCCTATAGATACAAGGCATACATACTCCACAATGCGAAGCACCAGGAATCGTCCAATGCGCCCGGTGCCCTCGTTTGCCACAAGAGTTTGACAATGCGACTAATTGGGAAAGGTTAGTTTGGTCTTTGCAAGCATTTACCATTTCTCCTTTTGTTTGAAATTCATAAGGATTTCGAATGTCAGTTGGAATAGATAGAATTTTCCAAATAGATAACACGTTATCTAAAACAAAAGGGTGAGTTGTTCTTGTGCTACAGGAACTTCTTCTGGATGGACTGAGCGGAAAGTTTAATGATACTGTACCATTTTCAGGAACAATTATACTTTGGGTATTTGTCGCCTGTGCAGCTGTAAGTGCTATTCCAAGAAATAATAGCGATCTACTTCTAAAAGTAGTT
The DNA here is from genome assembly GCA_027493055.1 of Niabella sp. Taxonomy (GTDB): domain Bacteria; phylum Bacteroidota; class Bacteroidia; order Chitinophagales; family Chitinophagaceae; genus Niabella. The sequence continues at coordinate 17,708 of JAPUDO010000118.1, read as the reverse complement.
TCTCTACTGACATTTGTACGATCCAATGATACACGAAGTGAGGGGATATATGCAAATTGTTTGGAATAGATCTTTTCAATTTCGGTGATTAAATCTTTTTGGTCGCCTTTTGGCCCATGCATTTGCGGATCATAATGAGAAACAAATAGAACACTTTGTTTAGGAGCTTGCTTGAGGAAATCCAAAGCTCCAATAAGTGAATCTAAACCGCCTGATAACAAACTAATTTGTGCAAACGGAACTGAATATTCTTTGTCCAAGGCTGCTTTCGGCACATCAAATGTCTCTTTCCTAAATTCAACGTTCCAATAGTCTCCGGTTAAGAAGGAAAGTAGTTTATTCATTTCTTGTTTGCATGTATTCCATTTTGCAGGGTTATGAACTGGGAAGTTGACTTTAAGTTCTCTAGTCCATCCATCTACCGAATTTTGCTTTCTCTCAACAAACCTATCGATCCCGTACACTGTAGCGCTTATTATAAAAAAATCTAAAACTTCTTTATTAATCAGATTAATAAATGGTAGTATGGTCTCAAAATCAATATTAAGTGTAGAGTTCCCTCCAGAAGCATCTGTAATATTTATCATGCCTGCACCAGAAGATGTATCATATGAAAGTTTGCCAACGCTAATTGTTTTCATCGCAAATGATTTTAATTACAGAATCAAAAATTTTCTCTATCTCATCTTTTCCTGCGTTTCCTTTCCAATCAATTTTGGCAACAGGCCTTTGAGTGTTTAAAACTTTTACTTGACCAAGTATATCGGCTTTAATTATTTTAAAAGTTTCTTTTCCTATTTCTACTCCCTTTTGCTGTTTTACCTTTTCTTCAAATCTCTGAGATAAATGTTCGAAGATATATAAGCCCCAAAACTTACAAAGAAGGTCTGCCAATCCTGTTCCTTCAACGTAATCTTTAACGAGCTGCTCAAACTTATCTAAGTCATTACCAGCCAGTACAGCAAGTTCCCTCATGATTTCGCACGAAGCATTGTTGGCAGCTGTTTCATCCATCCCTTCATTAGAGTCTGAACAAAACACAAGAAGATAATCAAGGACTTCTTGAAAGCTTTTGCCTTGTAATGAGCCGAACCCAATATCGATTAAAGTTTGTTGCAGGCCGTTACTTCCAACACCTGTAAAAAATCCTGTTAATTTGCCTGCTGACTTTCTACCAGCTTTGCCAATTGAGGAAGATTTGCCGCTACCTATTTTTGACCTTCCACCTCCCGTTCTTACGAGATTGTTAAATGCGGATTTAAGGTGAGAATTTCTCCTGCCTTCTATTCTTGTAAATTGCTTTGCTGCATCCTCCGCAGAAATATTGTTGTTGTTTTCTACCTGCTTCTCCTTTTCAACGGTCTTAGCTACATTGGTAATTGATTTGTTCAGATCCCCCCAATTAGGTTCCCCAGAAACACCTGGTGTCATTCGTTGAGTTGTTCCCATTATTTTTTAGGGTTTAATGCTTTGTAAATTTGAGATGATTTTTCGAACTTGCTATAGAGCGATTTGACGTTTCCATTTTTTCCTTCTGCTAAAGTAAATTCACTCCGCAAACTAAAAGGTATTTTACTGTTGTCCGCTTTCGTTATGGCTCTACTATAGGATTCAATTATCCCAGATACATTTTGCGACATCATTTCAATGAAAACTTTATGAATGCTATCATTTTCTGGAAACTTAATTAACTCTTTCTCAAGTAGCGACAATAATGTTTCACCTTCTGTTTCATTTAATTTCCCGTTAACCTCTTGTGTAATGGTATTAGTCAAAATGCTTCCTGAACCGTGATCAATCAATTTCTTGGTTAGACTGCGAATATGCGGAGATATTAATGATGCTCCACTAATTGTAGTAGAAAGCTGATCTCTTGAAATCCAGTAATAATCTCTTAAATCAACATCTGCAAGTTTTGGTTCAGCATTGAGCCACTTCAATATCTTATCCGATCCCCATTCAGGTGAGAATTGCTTTTTTATTTCCTCTGTCTTTTCTTCTCCTGCTAACTTTTCAAGATCAGCAATTTGTTTAGGTTCTCCTTTTTGTAAAGACTGCCAATTGTATATTTCTTTAAATAAATTCGTAGACGCATATTCTAATACCATCAATTTTGCCAAGATATCTATTTTGAAATCTGATAGTTTGGCAACCTTCACAAGCCTGTTTCTTAAAGTGAACGTATTTAAAAATCTCTTTATTTGCCTGGGGTTACCTTTTAGCCCATCTGTGATAATTGGTGATAGCGAGGCGATCAAGGAAATACTTTCAATTAGCTCTTTTTTCTGTTCTTCGTTAGTTAAGTCTTGTATATCTCCTAATCCAAATACATCATATCTGTTGTTTTCCCTGTTTGCTTTAAAGGCAGTTATTACTTTTGAGAAGTCATTTCCCATTGCTTTTTTACAGAAAAGTAAGGTGAGGTAGGTTTCAACTTCGTTATCTGTTAACTTAGGCAAATAATAGGGTATTTGAATAAGTTTCTCTAAATAATCGCTTACAATACGCTTATTCCTGCTGTCTGGATCATCAGCATTTTCAATGCTATCCGTTTTATAGCGATGTTCTATAGCATGTCTTACTATTCTTGGATCAGCGCCAATTACAAATGCTGTTTTCTCGACATTTAGAAATAGCTTGATAGCTTCAAGATTTTCAATAAGCCTGTCAGGTGTACATCTATCTAAATCATCAATAATTACTACCAGTTTCTTTATCTCTGACTTATCTATCATTTCCTTGAAATCATCACGACACTCGCGGACGATTGTCACTTCGTCATCTTCATTCTTTTTTATTATATCTTTTAGAAACGCTTCAGCGCCTTCCCCAGTAAGCTTTTCTGCCACGTCGTTTGGTTGAAGCTGTGAAAATTCATTTAACAAGGATGGCAATAAGGAAGCACCACCTGTTAAGTAAGCTGCTGCTCCGGGAACGATTACTTTTTTAAAGCTCAGTCCTAACAAACGCATCCACTTCACGGATTTGAATAGCTTTATTGTCTTATCCTTTACTTTGTTTCCGATTGTTTTATGTTTGGCGAACTTTTCAATGATTGATTCTAATAAGGCAGCCTTAGCGTCATCATAGCCTTCAAATACCCAACCGTTAAAGTATAATACAAGAGTGCCCTCTTTAAATCCGTCTTCTTCACCTCCAGTTAATTCCTGTTCTACAATTTTTAGAATACTTGATTTACCACTTCCCCAATCCCCGAATACACCAATGGTTACGGGTAATACTTTGTCATCATTGATTACATCAACCAATAAATCGGCGTGTACTTTAAATCCTAAAAGATCTTCCGAAGTTTCGTTATCTGCCCACATAGTATTATTATTATAATTCCATTAATTTCTCTACCAACATCCACAGATGATATCATGATTAATTCTGAATCTGTTATGTATCTGGAAGAATTAACAGCTTTTCCTATCTCTTTTTTATTTTTTTTAAAGTCACCAATAATGCTTCCTCAGCGTAATCTTCATTTTCTAATACATCATTTATTTTTGCCGATAACCACAAAACAAGCAAATCCTTTGTTTCTGCTCCGATTATCACTGCTATACGCATCACTTGCTCCTTCTTAATAGACCGTTCTCCACGTTCTACCTTACTTAATAAAGCTGTATCAATATCCAGTTCCGCCGCTACTTGTCTTAATAATAGGCCCTTCTTTTCTCTCAATGCACGAATAGTTGTTCCAAATTCTCTCACTTTACATTTTTTGACTTGACAGATTGTGACAAATGTAATGAAATGTTATCCAAATTTTTAATTAACCCCGTACATAATGTAGATTTGAATAAATAGAAGCTAAACTCCGTATAATATGTTATCACCAGATCAACAGGATTTTTATAACAGGTGGCTTCAGAAAGCTGATAATATAGTAGATGGGGATGTTGCCAGCCTTATTGATAAATACGTAACCTTATTTATCAACTATAACTTCCTGTACAATATCGTTCCGATAAAAAAAGCTCAGGAAACTGGTAATGCGAGAGAACAAGTTGGTGACAGAGCGGCAGCTACTACTTTTACAATTGATTTTCTTGGAGCTGCTGCTATTGCCCATTATTTAACACAGCAAGGACTTGACAACCAAATCCAGGCATTATGTCAGGCGATGCCTCATTTCAATATTGACCTGAATAGAGGAACACCACAGCCCAACCGCGACCAACAACTTATCAATGGATTGCAATCAGCAGCGCCTGCGACAAAAATCCTCGCTTTAATGAAAACGCTTTATTCAATCCGATGTAACATTGTTCACGGAGAAAAGGGACTGCATCAATATCAGGAAATGCTTTTGTCACCGGCAATTCAATTATTACGAGGAATAGTACCGCTGGTGTATGCCAGAGTAAATGCTTAGATAAAGCTCCCAGACGCATAAATATAATCTCTAACAATCGTAATGATTTAAAAGTATAACATGGACGAGAACAAATTACTTGAGGTTTGCTTTATGTTAGCGGAAGACTTGATGTGGGATAAGGATTCGGCTCCTATTGAAAGGCTTCCAGAAGATATTTCTGAATTAAATGAAATGACCAATAAGTTTATTGAAATCGCAAATCAAAATTATTATCAAGTGGAGGGTTTGCCGGATGGTGATGAGATACTTATTGGGGCTATCAGGTATTTGAATGTGCAGGCAATCCCCCCACTTAGAGGAAATTATGCCTGGTTTGCTAATTCTTTAAGCACTCTTCTGGAGATTTGCAATCCCAATAGCATAGTGAGAAGCGAAGGAATACCTTTCCTTTTGAGCCTACAAAAAGGTATAATAAAACATCTGGAATGGGCTACAAAATCAGATGAAGAAGAATCTTAGATGCTCATAGAAAGCAAGAACTGAAGAATTTACAAATTCATAATTGCAGCCTCAAATAAGGAAGACCATCTCCAGTAATATAGATAATTAATAATGCCGCAGTCTGTTATGCGGAAACGGATGAACGGACTAAAAGGTAGTGAGGACGGTTTTGCATAAGTGGCTGCACCGCTTCTCCGCGTAGCGGTGTTCCGCCTACGGGGAAAGGAATGCCGATGCGCCGCCTGGGAGGGGCTTTAGGCGACCTTTATCGGTTGGGTAGTAAAGTTGGCAAGGTTATGAAAGAAGCCCTTATTTTCGGTCATTCCGTTACGGAAAAGGCTCCATAGCAGGGAGCAACCCATTTGTGCAAGGGAGGGATTGATATACAGGTCTTGCTTGTCCAGAGCTTCTGCAAGTGAGCAACTTGGTGTATTATCGTTTTCTTCGGATTGTTTCAGCAGTTCCCCATACTCATCCGTAACGAATGGCAGGTTTGCAACCGCCTCATATTTTTCAGACTGCGGTTGCCTAATACTTCCAATAGTGGATAGTAGCACCTGCCCTGTGGACTGGCTATTACCGAAATCCATCCAATATTTGGCTTGGTTGCGGTATGCCCTGTAACTATTCAGTCCTTTAAGTATCTCAGCTATTTCAAATCGTGCCTTTACGCTATCAACGCAGGAAATGTAAATACTTGCCTGTGCATGATCCGGCATCCTGTCCAAGCCATCCCTCTCAAACTTCGTGGTTTCTGCTTTCCAATTTGTTCCAGCCCATCTGTTGGAACGGTTTATCAGGGCAACGGACTTATATAACCCTACCTCACATTCAGCAAACCGTTGTCTGCCTAAATTGGCATCAGTTACAATATCATCATCCCAAAGCCTGACCGCTAACCCTGCATGTCCCAATTCATTCAGGCTGTAATTCATTTCCAACAATGCGGTAAGCACCTTTGAACCCGTACCTCCAGCCCCTATCAGATTTACCTCGATGGGATTGGTGGGAGCAATCAGGTCATTGTCTGTAAAGTGTACTTTTATTTTATCCGTTTTCATCGTAGTATATTTTTTATTGTTCTGTCTGTCTTTTTCAATACCTCTTTTGGAAATGGCTCTCCCGTCTTCCGCAGTTTCTTCCATAGGCTCACACAGTTACCGTGTATGGGGTTATGATTTTGCATCAGGTGGCTGAAATAGCTGTTAAAGAAATAGGCTTCCCATGCGGTTGTAAATTCCTCCAACGATGCTGACTTCCTGATATTAACATCCACCGTACCCATACATACGCTTCCGTCTGCATAGACATTGAAAAAAGGAGCATGATAAAGCGGTGTGTTTTCAGTTGGTTTCCTGTCGCTTTTCAAGGAATAGATATGCAGCTTGTCTTTATTGGCTATCCAAAGTAATGCGGGTACACTCGCATTACCGTTTGAAATGCCTAAACCTTCAACGAAAAAGAGATTTTTACAGGTCGCCTTTGTAAACCACATCACAAAACCGTTTTCCGAAGGGTCTGTGTAAAGGACATTTGATGCGATGATGCCTTTGGGTTTCAGAAAAGCCTTACTGCCTTCTCTTGTTGTATCCAACGCCTTAGACAAACGCTGTGCTTCCTTGATGGTCAAGGGATGGGCATTAATAGGACTGCCGTTCTTATCCATATCAAAATATTCCACATACACTTCTTTATCCGTTCCCTTCGCTTCATAAAAAACCAAAGCCGTTTTAGGATGGTAAAGCGTTCCGATATTTTCCAGTACATCTTTCATAATAATTCGTTTAATCGTTATTCAGCAGGTAACATAAATCGCCTATCAATGGGAATAACCTGTTTTCAAATTCAAGGCTGCAATCGGTAATTGCCGTACCGTTAAACTTTTTTAATAAAGTGGGTTCTTCTGTTTCACCACATTCATTGAACTCATTGTTTACACTTTCTGCAACCGTTTCATAAAGCCATCCCTTTGCATCTGCTATAAAGGATATATACTTTCTCATTGCAATTATTTCGTCTTCCTGTTCTTCATCATCCTGTACATATTTTGCGTGTTGAAAAACCGTTGTTGTAGGATAGTCAGTATAAAGCACAAACATTTCTTTCGCTACACGCAGGCATTCACGTTCAAAGTCGTTCTTAGGCTTGAATGCCTTTATCCGTTCTGCAAACACATCAAGATTTTTTCGGTTGAACATTTTTTGTTCCATCTTTTCACCGCACCATTGAGCAACGTTTAATTCTTCTTTACGGCTGTCCAATTCTGCTTCATCGTCCTGTTCTATCCAATCTGCAATCATTTCGTATTGCCAATAGAGGTAAGCATCTTCCTGCCTATAATAAGGTATATCCGCTACATGATACAGGTAAGCAAATACGGATAATAATAATCGGGCTGCTCTTTTTGTCTTCGGGTCTTTGAGCATTTTATATAACGGTATAACGGGAATATAAAACAAGGTTGTTCCAGTATTATATTGTTCCTCGCTTATAAAAAAGGTCTTTCCCTTATTGTCCTGTACCAAACGCAAACAATACCAGTTTTTAATGTTCTGTTTTAAATGGTTCTCCACTTCCCATACCGAAAGGGCGATATTGTAGGGATAGCCAAACGTCCTTGTATCCATAGGCTCGAAGCCGTTGTAATGCCTGGCAACTGCACACAGGGAACAATAAAAATCAGTTTCTATTTTCTCCACTTCCGTAGCAGGTTGTACCGTTTTCATCGCCTCCAGTTTAGGCAGGAAGGTGGTTCTTAAAAAACCATTGGCAACATCTGTTGTGGTACTGACTTCCGTTTGTCCTTGCTTATTTCGTGTGCATCTTTTGTCCTTTGTACCCATGCTGTGAACTCGCCCAACTGCTTGTAGAGTTTTCTTTGCCTTTGCTTTTGGGGCATTTGGATGATGCCCGATATAATATTGTGTTGCATATTCCATTGCTTTAAATTTTAAGATTAACCTTTTGTTCCCATGACACTTTCAAAACGATACTGAACCGTATCATCTTCAATTCGTGGTGCGGATATTTTGGCAGTGGTGAGTATAGGATAGGTATTTGCATAGAAGTTCATCACCGCTTCCACGCTCCATGAAGGTTCAGGGTCTGTAAGCCTTATATCCGTTCCATTTTCTTTGAGCAGGAAAATCCTGTCTAAATGCTTTGCTATTAACATGACTTTTCGTTTTACAGGTTATTGATTTGTTTCTTCTTCCTCAACATTCGCTTCATCGCTTTGTGGCTGTTCAACAGTTAAGGGTGTTGCAGTTGCACCAAACAAGTCAGGGGCAAACTTTGAGGATAAGGATGATTTTCGTTTGCGTATGGCTTCTGCCTGTTCGGGATATTCTGATGGGTCTGGCACTTTCATCCATGCGTCCCTGTGCTTTCCTTCTTTTTCCAGTTCATCTACTTTTTGCATCGCCTCCCTGTATTTCTTCTCTTTAGCTTCTTTTTCTTTTCGCTCCCTGTCTGTCTTTTCCTTTTCCACAGCAGATTGCTTTTTCACTTCTTCCAACTGTTTCATAAAGCCTTCCATGTCCACCATTAAACCTGAAGCGGTCTGTATGGGTGTTGTTATTCGTTCAAAGAAACCGTTGTCCAGTTCTTCGGCACTTCCTCTTAGATTGAGGGGCGGTATCAGTTTCCTTGCATCGTCCCCGCACTGCTCATTGTTGAGCATAACCGATACTATCCAGTTACTTTCTGCTCCTTTCCGTATCGTTACTTGCAGGTCGCCTGTTATGTTCAATGCAGCTATGCTGCTGAAAAAATTTGTAGTTTCCATTGTCAAATGTTTTTTTGTTAAAAGAATTTCTGTACAGTCCTGTATAGTTTTATTTGCTGCGTTACCTAAACAGCCATCCCCACAGTCCCCAAATCAAAAGGGCTAATGCTGCCCACTTCAGCACCCATTCTATCGCAAGTGTGATTAAACCCACGAAATAGTTATTGAAATGCTGTAATCCCCCTAAGCCCCTGCGGTTGAATTGTCGCATACCGACAAAGAGCCTGATTGCCAAACCAACAAAAACCATAGTCGGGTAAGACATTGCCTGTAATAGTTTTATCAACGCTTCCATACCCTTGTATTTTATGAGTTAAATAATAGGTCTATGGCTAATGTAAACTTGGGATTGCTATGCTTCCTTACAGTAGTATATAAGGTCATACAATGCACCATATACAATGCGACATAGCCATCAAAAAGCTGGTCTGCAAATAAGCGGCTGTGCGTATGCAGACGTTTCCCATACTTATTTATCTTGTTCCTGACTTCCTCAACAAAGGATAGCCAGGCTTCTACTGTTAGCAACCCGTTTTCCCACTGGTTGCGTATTAATTGTTCGTCCTCCTGTATGGTAAGACACATATTGTTAGTGTACTCCAATAAGGCAGGAATTTCCTGCGGGAATAATTCGTGCAACAACTTTGCTTTCTCTACGTTTATCAAATTATCTAACGGTTTCATATACTTGATTTGTAAGTGGATAATAAGGACAGGCATTGCTGCCTGTCCTGTTACTTTAGTTCAATGCAAGCACATCTGCACCATCCTTTGCAAACTGGCTGCACAACTCAAATGCTCGTTGTGCTTTAGCCTGTGCTGTGCCTCCCATTACAATAGATTGGAGTTTGCTTTCATCATCCTTGTAATTGCGTACATTCTGATAGTAACCTGTTACCGCATTGTATGCCCCGAACACTGTTCCTTTGGTAGTATTCAACTGTTGTGTATCTGCCATCATTGCGTAAGCAAAGGCATCTTCCACCGTATTTTTAAAAACGGTTGACAGTTCATCCTCTGCACCTTTTTTGAGTGCGTCCAATGTTTCCTTGTTGGGGCAAAGTGCCAGTTGGATAAGTTTCTTTACCTCTTCATCACAGATACGCACCTTTGTCCATTGATTGAATATGCCCTCCAGTTGTACACTTAGCTGATTAGCCAGTCCCATTACTTTATGAGCATTTTCCAAACGTTGTTTTGCACCTGATGTGTGGCGAATGCGTACCACGTTGGACATATTCCCCAATGCTGCATTGAGAGTGTTTTGGCAAACGATACGTACAGGCGTAAATGCTGCGGTAATACTTCCTGTACCATCGTGTGAGGTGGTCAGGAAGATGTATTTTTCGGTAACATCATCACCGTTACCTACTCGGATATAGTCAGGGAGTTTAGCCGTAATAAATATGCGTTCTCCGTTTCCTAATGCACCTGCTGTTTCATACAGGATACCATCACCACCACCTACGATAGCATCGAAAAAGGCAAAGGCATCTGCATTCTGTACTATTTGGTAATCTTTTCCTACTACGCCAAAAACCGTATTGGTATCGGTACGCATAGTTGCGAAATTGTCGGGCAGTAAGATGTTGCCACCTTCTTTTATTTCACCGTCATTGCTTATGCTTATGCCTGTGCCACGAGTATATAAAGGAGATTTGATAACCTCGAAATCAAGCCCTGCGTATTTGATAGCTTCTGCACTGGTGGGATATTGCTCTACTATCTGTCCCAAATTGTGCCATGCTTTCTGCTGTACGCTAAAGAAGCTGTATTTGCCTGTACGTTCGTTATAATTAAGATTATGTGCCATGATTGTAATTTTTAAAAGTTGATAAATGAAAATGAGTGATTAGAAAGGCAAATCGTCTGTGCCATTGTTAGCAGGTACTGCGGAGTCGTTTCTGTTACCACCTGCTACGGACCGTTTACCGCCTCCATACAATTTGATTTTTGATGTATGGAAATTGAGTGCTGCGTGTGCCTCACCATCTCCACCAATCCATGCTCTTGCACTCACCCTGCCATTGAGTTCTACCAATGTTCCTTTGGTGAGTACCTTTGCTACATTTGTTGAAATCCAGTAGGCGCAGTTGAAATACTCGGTGTGTTCCACTCGTTCGCCCTGTTTGTTACGGTAGCTGTCATTCACTGCTACGGAAAAATTCACTACCTGTTTGTCGCTCAGCAAGGTGCTGATTTGTGCGTCCCTCGTTAATCTGCCAATGATGTTCATGATTTTTAATTTTAATTGTGAAACCATTTTGTTTACTTTTTTTTCACCCGCCTGCCCTAAAAGCATTTTTCCAAAAGAAAAAACGGGAAAAAAGAAAGCAGCGACAGAGTGGAGACGGAGGCGCGGAGAGCTATAAGTCCCGAAGGGTGCAAGCGCAGCGCAGCATTATGCGCTCGTAGCAACGAAGGCGTAACTATCTTAGCTGCCTTTTTACCCGTTTCGTTGGAAAATGCCAAAGCAGGTTGGTTGCTATCTCAACCAATCAGGACTTGTTATTCACTTGTATAATAAAGCATGAGGGGGATGTAAGGCGGTGAGGTACGAGCCGGTCCCGATGAAAGAGGGACGGAAGCGAAGCGTACCCTGGAATGACCCGACCCAAAGGGACATGCACTTTTAAAGAAAAATGAATTTTAATGGGTGTTTTGTGAGTATGTCTTATGGAGTATCTATATTATATTTAAGTATTTGCTTAAATAAGTAAATAATTCTTACATTTGCTAAAACAAAAAGTTTGACAATGGGTGATACCTGCATCAGGTTGCAAGCAGACATCGGACAAATTAAAAGTTGCCGTGAAAAATTAAAGGCTAATTCAAAAGCCTTTTTACAGTTGGGACAGGTTCTTGCTTTGGCAGGCAACGAAGCACGATTGAAAATCCTATTTTTGCTTGAAGAAGAAAATGAACTCTGCCCCTGCGACCTTAGCGATATTTTAGGAATGAGCATCCCGGCTGTTTCTCAACACTTACGCAAACTAAAAGATAGGAATATTATTGAAGCCAGAAAGGAAGGACAAACTATTTTCTATTCATTACGCAGTGAACATTTGAAAATTTTAAGACCGTTTTTTAAAATTATCAATCACCAAAATTTGGCGACAGTATGACAATGACAACAAAAAAAAATAAAAGCTGGATTGCAGGACTGTTGACGGCAGTTGCAGCTTCGCTTTGCTGCATTACTCCTGTTTTGGCTTTCTTGGGTGGTGCAAGCGGACTTGCCTCATCTTTTTCGTGGATGGATCCATACAGACCTTACTTAATTTGTTTAACAATTGCAATTTTCGCATTTGCCTGGTATAAAAAATTGAAACCACAAAAACAGGTTGATTGCGATTGCGAAGCAGATAACAAAAAATCATTTTGGCAATCAAAATCATTTTTAGCCATCGTCACAATTATAGCGGGACTTCTAATTGCGTTTCCTTACTATGCTAAAATATTTTATTCCAAGCCACAAGAAACAAAAGTAATCATAGTTGATAAAGCCAATATTGCAACGGTTCAACTCAACATTAGCGGAATGGACTGTGAAGGTTGTACAGCTCACATAAACGGAGAACTTTCCAAAGTAAACGGAGTTATTGAAGCTAATACATCTTACAAAAATGGAAATGCAATCGTAAAGTTTGACAATAGTAAAACATCTGCTGACACTATTGCAAACAGTATAAACAGCATCGGCTATAAAGTAACTTCATCAACCATCATTGACAACAAATAAAATGGGCACAACAATAATACTTCAATCAGTAATCACCTGCCCCAACTGCGGGCACCAAAAAGAAGAAACAATGCCAACTGATGCTTGCCAGTTTTTTTATGAATGTGAAAACTGCAAAACAAGACTAAAACCCAAACAAGGTGACTGTTGCGTTTATTGCAGTTATGGAACCATTAAATGCCCTCCTAAACAATTGGGGACTTCCTGCTGCTGATAGCCTATAACATTGAATTGAATGCAAAATTGGTACAGACGGAAATTGTGTTTCAACCTTTTTATTCTTTATTGACCACCAAATGACTCAGGCTTGGGTTATTTAATAATCGTTCCATTTCCGATTGAATAATATCTTTTATATCCTGCTTTATCTGTAAATAATTGCGCTGTACCATGCCATTATCCAGCTTGCGGATCATCTCTATCTCCTTATAGCTTTCCTCCTCTCTTTTTAGTGCATCGTGGTCATTGATAATTTCACAATGGAAGGCTTTCAGGTCTATTTTATTATCAGGGTCGTCAGCTACCATGCCCACGAACTCGCCAGAACTTAACGCCGATATTTTTGATGGAGGTATAGCGGCCTCCAGTTGCTTTGAGCGACTGATAGAAGTATCCCCGCTGTTGATGGAATAACTTTCCCTGTCCTGCATGATTTTCCCGAAGCGTTCGGAGAGCTGTTTTGCGGTATCGCCTGTAACCTGCCCCGCTACGATATTGCCGGTAATATTCATAATTACATCTGCCTGCTCCCGGCCATAATCCTTGCGAAGCTGGCTGAAATCCTGGATGCCTAAGCAGGTAGAAACCTTATTGCTCCTTGCAGTGGCTATAAGGCTGTCCATGTTGTTCAAATAAATCGTTGGAAACTCGTCAAAAACCAAACTGCTTTTCAATTTTCCTTTTTTGTTTACCTGTTTTACAAGACGGGTTACATAAAGAGAAAGCACCGCTCCATAGATCTGTATCTTTTGCGGATTATTGCCCATGCAAACGACTTTTGGGTCGTCAGGATTATTTACATCGAGATTGAAGTCATTGCCGGATAAAACATAATACAACTGTGGTGATGAAAGCCTTGCCATAGCCACTTTAGCAGATGCTATCTGGCCTTCCAGTTGTTCCATCACATCATTTAAGTAGGCATTTAAAAACGGATTGATCAATACCTCGCATTCTTTAGCCGCTTCTGTTCTGAACAGCGTAAAAAGGCTGTCATAATCTGCCTGCATCAGTTCTATGACGTGTGGCAATGTGCAAAATTCTCCGTCCTTATATTTCTTCAGATACCATATCACAGCCGTCAGGAAGTTAATTGGCGATTCCACGAAAAAATCGCCCTGACGCTTTATCCACTCTCTATTTAGTCCCATTAAAATGGTGCGGGCTGATTCCGCAGCATCAGTAATATCGGTCATGGCTGATGGCTCCAAAGGATTGCACCGATGGCTTCTTGTTAAGTCGTCAAAATTGATCACAAAAAATCGCGGAGGCTTGGCGTACCTATGCTTGTTTTTCAACCAGGAATTGTAGGCAATCCTTGAAAGATCGTCGAACTTAAAGTCGTACACAAACATGGTAAACCCCTTACGGATATGTTGGGTAATGACGTGCCTGATTACGAAATAGGATTTACCTGCTCCGGGAGTACCTAATACCATTATCGCCCTGAAAGGATTAATGATATTTATCCAGCTATTGCGAACCTTGTTTTTAAGGCGGTAGCGTGCCGGCAGGTTGATGGAAAATTCATTTTCCAGTAAGCGTTCTTCCTGCGGGAACGTCTCGTTTTCCTTGTTAAAAATATCCTTGTTATTGAACTTGCTTTTAATGATCCGGGAAAGCAATGTGCCTCCAGAAAGTATCAGTAAAAAACCTATTGCGGTAATGCTTATATAAACAATTGTCTTCTCCTGTGCAGGCAACTGAAGCATCAAGGAAAGGTAGCTGGCAAAATAGAGCAACAGCCCCGTTATGAGGTAGGCGAAAGCTGTTTTATAATTCAGTTTCTCATCCTTTCGGCCTTTGGCTCCGAGCAACGAAATCGCCAGAAAGCCTAAAGCAATCAGCTTGCTTTTAACAAAGTTGCTGAAGATACCTGTTCGGTAAATATTACCTAAAATGCGGTCGCTGAAAGTGCTGCTCAACTCCCATTCCTGAAAGGCAGCATAGCAATAATAATAGAAGTGTATCACTAAAATAACGATACTGATCAACCTGGTCATGTCCAGAATTTTCCTCAGCGCCTGTTCGTTCTCACCTGTCTGTACAGCCATTGTTTTATGTTTTATTGGTTATTGGAAACGTTCTTGTTTCTTTTTCTTTTCTTGCCTTTTTTCTTTAGCTGACCGGGTATATAATCAGCTACCTGGTCGGGTTGTATCAAGGCATCCTGTGCATTGCCAACAGGGATGCTAATTGGATCTGGCGTATGATCCTGGGGAAGCGTTTTAACGTCGCGGTCGGTCACTTGCGCAGGCTGTGTAGCTTTGCCTGCTTTTTGAGCTGTCTGTGGTAATAACTCTGACTTCATCACTTCTTTCAAGCCGCATCGTTCCTGTATGGCTTTGGCACTGTATTGCTTACCCAATGCACTTCCGTTGAAGATACTTTTGGTCTGATGATCTACGTAGGTTATGCCATATATCAACCCGGCATCATTTTGACGCAAGGCAACGTGTATGCCCTTTCTTTCGAGTTGATTTACCAGTTCGTCCAATGTTGGCGTTTTACCAATAAACAACCTGTCTATTTCATTTTTTACGCGGCTTTTAAATGGTTGTCGTTTGGCATCATTCGGGTTAAATTTTTCTTCCAGAAATTTCAGAGTAGGCTTATTATAAAAGTCGCTGGCCTTAATGGGTACGCCTACAGGCTTTCCATCCTCATCCAGTATGCGGTAAACCAATCCGCCACCCTGAAAAATTCTTGAATGTTCGCTGCCCCGATCCGCCAGTACATTGTACTGTTTCAATACTGCATTCAGCTCCGGCAGACTGGTGTAGTGATATTTAAACAGTACCGAATCGAGTACATTGGTGATGGCTCTTTTTGTTTCTGTACGCCCGTATTGTACCTTCTTTGCATCAATAGGTTTTAACCTGAATGCCTGCCTTCTTGCATGGGCATCGGCGACTACAAGACCAAACATTTTTTCAATCTCTTTTCTTGCAGGCTCTGACTTGCGAATGCCGAGGTGATGCAGGTCAATGCGATTGCCGTTAGACTGGATATTAGTAGTAACTATATGAATATGCGGGTGACCTGCGTCATGGTGCTGATAAACAAGATAGGGCTGCTCACCAAAGCCTAATTTCTGCATATAAACGTTGGCAATTCCCATCAACTTTTCCTTGCTCAAATGTGTTTCCGAAGGGTCAAAATTGAGGGAAATATGTACGCTGTTTCGTTTAACATTCCCTCTCAGTTCTGTCCTTTTCAGCAGATAGCCTAACTTAATCTTCAGGCTCATTTCATCAGCATTCAGCGGAAAATTTTCTGCTCCGATGCACTCTGCTACACCTTCTTTAACTTTGTTCTCATTGTAGTTGAAAATACGGTGCATAGAGTGGCCAGGCTTTATCACTGCAACCATATTTCCAGTATTTTTTTTACGTTTATCCTGACCTCATCTACCTTACTGCTAAGGATATTTTTCTCCACTTCATACGCTATCAACCAGCTTTTAAATTCAGCGATCTGGCTGAGTGTATGGAGCTTTTTAACAGCTTGATTGAAGTTGTTTCCTACTGCATTTAGCTCGCTGCGAAGCCGGGTAAGCTCTGCCATTAAGTCATCCTGTGAGCTGTTACGGTAGGTTGTTACAACGGGTTTATCGAACAGGCTTCGACGTACATAATCGCTTAGCTTTCGACAGGTAGAAGCCTTCCACTTCTTTTCAATTTTAGCATACTCATCGGGTGTCAGACGCAGCCCGATAATGCGTGTCCTGTTTGAATTTTGTTCTTTCATCACTGATCATTTTCACGTTTTCAAACTCATTTTCACCTTTCAGACGCCCTGCCCACGAGTTCCGAGTGATGGGCAGCCAGATCCGGTTGTTTAACAACCGTTCATCTGGCCGATTGCGGGAAAGTTGCAATCTTTCAGCTTTTAGAACCTCTTCAGACATTGATAAGGCTCTAAAGCATGTAAGAGGCTAAAGCACTTTAAGAAGCTAAAGCGGCTCTTATAGTTCTGTTATCACTTATTTCAACTTCTGTTTTTGATGTTTCCTTTGCGGCTTACCGAAATTCACTATCCAGTCGTTGAAGTCTTTGTGGTTCTGATACAGACTGCTTTCGTCCTTGTAGTTACTGCTCAGGGAAAGTGCATACCGACTGCAATTTTGTCCGGTAGCATCTCTGTCCAGATAAAGCCTGATGGTATTATGTTTTTCCAGAAAAGGGCGTGCAGTTTCAAAGAAGGATACAGAGTTCAGCACTACAAAATCAAAGCGGTCTTCGGGGTCTTGTTGGTGGGTAGCCTTGAAGGAAAGGAAGTCGGTAAAGCCTTCAAAAACGATGACCTCACCGGCACTGTTATCAATGGTGGTGATGCCTTTTGGCGAGCTACTGGCTTTGAAGTAAGGATTGCGTATTTCAAAGCCTCCCAGGTCATTTTTGAAGCCGATACCATAATACACTTTTCCGTTAAGTTCATACCGAACCTCACGGCAGTAGCGGTCAGCTATATCAACGGGTATGCGGCGTTGCTGCAAGTAGCGTAGAAGGGCGGTAGAGGACAGTATGAAGTCTCCCAAAATCTTTATTTGATTCTCAGGTTCAGGTCTGGTGACAGACTGCTGAATTGAGGGCTTTTGAAGGGAAAGATTACCGCTTAAATTCTGTAGAAATTCGGAAACGGTGCAGCCGTGATAAAGGATAGCAAAATCAACCAGGTTACCACCTTTGCCGAGGCCGTGATCATACCAGCGGTTCAGCTTGCGATTAACTTTGAAGGAAGGCGTTTTTTCATCCCGAAGTGGTGAAAAATACCAATAATCGTTGTTCCTGATTTTTGATGGTTCATACCCTAAGTCAGCAAGGAAATGAACTATGTCTATTTCTTTGGCTTCACTAATGGAAAGCCTTTTATTCCTGAAATTCATAACCACACATTTTCAAACACACATTCAGTTCTTCTATGCAAGTTAAACACGCGATATTGCATTAACCTATCCTCATCATATTTTGATGAGGATGCAAAAACCTTTGTCATTTACTTTTGTGCAGTGAGTATTGTTTAAATTAAAACCGTGTGATTATGCTAACAACGAGTGATGTAGCCAAAGTGTATGATACTATTCTCAGTATCCCTGGCATGAGTGAAACAGTGAAGATTGACATGAGGAT
>JAPUDO010000117.1:2855-5845 GCA_027493055.1 Niabella sp. | reverse complement strand
TCCAGAAAATGCCTTTCCCATCTTCATAAAATGCAGTAGTTTGTACCAACCCTGTAGCGCCGGTAAATTGTCCTATGTTGATTTCAAGTTTAGAAATGTTACCGGTGGCCGGATCCACCATTGCCAACGTTCCATCGGCGCCGCAAACCCATATACGGCCTTTGCTGTCTTCTGTTAATGGTTGCAGATGCTCTGTAGTTGCCGCACTCACGGGTTTAGCGTAGGCAGCTGCTAATTTCCTGTCAGCCGTAAAACGGTACAATGTTTTTGCCCCGCCGTTCCAATACAACCAATAATCCCCGTTTTTGGCGTGCAGTGTATTTGTGTAGGCCAATCCATCTTTAATAAGCGGCTCCACGGGGTTGCTGCGTTCCACTCCCTCCGGTGATAATAATTTTGCAGTGCGCCACCCCTGCACATAAAGCATACCGTTACTCCAAATTGTTAATCGCTGTGTGCTCATGTTTGGCAACAAGGCATGAAAACGGGTATTTTGAATGCGGTATTTATAAATGCCGTGCCCCATTGTACCTACCCATAGCACCCCCGAACGATCCAGCAAGAGGCATTTAATATTCTGGTCTTTTACATCCGTTTTAAGATTAACGGCATATACATCATTGGTGCTATTCCCTGCTTTTATACCATTAAAGTCATAAAGGTTGCTACCAAAACTGCCCGTTTTTAGCGGAAAGCGATGATCAATAACAAACGCCCCATCTTTTTCATTAGTAATCACACCGGCTCTCAACCGGCCTGTAGAATCTATAAACCCTTTCCTGATATCCGGAATGGCCTTTGTACTTATAGCCTGGCTGAATTTTGCAGAAACAAATTTGCCGGTTTTTTCTATCAGGTTCGTAAAACGCTGGTTATCGTATAAAAGCTCAAAATCAAGCGTAGCAGGGCTTATAATAAAAATGCTGTTATCAGTACAATTTATCCAGATAAAACCCTTTTCATCCTTAGTTATCCAAATGGCAGTACGGCCGCCCGGTAAATTAAGGGTAGTGATTACGGGCTTGTCATTGTCGGTTAGTAAAATAGCGCTTAGGTTGCCGCCCTGCGGGTTTACCAATATCTTTCCATCGGGCAATTCAGCCATTTGAGCTTCTATCCGGTTGCCCGATAGCCCCGAAGCCTGTGTAATTCTCAAAAAACGCCCGGTTTTCTTATTATATACATTTACCCCACCATCAGAAGTACCTATCCATATCCTGCCTTTTTTATCTTCAAGCAGACTATTGATGAAATTGCTGCTGATGGAATAGGCATCTTGTGGGTCATTCGTAAATATTTTGAAGTTGTACCCATCATATCGGTTCAGCCCACCTTTGGTAGCTATCCAGATAAAACCGTCCTTATCCTGCAGGATATCATTAATAAGGCCCTGCGATAATCCCTGCGTAGTAGAAATTAATTCGTTACCTGAGCTTGTTTGCGCAGAAGCTATGCTCCCACAAACAAAAAACAAAAGGTAAAAAAACGCAACAAGATTTCGGTGTTTAAGCATTGGTTATATAAAGATAATCTCCCTCTTACATAATTAGGCTACGGGGATGAATATTTTTCCTCCCGAGCCATAAAATGACGAATTTATCCCGCTGTTGCTCAATTTGTCCTGGTAAAAGCGGGAAATGTAGGGTTTAAAGGAGAATATCTACTCACAAAACACCTTTTCCTGATGGAACTTTGCTACCAGATTAATTGGCTTAATCATTCTTTTATTCATCCATTTTTAAACACATTAAAATGAAAACACCAGTATTATTGATTATTCCTGCTCTTGCAGGTTGCCTTATGGCTTCCGCACAGAAAAAAAACAACGGAACCATCTATATTGAACATCCGGCGCTTGGAGTGGTAAACGCTTTTGGAAAAGCATTTGTTAGCGGCGACTCGGCAAAAATGGCCAGTGTTCTTACGGATGACTTTAAAGCTATTAATGGTACTACGTCCAATTTAACCAACTATTCGATTGATAAAAAGGCGTATGTAAACAACCTGCTTATTTATAGCAAGCGTCTGGATTATTTTACCATGGAGCCGATACCCGGCTCATACCCTGATGCCCTTGAGTTTACGAAAGACAATAAGGACAACGAAACAATAGTGCAGGATTATATACTCATAAAAGGAGTAGATAAACAAACAGGTGTAAAGATTGACGCAGCAGCGCACAACATTTACTCTGTTACCAAAGACGGTAAAATTAAAAGGATTATCACTTACAGTAACGGCAAGGTGCTTGACGAGATTGTAGCCAGCTTTGTTGACCGCACAAACGGAAAAATTTATAATCACCATGAAAACATTAACACCGTACGTAAAGCCATGTATGCCTGGGAAAAAGGAGATATGGATAAATATTTTAACTTTTTTACTGATAATGCCAGATTCTACGATATAAATAACGACAGCTGGGAAACCTACCATTCAAAGGCAGAGGAGAAAGCTAGTATTGAAAACTTCCGGAAAGCATTTGAAATAAAGAGTTTAGACATGTTTGGCTATCCGGATTATTTGGAATACGAGATGGGCAATGGCCGCAGTGTTTTATCATGGTGGAAATTAAATCTTGTTCGTAAAAAAGATAAAAAAGAAATTACACTTTTTATGCATCTCAATCAGGATTTTGACGACAAAGGGAAAATGACAAATGAAGTAGTTTATTACAACGGCGCACTACTTGAAAAATAAGGTTTAGCCTAACAAGGGGGTGTCGTTACATCCGGGCACCCCCGTTCCTACCATTTTTTTAACATTCTTTCTATCTAAATAAATGAAAACAGCAGGTATTATTGGTGGTTCGGGCTTTATAGGAAGGCGCAATACCAAAATATTTTTAGCACATGGTTTTGATGTAAAATCTTCGGTTACTGATATTAACCGAAAAGAAAAGTATGAACACGCGTCAAAAGAAACTCTGGATGATTACAATAGTTAACAATAAAATCCAACTCCACTGCGGTAGCATTTTTACAAAAAAA
>JAPUDO010000117.1:0-2755 GCA_027493055.1 Niabella sp. | reverse complement strand
CACATGAAAAAAGTATCAAAATATTTTCTCCTTCTGGCAATAGCAGGTTTAATTTTTACCTCTTGTCAAAATTCAGAAAGCATGAAAGCAAAGGATAGCAATAGTACTGCAGCAGGTAATTCAAATGAATCTCCAATTAATTATCCCTACACCATTAAAAATCCGGATAACTGGGAAACAGGTAGCCGGCAAAACACCCTCGTTGCTTTAAGTGCTCTCAAAGCCTGGGAAACCGGGAATATGGATGAATCCATGAAATATTTTGCTGACTCTGTGGAAGTACGCTTTGATGGTATTAGTAAAAAGGTTTCAAAAGATACGTTGAGGGCTTTAATCTCTCCGGATAAGACGGTAAAAAGTATTGCAATAAGAATGGATGATTGGCAATCTTCCGTGTCAAAAGACAAAACAGATGAGTGGGTATCTCTGTGGTACATGCAGTATGGCGAAAGTGTAAATGGCAAGAAAGATTCTATTGATGTGTTTAACGATATCAAGCTGAAAGATGGGAAAATTATCAGGTTAGATGAATTCAGAAGAAAACTACATTGATGGAGGAATTCCCATATAGGAGGAACTGTGGCAAAATGGCGGGTTTAATATTTGCTTGCCATTAGTCACAATCCCTGTTGACAGATTACGAGAGCACACAGCATTTTAAAGATGTATTAATCGATAAAAAAATTAGGAAACAAGTAATTTATACTATCATATTTTTTTGCACGCTATCTTTTCATTTGACTGCGCAAGACAGTTCTATTTTCCCCAAATGCGAAATAGCAAATTACACCAATAACTATATCGGTGTAATTTGGATTTGAGCGTTAAATCAGCCTGACAGTATTTTAATTTGAAGATCGAACCCCAGCTGTTTTGTTCAAAAACTTTGCAGGCACTCATGTTGCCAATGTAAAAACAATTTGACCCAGTTCAATTTACACAACCATAAAAACACAAATTTAAAATGACAAAGCTACTTTACATCATTTCAAGCCCAAAAGGAGCCGCTTCTTTTTCAACAAAGTTGGGGAACGCAATTATTGAAAAATTAAAAATCGATCAGCCTGATATTGTGATCAATAAACACAATCTTTCGACCAATCCTTATCCACACTTAGAGGAACCTCACATTACTTCATTTTTTACACCAAAAGAAATGCGAAGCCCTAAACAGCATCAACTAATTCAACGCTCTAACGACGCTGTTAAAGACATTCAGGAAACTGATATAGTTGTTATTGCCACACCCATGCATAATTACTTTGTTACATCAGGGCTGAAAACATATTTTGACAGTATAGTGAGAGCAGGCCTTACTTTTCGCCAGACAGAAAAAGGTACTGAAGGATTGCTCACAAATAAGAAAGTTTACGTTGCGTTGGCTTCCGGTGGCATTTACAGCAGTGGCCACACACAATCTAATGACTTTGCAACTCCTTACATAAAACTCCTGTTCACAACTATGGGCATCACTGATGTAACCGTTTTTTATGTAGAAGGCACTGAAATCCCTGGAGTAACAGAAACTGCCTTAGAAAAAGCAATTGAAAAAATAGCGGTCTAACGCATTTGAATACAAGTCAAACCTATTTTTTCTGCACTTTAATTGCGCACCAAATAACACGTTTTCGGCGAAAGAAGAATACCTACAGATTATAACAAAACATTCGTTGCGCGCGCAGCACGAACAACGAATGAGTGTGTTAAACCCTGTCCTACTGAATCATTCAGGCGGGGAAACCGGCAAAATTTCAGATTGTTCTTTTACATGGAGTTGTTGTTTCCCGTTCTATTTGGGCGAAGCATTTTACATAGATATTTTTTTTCAAAACGAAGTGTACGCAAAGGACACAGCATATTTTAAATTACATTTTCATAAGGCAGGAACATTACTTCCCCTACCCACTTTTAGCAGGTGCTATGAGGCACGGCAAATAAATATTCTTTTGGCGGCCCAAGCTTGCCAAATACTTCTATGGTGCGCATCGTTCCGGTTTTGAAGCAGCGACATTTATGCAACATGGTTTTACAACCGGCTTTATTTTCCGGAAGTTGCGGGCGCTGTCGCAGTTCTTTAAACTTCTTACGTTTCCATGTACTGCTAACAATTCCGTAATGACGGATGCGCACAAAACGCAATGGCGGGATGTGCATGGCAAATCGTCGCATAAATTCTGCATGGATCAAAGCCATCTGCTTTTTAGCTCCGCCCGTTTTGTAATCTTTATAGGCAAAAACAGTTTGCTCATTATTCACTTCCTGCAAACGATGGTTGCTGATAGCTATCTTGTGCGTGTATCTTCCCAGATATTCTATCACTTGCTTTGACCCACCAAACGGACGTTTGGCGTATACCACCCAACCTTTTTCAAATAGGCTTTCAATCAATGGTTTTTCTGCGATTGCTTTTTCACGAAGCATACAAACATATTTTGCCCGGAGTACTTTACTGAGCGCCTTCACCGGAAATAAATATTTCGCTCGTGCAGTAAAGCGTTTAAAGTTGCCTTGCGCATCCACAGCTGCACCCGGCACAATGCAGTACAGGTGCGCCTGCCCGACTGGTCATTCAGGCGGGGGTGTAGTGCAAGTGTTTGCCCCGTGTATGAACAATGCACACCATGCCCGCATGCAAACCTTTATTCTTTGCAAACGTGTTGATGCTTTGCCAGGCAGCGGCAAATAAATTGTCACACACCTCTTTGGAGTTTTGCAGGGCAAGCCCGTTGAGTTCCTGCGGAAGTGTGAACACAAC
>JAPUDO010000116.1:385-41055 GCA_027493055.1 Niabella sp. | reverse complement strand
CTATGACGATCTCATTGATACTGCCCATCACCTCAAGGCTTAACCGTTGACGGATTTTTCTTGATACTACTTTATCCGAAGAAGCAAAAACAATTTCATGAAGATTGTTCATGGGCTGAGAAATTTTATACTAAACTGGCTGATCTGTCTAATAAAGGTAGATATTTTTACGCTATAATTACAAATAGTAGAATTTATTAGACTATTAAACTGGCAGGAGTGATTAAATGTGATTTTTATGGACTAAAAAGAAAATCAGCTTTGGAATTCGGGGAAAAAATATTCAAATACTTGCATTGGGTAGAATTTGTTAGCCTAACGCTCAATAAAGCTTCTAAAGAGCCACGATTATATGCTTTTAGATTATAATTAGGCTCAAAATTTTAAAACTGCATCCATTTGCATATAAAACCCCGTTTTTATAGGCACCTGGGGCACTGATATGACCGGAAAAATTAAAAACAGTCACTATTGACCAATGAAAATAGATCCTGTCAATTATTTAATATCTCAGCAAGTGCTCAATACAGAATACCTATTCCATGAAAGGTTGGGACTGACCAAAAAGGTTCCTTGATTGTCATATTGATCCTGACGAAATATAGACAATCAAGCAGTTAGCCTTCGACAAGCTCAGGCTGACAATACTTTTTAGTCAGCCCCAAAGCATCTAATCTCCGCAGGGTTTAGCTTTGAAGCGGATGTCAACAGCAGAAAATCTGTCCGGAAAATTTAGCAGTATGCCTGCCAAAAAGAGTGTGTTTCTGTTGGCTCAAACAGCCTGGTTCTTCCCCATTTCTTCCCAAATTTGGCAGAAATCGAAAAATTAGGCCAATTTTTATAAGTTTTTGATTATCAGAGAGGATGTTTCCCCAGCAGGGGGCTGATAATCAACAATTTACAAGGGTCGCATTTCGCGGCCCTTTAAATTTGCCAGTAGCTAAGGCAACCTTGAAACAAAGAGCGGTTTACTGTATAAAGTTAATTCAATTTTGTCTAACTATATCCACACCATCGTATATATACCTTCTTTATTATAATTATTAAAGACGACCATAGTAAAAATTTTATAGTAGGGAATTGTAAACTAAGAATATGACCCAACTATCGGAACATGGGTGAATAGATTATGACAAGCATCTGGAACAATGAGGAATTATACATACTAGCTAATGAGTCCAAAGCTGCGGAAGCCTGTCTTAAAATAGTTATATTTGCGGGTATGAAGATAATGGCCTTCATATTGTTGCTTTTTTTTGTAGCAAGTAGTCCGGCAGTTAATCAACTGTTGAAATGCCGTATTTTGATTGACCACTATATTGAGCATCGGGAAAGAAATCAGCAGGTAACTTTTCTTGATTTTATGGCCATGCATTACTGGGGCGAGGACATAAATGATAGTGATAACGACCGTGATAAGCAACTTCCATTTAAATCAGTTGATGCTAATTCCTATAATTCGCAGTATTTTATCGGATTTAAAGCTATCTCTGTCAAAGTAGAGAGCAATGCAATAAGTTCCATCCATTTTCCTCTTAGAAAATGCGACTATTTTCCCAATCCAAACCCAACATCCCTATTGAAACCTCCCAGGGGTTAAACTTATATCTTCCTTGTCATAATCCATCTGCGTGTAAAAATGAGGAGCAGTGTTGAGGTATGCTCGTACACGTTAATAATACGGATTATTAAATTCATAATGCCCGACACACTGGCAATAAAATTGCCGTAAAATTTTTATTAAACTTATTGTTCAATTTTTAAATATTCTATTATGAAAAAGTATTTTTTAGTTTTCAGTTTTTCTTTAATGACTACTTCTTTAGTGTTAACATCCTGTGGCAATAGCGGAGGTGGTAGCGCGGAAATTGAGAATACTGACATTGTCCCTTCGGGTACATATAAAGGCGTTGCCAAAGAAGTGGATGCAGATGAAAAAGAAATTTACGTGGAAACTTCCGATGGAAAAATCCTCGAACTGTATTTGAAAGAAAATACAAAGCTTACCAAAAATGGACAACCCGCTGTATTTGGCGACCTGAAACAAGGGGGACAGGTTGAGGTAACGGTTGAGAAAGTAGGTAACAAATTAGACCCTAAAGCAGTAAACATTTTAGAATAAACGATGGAAAGCCCAAACTCTATGTGGCGCACCGAGCTGTATCACGCAGCTTCGGTGCATTTTCCTATTGCAGTTTTATCCTTAGCTGCCGTTATAGCTTTGATGTATTTAGCATGCTATAAGAAGAAAATAGCAGGCAATCTTCGTTTTACAATTTCCTTGTTGTTATGGATAGGCTTTATTACGTTTTGGGTTTCTTATTATACAGGAAAAAATGCTTATCCGATAGTGGTACGGGAAATCTGCAACCCGCAGGTGCTTAAAGCCCATCTTTATTGGGCTTATATATCCGGCTACATATTTGGCGCGGCTTTTTTGTTAGATATTATACGTTATTTCGTCAAGGTCCGTATTATAGATGTCGTAATGAATGTCGGGGTAATATTATGTCTTTGGGCAGGCACCGGCATATTAGCCTATGCAGGGCATTTAGGAGCCAGCGTAGTTTATGAACAGGCGGGCGGAGTGAACGTTCCCGGAGAAAATTGTGAGGGATTTTAATAACTACTTATGACCAACGAACAGACAGCAGTTAGAACAACATATTTCAGTATCATCGGGAATACAGTTTTGGCATCCCTCAAAGGGCTTGCCGGTTTTTTCGGTAATTCTTATGCATTGATAGCAGATGCAATAGAGAGTACGGCAGACATACTTTCGTCCATTTTGGTATTGTTTGGCATCAAATATGCCAACCGGCCAGCAGACAAAAATCATCCCTACGGACACGGACGGGCGGAGCCTCTTGTAACTTTTATTGTTGTCGGGTTCCTGATTGTTTCCGCAACTATAATCGGGTATGAAAGCATTCAGAATATCAATACACCGCACGAATTGCCAAAGAGCTGGACACTGTTTGTTCTTGGTGCCATAATTATTTGGAAAGAAATCTCTTACCAAATTGTAATAAAGAAAAGCAAAAAAGTAAACAGTTCTTCATTAAAGGCAGATGCCTGGCATCATCGCAGCGATGCAATTACATCAGTAACTGCATTCATAGGTATTTCAATAGCATTAATATTCGGAAAAGGTTATGAAACGGCTGATGATTGGGCCGCATTATTTGCCTCGCTTTTCATACTGTATAACAGCTACCTCATTTTTCGTCCAGCATTGGGCGAAATTATGGATGAAAATGTTTACGATGACCTCATCCAGGAAATAAGGGAAGTAGCACAAACGGTAAACGGTGTGGTTGATACAGAAAAATGTTTTATCCGTAAAGCAGGATTAAAGTATCACGTTGATTTACACGCCACGGTGCAATCTGAAATATCGGTTAAACAAGGACACGATATTGCGCATCAACTCAAAAACACATTAAGGAGTAAGCTGCCGCAGCTTGGCCATGTTTTAATCCATATAGAGCCGGACGATCTAATACGTATTATAGATTGAAGAGTAGTAAAATAAATTAATTCGGCAACAATACCCTTTTCATTGTTACGTATCGGATCCTTTATAGATGAAAA
Source organism: Niabella sp. (assembly GCA_027493055.1). Taxonomy (GTDB): domain Bacteria; phylum Bacteroidota; class Bacteroidia; order Chitinophagales; family Chitinophagaceae; genus Niabella. The sequence continues at coordinate 37,461 of JAPUDO010000116.1, read as the reverse complement.
CGGAAGTTAAAAAGAAATGCCACCAGATAAAATTGAGTATGTTGAAAATAAAATGGGGCTCATAGTATTTAATGCAACAATGATGAAAAAATTATCGCCGGCAGGATGACAATTGCGCTTGTCTTTTTCAAACTTATTCATAGCTTTGCCCCTGAATGAGGCTTTTTGCATACATAGTGAGCATTTACATTTTGGCATTATCCGTAATACCTTGTAGTGATGCATCTAATGATTGCAAAAGTGAAACTACTTATACGGAGCAGTCAGGAGCTCATAATCACGATTCCGACCACAATGATAATTGCAGCCCTTTTTGTACCTGTACTTGTTGTAGTATAACTGCAAATCCGAAGCTCAACCTTCTTAAATACCAAATTGCTAAACCTGTTATCTCTTCAAAAATCACATATCCTATTCGTGATTTTTCTCTCAATTCCCATTACTGCGGAAACATCTGGCAACCGCCAAAAAGCAATGTTTAATACGTATTGACTAATGTGCCACCGGTACAGACATAATGCTATGCGTTAGTTGCTGTATGTATCGTCATTCTGTGCATTATCTGTTCTTTTTGTTTTGTGCAAAAGGAAGTTAAACCTATTTGTATTAATCATTAATTAAATGAATTGTGCTAGACAGTATTATAAAATTCAGCATAAAAAACAAGCTGGTCATTGGTATAATGACCTTGTTACTGATTCTATGGGGAAGCTGGAGCGTTACTAAATTACCCGTGGATGCAGTGCCTGATATTACCAATAACCAGGTACAGATCATTACACTTTGCCCTACACTGGCAGGGCAGGAAGTAGAACAACTGGTTACCTTCCCTATAGAACAAAGCATTGCCAACCTTCCCGGACTGGAAGAAACCCGAAGCATTTCCCGGTTCGGGCTTTCGGTTATTACTGTTGTTTTTGACGAAGATGTGGACATTTATTTTGCCCGGCAGCTTGTCAATGAAAAACTAAAAGAAGCAGAAGAAAGAATCCCCAAAAGTATTGGCATGCCCGAGTTAGCGCCTGTAAGCACGGGCCTGGGCGAAGTATATCAATATATCATACATCCCAAAAAAGGAAGCGAGGGGAAATACAACGCCAAAGACCTGCGCACCATGCAGGATTGGATAGTAGCCCGACAGCTTAACGGAACAAAAGGCATTGCCGAAGTAAACAGTTTTGGTGGTGAGCTTAAACAGTACGAAGTAGCCGTTAATCCCAACCGCTTAAAAGCAATGGGAGTAAGTATTACCGATATATTCAACGCGCTTGAAAAAAACAATCAAAATACAGGCGGGGCATATATTGACAAAAAGCCCAATGCTTACTTCATCCGGGGCATTGGTTTGGTTACTTCGCTGGAAGATGTAGCCAACATTGCCGTAAAAAACATAACCGGAAGTGTTCCGATTTTCATAAAGGATGTTGCGGATGTCCGTTTTGGCAATGCAGTGCGTTACGGAGCATTAACTTACAATGGTGAAGTAGATGCCGTTGGTGGTGTGGTAATGATGCTTAAAGGAGAAAACAGCAATGAAGTAGTAAAGCGTATCAAAGAAAAATTGCCGGTTATTCAGAAATCTTTGCCGGATGATGTTGTAATAGAGCCTTATTTAGACCGTACCGACCTGGTGGGCAGGGCTATCAGTACCGTAGAAAAAAATCTGATTGAGGGCGCGCTAATCGTAATTTTTGTATTGGTACTGTTTTTAGGCAATCTAAGAGCCGGATTGATAGTTGCCTCCGCCATTCCATTGTCCATGCTGTTTGCATTGGGAATGATGAACGTTTTTGGCGTAAGCGCCAACTTAATGAGTTTGGGAGCGATAGATTTCGGGTTGATTGTGGACGGTGCTGTAATTGTAGTGGAGGCCACCATACACCATTTAGGTTTACGGAAATCATTGAACAGGCTCACGCAGCAGGAAATGGACGATGAGGTTTTTTTATCGGCTTCTAAAATCCGTAACAGTGCAGCGTTTGGTGAAATCATTATTCTGATCGTTTACATCCCCATATTGACATTGGTAGGCGTTGAGGGTAAAATGTTTACGCCAATGGCCAAAACTGTTGGCTTTGCTATTTTAGGTGCGTTGATCCTGTCATTGACCTACATACCGATGATGTGTGCCTTATTCCTGTCCAAAAAAGTTTCTCATAAGAAAACCTTTTCAGACAGAATGATGCATTTCCTGCAAAGTTTTTACCAACCGTTATTACGAAAAGCAATCAGAATAAAATACTGGTTAGTAGGTGTAACAGTAGCTCTGTTTGCCCTAAGCATCTTGCTTTTCAACAGAATGGGTGGCGAGTTTATACCACAATTACAGGAGGGCGATTTTGCTTTTCATTGCATATTGCCACAGGGGAGCTCATTAAGTCAAAGCATCGAAACATCCATGCAAGCCTCACGGATCATCAAACGGTTTGATGAAGTAAAAATGGTAGTGGGCAAAACAGGGGCGGCAGAAGTTCCCACTGACCCCATGCCACCTGAAGCCACTGATTTAATGGTCATCCTTAAGCCCCAAAAAGAATGGAAAACCAAAAAAAGCTATGCTCAATTAGGCGATGAGATCAGCGAAGCCCTGGAAATTATTCCCGGGATATTCTTTGAAAAAAATCAGCCTATACAAATGCGTTTTAATGAATTGATGACAGGCATCAGGCAGGATGTGGCAGTAAAGATATTTGGGGAAGACCTGGACAGTCTTGCTGTATATGCCAACAAGGTAAGCCAGGTAATACAAAATGTGGACGGGGTAACTACCCCACAGGTAGAGCGAATCGGCGGGCTGCCCCAAATCAATGTGGAGTATGACAGAACAAGGCTTGCCAATTATGGTATCAATGTAGTGGATGTGAATAACGTAGTAAGCACGGCATTTGCGGGGCAGAGCGCAGGACAGGTTTTTGAAAATGAACGGCGCTTTGATTTGGTGGTTCGTTTAGACAGCGCTTACAGAACCGATATAGATGATGTCAGCAACTTAATGATACCGACCATTACCGGCAATCAAATTCCATTATCGCAGGTAGCGGTAGTCAGTTACAAAGTGGGCGCTGCACAGATCAGCCGTGAAGAAAGTAAACGAAGAATTGTTATAGGCTTCAACGTATCGGGCAGGGATGTGCAAAGTGTGGTAGAGGATATACAGGAAAAGCTGGAAGCACAGGTAAAATTACCAACGGGCTATTACTTTACCTATGGCGGGCAGTTTGAGAATTTACAAAAAGCAAGTAAACGCCTGATGATAGCCGTTCCCGTATCGCTGTTTCTCATTTTTTCTTTACTGTATTTTACGTTCCATTCACTGAAACAGGCTGCTTTGATCTTTACCGCAATCCCCATGAGCGCCATAGGTGGCGTTTTTGCATTACTGCTACGGGATATGCCTTTCAGTATTAGCGCGGGCATTGGTTTCATTGCGTTGTTTGGTGTGGCCGTATTAAACGGAATTGTGCTGATTGGCACTTTCAACCAATTAGAAAAAGAAGGAGTTGCCGATATTATAAAACGGGTATTTGATGGCACCAAACAAAGACTGAGGCCTGTACTGATGACGGCAGCCGTAGCCAGCCTGGGCTTTCTGCCGATGGCACTAAGCACAGGCGCGGGCGCAGAAGTGCAAAAGCCATTGGCAACAGTAGTTATTGGCGGTTTGGTTACGGCTACATTTCTTACGCTGTTTGTACTGCCTTTGCTCTACATCATCTTCCATTCAAAAATAAACTTTAAGAAAAAAGGAAACATGAAACCAGTTACAACTATACTGTTGTTATTGCTTTCCGGCCTTGGCTTCAACGCCAATGCGCAAACCAAAAAAGTCATTGGTGTAGCCGAAGCCATAAATATTGCCCTGCAAAACAACGGTAGCATAAAAGCCAATGAGCTTGAAGTAAAATCGGCCCAAAGCCTGAGAAAAACAGCAGGCGAATTGCCCAAACTGGATTTTAACGCACAGTTGGGACAATACAACAGCATTAAATTTGATCAATCGTTCCAGGCAGGACAAACGATACCCTTTCCCACGTTATTTGGAGCTAAAAAAGAACTCATAAATGCGGAGGTAAAGGGCAGGGAGTTACAAAGTGAAATAACCATACTGGAATTAAAGAACCAGGTTCGTACATACTATTACCAAATCCAATACCTCGGGCACAATCAAAAGCAGTTATTGCGTTTAGATAGTTTATACAATGATTTTATTAAAGTAGCGGAGCTGCGCTATAAAACAGGCGATACAAAAAAAGTTGACATCAGTACGGCACAAGCCAGGCAGGGCGAGATCAATTTGTTGCTGAAACAAAACGAAGTGCATTTGCAAAATGCGTATCAGAGCTTACAGGCGCTCATGAATACCGTTGAACCGTTTGAAATAAGCGATGATGTGGAATTTAAGCCGTTGCAGATAAGCGCTTTGCTGGACAGCTCAGCCGTTGCCAACCACCCTGCTATTAAAGCCCTGTACCAGGATGTTTTGATTGCCGAGCAAACCAAGAAAGTAGAAAAAGCACAGGGCTTGCCCGACTTTACGGTGGGCTACGTCAATCAATCTTTGATAGGCTTTCAAACCATTAATGGACAGGAAAAGTATTTTAATTCGGGCAACCGGTTTAGTTCGGTGAACATAGGCATTGCGATCCCATTAACGTTTGGGGCAACAAAAGCCAGGATAAAATCTTTGGACTATCAAAAGCAGGCTGTACAGACCAATGCAAAGCAACAGCGGGTTTTGCTGGAAACACAATTGCAAAATGCCGTACAGCAATACCAGCAGGATCTGCAGCAGTTCAATTATTATCAGCAACAGGCGCTGCCTAATGCCAATGATATTGTTTCGGCAGCTCAGTTGGGCTATCGCACGGGTGATATAAGCTATGTTGAGTATCTCTATGCTTTACAAACAGCCACAGATATACAGTTAGGGTATTTAAAAAGTATTCAGCAGGTAAATCAATCGGTAATCAGTATCTATTCATTAATCAATCAGTAAACCGGTATGTGCATCAAAATAAAAAAATCAATCGCTTTTGCATTGTTGCTGAATGTTTTGCTTTTAATAAGCAGTTGTGGCAACAAAGACAATCATTCCCAGAATGAAGAAAAACCCAAAGAGGCAACAAATTCAGGAGAGTCTCACGAAGAAGAAATGCCCACCATTGCCACGCTTACGCAGGAGCAGATAAAAGCGGTAGGCATACAATTGGGCAAACTGGAGCGCAAAGAACTTACCGCTACCATAAAAGCCAATGGCATGCTTCGGGTGCCGAACAATAATAAAGCCAATGCAACCTCGCTATATGGTGGCGTAATCAAAACTTTAAATGTTCAGATCGGCGATTATGTACGGAAAGGGCAGGTGATAGCCACCATTGCCAATCCGCAATTTATCCAGTTGCAGGAAGAATATTTATCCATTGGCAGTAAAATAACCTTTGCGGAGCAGGAAGTGCAACGCCAGCAGGAGCTTAATACAGGTAATGCGGGTGCATTAAAGAACCTGCAGAACGCAACGGCGGAACTTAACACATTGCGAACACGTAAGGCATCATTGCAACAGCAGATACGGTTGATGGGCATCAATCCGGGTTCCGTATCAAACAGTAACCTGAAATCGGCATTGGTGGTAACAAGTCCGTTGAACGGTACGGTAAGCGATGTATTTGCCAAGATCGGCAGTTATGTAGATGTTGCCTCGCCGGTTGCAGAAATTATTGACAACAGCTCATTGCATTTGGATTTACAGATTTTTGAAAAAGATCTGCCGAAGATGAAAGTTGGGCAAGTCATTCATTTTACATTAACCAATAACCCTACCAGTGAATACGATGCAAAAGTCTTTAGTATCGGCTCGTCCTTTGAAAGTGAAAGCAAAACTATTTCCGTTCACGCAGCCGTAACAGGCAACAAAGCGGGTTTGATTGACGGAATGAACATTACGGGTATCGTAAGCCTGAATAATGTTACTACACCAGCCGTACCAAACGAGGCTATTGTAAATGCAGATGGTAAATACTACATCTTTATTGTAACAGATAAAAAGCCCGAAGAACATCATGAGGAAAATGAAGAAGACGGACATCAGCACAGCGAAAACGAAGGTGACAACAAAGAAGAAGCCAAAAATAATGTGAACTTTGAAAAGATCGAGGTAGTAAAGGGCGTTTCGGATATGGGTTACACGGCAGTAACTTTAGTGCAGGATATTCCGGGCAACGTCCAAATCGTAACAAAAGGTGCTTTCTTTATCAATGCCAGGTTATCTAACACAGGCGAACACAGCCATTAAATATTAATGATCATGAGCTTTTTAAAAATTTACCTGCCTATATACCTTTTGCTATATTTGTTCATAGCATTTGTATTGCCGAGCTACCGCACATTTAAGAGAACAGGTATTAATCCTGTTACTTTCGGCAGATCCGGTAATGCGCACGATTATATTGGTTTTGTTATGAAACTTTTGGTGGGCTTGCTGTTTATTGCGGTGCTGCTGTTTTCGTTGAGTGAAAAAGCGTACCCTTATTTTGTTCCCATTAGTTATCTACAAATTGATGCTTTACGGTACGCGGGTCTTATAATCATTCATATTTCGTTGCTTTGGATCTGTATTGCACAATTGCAGATGGGCAATAGCTGGCGGATTGGTATTGATGAAGAAAACAAAACCGGATTGGTAACAAAAGGTGTTTTTTCTGTAAGTCGAAACCCCATTTTTTTAGGGATGATTATAAGCGTGGCAGGCGTATTCTTAATTATTCCCAATGCACTTACATTTTTTCTTATGCTTACTACTTACTTCATTATACAAATTCAGATACGGTTAGAAGAGGACTTTCTTACAAAAGAGCATGGTTCAAAATACCAGGAATATAAACATAAAACAAAAAGGTTATTATAATGGAACATCAACATAAATACGATGCACAGGGCAAGCAGCTTTGTTGCACACAGGAAGAAAAGATTTACACCAAAGCAGGTGCAAAGAACCTGATACAGGACAATGATTGTTGCAGTACGAAAAAGCATAATCACGAAGAGCATAGCGATGATGACGGACACGACCATTCACATGCAGGTGGCAGCGTTTTTAAAATGTTTTTGCCGGCTATTATTTCCCTTGTGTTATTGCTTGCAGGTATTGCAATGGATAATTGGTTTCCGCAAACCTGGTTTACCGGTTGGGTAAGGATTATTTGGTATGTGGTGACCTATACTCCTGTAGGAGTGCCTGTTATAAAAGAAGCGGTACAAAGCATTGGCAAAGGCGATGTTTTTTCAGAGTTTTTGCTGATGAGCATTGCTACCATAGGGGCATTTGCTATTGGCGAATACCCGGAGGGTGTTGCCGTAATGTTGTTCTATGCCGTTGGAGAAGTGTTTCAGACAATGGCTGTTTCCAGGGCTAAATCAAATATCAGATCTCTGCTTGACCAAAGGCCAGATGAAGTAACGGTCTTAAGAAACAACGATCCGCAAACTGTAAAGGCTGAAACTGTGAATATTGGTGAGGTTATACAACTGAAGCCGGGAGAAAAACTGGGCCTGGACGGAGAGCTACTATCCGAAACAGCATCATTCAACACCGCAGCTTTAACGGGCGAAAGCAAGCCCGATACAAAAAGCAAAGGCGAAACGGTTTTAGCAGGCATGATAAACCTGAACACTGTATCACAGGTAAAAGTTACCACGGCATACACCGATAGTAAATTGAGCAGGATTTTGGAGCTGGTGCAAAATGCCACTTCGCAAAAAGCGCCAACAGAGTTGTTTATCCGCAGGTTTGCTAAAATTTATACCCCGATTGTGGTGTTTTTAGCCCTCGCCATTTGTTTAGTGCCGTACTTTTTCGTAGCAGATTACCAGTTCGAAGAATGGTTATACAGGGCTTTGATATTCCTGGTTATCTCTTGTCCTTGTGCCCTGGTTATAAGTATTCCTTTGGGATATTTTGGAGGCATTGGAGCAGCCAGCAGGAACGGAATACTGTTTAAGGGAAGCAACTTTTTAGATGCTTTATCCAATGTCCAAAATGTAGTTATGGATAAGACCGGCACAATGACGGAGGGCGTTTTTAAAGTACAGGAAGTTGTTTTTAATACCGAATATAACAAAGACGAAATGCTTCAAATGGTCAATGCTTTGGAAAACCACAGTACGCACCCCGTAGCAACGGCTATTCACGAGTACGTAGGCAAACCAGGTAATGAAATAAAGTTAGAGAATACGGAAGAAATACCGGGGCATGGGCTAAAAGCTGATGTAAACGGAAAGCAATTATTGGCCGGAAACTTCAAACTGATGGATAAATCCGGCATCCAATACGATGTAGACCCCAGCAGTATTGTTTATACCACTATTGCCGTTGCTTACGATAATAAATTTGTTGGTTATATCACTATTGCTGACAGCATAAAAGAAGACTCCCGGGAAACCATCAATCAACTGCACCAGCTAAATGTTAAAGCTACAATGCTTAGCGGCGATAAAAGTACAGTGGTAAAGTATGTTGCAGAGCAGTTGGGCATAGACAATGCCTTTGGCGATCTGTTACCGGAAGACAAAGTAAACAAGGTTAAGGAAATCAAAGCCAAAGGAGAAAGTGTTGCTTTTGTTGGAGATGGGGTGAATGATGCACCGGTAGTAGCCTTAAGCGATGTAGGTATTGCAATGGGTGGATTGGGAAGCGATGCCACTATTGAAACGGCTGATGTAGTGATACAGGACGACAAACCCGGTAAGATACCTATGGCAATCAACATCGGAAAACAGACAAAGAAAATCGTTTGGCAAAATATTGCTTTGGCGTTTGTGGTAAAGGGTATTGTACTGATTTTAGGCGCAGGTGGCCTGGCAACGATGTGGGAAGCTGTTTTTGCAGATGTGGGCGTGGCATTGCTGGCGATACTGAATGCAGTAAGAATACAAAAAATGAGATTTTAGTATCAAAGGTTAAGAGTAAAGTAATCCTGTTACTAAAAATTAACAGGCAGAGGGCTATTGGGTTTGAGTGGATGAAGTATTCCATCATGACCAGAGGTGCCTGCTTTTATGATGGGAATAGAAGAATGAAAGCGTTGCTGAACATTACAGGCTGCTGCTTTTATGCAAACGGGTGTCTTTTGGCTTAACCGCTATTCAATAACTCGATACCAGGTCCCTTTGCCTACCCCATTTTTTTGAAGATGCTTATTTTCAACTAATGATTCCAGGTGTTTTTTAATGGTATTCCTATTGGCATTGGTTATAGCAACAGCCTCCTTTACAGTAATGCGCCCTCGTGATTTAGCTATTTCAAGAATTTTTAGCGATAACTCAGGAAGCTGGGCCAGTAATAATTTTTCCCGTTCTAGTTTTACCGCCAAACGCTGCTTTTGATGATTTAAGGCGTTTAAAAAAAACAATATCCAGGGTTGCCCGTTGGGGGCATCATTTTTTATAGTGCCCTGGGTTTGACGCAGCGCCAGATAGTAGCTTTCTTTACTGTGTTCTATTACCGCCTCCAGGGAACTATAAGGAGCGTAAATATAACCCGCATTTTATAAGTAAATAAGTTGTCAGCAATCTTGATAAGCGCACGTTGCCGTCCTGAAAGGGATGAATAGCTAAGAACTCCACAATGAAAAGAGCAATAACGAGAAGAGGATGAAGCTTTTTCTTTTCTAATGCATCATTCGTCCATTCAATAAGATTTTGCATACGCATTGGCGTTTCAAACGGGCTTGCTGTTTCAAATACGATTCCAAGACTTTTGCCATCGGGTCCAAAGGCTTCTACATGGTTGGGAGATTTTTATAATCTCCTTTATGCCAGCCATCCTTGCCACTGTATTGCAGGAGCTCGGCATGGAGTTGTTTAATATGATTTTCAGAAAGAGGTATAACATCATAATGCTGAAATACTAAGTTCACGACGGAGGAATATCCGGCAATCTCCTGTTGATCCCGTGTTTCAAATTTTTGTATAGACAGGTTGCTTAATAACCTTTCAACTTCCTGGTCACTCAATTTACTACCTTCTATACGGGTTGAAGAGCCTATACTTTCAATAGTGGCCACTTTTTTAAGGGCATTCAATTGTTCAGGGGCTAATTGTCCTAAGGCCTTCCAGGCTCCTTTGAATTCATCTATTTCTGAAATCAAGGACAAAATCTTTGGCGTAATTTGTATGGTTGATGAATTTATACCCATATTTATATCCAAAAATATCCATAAATTATACTTGCTCCAGCACCACACAAGCTTTCTTAGCAAACTCCTGCTGGTAAACTCCGATTCTTTCCGTTTATCCTATCATGCTTTGCAGCGATTTCATAGTTATATGTTTTAGATATAATTTGGCTTAGAACTTTAAAACTATATGTATTTGCATATAATTCTGCTTTAGAAGTATAAAGCTTATTCGCCGCAAATTTGAAGCGAGTAAAATGATACAGGCAAACGAAGAAAATAATGCAGTGATAATATTTCGCATTTTAAATGTCATTGTATTATTACTATTTGTCGTTACAAGTTTAATTTGTTCCAGAGGCCGGTTTTAATCCGGTTCCGTTATGTAGAACGCAATATTGTATTCGGTTTCACCAAGGTAACCGTATTTACCAAAAACTACGGTCTTGGATTCTTCATCAATATCATCGGTGTAGCGGTTATTGAGTAATAATTTTTTACCTGTATAAACAATCTTAACGGTATATTTTCCTATAGGTACATCTTTTGCCATAAAGGTTCCTGCAACCTCCTCTACAGGCCTTTCAAATGAAGCCGCTGTGGTTCCATCAATAAGACTGGTTTCTCCGGGGAATGGAGTAAATAACAGCTTCACTTTTGTCATATCCACATCTGTACCAAATGGGTACAGATCAACATGCGCTCCATAATATCCGCTACCACCCTGCCGCTGGCCGCTTAGTCTCCATTTAAAGTTTCGTACAGCGCCACTTGCTTTATTAAAGGCGCCGGTTTTATCCGGCTCCAGGTCAAATTTATAGGTTTGTCCGTAAGCGTTTTTTAGAATCTGCGCCTTGGCCGTCCAGTCACCTGCAGGATCATCGGGTAATGACACCTGGTATTTTCCATCGTGATCGCTGGAAGCGAAGAGATAACTGTTATACCAAACGGTATGCTCAATTGTTATGCCGGCATCTTTAACAGGGAGATTTTTAGCATCTGTGACAACACCGCTTACAATACCTTTTTTCATTCCCGGCACTTCTGGCAAATCATTGTTATTATTATCCTTTTTGCTGCAGGATGTTAAAATAACGCTGCATATAAACGCAAGAAGTATCCTGCGTACATTCTGTTTCATTTGTAATAGTTTTGATTATTGATTTAAATAAGCGTTTTCAGGCAACTTTTGGAAAATATGTCTCTCGTCCTGTTTCATATCAGGCACATCATTTCCGGGTAGAAGGATCTGGAAGGATAAAATATACCTGAAGTAGTAAGCAACAACAAGCGCAGCAGGAATGCTGATGGACAGCCAGGTGGCAAAGTCTCTGGCGATGCCCTGTATATCCTTATAGTAAAGCAGGTATGCGCCCAACCCTATAACAATACCGGCTACCGCAGCGAGGAAATAACCCAGTATGCATTGCCATATCCATTTTGCTGGAAATTTAACGACCGGTTTTAATTGTATGGCGTTGATAATACCAAAGGACAGGAACATAAATAGTATGTCGAAGGGAACAAAAAAGGTATAATAACCAAGCCAAAATACCCAGGGAGTAAAGAATAAAAATGGCCAGATGCCGGCAGTGGGATCCCGTTTTCTAACGAGTAGAAGTATCCTGTTTTGCGTTCTTACAAGAAAAAAAACGAAAACGAATATAGATAAGGTATGCATAATAAACTGCGGGGTTGTTAGCAGTTTATCATGATCGCCGGTAAGTCCGTGCGCAATAAGCGGGTGCAGTAAGCCTAATGCCCCGGTGTAAACGGCTATATTGCCCGTTATCCACTTTTTTAAAAACATTTTCTTTTCTGATTTCATATATTTATAATTGATACTGCAAAGAACTTTCATTGTGCAGGCTGGAAAAAGGATATATGCTGCCTGAAATGATATATTTTATGCCATGGCTTTACAGGGTACCGTCATCCGGACTATCTTTCAAACGGCTGCTTCATTTGGAGCAGCATTCGATACTCTTTGCCAGATGTCGGGTATCAATCCTGAAGAGATCAGCGACTCAGAAAATATGGTTGAATGGGAGAAAGCGGCGCTTATTTGGGTACCTCTCTTAAAGCTGTCGGGCGATCCATTGATTGGTCTGCATGTAGGCATTGACGTAAACAAGCTGCTTCACGGAATGGTTGGCTTTTTGATCCAAAGCAGTAAAGATATTAACTATGGACTTCAGATATTATGCCGGTATGGCCATATGATATCACCTATGGTTGAATACCGGTATAAGGTTGATAGTGTAGCTTCTCTTGAAATTGCGCAGAATAAAATGTGGCGCCTGAAACATCCGGAACCTGCAAGACATGCCAATGATTTTTTATTGGCAGCCATCGTAAATACGTTACATGCCCTGTCCGGCAAGCGTATTATTCCATTAAGGATTGAACTGGCTTACGGGATGCGGGAAATTTCTGCATACAGAAAATTTTTTGGCTGTGAAATACTTTTCAATAAAGAGAAAAACCGCATTGTGCTGCGTAAAGAAGATGTATCAATGGCGGTACTCACCAGTGATCAGTCCATGTTCCAGCTATTCAACTCCATTGTGGCCGATAAGCAGGCGCTATTGGAAACGAACAGTACGGCAAAAAATTTAAAGCAGGTATTATTCATGCAGTTCAGGGGAAGGATACCTACGATTGAAGAAGCAGCTTCGGCTTTGAATATCACACCCCGTCATTTGCAACGCCGGCTGCTGCAGGAGCAAACCACCTTTCGCCATATTGCCGGAGAAGTAAGAAAAGAAATTGCCTTGCAGTTAATGCAAAATCCTGCCATAAAAATTTCCGAGATTTCCGACATTTTAGGTTACTCAGACCTTACTGCCTTTAGAAAGGCTTTTAAATCGTGGACGAATGAAACGCCAAAGGCTGTAAAGAAGAGACGGCTGTAAAAAGTGAAACTATACTTTTTTACCGGTCATATTGGGTCGGAATATTTCTGATATGCTATTTCGCTATTCCGTTTTTTAGCGATCTGGTTCAGGTTTGCTGCCATATGGTTGAGCGTACCGGTAAGTGCTAAAACTTCCGGGATAATGTTTTTTCTGTGGTGATAACCTGTCCGTTCAGTTCCATCTCCTGGAGAACCCCCGATACAAAAGGCCCGGCTTTTTTTAGCGTTGGTGCTGATCTTTGTCTGCCCGTAGCTGGCATATTTCAGTGCTATTACCTGGTTACGCTTAATGCTTTGGCGAGGTGCCCGCCCCATTTTTTATCTTAGTCATATCTTGCCATGAAAGTGAGAAGTACTACCTATAAATAGTAAAGAAGCAGCAGTTTCTCTTTGGTAATTATGATGAGGCCATTCTTCTGTTTTACCCTAATTGCCTGCCAGTACCTTCATGCCCGGCAGGTAAACCTGGTTATGCGGATCGAAAGTAGTGGCGCCCCTTACTACCTGGAAGATAAAAAAAATGGCAACGGTTTGCAGCAGGCAAGTTCCTATGAAACTTCGTGAGCTTCTCTGATTTCAGGGGGAAGCAGGGGTACTGGCTAAAGCCATAAAAATGTTCAGGACATGGGCGCAGGAAAATAAATAGGATATTATGAATATATAAATAGATTTGTGCTACTCAATACTTTTGACACGTTAATGATTGATACGAATATTTAAAACAAAAAATATATAAATGAGTAGAAATGATGTTATACGAGGTGCCCTCGCCTCGTTTCAATTATGCCATCGCTTCATAGCGACATTCAGAAAACATTTGTTGCACAGCAGTATAAGTGTGTTTTTCTTTTCCTTTTCTGTCCTGGTATCACAGGCGCAAAAAAGCTATACTTTTTACGTAGACCCGCTGATTGGCTCAGCAGAGCATGGGCATGTGTTTGTAGGAGCAAATGTGCCTTTCGGAGCGGTTCAGCTGGGCCCGGTTAATATTGAAACCGGCTGGGACTGGTGCAGCGGCTATCATTATACCAGTAAAAACATCGTAGGGTTTTCACATACCCATTTAAGCGGTACCGGCATAGGTGATCTGGGAGATGTACTGGTAATGCCGGCTACCGGTAAAACCTTTGTTACCAAAGGAAAAGTAAATGATTTTACAAACGGATATACCTCTGCTTTCAACCGGGTTAACGAAACTGTAAAGCCGGGTTATTACAGCGTGCTTCTTGATAAATACAATATCAAAGCGGAGCTTACGGCCACCGAAAGGACCGGCATGCACCGCTACACTTTTCCTTCATCTGCTGACCGGCCACATATTATTATCGACCTTGGCGAAGGTATTGGCTGGGATGCACCTGTGGAAACCTATATAAAGCAATCAGATAATAGTAAATTAATTGGCTACCGCCACTCAAAAGGATGGGCGAATAACCAGCAGGTTTATTTTAATATGCAGTTCTCACAACCTTTTAAAAGCATGGAACTGTACCAGGACACTGTACCTGTAAGCGGTACCGAAGCAAAGGGAAAAAGGATAAAAGCCGTCTTTTATTTTGATGCATTACAAAACAACCAGGTATTATTAAAAACAGGGCTTTCACCGGTAAGCTGCGATAATGCCGTAATGAATATGGCGAAAGAATTGCCTGGCTGGAACTTTGACCAGACATTTGCCGAAGCAGACAAAAAATGGAACGAAGAGCTGGGAAGAATAAAAATAAATGCAGATGAAAGGCGCATGAAAGTTTTTTACACAGCTTTATATCATTCCATGTTCGCGCCATCATTGTTTAACGATGTGAACGGTGATTACCGGGGCTCTGATACCAAAAAAAGTGTACATCGCAACGCCGGTTTCACCAACTATACTACTTTTTCCCTTTGGGATACGTACAGGGCCTGGCATCCTTTGTCCACCATTATTCACCCCGAAAAGATAAACGACATAGTAAAAACCATGTTGGTTATTTACCAGGAACAGGGAAAATTACCGGTTTGGCATTTAATGGGCAATGAAACCAATACAATGGTAGGGTATCATGCTGTTCCCGTAATTGTAGATGCTTACCTGAAAGGGTTTAGAGGCTATGATGTAAATCTTGCCTACGAAGCCATAAGGCACTCTGCCATGCAGCAAACAGATGGTATTCAGTATATTCAGAAGCTGCAATACATACCGGCCGATAGCGTATCTGAGTCCGTGGCCAAAGCTTTGGAATATGCTATTGATGACTGGGCGATAGCGCAAATGGCAAAGGCAATGGGCAAAGCAGATGATTATACTTACTTCTCTAAAAGGGCAAAACTTTATTCTTTATATTTTGACAAGTCTATCCGGTTTATGAGAGGGCGCATGGCAGATGGTAGCTGGCGTACCCCGTTTGATCCGGTATCTTCCGTTCACCGCAAGGATGATTTTGTAGAAGGTAATTCCTGGCAATACACCTGGCTGGTGCCGCAGGATGTGGAAGGCCTTATCAGGTTGTTGGGAGGGGATAAGCCTTTTGTTCAAAAGCTCGACAGCTTATTTGTTGTGGAAGGCAGCATTGGGGCAGAGGCTTCTCCGGATGTATCGGGACTGATAGGAATGTACGCACAAGGCAATGAGCCCAGCCACCACGTGGTTTATATGTACGCCTATGCCGGACAGCCCTGGAAAACCGCCGCGCTTATCAGGAAGATAGATAAAGAGTTCTTTACTGCTGAGCCAGGGGGGCTTTGCGGGAATGAGGATGTGGGCCAGATGTCTGCCTGGTATATTTTTTCGGCCCTGGGCTTTTACCCCGTTAACCCGGCTAACGGAGCTTATGTATTTGGCACGCCCCTCGTTAACAATGCAAGCGTAAAGCTGAAGGATAATAAAATGTTTCATGTAAAAGTGGTCAATGCATCAGACAATAACCCATATATACAAAGGGTAGTGCTCAATGGCAAACCCTATACAAAATCTTATATCACGCATAAAGATATTTCAAAAGGAGGCACCCTTACTTTTTATATGGGCAGTAAGCCTTCGGCGTTTGGCACACAAAAAACAAGCCGCCCCCAATCAAACATGTCGTATTAGTATAAAAATCTCACAGGCAATCAATTTACCCCTGACTATTTGTAGCAGGGGTATTTTTATAAGATGTCCATGTGACTTTCCCTGCCGAACAACGCTTCAATCAGTCCATAGAAAAAATTACTGATTTTTAAGCATAACAGCAGAAAGGCACTAATATAGAAATGAGCAGGGAAAACACCGGGCTCATTTTTGTGAAGAGCGGTGTGGAGAGAATAAAGCTGTTCCTTTCGGAAGTGATTTTTATACAGGGCCTGAAGGATTATGCGATCATTCAAACAACTACTGGTAAAATTGTGGTAAAAGGATCTGTTAAGTTCATGCAGGAGCTATTTCCAGGGCCGGCTTTTATCAGGGTGCATAAATCTTTTATTGTTGCAAAAAACCGGGTACGGAAAATAGCCCGTAACCAGCTTATTCTTGGCAAACATGATATACCTATCGGAAGAGTGTACCGGGATGATCTTGAAAAAAAGATCAGGCAGGTATAGGGATGCTTCGGCAAGCATATGCTGCCCAGCTCCTACTGGGTAAAAGGCAGCCGGGTGGTAGTTCTTTTCATGGTTATAGTGTTTTTTGTAACTTGTATAAATGTAACAATTACTCCAACACCTGCTCAAATATCCTAATCACACGCAGCCCTAAAGAGTAAAAGACGTTGTATTATGGTTTCAATGCCTTGCATAACGTCCCGGATTTAGCAAATTTGAAAGATATAGCTTAACCTGATTGATAAAGATTGTAAAGAAACAATCCTCTTACTAGAGCAAAAAGACTCAAAATAAAATAAATGTTTTGTAGTACCACATGAGTTTAATAAATTCAAGGTATCACAATTATTTTTTAAAAGAAATGTTTATTGATTACGTTCATCTTATTCTTACGGAATATGAGAGATTAAGGTTTGAAAACAAATTGCCATTTGCATTAGTAAACCCAACACCTTCCAGATTAAAAGAAGAGTGTTTACGAGTATCTCACTCAAGGTATCTACATAAAGATGAAAGAATATTAGAAGATTTTTTTGGCTCAATTGATGGAAAAGAATCCTGTTTAAGAACTATATCACGCTGTAATACTGACCGTTTTAAACCTTTGGTGAATTATTTAAACAGGGGAGTAACGAATACTAATCCAATAAACATTGAATTACTAGCCTGGCTTATTGATTTTAAAGAAAGGCCATTCCAACTTGGTAAACATTATGCAGAATTAAATAGCAAAACATCTGCTAATCTAACAGAACCTACCGTTAACACTATTCAGGAGGCTGATAAAAACGCTTATAATCCTGAAGAAGCTCACTCCATTATAAAGCCTGCCTCTTTCTATGAAAGTATCGAATGCTTTTTAAGAAGTATTCAAGCCGGGAAGAAAGACTCAGATACTTTTCATAAGTTTTCATTAAAATGCCTAACTGAAATTTTCGGGAATAGACTTTCCAATCCCAAAAGTGAGGAAAAAATTAATGAAGGTAGAAAGCGAATTGATATAGTATTTGATAATAATGATACAACAGGTTTTTTTCACAAATTGAATCATTTTCATCATGTGCAATGTCCGAAAATATTTTTCGAATGTAAAAATTACGGTCGAGAAGTTGGTAATCCGGAAATTGATCAGCTATTAGGACGGTTGGGAAATAAGAGAGGAAATTTTGGAATACTTGTATGTCGTTCAATTGATGATCGACCTTTGGTAATTAAAAGATGTAGGGATGTTTTGAATGATAAAGACGCCTATCTCATAGTGTTAGATGATAATGATATAAAACACTTACTGGAATTAAAAAGTAAGAAGGATGAGCGTTTGATTGATAGATTTCTTTTGTCGAAGATTGACGAGTTAATTATGTAAAGCTAAATTGCTAATATAGACAGCCAACCTGGGTTGCAGTGTCAAATGGCCACAACAACAATAATTTACTTGACCAAAGTAGGCACTTATTTTTTCATACTAACTAATAACTCACTCACCTCTACCCCCAGCACGTCAGCAATCTTAAACAGCGTTTCAACCGTAGGTTGGTTGTCATTGGTGCACCATTTAGAAACAGTTGTCCGGCTTACACCCAATTCTTCGGCAAGCCATATATTGGACTTTTCATTTTCCAGCAGCACTATTTTTATCCTGTTAAAACGCTTTTTTTTCGTGGCCATGGGGCAGTATTTACATCACTAACTAACAAAAAAGCAGGCACTTATCATTCACAATAAAAAAATCATGCATAAATTTATAATTTAAGTGACTTTAAATGCATTTTTATTTATCTTTGTGCTACAAAATTCAATAAATTTTATGCTTCCTATGCAACACCACCCTATTCCCACCTGCACTTCCCCCAAAAGGCGCTTTTACAAGCCCTGGCATTTTCTTAGTCAGGCCGGTAAACTACACACCGGCCTGCGGGAAGTGTTTTCTAATTACTCCCTGTACCATCTGAAGCAGGAGCTGCAGTGCTGGCTGCAACTGGCCTTATGTAACGATAACAGCGCATACGCAGAAGCAAGCGCAAGGGAAGACCTGCTGGATTTTACCCAGGAACTGCAGCGCCTTGCAGAAGCATTCTATATTATAAATGAAAGAAAGAACACCAGCCAAAAACGCAAACAATTAAAAAAACTGCCCAAACAAACCCGGCAAATAATAGCACAAGAGAACACCCCGGTTTTACTTACGGAAGAAGAGAAGACAAAACCGGAACAGGTCGTTCACCAGTTCTGTAAAACCTTTCACCGGTCTTACGCGCAAACAGAGCTGCTGGACATGCTGGATGCCGTGATCACTTACAAAGGAGATAAAGAAACAGACAAAAGCAACCTGGTGCTTTTTTATGAGCATTTGTATGTTTTGGTGAGGGTGGCGTATGCTATCCCCCTCCGTCCGCCTGTGGCGGACGCCTCCCCCAGGGGAGGACATATAGCTCCTTACAAAAAATAACAACTCTAAGATCTTGCCTACGCGATAAGCCGGAAGCGGGATTGAAGCGGCAACCCTTTTGAATCTGTTTTCCCGATAGCACACAGCAAGATCGAAAAGGCTAAACAAGCGCTTATAACAAAAAGGTCTCCCCGCCCAACCGCCGGGAGACCTTATAAGCATAAACATCTTTATTAAAACGTATATCCTACGCCCACCAGGAAATTCCTGGGCGCACCGGGAAACAGCCGGGTAAACGAATCGGCGCCTAACCAGTACGTTTTATTGAACAGGTTATTGAATGTAGCAGAAAGCTGAATTTTATCAATGCGGTAATAAAGCCCGGCATTCGCTACACAATAATTGGGGAGCGTTATATCATAAGCGCCGGATTCGCGCTTTGACTGGAAATTAGCTCCCAATGCAATACCAAGGCCCTTCATTGCCCCACCTGCAAAATCATATTTGGCCCAAAAGCCACCCTGGGACTTTGGGGCGTTGGCGGCTTGCTTACCGATCTCATCCTCATCCTCGCTTTTGGTTATTTCGGTATTATTAAAAGCAAGATTCGCCGTAAGGCTTAAATTGGCCAGCACCCTGCCGTATATATCCATCTCTATACCCTTACCCCGCACCTGGCCTATCTGCTTCAGCAGGTCGGGGTTGCCGGGATCGTTTGCAGTTTGCAATACATTGTTCTGCTCTATACGGTACACCGCCAATGTTGCAGATAAGCGGTCATTGAGCCAGCTGGACTTAACGCCTAACTCAATCATATTACTTTCCAGCGGATCAAAAGGCCCGCCGTAGGTTTCAGGGCTTCCTATATAGCCTGCTTCCTGCGGCTGAAAGCCATACACATAGGTTCCGTACAGGCTCACTTCTTTTACAGGCGTGTACACTAACCCTACACGCGGTAACAGCGCTTTTTGATGTACACGTTTAGTAGCTGATGAACCATAACCGCTGATATCGGTATAAAACTCCTGGCGCAGGGACAGCAAGGCTTTCAGCTGCTTCCAGCTTACCTGGTCCTGGATATATACACCCTGCGTATAGTACTTGCCCAGCTTATCCTGTTTAGCAGTGCTGATATATTTTGCGGGATCTGAAATGGTATAATCGGGTTTGCGCAGATCGACGGACGGAACATTGGGAACAGGGCGCCCATCTACGATCATATATTTATCTTTTTTAGCAGGGTCGTATTTTTTTATAGCTGATTTACCGTCGGCAGAAAGATAACCCAGCGCTTCCGATGTGGTATTACCAAACCCGTCGGCGCTTTGAATATAATCATACCCTGTCAGCAACTGATGCGCCAAAGGCCCTGTATTAAAACGGAATGAAAGATAAGAAGTGAGGTTGTCCGTGTTATTATCCGTAATACGGTAATTGTAGCGCATTTCCATCAGGTCGGGGATGGGGTCGCCGTTCACACCCACCGCGTTTTGATTGGCGGTCCTGTGCTCCCGCAGCTCTTCATGAAACACCCCTTTCAAATAGGAAGCGTTGAATGCAATATGGTCAGAAAAATTATGCTGTACAGAAAGGGTGGAAAAAACCTTCTGCGCTTTTACATAGTCATTAACGCGTGACAATGATAGGGAAACCGGTGTGGCATACAAATCCCTTACGCCATTAACCGGCGAGTACGAGGGCTGTCCCCTGTCATTGCGGCCATTGTCATTGATATAAACAAGATCGAAATTAATACGTGTGCGATCGGTTGGTAAAAAAGATACAGAAGGCGCTACCACGTAAGATTGCTTGCCTTGCAGCTCACGGAAAGAGCCTGCCGTCTGGTATGCCAGGTTTAACCTGTAAAGCAATGTATGCGACTGGTTCATAGGGCCTGTAAAATCCGAAGTCAGGCGGATGGTGCCATAACTGCCGGTGGCGAAATTGATCGCTTTCCTGTCCTCAGCCAGTGGCTTCTTAGTTACCATATTTACCGTACCTCCGGGACTGGTATTTGCAAACAAAGCGCTGGCAGGGCCTTTGATGGCCTCAACACGTTCTATATATGGCAGAACGTCTGCCGAACGTTCACCTGTAAAAGTTTTAAGTCCATTGATCAGTGTTTGCTTGGATTCCGACTCAAAGCCTCTTAAGATATATTTATTATTGGTGAAGGAATTCTGGCTGACACCGCTGATGTTCTTCAATACATCCATCGTCATAAAAGCCATCTGATCATTGATCAGCTCTTTTGTTACATAGCTGATGGATTGCGGGATATAACGTATAGGCGTTTCGGTTTTTGTTGCGGTAAAGCTGTTTGTATTTTTATACCCCATTTCCCTGCGCCCGGTTATTTCAACCGTCTGGAGATCCGTGTACTGCTTTTCCAGTATAAAATTCAGGCGAACTTTTTCTCCGTCGTGAATGGAGACTGATCTTGTTTGGCTGCCATAGCCCACCAGGGAAACTTTTACATCATATTTGCCTGCCGCAATATTCTTCCACTCAAACGCTCCATCGTGATCTGTAGTGCCTCCTTTATCCCCTTCATTAATAACAACGCTTACGCCCGGTAAAAGGCCATCCTGCGAGGATACCTTTATTTTTAGTTTTCCCGGTTGCGCATCAGCAGAAGGTGAAAGGAAAATAAAAAGTGCTGTAAATAAAGCAAAACATAATCCACCCCCTGAGCTTATCCAATTTCTCATTCTATTCATTATTTAAAGTGTAAAAGGCAATAATCCCTGGAAATAACAGCAGTTGCTAACAGGTTTATTGATAACGGGTGCAAATATTTGCGATAAAAGACCCAACGTGTTTTCGAAATGCGGAATTTATGTTATGAAATGCGGAATTTTATATATCCGCTCCGGGAGAACGAATTCCGCGATAGCTTATTTTGAGAACACACTGCTATCTATCACAACCCAACCGGAAGGTGAATGACAGGAGTTAGGAAATGTCCTGCCTCTCCAAAGGAGTTCTCCGGAACGGCCTGCGGCCACATCTCCCAGGGAAGATATATAAAAACTCAGAAAGAAGGGCAAGTTAAAGAGCTGCCCACACGATAGGCCGGATCTAAACGAAGATTGTTTTATTTCCCTATCAGGGACGTATGCGGCCATAACGTTCAGCAAGCAGTATCCTGTATTTTTCCTGGTTGGCTTTTGAAAGGAACGAGGTATCACCATCTTCACAATTATATGCTTTTAGATATAATTTGACTCAAGACTTTAAAACTATATCTATTTGCATATAATTATGCTTCAAAAGGAAGTAGCTAAAAAATGCTGTTCTCCGCAATTGCGGAGAATATGAGGTGAACCTCTGCAAGGTTTTAGCTTTGAACAGATGCCTGCAGGATGTGTGGCGCAGCCAATAAAGGAAAACCCGGCTGGTTTTAAGAAATTGAAATAAATTTGTTTATGGAACAAATATTTGAAAAGCCCGGGACGCTGGAGGAAGCTTTTTCATTACTTGAAAAAGGTACATCAGTAGAAGTGAAAACAATGGACGCCATCCGTATTCTTCAAAGTACACAAAACGTAGCTTACAAGGTCTATTTTAATATACCCGCAACAGGAAGGTCAGTTATTATACTGCACAATAATCATCAGGATACAAGTATCAGTAAAATATAACCCCGTGCCCGTGAAATGAAACAGGGCGCGTTGTAGTATATTTGCTTTTTCCTGCCGGGGGTACGGACCCCTGCAGCTATTGTATGCTTTGCTTTTAATATTTGAATATTCTGAATAAACGATGCGTATGAAATTTTTCAGGGCTTACCCTGCCGGCCTGTTGTTCTTATGGCTGGCAATATTTTCACCTTTTGTTTCCTGCTCGCATAAAGAGGTAGACGAAGTAAAGCCACTGTCTTCCGAGGCCCGGATGGAGTCTTTTATCCTGGCTTACACTTTGAATGAGGGCCTGGAAGAAACAGCAACAGGCGTGATCTCCGGCGATAGCATCAGCCTCTCCGTTCCCTATAACACACCGCTGCACGGGCTGGTAGCTACCTTCTCCTATGCAGGGGCATCAGTAAAAATAGGGAACACAGAGCAGGTAAGCAAGGTTACCAGGAATGATTTCAGCAAGGTCATTATTTACAGCGTTATTGCAGAAAACGGCAAAAAAGAAGATTATACCGTTACCATAACAAAGAAGCTCCCGCGCATTCCCAGGGTGTATATAAATACTGAAGGCGCTGCGCCCATTACAAGTAAGGAGCAATATGTGAAAACAGCTGTTATAGTAGAAGATATTGACCGGTTTTATACAGATGGCGTCCTGTTCACAGCTGCCGCAAGGATCAAAGGGCGCGGTAATACCACATGGGGAATGCCTAAAAAACCTTACCGCCTGAATTTAGACAGCAAAGCCTCCCTGTTAGGTATGAGCGCTGATAAGGACTGGGCGCTTCTGGCCAACTACCTTGACAAAACACTGCTGAGGAATATAGCAGCATTACAGATAGCGCGGGCAGCAGGTATGAGCTGGACGCCCGGCTCGGTGAGCGTTGATCTTTACCTGAACGGTATCTACCAGGGCGTTTATGGTTTGACAGAGCATGTGAAAGTATCGGAGAAAAGGGTGAATATGGACCTGGTAAAAGCTTCCGATAATTCGGGCGAAGCCATTACCGGCGGGTATTTCCTGGAGCTGGACTTTCATTATGACGAACCGTATAAGTTTAAAACGGATATAAAGCGGCTCCCCATTATGTTTAAAGACCCCGATGAGCCCACTCCCCAGCAGTACGATTATGTAAAAGGATTTTTCAATACAGCTGAAAGCGCCCTGTACTCCCCTAACTTTAAAGATCCGCAAAACGGATATCGGAAATATATAGACATGGAGTCCTTCATTAACTATTATATAGTGCAGGAGCTTGCCAAAAATGTTGACGGGAACATGCGTGGCAGCTGCTATATGGCCATTCGCCGCAACGGCAAAATAGAGATGCCGCTTGTTTGGGATTTTGACCTGGCTTTTGGCAATGCCGATTATATTACCTGGGATCAGGGAGCTTCCTCCTCTGAATGGGACGGGTGGTTTATCAAAACCAATGCACCCTGGTTCGACCGTTTCTTTGAAGACCCCGCTTTTGTATCGGCGCTGAAACTGCGATGGAGGGGGCTGAAGCCCGAGCTGGACAAAATACCCGCTTTTATCAAAGACCGTGCTTTGCTGCTGGATGAAGCCCAGAAAAGGAATTTTAGCCCGTTTGAAAACGGCGGTGCGGGGTGGAACATTACAAAAGCAGAATGGAATAGCAATAAGATCAGGGGCTCTTATGCTGCTGAGGTAAATTACCTGGCAGATTTTGTGGAGCAACGGCTTTCCTGGTTAAATACAAATATTGAAGGCTTATAAAAAAAGAAGTTGTCAAAAGCTATCGTCATTTCGTAGCGCGAGCGGAGAAATCTCAACGTGAGGCTGCCTTTATCATAAAGCATATATGGGCTGTACAATAAGTTTCGGGTTCACGTTGAGGTCCCTCTCTACGATCGGAACGATGATAGCTTTTTGTGCACATTGATTACCAAAATTTTACTCTCCTTGCGATGGCCTCTCCAAGGGAGTCTCCTTGGGAGTCCTCTGGACCTTCGGACCCGGCCAGTGCATTACCGTTACTTTGTTGAAAACAAATGATAATAATGCACAGGTCGGCCCAACAAATTGCTAAGCCACAGACCTGCGCAAGGAAAGAACTTAATTTTCCTGTTATTTGGGCCTCAGGCTGACAACTCTTTTGAGCCACTATACAAAAATCCCCTCGTAGAAACGTGGGGATTAAACCAAAACTAACTGCTTATGAGAAAAACTTGCTTGTTGTACTTCTGTATTTTGACGCCGTACTGAAGTATTTCTTTCGCCTGAAAATTAAAAACAGCACCATTTAACAATTTTTTAATTATTGCTGCGGAACAGCTTTTCCAGCTCTTTTCCAAGGCTTTGAATATCAACGGTTCCATCCATTACTTTATGGTGGTCGCTGGTATAAAAATCATCTTCCGGGGCTGCTTTTGTTTGTGAAGGGTAGATCAGCAGGAAATTATTTTGCCTGAAATACCTGTCCAGGTAAGTAAATATCCTGCTCATATGTGGGTTGTACGACAGGGCTTCTTTTCTGCTCAGCACAAAAGTGAGGAGATCGTTAGGCAACACTTCCCGGCTGAGTACCAGCAGGTCTTCCCATTGGGTAAATTCCCGGAACGTATAATTGACAGGGTTGGTTTCATTCAGGGCGTTTATAATGGATTTAAGGCGCGCTGCTCCAAAGAATGTAACGCCGCCGCCGCAGTTTTTGGAAAGCCGCCATATACTGGAAAGCCAGTAATAGAATCCGCTTTCATTTTCTGCATGGGGAGGTATTACAACAATATGTTTTTTAATGGTAGAAAGAGGCTGTACGGGATTAAAAACGTAGGTAGTTATTTTATCGTTTTCAAGAATGCCGTTAATAAGCCTGAAGCTTTTATCGGAGCTGTAAGGCGCGGTGCTGTAACCCAGTACAAGGTCAGTAATTTTATTAGCCTTTACCTCTCCGGTAATGCCGTTTATGATTTCATCGTACCGGATGATATCTGTTATGCCTATATCAGCAGAGGCGCCTGTTTGCACGGCAATCTGCAGTATTTTTTTAGCGGTTTTGTCAGATTCATCCGGCGCATCCTGCTTGTTGATGATATTGAGTGCAAAAAGCTGGTCTGTAGCACTGTTTTGCTTAATGTTCAGTGCCAGCTGAACCAGTTGCTCTGTTCTTTCAATGGAATTGGTAGCAATTAAAATGTTCATGCCTTCCTGGTCGGTACTGTCGGTATCATTCTTTCCTGCTTCTGTTTCGCGGGCCAGCCGGCTCCCCCCTTTTTGCGTTACCAGGGAGGCCAGGGTACAGGTGATGAGGATTACGAGGATAGACCCGTTCAGCACATCTTCGTTTAACAGCCTGATAGGAGCGCCATCGGGCATTTCAGCAATAACAATATTATAGCCTACCATTACAGCAGCAAGTGTTGCTGCAGCCTGTGCCACACTTAAACCAAAAATGACCTGCAGCTGGCTTTTATTCATCCTGAAGGTTTTGGTAGTGGCCCATGCTGCCAGCCATTTGGCAGCAATAACGCCCAGGGTAAGCACGGCTGCTACCTTTAAGGTGCCGGTGCTTTTAATAAACACTGTGAAGTCAATGAGCATACCTACACTTATCAGGAAAAAGGGAATAAAAAGCGCGTTACCTACAAATTCTACCCGGTTCATCAGCGGGGAGGTATGCGGTATCAGCCTGTTCATGGCAAGGCCCGCCAGGAAAGCACCAATGATGCCTTCCACACCGGCCAGCTCAGCCAGTACTGCTCCTAAATAAACCATTACCAGCACAAAAATGAACTGCGAGATCTTATCGCTTACGGTTTTAAAGAACCATCTTCCTATAACAGGAAATATAAATATAACAATGAGGCCAAAAGCCAGGATGGAAACGGTCATCCTGATCCAGAAAGCAGTGTCCGCCTCGCCTTTGGTCATACCCACCACGGCGGCTAATACCAGCAGGGCAAGCGTATCGGTGATCATGGTTCCGCCAACCGTTATATTTACCGATTTGTCTTTTGTGATGCCCAGCTTACTGGCAATGGGGTAGGCCAACAGGGTATGGGAAGAAATAAGGCTACCCAGCAAAACCGAGGTCATCAGGTTAAAATGCAAAATATAAAAGCTTCCCAGGGTGCCTATGATCATGGGGATACAGAAAGTGTACAGGCCAAAGCCAATGCTTTTCCACCTGTTCTTTTTGAATTCCACAAGGTCTATTTCCAGTCCTGCCAGAAACATAATGTATAGCAGCCCTGTGGTGCCCGAAACCACGATGCTGCTGTCCCGTTCCAATACACCAAAGCCGTTGGGACCTATGAGGGCGCCGGCAATGATCAATCCTATTAAATGCGGGATTTTTAATTTGTTGAGCAGCAGGGGTGCCAGCAGCACAATTAATATAACTACCAGGTATCTCAGTATTGGGTCTGAGATGGGGAGCGTGGTATCTGCAATATTCAGTAGCATACGGGTGAATTCTAAAAAGGAAGGGTTTTATTTTTTGGTACCGGCAGAACGGGTGGCGTCTATTTTAAAAACAGCGTTGCAGCCATCGGCCTGCGTTATGATGCGCTCACCGCTTAATTTATTGATGTTGTCAATTTTAAGGTCTACTGTCATAGATGAGGCGGAAGAGTCTGCAGTATTAGGCGGTACTGTTAGCTTAAAGCCTGAGCCGTTGAAGGAGCCGATATATACACGTATCAGTTTTTCTCCCTGCATTGCACTAACGCCTACCGCTTCGTCTCTCTTATTGAACAGCCATGTTTCTTTCCTGGTATCGCCTACTGCAAAGCCCTGGCAATTGGTTTTAGTGCATAGCATGCTTACTTCCCATGCTCCCGCCAGCGAATCGGGCAGGGGCAGGCCTGCTACGGGCAACAAGCCGGAACTGTCCTGGGGTACCAGGTTTCGTTTAAGGCTGTCTTCCAGTAACCTGAGCTCCTTTTCTTTTAGTAAAACAGCCTGTTCACGCCCGGCGAGCCTTTTTTCCCGTTCGTCCAGTTCCTGCTTACGGCTCTGGAATCCGCAGCCTGCAAAAGAACAGGTAATGAGCAGGACAAAAATGATTTTTTTCATAACCAGGTTTTTTTAACCGGGGCCAACCCCCGGGTTCTTTAATAAGGTGCTGCATTAAAGTTATAGAAACTTTTTTACCATTCACCATATTGAAAGCTGCAATGGCTTCACAACAGATAATGGTGAACAAGGTAACAGACTGCTGAAATATACAATGAAAATTTAGAACAGGGTATTGATGGAGGAAACGGCCTGCAAAGCGCACCCCGGTAATGCTCCGGATCTTAGGGTTCTGATTCCATTAAATATTCATCTTCTAATGGCGGCAGCTTTTTAATAAAGCTGTTATTTAAAGAGACAACTGATGATGCCGAGTACAGCCCAATCAGCGGGTTATTATAATTATAATCTATAAGTGTAAGCTTCACCAGCCCGTCAATGGCCAGTTCTATATAAGCGCCGTACCGGATCAGCTTAAAATGATAAGTATAACTATCATTGATCCTGAAGATATTGTCTTGCAGCACTTTAAATTTGAAGTTGGACCGTATATCCGCCTCGTTAAATCCCCAGGCTCTTATCTCTACATGTCCGTTTACTACGTCAAAAGAATAATAATAGCCCGAACCCTCTTCGTCCATATCCGTAACCAGGCCTAATTTGCCCATGCCCTCTACTGATAATACGCCCTCCCAGATAAAATTATCATCAGGTTTTTCAAATACGAAAACTTCATATCCGCTGCGCGATCCCATTACCAGCCTGTTGTCTTCAACGGAAAAAGATGCGGTGCTGTTGCCGAACAATCTTTTAAAACAAGGAAAGCTGTTTTGGGGAATATCATCATAAGCTATCGCCTCCCAATGATCAAAGCTTTTAAGCAAAAGCCTCCCTTTTTCATCGGTATCTAATTGCTTGGGAGGTAAAAATACGCGGTGGGAATTGATCAGGCCCGATGTATAAAAAAACGCATAGATCAGGAGCTTGCCGCTTTTACTTTCTATAACCCTTGCGGCGTAATTGCCCTGCGGGAGCAAAACATTGGCGTGAAAGGCGTGGTATTCGTCCATGAAATCGTGGCTGAACCAATAGCGCACTTTAATGTCTTCTCTTATGGATGCAATAGTATAATATTTTCCGTTCAGCTCAAAGACACAGGGGCATTCCAGGTCATCATATACCATAGGGTAGTGAAGGGGTGGCAGGTATTCAATGCCTTCTTTATGATGTTTTAAAAGCCCTATGCAGCCGCGCCTTGATACAGGACCGCTTGCAGTGCGCGCACATACCAGGTAGTAGGTCTCATTTTTATAATCAAACCGGAACGGATCCCGGAAGCTCAGCCATTTGCGGGGACTGTCTTCCATGCTTTCGTACCAGGGCCCTTTGGAGGCTATGGGGAAAACACCTTCGTTTTTTTTCTCCCAGTGGTAAAGGTCTTTTGATACAGCCAGCCCTATTAAGGAATTAGTGCCACGCAGCTTTCGCTGAAGGCCTGTATAGTACATTTCAAAACCTTCACCGGTTTTATATACATGCATGGTCCAAAGCATATCATCATCCCACTCGCCGGGATCGCCTACAAACAGGGCATTTTTTACCCGTTTCCACGAAATACAGTCTTTAGATACTGCATGCGCTATATAATCATGATTAGGTATAATAAGATGAAACAAATGATATATCCCGTTATGAAGGATAATGGTAACATCGCCTATTTCCCAGTCGCTGAAGCCTGAGCCGGTATAAAAACTCCTTTGTATATTTTGCATTTATCTAAAAATAACTATATTTCGGCTATCTCAGAAAACCACAACCTGAAAAATGAAAATGGCCATAGGTTGGGAAATTTTACGTAGTCCGTTCAGTCGGGCATCCGGTATTGAAAATAAAAAACATACGGATGAAACATTATTATATACAATTATTCAGTCCTCACGGTTTAATAAGGTTTAAAAATGCAGAAATAGGGCGTGACAAGGATACCGGCGGACAGGTGAAATACGTGCTGGAGCTGCTGGAAGCGTTGTCAAAGCATCCGCAGGTAAGAAAAGTGGACCTGTTCACCCGCAGAATTATAGATAAAAGGGTATCTGACGCTTATAGCCAACCCATAGAAAGCGTGAATGAAAAAGCACGTATTGTGCGGATAGATTGTGGCGGGCATCTTTACAAAGAAAAGGAACAGCTTTGGGATCACCTGGATGAGTTTATTAATAATACCATCCGTTTTTATGAAGATGAAGATGATTATCCTGATGTATTGCATGGCCATTATGCTGATGGGAACTACATTGCATGTGAGCTGAGCAAAATTTTTGCGCTTCCTTTTATTGCTACCGGGCATTCGCTGGGGCGCAATAAAAAGAAAATATTGTTAAGCCAGGGATGGGATGAAAAAAAAGTGAATGAGCGTTTTAATATGCAAAGGCGTATTGATGAGGAAGAAAGGGCTATTGCTAATGCCGATGTAGTGATTGTAAGCACGCAACACGAGATCAATACGCAGTACAGGGATTATAATAATAAGGACAGTACCAGTTTTAAGGTAATACCTCCCGGCATTAACAGCGATGTGTTCTACCCCTATTATCGCCTTGAAATGCCTGCTTTTGAAATGACCCTGGAGCAGGAGCAGGCCATGTACAAGATACATTCAGAGATTGAGCGTTTTTTATTTAATGCTGATAAGCCCCTGGTACTTTCTATTGGCAGGGCTGATAAAAGAAAGAATTTTGAAGCCATTATTAACAGCTATGGCCAGGATAAGGAATTACAGGCCATGGCCAACCTGGCTATTTTTGCGGGTGTAAGAAAGGATATTTCACAAATGCCTGATGATGAGCAGGAAATACTAACCAACCTGCTCCTGCTCATGGATAAGTACGATTTGTATGGAAAAATGGCATTGCCCAAAAAGAATGATCCTGCTGTGGAAGTGCCCGAGATTTACCGCATAGCGGCACGTAAAAAAGGCGTTTTTGTAAATGCTACGCCCGGCGAAAACTTCGGGCTGACGATTGTGGAAGCCGCCGCCTGCGGCTTGCCTATAGTGGCGTCTCCAACCGGCGGACCCAAGGAGATTGTTGAAAATGCCGGCAACGGGCTGTTAGTAGATGTGGAAGATACGGCAGCAATAGCAACAGCGCTGAAAAAGATCATTGCTGACCGTGCTTTATGGGAGCAATACTCTGCCAATGGTATAAAAGCCGGCGCCGAAGATTATGCGTGGAACAAACATGCGGAGAAATACGTGGAAACCGTCAATAATATTTTTGAAGAAAAGGCAGAAAAGTTTCATGCCGAAACCTCTTTTGGCCGGAAGCTGGCCGATGCCCGCTTATTCCTTATCAGTGATTTAGATGGCACCCTTGTTGACGGCGATGATATAACCGGCCTGGAAACATTGATGAGCTGGTTAAAAGAGCACCCGGAGACCGTTTTTGGTATTTCAAGTGGCAGGAATAAAGAACTGCTGAAAGCCGCCATTGCAAAATATCCTTTTATAGATCCTCATATTCTTATTTGTTCAGCAGGAACGGAGCTGTATTATACTAAAGACCTTATTTCTGACGCAGGCTGGGAAAAGCACATCAACCATCAGTGGAAAAGAGAGGCTATTGTACAGGCAATGAAAGAAGTGGCTCCTATAAAGCTACAGGGAGAGGATGCTCAATGGCCTTATAAGATAAGCTATTTTACCGGGGATAAGTTTACCGGCGATGATCTGGCTTATATTAATAAAATATTGTATGATAAAAAGTTATATGCAAAAGTGTTGCTCACGGATAATAAGTACCTTGATATCATTCCACGCAGGGCCGGCAAAGGGAACGTGGTAAGGTATTTAAGTTATAAATGGAAAATACCCGTTGAGCAGTTTATAACAGCGGGCAATGGCGGTAACGATATAGACATGCTGCAGGGACAGGCAAAAGGGATTGTAGTAGCCAATTACAGCAAGGAACTGGATGTGCTTAAGGGAAAACGCAGCGTATATTTTGCCCGGAACAAATTATCTGCCGGTATTTACGAGGGTATCCGGTTTTACTTAAAAATAAAAGACTGATTTTTGGAAGTTTAACAATTCTTTGGTAGTTATATTATATGTCATATATTTGCCTCTTGATATATATTTATGATTACTTATTAAGGTAAAACAATTTAAATATCTATATATCTATATATATAATATATATACGCCAAAATCAAAAAGAAGTATGAAACATTCAAAAATCCTTAGCCTTATTGTAGGAGCCGTTGCCTGTTTAGGCAGTACATACGCGCAGGTTAGCCCTTCGCATCCTTATACGGCACCGCATCCTATTTACGGTACTTACTCCGTAACAGATGAAAATTATTACAACAGCAAACAATTGCCTCAGCATAAAGAGTTTATGGTAGGCAATTATGACTATCCCGGTAAGCCAAAAGACATGTGGGAAATTGGTATTAAGGGTGGTTTATTCACTATAAACGGAGATGTGGCTTCTGTATTGTTAAGCCCGGGCTTTGGCGCTCACATCAGGAAGTCACTGGGGCATACGCTTTCTTTACGCCTGGAGTACATGTACGGTATAGGTACCGGCCAGGACTGGAAGCCTTCCAGCGGTTATAAATACGTAGGATACGCTAACCCCTGGTTCTATCGTTATACCAAGAACAGTGCTATTGAAGGGGCTAACGTTTTTAACCCGGTTGAATATCCTAACGTTTATTATAACTATAAAACTGAAGTGCAGGAGCTTAGCCTGCAGATGGTAGCTAATATCCACAACATACGTTTTTATAAAGCTCAGACAGGGATTACTTTTTACGGGTTAGCAGGTATTGGTATCAGCACCTGGAAAGGACGTGTAGACGCAATGCATCAGATTGACGGGGACAGGGAAAGCGCTGCTTATGATTTTACTAAAATTAAGAGCACTGGAGAATACGCCAATCGTAAAGACATTTTGAAGCAGTTAAAAAACCTTCAGAACGGTGAGTATGATACGCCTATAGAAAGAAATCCCAGCGTTCCTTATTCCAATATGTTCAGGGGTTCTATTGCTCCCTCAATTTCGGGTGGTATTGGTGTAGCCTTTCGTTTAAGCCCGAGGATGAACCTGGCAATTGAAGACAGGGTTATCTACAATGGTACTGATCTGTTAGATGGTCAGCGTTGGGAGAACAACGGATCATTATCGCCTGATAAAGATTTCATGAACTACCTTACAGTTGGTTTAAATTTCAATCTGGGTAATAAGTCTAGGAGGGTTGAGCCTCTTTACTGGTTAAACTCTATGAACTATGCTTATGGTGAGCTTCGCAGGGTTCCTGAGATTGTTCTTCCGGATGCTGATGGTGATGGTGTAACAGACCAGTTTGACCAGGAGCAAACTCCTGCAGGTTGCCCTGTTGATACTCATGGTGTAAGCCTCGATACTGATGGTGACGGTGTACCTGATTGTAAGGATAAAGAGCTGATCACTCCAACATACTGCCAGCCGGTAGATGCTGATGGTGTAGGTAAATGTCCTTGTCCTGAAGGATGCGCTCCTGCTGTAAGCGATTGTGCTGTTTCTTTAGGCGCTTTACCTAGCATTCATTTTGCACCTAACTCTAATAAACTTTCTTCAGATGCTGCTGCTACTTTAGCAGTTGTAGCAGCCAAGCTGAAAGCTAATCCGAACTGTAAAGTTGTAGTAGTAGGATACTGCGCAGCAACTAAACGCCAGCAGCAGTTAAGCTGGGATCATGTAAACAAAGTGATCTCTCATCTGGTAGAGAAAGAAGGTGTAAGCAGCGACAGGTTTATCTTTAGCTCAGGCCAGGAAGGTGGTGATTGTGATGCAGTAGACATTCGTGCTGCTGCTCCCGGAGAAGATGGTCCTAACCAGGTAGCTCCTCCGCATCCTAATCTTCGCAAAAACTAAATGAACTTTTTGCTATAAACAGAACCGTCTCAGCTTTGAGGCGGTTTTTTTATAGGGTAACTTTCCTGATGCTGAATTTTCAATGAAATGTGCCATCTTTACATCATAAAATGTAACCAGGTAAAACGTATTTCTTGCAACACCTTTTTGAATTAATAGAGCACACTAACCGGAGCATCTTCCTCACAGGCAGGGCAGGAACAGGTAAAACCACTTTTCTCCAGAACTTTACGCAAAAGACATCCAAGAAGTTTGCTGTTGTGGCGCCTACAGGTATTGCTGCTATTAATGCCGGTGGTGTAACTATACATTCTATGTTTGGCCTGCCGCTGACTACTTTTGTGCCTACTACAGATTTTACAGACCCCAACAGTGCTATCAATATCCCTAACCTGTTGCCCCATTTCAAATACCGGCGGGATAAATTAAAACTACTCAGGACGCTTGAGATCCTGGTTATTGATGAAGTCTCTATGTTACGCTGCGATGTGCTGGATATGCTGGACCTTGCTTTAAGAAGCGCCCGGAAGTCGCAACAGCGTTTTGGTGGCGTGCAGGTGCTTTTTATAGGAGACCTGTACCAATTGCCTCCCGTGGTAAAACAGGAAAATGAAGCGGTCCTTTACAGCTATTATAGGTCGCCTTTCTTTTTTGAAGCCCGGGTACTGGAAGGACTGGACCTGTTAACCGTTTCTCTTACCAAAGTGTACAGGCAAACAGATGCAGCGTTCCTGCACCTTTTAAATGCCATAAGGGATAATGATATAGAAAATATAGACTTTGGCTTGTTGCACAGCCGCTACCAGCCTTTTTTTGAGCCAGAGGAGTTTTATGTTCACCTGGTTTCTCATAATTATATGGCCGATGCCATTAATAAAAAGCACCTGGACCAGCTGGAAGGAAAGAGCCATGTATATAATGCTGTTGTATGGGGGGAGTTTAAGCCGCATTTATATCCTAACGATGAAGCACTTGAACTGAAGGAAGGTGCCCAGGTGATGTTTATCAGAAATGATATAGAGGAGGAAAAAAGGTTTTACAATGGCAAGCTGGCAACGATCATGGAGCTGGATGATGATGAAGTAAAAGTGCTTCCACAGGATGAAACTGAAATGCTGACAATAACGCGGGAAAAATGGGAGAACAAAAAATATTATGTTGATGAAGAAAATAAAATCGCAGAAGATGTGGTAGGCCGTTATGAGCAGTTCCCTTTTAAGCTGGCCTGGGCGGTAACTATTCATAAAAGCCAAGGGCTTACATTTGATAAAGTGATTATTGATGCAGGCCGGTCCTTCACCAGCGGGCAGGTATATGTGGCGCTTAGCCGTTGCAGAACATTGGAAGGGATAGTGCTGAAATCAAAGATCCCTCCTCATGCCATTATTAATGATGACCGTATTTATCGCTTTCAAAAAGAAACGGATGCTAATGATAAAATAGCAGGTATCCTGGCTTCGGAGCAATACGGCTATGCAGGAAGCAAATTGCTTCAGAAGCTGGATGTTCAGCAGTTAATAAGTGAAGCTGAAGACTGGATACAAGCCATTGGAAAAAGCAGTGTGCTGGATAATGAAGAAATCCTGCCGCATGCTGAAGCTGTAGTAAAACAACTGAAGGAGGTAAATGGGGTTTTTGAAAAGTTTTCTGCCTGGTTAAACCATAACCTGAAGCAATATACAGCGCTGCAAGGCAACTGGGGTGCTGTTGAAGAAAAATGTAAAGGCGCTGTGAAATTCTTTTTTGAGAACATCAGCGGGAATGTTTTTTCACCGGCTAAAGCATGTTATGCAGAAACCAGGGGCGCAAAAGGGTTGAAGGCTTATAACGAAGTATTAAAAGGTTTTATAGAAGTAACGGGGTCTTATCTTTCATCACTAAAAGAGGCAAAGCTTTTTGAGCTGGCTTTATATGAAGGGGAACCGGCCCCTGTAAAAACCGATGTTGCTAAAAAGCCCGCTCATATTATTAGTTACCAGCTTTTTGAAGAAGGAAAAACGCCCGGCGAAATTGCCCGGATAAGAAATATTACCGAAGGTACGGTATTAAGCCATCTTGCAAGGATGGCCAGTGCAGGGGTACTGGATATGGACCGGCTGTTTACCCTGGAGCAGCTGCAGCTGTTTGAAGACCGGTTCCGGAAATATAAATTTAAAAGTCTTACAGAATGGAAAAATGTATTGCCTGATTCTTTTGGGTATAATGAGATAAGGGTATTGCTCAATCATTTTAATTATAAATCAGGCAAGCCTTGATCAATGGTACCATAGCATAAATAGAAATGTCGTTATTCCCGGGTTATCAATTTGTGTTGTAAGAAACGTGCAGTGGAATTGCGATGGTAACAGGCATTTCGTTAAGACATCTCCCGCTGGTTGATGTGACGATACTTATATACATCATCACATCATTGATTTCACACTGCAAATAGATAACCTGGAGCAGCGATATTGATTATCAAACTCTTGCTCAATATGTGAAAACTTAAACTACAAAAGCAAACCTTTACAATTTATTAAGAAAAACCGTCAGATTTCTAAATAATTAGCTAAATAATATGGGTCTTTCTGCTTTTTGTACAGTATTTGTTTTACAAACAGGGACAGTTAAGCTGTTTGAATTTTTTAAAACAAAAAATGAATACAATGGAAAAGATGGAAAAGCTTGAAATGATGGGTAAAATTGTAAGGGAGCTGGAAGACCTTAAAAACAGTGAAACAGCAGTATTAAAAAAGGTAGCTCAAATTGAAGCTGAAAATATAAATCTGGATATAGGCCTGTTATCTGACACATTGCCTGATATCCATGAATATTCCGATAAATCTGTTGAAGCTATTGATAGTCTTTTAAATGACTTTACTGCCTACAGGGATCAATTCATAAAGGATAATAACCTGCAGCCGCAGGAAAATATGGTTTCATAATTTGGAGGCTGACCTGGATTAAGGTTTAAGAGCAAACTGTCCGCTATTAACGTAGCGGGCAGTTTTGTTTTAATCAGGCTCCTCCTGTTGGCAGCTCTTCAATGGCGCCTTCAGCCGCTGTTTGTTTTATATCCTGTTTGGCTTCTTCGTGTAAATAGTCCTTTCGTTTCAGTTCAAAGTTGCGTCCCAGGTAAAGTTTGCGCACCTGCTCGTTGGCTGCCAGCTCTTCGGCAGTGCCATTTTCAAATATTTTCCCGTCAATCAATAAATAAGCCCTGTCGCAAATAGAGAGGGTTTCATTCACGTTGTGGTCAGTAATTAATATACCAATGTTTTTAAACTTAAGCTTGGCTACAATACTTTGAATATCTTCCACGGCAATAGGGTCGATACCGGCAAAGGGTTCGTCCAGCAAAATAAACTTAGGATTTACGGCCAGTGCGCGGGCAATTTCAGTTCTGCGGCGCTCTCCGCCACTTAATACATCGCCGTTGCTTTTACGCACGTGCCCCAGCCTGAATTCAGCGATCAGCGATTCCAGCTTTTCTTTTTGCTCAGCTTTGCTCAGGCTGGTCAGTT
>JAPUDO010000116.1:0-375 GCA_027493055.1 Niabella sp. | reverse complement strand
TTTCCAGTACCTCTTCAATATTATCTTCCACACTTAGCTTTCTGAATACGGAAGCTTCCTGTGGCAGATAACCGATGCCCATTTGCGCACGTTTATACATGGGCAGCCGGGTGATGTTTTCATCATTTAAAAAAACATCTCCTTCATCGGGCTTTATAAGGCCTACTACCTGGTAAAAGGAAGTGGTTTTGCCTGCCCCGTTGGGACCCAGCAGCCCTACAATTTCTCCCTGGTGCACTTCAAAAGACACATTGTTCACTACGGTACGCTGTCCATAGCGTTTAACCAGGTTTTTTGTACGTATGATCATCTCCATGATGGTGCAAAAGTAACGTGGTAAATTGATAATAATGCAATGGCAACTTGTTAAAAAAA
>JAPUDO010000115.1 GCA_027493055.1 Niabella sp. | reverse complement strand
TTAATAGCTCCTTCTTTACTGGCAGCTGATTTTTTAAAACTTCAGCAGGAAGTTGAAATTGTAAACAATAGTGCCGCAGCCTGGTTGCACCTTGATGTAATGGACGGTATGTTTGTTCCTAATATCAGCTTTGGCCCTATGGTGATAGAGTTTGTAAAAAAAATAGTAAAAAAACCTTGTGACGTGCACCTGATGATAGAACAGCCAGGCCGTTATGCGGAGACCTTTAAAAACGCAGGAGCCGATCATTTAACGGTCCATATTGAAGCCTGCCCTATGCTGCACCAGGATATTTCTCAAATAAAATCGTTGGGTATGAAGGCCGGCGTAGCAGTTAACCCGCATACACCTGTTTCTTTGTTGAGCGATATTTTACATGAGGTAAGCATTGTAAACCTTATGAGCGTTAACCCGGGTTTTGGCGGGCAAAAATTTATTCCTTACACATTGGAAAAAATAAAGCAGCTGAAGCAAATGATCTCTGAACGCGATCTTGATGTTTTAATTGAGATTGATGGCGGCGTGACCATTGAAAATGCCAGGGAGATCATTAATGCCGGAGCAGATGTGCTGGTAGCCGGGAGCACCGTGTTCAGGGCAAAAGATCCTATAGATGCAGTAGCAAAGCTGAAAGCGATATAAACCAAAGGTTGTATCAAAAGCTTTTATACACACTCTTAATACAACCTCTCTTTATTTGGAAGCCCTGTTATAATTGTTGGGGGTTTTCAAAATCAAATCTATTCTTATCACCATAAGAAAGAAAAGCCGCTCTATCTCCATAAGGGCCCAAATATTTTGCATCGCCAAAAGCTAATACGGGGATGAAAATAAAAGATAGCAATAAAAGTCCTACAGTAAAAAGCTCAGTTTTACCAAAGCTTTTCGAAAGCATGTTGTAGGTCCAGATAGCGAAAATGATATTAACACCCGGGATCAGCATCATCAGCAGCCACCACCAGGGTTTACCCACTATCTTTAAAAGAATATAAGTACCGTAAATCGGAATGATAGCTTCCCAGCCCTGGTAACCTGCTTTGCGGTATATTTTCCACATACAGTAAATATAAAATACGCATATAGCTATAAGAAAGAGAATAGAGCCGGTTGGAAAAGAAGGGGTTGTTTCGTACATGAGTTTTAGTTTTATGGATGTTATGGATAACCGAATTTATGAAATTATCTCCACTTATTGCCAAAGGTATCCCAACTGGTAAGGCCTATTTTAAACTGGAAAGGTGTTTGGAACTGGTTGGAAAAGGCACTTGAAGCATATACGCCCAGCTTTACTTTCTGAAAGTTCTGGAAGGGCAGCTTGAATACCCTTTCAATTCCGGCAAGGGCTTCCACATACTGAAGATTTCTCTCCGGGGCAATTAAAAATCCGGCTCCGGCTACTTCCCGTAATCCTATTTTTTTGAGCAGCGGTACTTTGTTGAGGATAGCCCCGTTAAATTCATGGAAATAATGGCCTTCATAAAATCTTTTGAACACGGGGAAAGTAGAGTCCATCGACTGGAAAGCTTCGTTAGGGTTCATAAAAAAAATGGGATCTCCCCTACGCTGCCATTTATAATCTACCAGCCGCAGGTCTTTTGTATTTAAAAAGCTTCCTGATCTTATCGTGTATTGTGCATTGCCTATAAGCCCCATCCGCAGGTATTGTCTGATGCCCAGCTCTGTGTAATCAAAGTTTACCTCACTTCCCAGCAGGCGCGGTATGCCCTTGCGCCATTGCATATAAAAGGTAGGCCAGGTGGGTTCAAGTATTATTTTCTCCAACGGTTCACGCATATAAGGCTGAAAGGGCGTATAGCTGATCTCCAGATCTCCGTACAGCGCATTGTAAGCATTAAAGGCCGGCGCTGTTCCTGTCTGTTCTCCGGCTACATTATTAAAAATGCTGTCAACAAAGTTATAGGTCTTATATCCCGCCAGGCTTCTTCTTAAAGCAATGCTGAAATTTGTTTTTACATATAAACCGTTAACGATTTCCCTGCTCCATCCTGCACCTATTGAATTGTCAAGATAATAGTTAGTGCGCTTAAGCTGGTTGATCCATGCATCGCCTGAATAAATAGCCGCAAAATCCCTTGAGATGCTGACACGATAGGTGGCCTGGTTAAAAGCATTATACCTCCGGGATAAATTAATGCGGCCATTCACATCTTTATTCAGGTGGCCATAGCTGATATTGCTGTAAAGCCTTGTTATTTTTCTCAGGCTATCTGTTTTAGAAAAGGAAAAAGGCAGCTGTGTCCTGTATCCGCCAAAGCTGAAGGAAATGGTAGATGCAATGGAGGGCAAAATATACTGGGTACCTTTTTCATGATAACTCAGTGTCTGGCCTTTATATAAAATGTTTTTCCAGTTAGCTTTGTTATTCTTCCTGTCTATAGAGTCAAGGTATGCTTTGCTATTGACTACTGCATATATACTGTCTGTATATTGTATCAACCTGATCTCTTTTCCGGTCAGAGGCACTGTTCTTACAGATGCCCAGAAAGCGCTGTCCCTGCGATAGGCATCCCTTGTGGCCGCGCTTATTTCGGGACCAAAGTATTTTTTGCCGAATTTTTTATTCAGCTCAAAATTTTTGTAGGTAACCGTTGTGGTCCCTGATGCTGTAAGCCGCCTGGTGTTGGATCGATAAGTAAAGGTTTGCCCGGTGATCATCCATGCCTGGTTATCCACCCAGTCATACTGTTGTTCCACCTCAAAAAAATCATATTCGGGCAGGTGGTATTTGGGAAAAGAGAGCTTCGTTCTCAAAATCACCCATGCGCTGTCATCAATAACTATTTCTCCGCTAACCGTAGCATTACTAAGTCCGCCCGGCTTAATACCGATGGTATAAATATGGTGGTCCCCCTTTTTTTCAACTTTCAGCGTTTTGTATTTGTATGCGATCAGACCGCTATAGCTTACCGGCGACAGGAACGGTGTTACTGATAATGCGGGTACTTTCAGCAGGTTATCGTAAAAGTCAAACCGGCCCTGCGTTACAGATAAATAAAACAGGTTGCGGGTATTTCCCCTGCGTGTAATGCCTTTGCGTTCTTCTTTAAATCGGGCCGGGCTTTCATAATCGAGTCTTAAATAAATTTCGCTCATGGATAGCGGCGGTACAGCCCGGAGGCTTGCACTGTCTTTGACTGCTTTTCTCTTCTTTGAAGAGGAAGCCGTTGCTGAATCTTCACGAACGGCTTTAATATAAACATCGCAGCTGTAAGCGCCTGGTGCGGCCTGTATGGCTTCTTTATGACGGATGACCTGCCGGATGTATTCTTCTGCCCTGTCGCGCGCTTTACCCTTTACCGTTACGGCTGATAAGCTTAGAGCATCTTCTTCCAGTATAACAGCTTGTTCAACGTCCTGCTTATTAATGACAACCTTTATAGAGCGTGGATGGTAACCAATCATTGATATGATCACCTCATAAACGCCGCTGCTTAGCTCAAAGCTAAAGCTGCCGTCTTCTTTGCTCAGTACCCCGGTACGGCTGCCTTTAAGCTGAACGCTGGTAAATGCCAGGGGCTCCAGCCGGATATTGGTGATTTTGCCATGCAGCTTATATTGTGCTGTAACCGAATGGTATATAAAGCAGCATAACAAAAGCAGTAAAGTTTTCATGGCTGCAAAGCTGTGCTGTTTGTTCAATCCTTATTTATAAGCATTTCTTAATTAAAAAACATTTAACAGAATCCACATTTTGTGAATAAGTTAATTTCTGTTCTTTTGAGTAGAAAAAATATAT
Organism: Niabella sp.; assembly: GCA_027493055.1. GTDB lineage: Bacteria > Bacteroidota > Bacteroidia > Chitinophagales > Chitinophagaceae > Niabella. Next base: position 37,347 of record JAPUDO010000115.1, on the reverse strand, counting down.
TTGGAAAAGAAGGGCAGGCATCATGTAACATGCATGATGACGTAAAATAAACCGGTTGCCCTTTGCCGGGAGCTTTAATCGTAAACTACAAAGCATTGACAGAAGCAATTATTAACCTTGAAACCGTTAATCCTCTTGATTTTTTTGGGGTTAACAACGCTAAGCTCGACATCCTTAAAAAGAAATTTCCGTTACTTAAGATTCTTTCGCGCGGCACCCAGCTAAAGCTAAGCGGTTCTCCCGAGCAGATACAGGCTGCTACCGAAAAAATCAAGCTGGCTATTTCTTATTTAGAAAGAAATGGCAGTATGAGTAACAATTATTTTGACCAGATCCTGGGAGGAGACGATGCAGAAGTGATTGACAATTTTATGGAGCGCAACCCCAACGAAGTGCTGGTGTTTGGCCCCAATGGCAAAAGCGTAAGAGCCCGTACCGCGAACCAGAAACGGTTAGTGCAGGAAGCAGAGAAGAATGATATCGTCTTTGCGCTTGGCCCTGCGGGTACGGGTAAAACCTATACGGCTGTAGCGCTTGCTGTAAGGGCTTTAAAGAACAAACAGGTAAAAAAGATCATTCTTACAAGGCCCGCAGTAGAAGCAGGCGAAAGCCTGGGATTTTTACCCGGCGACCTTAAAGAAAAAATTGATCCGTATTTAAGGCCCCTGTATGATGCGCTGGATGATATGATACCAGCGGATAAGCTGGGCTATTTCATGACAACAAGGGCTATTGAGATTGCACCGCTGGCCTATATGCGCGGCCGTACTTTAGACAATGCCTTTATTATCCTGGATGAAGCACAGAACGCTACTGACCTGCAGTTGAAAATGTTCCTTACACGTATTGGCGCCAATGCGAAAGCCATTATTACCGGAGATATGACGCAGGTAGATCTGCCTAAGAACCAGCGTAGCGGCTTAAAAACGGCTGCCCGTATATTACGTAATATACCTGGTATTGGTTATATTGAGCTGGATGAGGAAGATGTAGTAAGGCACCGTTTGGTAAAAGCCATCATTAAGGCCTATAATGCCGAGCATGAAAGAACAGCAGAGAAAGACGGGCATAATTCATAAAGGTAAAATCCATTTTGCCTTCAAAGGTATCCGTTTAGGCGGATGCCTTTTTCTTTTTTGGATAGCAGCCTGTACCGGGAAAAATTATGATGATGCTTACAATAAAATAAATAGCTTAAAGTCCTTGCTTAAGAATGGAGATGTGATTGTCAGAAACGGAACAGATGAAGTAAGCCGTGCAGCGCGCAGCTTTAACCGGAAGGACAAAACCTACTCCCATTGTGGCATTATTCAGATTGAAAACGATACGGTGTTTGTGTATCATGCTTTGGGAGGCAGCTATAATCCTTCCCAGAAACTGCTAAGGCAAGATCTGGAAGTATTTTGTGACCCGGGGGCAGTGGACAGGATTGCTGTATTCAGGTATTCCCTGGATTCCAAAGAAACGCATACACTTATTGCATGGTTGCGTAACCGTTATACAGCAGGTTTACTGTTTGATATGTTCTTTAATTTCTATACTGATGACAAGATGTATTGCAGTGAGTTTGTGTTTAAAGCCCTTGATAATGCCAAAGGTGGCGCGCTGCTCAGGCTTTTGCCTGAAAATACAGGTCCGGTCTATGTTTCAATAGATGACTTATATTTGAATGAAGAAGCAAAAGAAGTGGGTATTGTAGACCTGTAAGGCTTTTGTTTTTTGCTGTGCGGGGCGTCCTCGCCTCGTATTTGTATGTTATCGCCTCCGGGCGATAGATGAACTCAAAAAGAAAGGCGTATGCCTGTCAGATTCTTACAGATCTGGGCTATCAGGGGAACTCATAAAATTCTTTAAATACCCATAACAAACGTTGCGCAGCTACGCAGCGCTTTAAATCTTGGAATGAACATTTTCTAAAAACAGGCAGCCGCTTCGCGGCAAAATAAAACTTCCGTTCAGGTGGATAAATATAAATTCTTTCGTATGTCCTGCATCCGACTCGGACTTTCTGACTCCGGACTTTTCCGACTTTCTGACCTTTTCTGTAACTTTCTGGAGTTAATGTCCCGGTATGGTAAATAAATTCCTCATTCTCTTTTTTCTGTTTCCTGCATCGCTTATGTTGAAAGCGCAAAATACTTCGGCCATAGACCAGCTGATGCTGCCTTACAAAGAGGGGCCGGGAGCGGCGTTAGCTATAGTAAAGAACGGGAAGATCATCTATAAAAAAAATTATGGAATGGCGGAGCTTGAAAAAAACAGGCGGGTAACATCTGCTACCAATTTCAGACTGGCTTCTGTTTCAAAAGCCTTTACTGCTGCTGCGGTATTACAGTTGAAAGAGCAGGGCAAGCTGAACCTCGACATGAAACTGACAGCTATTTTTGAGGGCTTTCCTGAATGGGGTATAACCGTAAAGCATTTGCTGAACCATACTTCAGGCTTACAGGATTACGAAAACCTGGTAAGCGATACGGCGCTTGCCAGCCAGGTAAAAGATAAAGACGTACTGGAGATAGTAAAAAGATTGGAGAGCACTTATTTTCCTGCCGGCACACAATTCAGGTACAGTAATACCGGCTATGCGCTGCTGGCCCTGGTGGTGGAGAGGTTCTCAGGCATGAGCTTTGCACGCTACATGTCGGAAAATATATTCAGGCCTTTAAGGATGAATAATACAGTGGCCTATGAAAAAGGCATTTCGGCTGTAAAGAATCGGGCTTATGGATATGCTCGGGATAAAGAGGGACATTGGTTTATGAAGGACCAAAACCCTTACAGCGCCGTACTGGGCGATGGCGGGATCTATTCCAGCATCAATGATATGCTAAAGTGGGACCAAAGCCTGTATTCGGGTAAAGTGCTGCCGCTTACGGTTATAGAAGAAGCGTTTACACCTAATTATACCAGCTCAGGGGAAATGGTTGATTATGGCTTTGGCTGGCGGCTGAAAACAACCCCTTCTGGAGAAAAAGTGACCTATCACCCGGGAAGCACCAGCGGGTTCTTAAATATCTTTTACAGAATACCTGCCAAAAAATTCAGCCTCATCCTGCTTACTAACAGGAGTATGGGAAATCCAATGCCTATGGCGGATCTTGCCGAAAAGATCATAGAGACCTGCGGATGCGTGGAGTAGTTATTATACATCAGTGGAATTATTATAGTCACAGTCAATAGCAGCGTTCTGCGGCTGCAAAATAAAAATGGCCATCGTTGCCGATAGCCATCAATGCTTTATGATTAATATAATTAAAGGATCAGCAGGGCATCGCCATAGCTAAAGAACCTGTACTTGTCTTTAATTGCTTTTTTGTAAGCTTCAACCGCCAGGTCGTAGCCGGCAAAAGCGCTGGTCATGATCATCAGGCTGGTTTTGGGCAGGTGGAAATTAGTAACCAGGGCATCAGCAATATTGAACTCGTAAGGAGGATGAATGAACATATTGGTCCAGCCTTCCGAAGGCTTTAATAATTTCTGAGCGGTAAATGAAGATTCCATGGCGCGCATGGTAGTAGTACCGATAGAGCAGATGCGATGGCCGGTTTCTTTAACTTTGTTAACAATTTTACATGCATGCTCGTCAATACGGAAGTATTCGGCATCCATTTTATGCTTGCTCAGGTCTTCTACTTCAATAGGACGGAAAGTACCCAACCCTGTATGCAGGGTGATTTCTGCAAAACGGATCCCTTTGATCTCAAGGCGTTTGATCAGCTCACGGCTAAAGTGGAGGCCGGCTGTAGGGGCAGCTACCGCACCTTCGTACTTGGCATAAACGGTCTGGTACCGTTCTTTGTCGTCCTCATCCGGCTTGCGCTTAATATATTTAGGCAGCGGAGTTTCTCCCAGGGCTTCTAACTGCGCGCGGAACCCTTCTTCATCCCCTTCCCATAAAAATTTAATAGTACGGCCACGGCTGGTAGTATTATCAATCACTTCGGCTACCAGTTCTTCGTTGTCTCCAAAATATAATTTATTACCTACCCTGATCTTTCTTGCGGGATCAACGATCACATCCCAAAGGCGGTTCGGCTTATTCAGCTCACGCAGCAAAAACACTTCTATTTTAGCACCGGTTTTTTCTTTGCGCCCGTACATACGGGCAGGAAACACCTTTGTATTGTTTACCACAAAAGCATCTTTGTCTTCAAAGTAGTCCAGTATATCACGGAAATGCTTGTTTTCTATTTCCCCTGTATGGCGGTGCACCACCATCATGCGGGCATCCTCTCTTTTTTTAGCTGGGTGTTGGGCAATAAGGTTAAGCGGGAGGTCGAATTGAAATTGTGAAAGCTTCATGTAAAGTAATCTTTTTTTTATGTTTCAAAACCTTACACCAGTTATGGTAGGGAAGCTGAGGTTGGTAGTAAAAAACCTGTAGGTCAGGCATTTTATCTTGCCGAGCCCCGGTCTTACGGCACCGGTTTTCGATTTTGTGGCTGCAAAGGTAATGCTTTTTCCTGTTTTTACATAAAATATTTTATATATTGAAAGTGAATATTAGCATAAAATTTAAAAAGACCCCGGGTAAAGGGGCAGGAGGTTATTTCCCGGCAATGAAAACGCGTAAATACCAACAGATGTACAGATAAAAAATAACCGGAATAGCAGCATGATAATACTACAGATGGCATTTTGACAAAACAGGATAAAGTGCACATAACATTTTGCTGCAGGTGATAACATATTAGTGGCGTACCCCGTGGCAGGGTAGTATCACCCGTCACAAATATCGGCTATCATTGAAATGTTATGCACCCAGGATAAAATTTGGTGGTTTGGCTTTTGTCTCCTTACTTTGCTTAAACGAATAAGCAAAAATAGTAAGATTGCCTGCTGTGAATTTAAATACAGGAGTAAGCCGCTGTTTTCCCCCGATATTGCACCTGCAGGTATCAGAAACACACAGTATACAAGAATGATGAAAAAGATTTTTTTTATAACAGCAGTACTCGCTGCAACAGTGTCTGGAAAGGCACAGAAAGTAGTAAATTTTGAAACAGAGCTGAACCGCTTACATAATATCAGCGGGTTACCCGCATATATGGACGGCACGCGTGTAAAGCAAATTTCTTCGTATGACCGCACTGGCGGCAATGATGACGGCTTCAGCGGCAAATACTCGTTTATAAAAAAAGAGCAAGATGGCCTTGTCCTGCTGGATGTTCAGGGGAGTGGCGTTATTGAGCGGATATGGACACCCACGCCTACAGATGATATCCTTGATTTTTATTTTGACGGAAGCTCAGCGCCCGGCCTGTCTCTGAAGTTCAGCGATCTGTTCTCCGGAAAGCAGGAGCCATTCCTGAAGCCGCTGGTAGATGCTTATATGGTAGGTGGTTATTACAGCTATGTTCCCATTCCATACGCCAAAAGCTGCAAAATAGTTTTCCGGGGAGAAAAGATCATGTTTCACCAGATACAGTACCGGGAATATAATCAATCCTATAAAGTAGAAACATTCAATGCGGTGAAAGCTGCTGAGCAAAAGAACCTTTTAGACAAGGTAACCAGGTTGTGGAGCAACCAGAACAGGACCATTGATAATTTTAAGTATCCTGGTGTCAAATCAATAGAAAGTGATATAGAATTGCAGCCTGGCAACTCAAAGACCATTGCCCGCATCTCTTCCGGCGGCAGGATAACCGGTATTGAGCTAAATCCTTCAAAGATTTTTAGCGGCCTGTATAAACAGGCTGATATAAAAATTACCTGGGATAATGAAACAGTCCCTGCTGTATATATTCCTGTAGCCGACTTTTTCGGTTTTGCATTTGGACAACGGGCTATGGAGAGCTTATTAATGGGTGCTACTGACGGAAAATTATACTGTTATATTCCCATGCCTTTTGATAAAAGCGCAAATATAGAGCTGGTGTACAGGAAGGCAGATGGTGTGCCCCAGGAACCATTGCGCCTGAAAACGCTTGTTTACTATACAGGCCAGAAGCGTATGGCAAACGAAGGAAGGTTTTATGCAACATGGAATAATGATGAGCCGGCTAACGGACAATCATATGTTTTCCTGGAAGGGCAGGGGAGGGGCCATTATATAGGCACCCTGCTGCAGGCCCAGGGCCGGGATTATAATAATTTTACCGAATTCTTTGAAGGAGATGACCAAACCTATGTTGATGGAGAACTGAGACTGCACGGAACGGGCAGTGAAGACTATTTTAACGGAGGTTGGTATGCACAGCCCGGTGGCTGGGTAGAAAAGCTGGGCGCCGCTTTAAGCGGTTGCATGGATTATACGCTTCCTTTAAGCAGAACGGGCGGCTACCGTTTTTTCCTTAGCGATAAAATGCCTTTTTCGAGGAGCATTAAACATACCATTGAGCATGGCCCTGTGAATAACCGTCCCGTAAGCTATACCTCTGTGGCTATGTATTATGCTGATAAGGCAATAGCTGTTAGCAACGAGCCTTCCAATAGACTGACAAAGGTATTTATACCGGATACGGCTACTTTCTATACCGGCTTTTTAAAACATCTTACCTATAACGGGGATATAGATTTAAAGGACGGGAATGCTATCGTAAAAGATAAAGCCAATGCAAATGTATCTGTGAATGTAAGCGAAGTTCCTGCAGGAAAATATCAGCTGTACCTGAACAAAGTAGAGGCCGGTGTTGATAAAATAGATATTCGTATATCTGATGTGACAAAAATATACGATTGGCGTACTGTAGATGTACAGCGGGGGAAAAAGGATGTGGCCATTTATCTGGGAGACGTTGAAGTTGCCGGCAATACGGTACCGTTGGTACCTGTAAACATTATGTTCAGGTCTGCTAAAGCGCCCGGCCTTGTTTTCAACCGTATTATATTAATAAAAAAATGAGGAGTTTATTAACCAGGATAAGCGGCCTTCTGCTGATGCCGGTTTTACTGCTGGCCTGTGCTGCAAAAATGCATCAGGCCGGTGAAATTGAATTAAGCAATGTAAAGAGAGTTGCCCGGGTTACAGGAAAACCCCTGGAAGGAGAGAACCTTCCTGATCCTAATAATACCAGTGAAAAATATGATGTGGGAGGAACTGACCTGGGTATTATGTGGGATATGGGCAATAATAAGACCGGCATTTTTTTCGGTGATACCAACGGAAAGGATTTTAAACCCCAGAAGGGTGGTGGTAATGGCAGTAACTGGCGTTCGAATGTATTGGGTTTTTCAAGTGATAATGAGCTGGAGGATGGGCTTACACTGGATAGTATGAGCCTGGATGAGCAGGGCCGGGCCCGCGAAATATGTGCAGGGGCTGCAGCAAATCCCGTTCCGTCTGATTATTACACTTCTATTCCTACGGGAGCCGTTCATGCAGGAGGTGCTGACTATGTGCATTACATGAATATTTATAAATGGGAAGCACCCAAAGGCCGGTGGCTCACTCATTTTTCATCCCTGTATGCCTCTTACAACGGTGGCGCTAACTGGGTTAGAGAAGCTGATGTTACTTTTAAAGCTGATAGCAGATTCTCACAAGTTTGTTACGCCAAAAAGGATGGTTATGTTTATATGTTAGGTACGCTTTCGGGCAGGGGCAGCGGCGCCTGGCTGGCCCGTTTCAGAGAAAAAGATATTTTGAACCTGGCAAATTATGAATACTGGAACGGTAACCAGGATAAATGGGTAAAGGGTGATGAAAATGCTGCTACAGAAGTGATTCCTGCTCCGGTGGGAGAAGCTTCGTTATTATATCACGAAAAATATAAAAGATGGATCATTGCCTATATCTACGACTTCCATCATGATGCCAACCCTGTGGTAAAAAGACATGCCCTGGTATACAGGAGTGCAAAAACATTAACAGGACCCTGGAGCAATATAAAACTGATCACTACTGCTAAAGAGTACCCGGGTTTGTATAGCCCCTACATGCACCCATTGAAAAATAAAGGAGACAAGATCTATTTTACGATGTCTTTATGGCAGCCGTATAATGTTTTTTTAATGAGTGCAGACATTAATATCAAATAAAAATCAGGCCATGAAAATCAGCTTTGCCACTGTCTTATTATTGGCATTTAGTTATACAGTTGCAGCACAGAGCAAAACAACTTCCTGGGTCAACCCTTTCATCGGCACCGGTTCAGTAGACGGTAAAAGCCTCTCTGGCAGTAATTTTCCCGGGGCCTGTGTTCCGTTTGGAGCCGTGCAATTAAGTCCGGATACCGATAACGAAATTTTCAGCCCGGCTTCGGGTTATAATTATGGACAGAACACCATTGTGGGCTTCAGCCATACTCATTTAAGCGGAACAGGCGTGGCAGATCTTTTTGATGTGCTTTTGATGCCGGCTACCGGTAATGTGCAATGGTTTCCTGGTGATAACGATAAGCCCCGCTCGGGCTACCGTTCTGCTTTTTCACATGATAAGGAAACGGCCCGTCCGGGTTATTACCAGGTAGACCTGCTGGACTATAATATCAGGGCCGAGCTGACAGCAACAGAACATGCAGGGTTTCACCGCTATACTTTCAATGATGATAAGCCGGCTCATATTATGATAGATCTGGATCATTCGCTTAGTAAAAAGCGAGATTACTGGGTTTGCCGGATATTAGGTGCAGAGATCAGGAAAATTGATGATTATACCATAGAAGGATACAGGGTCATCACCGGGTGGGCAAGAATGAGAAAAGTTTATTTTCATGCCCGTTTCTCTAAGCCTATCGTAAGCCATGAAATGGCCTGGGGACTTCATTCGCTTAAAAATCAGTCAGTGATTAACGGCACTACAGATGTCAGGGCCGCGCTTAATTTTGATGTAAAAAAAGGAGAGCAGGTATTAGTGAAAGTGGGTATTTCGCCTGTAAGCGTAAAAAACGCCAGGGAGAATGTAGAAGCCGAGATCAGGGACTGGAATTTTGATGCAATAGCTATGCAGGCAGATAACCTGTGGGAAAAAGAGCTGTCAAACATAAGGATTGAAGCAGCAGATTCCGTAAAGACGATTTTTTATACAGGGCTTTATCATGCTTACATACATCCCAATAATACTGCTGATGTAAACGGTGAGTACCAGGCTACAGACATGACGGTTCGCAAAGCAGCGGGAGGGAAACAGTACTCTACTTTTTCGTTATGGGATACTTACCGTGCAGCACATCCTCTTTATACTTTACTAAAACCGCAAAGAGATGCAGCGTTCATACAAAGCCTGGTAAGGCAATATGAAACTTATGGATACCTGCCTGTTTGGCAATTATGGAACGATGAGAATTATTGTATGATCGGTAACCATTCTATTCCTGTTATTGTGGATGCGGTTGAAAAAGGGTTAAAAGGGTTTGATCTTGAAAAAGCTTATGAAGCGGTTAAAAACTCTTCACTGCGGGACCACCCCGGCGCTCCGTTTAAATACCTGGATCAGTATGGGTATTTTCCCGAAGACCTGGAATCACAATCTGTTTCAAAAGGACTGGAAATTGCTTTTAATGACTGGTGCGTGGCGCAGTTGGCAAAGAAGCTGGGAAAAACGGATGATTATAATTATTTCATAAAAAGATCTCAGTACATCAAAAATATTTTCGATGCGGAAACCGGCTTCTTCAGGGGAAAGGATAAGAACGGCAAATGGTTGCAGCCTTTCAATCCTTTTCAATATGGCAATAATGGTGGTAATCCTTATACCGAAGCAAATGCATGGCAATATGTATGGTATGTACCGCAGGACGTGCCGGGTTTAATACAGTTATTGGGCGGACGGGAAAAGTTCATTAAAAAACTGGATGAATTTTTTGTATTGGAAGGTGGTGAAAATGAAAAGAATGAAAATGCTTCAGGATTTATAGGGCAATATGCGCATGGTAATGAACCCAGCCATCATGTAGCTTTTTTGTATAATTATGTAAAAGAACCATGGAAAGCACAAAAGCGTGTGGATGAGATCATGAATAAGTTTTACACTACTGATGCTGCCGGGTATGCAGGTAATGAAGACTGTGGTCAAATGTCGGCATGGTATATCTTTAATGCTTTAGGTTTTTACCCGGTTAACCCTGCAAGCGGTGTGTACAATTTTGGTTCGCCCAGGATAGCACATGCGGAAATAGACCTGGAAAACGGGAAGACCTTTATCATAAAAACAAAGAACAGCAAGCCCGGAAATATTTATATACAATCTGTAAAGCTGAATAATAAAGTACACGCTAAAAATACCATTTTACATAGTGACATTTTAAAAGGAGGTATCCTGGAATATGAAATGGGGCCAAAGCCTAATTTGAAATGGGCAAAGCTATGTGCGGATAAATAGCATTTTTTATCGGAGTATAAAAGCATGAATCTTCGGATTCTTAAAGGTTAAAAAATATTATGCACCCCTCAATGCTGGGCTATTAACCCGTATTTTTGGTAGTGGTAATCCTAATCAGCGGCAATGACCGCAAGAAAAGATAAAGAGATATGACAAAAAGAGTGTCCATAAAAGATATTGCAGAAAAAGTAGGTGTTTCCACGGCGCTGGTTTCCTATGTATTAAATGGTAAGGAAAGAGAGGCGCGTGTTGGAGAAGAGATTGCCAAAAAAGTAAGAAAAGTAGCCGCTGATATGAACTATCAGCCTAACCTCATAGCCCGGGGCCTGAAGTTTGGCCGGACCAAAACCTTAGGCCTGATTGTTGCCGATATATCCAACCCGTTTTTTGCAATGCTGGCCCGTAATATTGAGCTGGAAGCGCAAAAAAATGGTTATACGGTGTTGTTTGGAAGCAGCGATGAACAGCTAGAGAAATCCCAGAACCTCATCAATACATTTTTGAACCGGCAGGTGGATGGTCTTATTATAACGCCGGTGGCAGGTTCCCAGTCGCAGATTGAAGAGTTAAAAACAAAGAGCGTTCCGTTTGTTTTAATGGACAGGGGATTTAAGGATGTAGAAACAAATACAGTGGTTACAGACAACCACGATGCTATGTACAGTGCAGTGAAGCTGCTTACAAAAAACGGCTATAGGAAAATAGGGATCATTGCGTATGATACACCGCTTACGCACATGCAGGATCGCATTCAGGGATATAAAGATGCGATTAAAGATGCAGGCATCCGCTTTCAATCCAGGTGGTTAGTAAAAGTGCCCTTCCAGGATTATAAAAAGCATGTAGCTGAGGCAATAGCGCAGCTGCTGGATGCAACTTCAAATGCAGTGGATGCGCTTGTTTTTGCCACCAACAGCATTTCTGTACAGTCACTTAAAGTAATTCATGCAAAAAATGTGAAGGTGCCTGATGATTTAGGTATGATCAGTTTTGATGAAAGCGATACATTTGAATTCTTTTATACATCAATAACCTATATAAAACAGAACCTGAATGAGATTAGTGAAAAAGCAGTACAATCGCTCATCAAAAGTATAAACAGCACACAGCCCAAAACGTTAAAAGTAGTGGTGCCTTCCAAAATTGTGATCGGGCAAAGCAGCAGGCAAAAAAAAATGAAATAAAAATTGGTGAATATATATTTATACCGTACGTTTGCTTAAACGTATAAGCAATTGTCAATTATAAAAAAAGCCACATGAAGAAGATTTTATTCCTGTTTACTATTGTAGTAGCTATTAGCGTTAACGCGCAGCAGGGTAAGTTTAACGGCCTCGATATGAGCCTTGGTAATCTGTCCCGCCTTTCTGATGCTAAAACCCGCTCTATCAGCCCCGAAAACTTTACCGGTGAAAAAGGCAAAGGCGCTATGGCCGATCCTGTAAAGGACAAAGGCAAACGCAATGTAGCCAATGCTGCCAGCGAAGCACGGGATTTGGGAAAAGGATGGAAAGTAAACCCATTCATTATTATTGAGCCGGGTGAAACTTTTACAATGGCTGATATTACAGGCCCCGGCGCAATACAGCATATCTGGATGACACCAACAGGCAATAACAATTTTTCCATACTCAGGGTATATTACGATGATGAAACCGATCCATCGGTTGAAAGCCCTATAGGTCCTTTCTTCGCAACGCCCTGGAATGAGTTTTCTCCGTTGAACTCGCTGGCAATAACCGTTAATCCCGGCAGTGCTTTTAACAGCTACTGGAAAATGCCTTTCAGAAAAAAAATTAAAATGACCATGCAGAATATAGACAGCCAGCCCATGCGTTTATATTACCAGGTGGATTATACACTTACAGAAGTAGGAGATGATGAAGCCTATTTTCATGCGCAATACCGCCGCAGCAAACCTAACATCGGTTCATTGCACACCATCCTGGACGGTGTAAAAGGTAAAGGGCATTATGTAGGTACTTATATGGGAGTAGGCGTTACTAACAACGGCTGGTGGGGAGAAGGAGAAATAAAATTCTTTATGGATGGCGACAAAGAAAATGCTACTATTGTAGGCACCGGTACAGAGGATTATTTCTGCGGCTCTTATAACTTTGAGAACAAACGCACCCGTCAGTACCAGGAGTATTCCACTGCTTATGCAGGTTTGCACCAGGTGTTGCGCCCCGATGGTTTATATGGTTCACAAATGCGCTTTGGCATGTACCGCTGGCATATTATGGATCCCGTTCGTTTTGATAAAGATTTAAAAGTAACTATACAGGACCTGGGCTGGCGCAGTGGTGGCAGATATTTACCACAGCATTCGGATATTATTACAGTGGCGTACTGGTACCAGACCGAGCCTCATGCAAAATTCCCCAAACTGCCCGATGCGGGTATTTTAGAAGTAAACTAATTTAAATACATACGGATGAGATCTCCTATACTAACAATAATGCTTGCAGGAGGCTTTCTGGCAGCCTGTAATAACGAAACGAAGACAAATGCCCCATCTTCCGATTCAACAAATACAGCTATGGAAAATCATGTACAGGGAAGTTTTGGATATGATGTTAATTTTCTGCAACAGAAAGACAGTACACTGATTGTATTAAAAAGCGGGGACGGGCTGAGCCAGGTGATTGTATCGCCAAAATACCAGGCAAAGGTATTTACTTCATCAGCAGACGGGTTAAACGGAAAAAGCTTCGGATGGGTGAATTACAAAGCATTTGAAGGCCCGGCAGATGAGCATATGAACGCCTATGGTGGAGAAGACAGGTTGTGGCTGGGGCCTGAAGGCGGTGTGTTCTCCCTGTATTTTAAACCTGGCGCCACAATGGAATTTGCCAACTGGAAAACACCGGCTCCTATTGATACGGAAGCGTGGTCCCTGGTATCTTCCGGTGCGGCTTCTGTTGCCATGAGCAAAGACATGGATATTATCAATTATGCCGGCACTTCTCTTAAAATCAAAGCCGACCGTTCCGTAACATTAATTGGTCAGAGTGATGTTAATGCAGATCTTGGTATTACCCTTAGTGCTGCTGTAAAATCTGTTGCCTTCAGAACGGTGAACAGTCTTACCAATACAGGACAAAATGCCTGGGATGAGAAAACAGGGGCGCCCTGTATGTGGAACCTTGATATGTTTACGCCCTCAGAGGCTTGCACGATAGTGATCCCTTACAACAATAACGCCACCGGCAAAGTAGCTACTACTGATTATTTTGGTGAAATTGCAAAAGACCGTATCAATTATAAAGATGGTATTTTGTTTTTTAAGGCCGATGGAAAATCAAGAGGTAAGCTGGGCATACCACCGGCCCGTGTTAAAAACATTGCCGGCAGTTATGACGCTGCTGATAATGTGCTCACTGTTGTGAAATATGATATTAACCCATCAGGTAAATACCTGAACCAGGAATGGCGTACAGACAGGGAACCATTCAGCGGAGATGCCATGAATGCCTATAACGATGGGCCTTTGGAAGATGGAAGCCAGATGGGCCCCTTTTATGAAATAGAAAGTGTTTCTCCGGCTGCTTTTTTAAAACCCGGGGGAAAACTAACGCATAATCACAACGTTTATCATTTTACAGGCGATAAAGCTGCGCTTAGCGAAATAGCTAAGAAAGTTTTGGGAGTATCGGTTGAAGAGATCGAAAAAGCATTTAAAAAATAATTGGATTAGGAGAGTCAGAAGTCCGGGGTTCGAAAGTCCGGAGAAAGAGGGTGACAGGATGGAATAGTGAAGATGATGGAATGTTGTCGGAAGATAGTAGGAATGTCGCCTTTTGAAGCTATTGTGAGCTATCAAACTTCTAATATCTAATATCTAATATCTAACGTCTAATATCTTCATAATGGCAACAAAACAAAAATTACAAAAAGATAAATACCCTAAAATTGGTATTCGCCCTATTATTGACGGGCGTTGGGGTGGTATAAGGGAATCACTTGAAACCACAACCATGAACATGGCAAAAGCCGTAGCAGCGCTGTACACAAAAGAGTTGAAGTATCCTGATGGCACGCCTGTGCAATGCATAATTGCAGATACTACCATTGGTGGTGTAAAAGAAGCGGCGGCCTGTGCCGAAAAGTTTGCTGTAAATAATGTGGGCGTATCACTTTCTGTTACACCTTGCTGGTGTTATGGCTCAGAAACAATGGACATGGACCCCTCTATTCCTAAAGCCATCTGGGGCTTTAACGGCACCGAGCGTCCGGGAGCGGTATATTTGGCAGCAACACTGGCAGCCCATAATCAAAAGGGACTGCCCTGCTTTGGTATTTACGGAAGGGAAGTGCAGGATATGGGTGACCCATCGGTACCGGCAGACGTGCGGGATAAGCTATTGAATTTTGCAAAAGCAGGTATGGCGGTTGCTATCATGAAAGGACAATCCTATCTCGCCATTGGTTCCGTATCTATGGGTATTGCAGGTTCTATTGTAGATCCGCAATTCTTTCAGGAGTACCTGGGCATGCGCAATGAATATGTTGATTCTTCAGAGGTATTAAGGCGCATTCAGCTTAATATCTTTGACCAGGACGAGTTTAAAAAGGCCATGGTATGGGTAAAGAAGAACTGTAAAGAAGGAAAAGATTATAACCGTAAGGAGAAAATAAAATCCCGCAGGGAAAAAGATAAGGACTGGGAGTTTGTGGTGAAGATGACCATGATTATCCGCGACCTGATGATTGGTAACCCTAAACTGGAGAAGATGGGATATTCCGAAGAAGCAATGGGCCACAATGCTATTGTATCCGGCTTCCAGGGACAGCGCCAGTGGACGGATTTTTTACCGGATGGGGATTTTTCAGAAGCAATGCTTAACTCCTCATTTGACTGGAACAGTATCCGCAACCCGTATATGGTAGCAACGGAAAATGATTGTTACAACGGGGTGTCCATGCTGTTCAATTATTTACTGACAAACACAGCTCAGATATTTGCTGATGTGCGTACTTACTGGAGCCCGCAGGCTACTGAGCGGGTATCCGGCTGGAAGCCTGATGGACGTGCAGCCGAAGGATTTATTCATCTCATCAACTCAGGTTCTGCTACACTGGACGGTACCGGCCGGCAATCTAAAGACGGAAAACCCGTTATGAAGCCTTTCTGGGAAATAACCCAAAAGGAGGTGAATGCCTGCCTTGATGCAACAGTTTGGAGCCCTTCCAACAGGGATTACATGCGTGGGGGCGGCTACTCTTCTACCTTCTTAACCAAAGGAGATATGCCTGTAACCATGTGTCGCCTGAACCTGGTAAAAGGGCTGGGACCGGTATTGCAGATTGCCGAAGGCTATACAGTTGACCTGCCCGAAAAGGTGCATGATATTTTAAATGAGCGAACTGACAGGATATGGCCTACCACCTGGTTTGTGCCTAATCTTACAGGTGAAGGACCTTTTAAAGATGTATATTCTGTAATGGCCGGCTGGGGCTCCAATCATGGTGCCATCAGCTACGGGCATATAGGCGATCAATTAATTACCCTGGCTTCCATGTTAAGAATACCGGTGGCTATGCACAATGTATCTGCCGATAAAATATTCAGACCATCTGCATGGGGTGCTTTTGGTATGGATACAGAAGGCTCAGATTACAGGGCCTGCACGGTGTATGGGCCACTGTATAAGTAGTCCGGAAGTTAGAAAAGTCAGAAAAGACGGGGAAGTTGGTAAAGCCGTAAGACTGTAAGAAATGTTGGATGTGCGGTGTACGATATATGTGCAGGATGACAGAAATTGGAGATAGTTTAATGTGCTCAGGATATGGGAAGTTTAAACAGGGAATCTTACATTGGACATCCGACTTCAGACCTCCGACATAAATAATGTTCTTTATCTAAAAAAGCTGTATTTTACCGCTGATTACTTTTAAAAAATTTTTAAACGATTGACAAATATTGCCAATGGAAAAAAAATCACTCTTTGTTAAAGACGGTATTAACTATGTAGCGCCATTCGTGGCTATCAGCTCTTTATTTTTTCTTTGGGGCGTAGCGCATGGTATGCTGGATACATTAGACAAGAATTTCCAGACGATGCTGCATTTGAAAAAATGGCAATCAAGTTTGATACAGACGGCGTTGTATGGCGCCTATTTAGGTATGGCCATACCTGCCGGCCTGTTCATGAAAAAATACGGGTATAAAAAAGGTGTGATATTCGGGTTATTGCTTTTTGCTGCGGGTGCTTTGCTTGCAGCGGTAACAGCCCCGGCTCAATCGTTTATACTATTCTTATTATGCCTGCTGGTGATTGGTTCAGGTCTTACCACGTTGGAAACAGCAGCCAATCCTTATACTACAAAATTAGGCCCGCCCGAAACAGCAGAGCGCAGGATCAACTTTTCCCAGTCTTTCAATGGACTTGCCTGGGTGGTTGGCCCTTTAATTGCATTATATGTGTATGGCAACCAAAGCCACGTGGAAGGTGAAAAAATGATGTCCATTGTTTTACCGTTTGCTATAATTGGCCTGTCCGTGCTTGCTGTGGCATTTGTTTTTATGCGCCTGAAGCTCCCTGAAATAACAGAAGAAGATGAAAATGCTGCCCACGGCGGTGGCCATGGTATGTCTGCAACGCCCGGCGCTGATATGGAAGTTACCGACCCTGCCGATCCAAGGTATATCACCAAAAAGCCATTATGGAAAAACGGTCATTTTAAATTGGGATTTGTAGCCCAGCTCCTTTATGTGGCAGCACAAACAGGAATATTCAGCTATCTTATCAATTTTGTTACCGATGATGAGATGCATCTCAGTTTTGAAGAAAAAGACGGGCCATACTTTTTATCTATCGGGTTTGCGCTGTTCATGATCGGACGTATTTCTGGCAGCGCGCTCATGAAGTATTTTAAACCCGCCAGGTTGCTGGCTTTTTATACGCTTGCCGTTTGTGTTTTATTACCGGTTGTAGCCGCTGAAATAGGCTGGCCCTCCCTGATCGCATTGTATGGCGTATTCTTCTTTATGTCCATTATGTTCCCAACCATATTTGCTCTGTCCATTAAGGGACTTGGTACACAGACAAAACGAGGAGCCTCTTTTCTGGTGATGGCAGTTGCGGGGGGCGCTTTGTTCCCTCCTTTGATGGGACTGGTTGCCGATATTTATGGTATGGCCACAGGATTCCTGGTACCTATACCGTTGTTCCTGTTTATACTTTATTATGCTGCTAAAGGTTGTCAGGTAAAGGCCTGACGGGTGCAGTTAATATACAAAACCGATTAGGAAAACATCTCCGGGCGCTGGTTGATTTTTTAACAAAAGAAAACAAATATGTTAAAAGTGTGGCTGTCAATAACAGGCCAATAGCCGGCTTCAGCATTAGTCATAATAAAGTGATGCAGGGTGGCGTATTGGAATTTCTTATGAAAAGCAACCGTTAGTATCCTGAAGTTAAGCTTCAGATCTTGGTGATAACAACAGCCGGTGTCTGATATTTTCGGTTGAGAATGGATTAAGTATTTAGGATCAAAATATAGGCCTTTGGAACTACTGTGTATCGCACACCAACTGAAGGAGAATGACAGGTGCTGATACTAGTCGGAAAAAATGTCCCTTGGAGTTTATTCTGCAAGGCTGGAGAGGAGGATATGGAAGGCCCAGGGCTTTAAGCTTTTAGACTTCCGAAAAATGAAAAAGGAGCATTGACTGTTGATTAAGACTTCCCCGAAACTAAGGAACGCAATAGTTAACCTAAGGGGTTTCGAATGGTATATCCTGATCGTTACTTTAATGTTGTTTTATAAGGAATAAAATATATAGAGATAAATGGCCCAATCAAAATGTGTAGGGCCCTAAAAATTGATCAAATTTGCTTAAACGATTAAGATGAAGAACAGAAGATCTTTTATAAAAGCCATGGGTTTAAGCAGCGTAGCTGCAGCCATTACACCGGTAATGTCTTCCGCTGAGGAGGGAGGGACTGAAAAAGTAAAACCGTTAATTGAAGATGCTGTGCCGGCAGGTTCCCGCGGTTTTAATGAGCCATATAAAAACGAGTACTTAAACCGGGTTGCTTTTCCGCTGGGCGGAATAGGTGCAGGTATGTTTTGCCTGGAAGGCACGGGGGCTATCTCTCACATGTCGGTACGCAACAACCCCGAAATATTTTTTGAGCCGGCCATGTTTGCGGCTGTCAGCGTAAAAGGTATAAAGAACGGCGCTAAAGTGCTGGAAGGAGCTGTTCCGGAATGGAAGAAGTTCGGACAGAGAGATTCGGGGCTGGGCGGTACCGGTGGCGCTACCTGGGGATTGCCCCGGATGAATGCTGCTGAATTTACAGCGCGCTTTCCGTTTGGTAAGCTCACATTAAAGGATGATGATATTCCCCTGGAAATTACCGTTAACGGATGGAGCCCTTTTATACCCACTGATGCAGATGCTTCAAGCCTTCCGGTGGCCTGCCTGGAATACACGTTTAAGAATAAAGCTGGCAAAGCCATTGAGGCCGTATTCTCTTACAACAGCAGGAACTTTATGTCTCAGGCAGATGCTCCTAATGCCATCAGGCCGATAGAGAATGGTTTTGTGCTTTCAGCTGATGGCACAGCTAATGCGCCTGAAAAGCAGGGCGCGTTTGCCATATTTACAAATGACCCTGCTACTATAACAGACCATTGCTGGTTCAGGGGTGGCTGGTTCGACGGGCTTACAATGGTATGGAACACTATTGCAAAAGGCGAGAGCATAAACCGTTCGCCGGTGGAAAAAGATGCGCCGGGGGCCTCTTTGTATGTGCCGTTCCGGCTGAGCGCCGGTGAAGAAAAAACCATTCGCGTTATGATGTGCTGGTATGTGCCGCAAACCAGGTTACAGATAGGCGTGGTAGCACCTTCGGTGAAGGAAAAAGTACAGTCAGATCCGTTGCTCCAATACCATAAGCCCTGGTATAGCCAGCGGTTTAAGTCAGTACACGAAGTGGCACAATACTGGAAGGAGCAATATGCAGCACTAAAGCAAAAGACAAAATTATTTTCCGATACATTTTATAAAACCACCCTGCCGCCGGAAGTGGTAGAGGCAGTAGCAGCAAATCTTACCATTTTAAAATCGCCAACGGTTTTAAGGCAATATGACGGGCGTTTCTGGTGCTGGGAGGGATGCGGGGATCATTGGGGAAGCTGCCATGGTTCCTGTACGCATGTGTGGAACTATGCGCAGGCCGTACCGCATTTGTTTCCTTCTCTAGAACAGTCGCTCAGGAATACAGAGTTTAATGAAAATCAGAATGAAGAAGGGCACCAGGTGTTTCGTGCAAACATACCTATTACCGAAACGGTACATGACTTTCATTCGGCTTGTGATGGTCAGTTGGGTGGTATTATGAAAGTTTACAGGGACTGGCGCATCAACGGGGATGATGACTGGTTGCGCCGCATCTTTCCTAAGGTTAAGGTTAGTATGGCTTATTGTACCCGCACTTGGGATCCCCGTGAAAAAGGCGTTATAGAAGAGCCGCATCACAATACCTATGATATTGAATTTTGGGGACCTACTGCATTTGGTACGGCGTTTTACCTGGGCGCTTTACAGGCTGTGATCCGTATGGGAAAATACCTGGGTGAAGAGGTTCAGCAATATGAAGCCTTGTACAATAAAGGAAAGAGCTATATTGAAACATCGCTTTATAACGGGGAATATTTTTTCCAGGATATACAGTGGAAAAACCTCAAAGCACCTAATCCTGCAAAGGCGCAATCGTTTCACACCCGCTATGAGCCTGAGGCTTTAAAGCTGCTTGAAGCAGAGGGCCCAAAATACCAGTATGGAACAGGATGCCTGTCTGATGGCATACTGGGAGCCTGGCTATCGGTGATGTGCGGACTGGAGGACCCGGTGGATACAGAAAAGATCAAAAGTCATTTACGGGCGGTATATAAATATAATTTCAGGAGTGACCTTAGAGCTCATGCTAATCCCCAGCGCCCTACCTATGCCATAGGCGGCGAAGGTGGTTTATTGTTATGCTCCTGGCCGGAGGGTGGAAAACTATCGCTTCCCTTTGTTTACAGTAATGAAGTATGGACCGGTATTGAGTACCAGGTAGCTTCTCATTTAATAATGATGGGAGAGGTAGCTAAGGGACTGGAAATTGTAAGAGCCTGTCGTAAACGGTATGACGGGCACGTCCGTAATCCTTTTAATGAGTATGAATGCGGCCATTGGTATGCGCGTGCATTATCCAGCTATGGATTGCTCCAGGCCTTAACAGGCGTACGTTATGATGCCGTAGAGAAGAAACTGTACGTTCATTCTAAAGTAGGCAACTTCACCAGCTTTTTATCAACAGCCACAGGTTTTGGAACTGTTGAGTACAGGAATGGTAAGGCTACAGTTCAAACAGTGTACGGCACCATTGATATCAGGGATATTGTAACAGGCGGGTGAAGCGGTTCCTATTCGCAGTGGGACTGACCAAGAAGTTTCTGTGTAAATCTGTGATTTCTGTGAGCCATATCCGGTTCGGTCCAAATATTTTTATCCCTCACAGACTGCACGGAAGATCACAGAAGGGATTCCCGTGGACAAGCTCTCCCGAAGGAGTCCTTATCACGAAAAATATTTTTTTTTGGCTGAAATAATAAAATACCCTATGTTTGCTTAAACGATTAAGCTATATTAATTCTGTAAAGCAGAAAATTTTAGTTCGATTGCTGTTTGTTTTTTGGGGTTTATGTATGTATTGTTTT
This sequence comes from Niabella sp., assembly GCA_027493055.1. Taxonomy (GTDB): domain Bacteria; phylum Bacteroidota; class Bacteroidia; order Chitinophagales; family Chitinophagaceae; genus Niabella. The sequence goes on along the minus strand of JAPUDO010000115.1, from coordinate 16,364 downwards.
AAACGATTAAGCAAAATTTTAACTATAAAAACAATGTCTTTTTGACTCTTTTCATTATTAATCTACACTGTTATGAACCGAAAACGACTATTTATTGCTGATCGCATTTTATTGCGGCGCTGCTTATTGGTGTTATTATACACGGGCCTGCTTGCACTGGCCCAACCGGCATTTTGCAGTAATGCCTCCACTGGTGTCAATACTGCTTATCAGCAGGATACCATTCCTCAGAGAAGCTGGGTGCTGCACGGTACGGTTATTGATAACGCAAAAAAACCTGTACCCGGTGCATCTGTGAGTATAGCAGGATCGCCGGCAAAAGGCGTGTCATCTGATGTAAGCGGAAATTTTATGATTGAGATGCATAGTGAAACGGATACATTGGAGGTGTCCTATATAGGCTATATAACTCAGAAAATTGTTCCGGGTGTACAGCGCAATATTGTAGTGGAGCTTGTGCCTGATGAGGTAGCGCAAAAAATGAACGAAGTGGTAGTGGTGGGCTATGGAACCCAGAAAAAAGTAACCGTAACCGGCGCTGTTTCTCAGGTTGCCGCAAGCGATATGCAGCGGGCGGCGGCGCCTTCTTTGTCTAATGCCATTGGTGGCAGACTGCCCGGTATTATAACGAGGCAGAGCAGCGGTGAGCCGGGTTATGATCAGGCCCAGGTATTTATCAGGGGACAGGCTTCGTTTTCGGGAGGTAATGGCCCATTGGTGCTTATTGATGGGGTAAGAGGCCGGGACATGAATAATATTACGGCAGAAGAAATAGAAAGCTTTACCATTTTAAAAGATGCATCGGCTACGGCAGTGTATGGCGTAAGCGGTGCGAACGGCGTAATTCTGATCAATACCAAAAGGGGCAAAATAGGCAAGCCTGCTGTTAGCCTGAGATCAGAAGCTGCCCAGCTTACACCAATAAGACTGGCGAAGTATATAGACGGCTATGAATACGCCAGTCTGCTGAACGAGGCGCAGCGCCATATCGGGATGACCAACGTGTCCTATTCTGATGAAGACCTGCAAAAATATGCGGATGGCAGCGATCCTTATATGCACCCAAATGTGGACTGGACAGACGTTATTCTTAGAAAGCATACTTACCAAACCATTCATAACCTTAATATAACCGGTGGTTCGGAAATGGTGCGTTATTATACTAATGTAGGCTTCTTGATGCAATCGGGGCTTTATAATGAGGATGGGCTTAATGAGTTTAAAACCAACTCCAGTGTGAAGCGTTATAATTTCAGGTCTAATATTGATGTGAAGCTTTCCCAAACATTTAGCCTCACGGTAGGCCTGGGTGCTGTTATCCAGAACGGCCATTACCCCGGTACGCCTATGCCTGATATCTTCAGTTCACTGGGTGTGATTTCTCCTATCCAGTACCCTGTAAAGAATCCTGACGGTTCTGTGGCGGGTGGTGTTTCTTACCTGGGCCGGAACCCTTACGCCCTTGTTACGCAGAGTGGCTATTCTGACCAGGCGCGGCATACCCTGCAAAGCACGCTTGCCGCCAAATGGGATTTGTCACGCTTAATTACCAAGGGCTTATCTCTTAACGGACGCTTTGCATATGACTATTATAATTTTGGCGGTATTGACCGGAAGCGGGCCTACAGGATCAGGCAATACCTGGGCAAAGACCCTGTAACGGAGGAAGACAGGTATGCCGTGGTTCGGGAAGAAGGAACCCTCGGGTTTTCCAAGTTTGCTGATAGAAATGACAGGGGGTCATATGTTGAGGGATCTCTGAACTACCAGCGTACTTTTGCCCAAAAGCATGATGTAAGCGGTTTGCTGTTATTTAATCAGAACGAGGTAACTTTCCTGGCAGCGAATACATCTATCCTGGCTTTACCTTACAGGAGCCGTGGCTATGCAGGGCGGGCCACTTACGCTTATGATAACCGGTATATGGCAGAGTTTAATATAGGTATAAACGGCTCTGAGCAGTTTCCGCCGGATAAACGTTATGGCTTTTTCCCCTCTGTTTCTGCCGGCTGGATCGTTTCCAATGAAAAGTTCTGGAATATAGACTGGGTGAACCAGTTAAAAATAAGAGGCTCTTATGGTAAGGTGGGTAATGACAGAATAACGCCTAATAATGATATCCGTTTTATATACCTTACAAGGATAACCAAAAATGCCAATACTGCCTGGTTCGGTAGCAGCCAGCAGGGCTATGCCGGTTATGATGAAGGACAGATAGGCGTTACGGATGTTACATGGGAGTCTTCTTTCAAAAAAAATATAGGCTTTGATGCAGAGCTTTTTGATAGGCTTACTTTACAGGTAGATGCGTTTCATGAAAGAAGAAAGGGAATGCTGTTAAGAAGGGGAACCATTCCTTTTGTAGCAGGATATTTTCCCTGGATCATTCCCTATGGTAACCTGGGAGAATCAAAAAACCGTGGTATAGACGCCAGCTTAAAGTTCCAGAACAAGCCTGCGGCTAACCAGGTTTATTATTCGTTCATGGGTAATTTTACTTATGCGCATAATGAGATTATAGAAAATGACCAGCCAATAAGAGAGGGCGTGGCTTACCAGTCCGCTAAGGGGCACGCAATAGGCGCGCCGTATGGTTTGCAGGCAATAGGGCTGTTTAAGGACCAGGATGAAATAGACCGAAGCCCTTTGCAGCAATTCGGCCCGGTTAGGCCTGGCGATATAAAATATGCAGATGTGAACGGCGATGGTGTGATTAATGCTGATGATGAAATATTTCTGGATGGTCATCCGCGCACACCCGAAATTGTATATGGCTTTGGCGGAACTGTTGCCTGGAAAGGTGTGGATGTAAGTGTATTTTTCACAGGCGCGGCCAGAACAAGTATCTTTACCGTTGGCCCTTCCATCTTCCCGTTCCAGAGGGGCCCTGGCAGCTATAATATACTAAGGGAGTACTATGACAACCGGTGGACGCCCGATAACCTGGATGCCCGCTATCCTGCTGCCACACCTGAAAACAACTCGAACAATTTCCGGAATTCTTCCCAGTACCTGAGAGATGCGTCGTACCTGCGTTTGAAAAATGCTGAAATTGGTTACAGCCTGCCGGAGATGATTTTAAAGAGATACGGGTTTAAAGGGCTGCGGCTATTCCTGAATGGTACCAACCTGGCAACTTTTGACAAATTAAAGTTCCTCGATCCTGAATCTAATAACGGTACCAACAGCGGTGATTACAGCAATATTAACCTGTACCCTTTGCAACGGTCACTGAACTTTGGGTTACAGGTGAACTTTTAATTATTGAATATATTTAAAAAACATACTGATGAAAGCAAGACTATTTGTATTGGGACTTTTCGCAATGATGCTAAGTTCGTGTTCAAAGTATTTGGATAAAACACCTGATGAGGATCTTACCCTCAAAGATGTTTTTGCTAACAGGCTGCATACGGAGGCCTTCCTTACTTCTATGTATGCCGGCCAAAACTGGGAGATTAATCCTGTGGATCCCCCTTCACGGGCGCCGTGGACAGGCGCCTCTGATGAAATGGAAATCACTTTTCCGGGCAGCTATTCGCATTATTTGAACAATGGCGGCTGGAACTCCCAGAATATTTTGGATAACTGGCAGTTTGCTTACCAAACCATCCGTAAGGCGAACCTGTTTTTGGAAAATATTGACCAGCTTCCTTTTCAGGACGGATATACCCAGGAACATAAGAACTCATGGATTGGAGAAACTTATTTCCTGAGAGCCTGGGATCATTTTATGGTGTTCAGGCTTTACGGTCCTTTTCCTATAATGGACAGGGCATGGAATACTTCTGATGATTTCAAAACAATTAAAAGATCGTCGGTGGATGCCTGTGTGGATTTTATTGTAAAAGACTGTGATAAGGCCGCTGAATTGTTACCTATTTCTGTATCCAGCGATAAACTGGGCAGGGCTACCAGGGCAGCCGCGCTGGCTTTAAAAGCAAGGGTATTACTGTATGTGGCAAGCCCTTTATTTAATGGCAATAACGACTTTAAAGCCTTTAAAGACCCCGAAGGAGCAAACCTGTTTCCGCAAAGCTATGATGCAAACAGATGGAAGATAGCGGCCGATGCGGCAAAAGCATGTATAGATGCCTGCGAAGCCGGTGGCTATGGCCTTTACACGGCGCCGGGTAATGACCCCATGCAAAATTATACAAATATATTCCTGCAAAATCATAATAAGGAAGTGCTGTGGGCTACCAATTACCAGGCCTATCAGCACCTGGAGCGTTGCTCTAATCCTATAGGATATGGCGGCTTTTCTATTATGTCTGTATCCCAGCAATTGGTAGATGCTTACAGGGATGATCAGGGCCGTACGATTGTTACAGGTTATAATACAGATGGATCACCCGTTATCAATAGCGCAACCGGATACACAGAAACGGGCTTTACAAATGCTGCGGGAAAATACTGGCCTGCAGGAGTAAGTAATATGTACGTAAAAAGGGAACCCCGTTTTTATGCAAGTGTTCACTTTTCGGGGCAAATGTGGAAAAATACGGCAATACAGATGTGGTATTCAGGAAAAGACGGCGCTTCAAAAAATGCCTCGGATTTTTCTAAAACCGGGTATGTGTTGAGGAAGTTCTCCAATCCGCTTATCAATGTTATCACCAATACAGGCTGGGACCTTAAAACGTTTATCTATTTCCGCCTTGGAGAGCAATATTTGAATTATGCCGAAGCGCTTAATGAAAGCCAGGGCCCGGTGGCAGATGTGTATAAATATGTAAATGCCATTCGCACACGCTCGGGCCTTCCGGAGCTGGCAGCAGGTCTTTCAAAGGATGAGATGCGTGCCCAGATATGGGCGGAGCGCAGGATAGAGCTGGCATTTGAAGGGCATCGGTATTTTGATACAAGAAGATGGAAGATTGCAGCAACCACAAACAGCGGTAATTTATACGGGCTGAACATCACCAGCGGTACCTCAGCAACTGACGCATCGTTCTACAAGAGAACGGTTGTGGAAAAGAGAGTTTTCATCGCGCCCAGGGATTATTTCTGGCCGGTACCTCAGTCTGAGCTGAACAAGGATCCCAATTTACAGCAAGGTATGTACTGGTAATAAAACCAGCTTGTTAATATCGAGATCATTATAAAACTATAAAAATGAAAAATAAAATATTTTTTATCATAGCCTGTATTTCAGTGGCCTTTACTTCCTGCGATAAATATGATACCGGTATAGAAGATCCTGCAGGTTATAATAATGTTTATATGCCGAGAGCTGTTGTCAACAACCCTTACATAACAGGGTTACCGCTCGCAGATACAACCTATACTTTTCCTTATAGTGCTTACTTAGGGGGCCTTCCAACGCTAAGCAGCGTTCTGAATATACGGTTTGAAGTAAAAAAAGCGCTGGTAGATAGCTTTAACCTCAAGCATAATACCTCTTATCAGCCGCTGCCTGACGGAAGTTACCAGCTGGAGCAAAATACAACAATTCCTGCCGGCCAAAGAGCTACATCAACACTTACCCTGAGTATAAAAACAAGTAATGTAAATCCTTTCCAGGCATATATATTGCCTTTAAGCATTGCAAATGCTGACGGGCAGCGGATCAACGATGCCAACGGAACCACCTATTACATATTTACCCGTTCCTATATGGCAGATGTGGAAAAGAGGCAGAAAGTGTTGTCAACAGGGGCTGCGCTTGACTGGGCTAATAAGAGCAGGATTATTATGGCGCGCGGCGCCCAGAATACGCTGGTATTGCGCCACAAAGATAATAAGGCGTTTATCTATTTTCCCCAGGCAGACGGCACTTTCAATCCTACGCCTAAAGCATTTGTAGAAACCTGGCGGGAAATAAAATGGCCTGATGCTGAGAACCTGTATTATATTAATGAAGTAGATGCTGTGATCAGGAATTACCCCTTCTGGGCAGGCCTGTTTTATATGAAATGGACCCCCGACATGACCCTTCGGGTGGGAAGTGATGCTGTTCCCGATGTATGGACGGAATGGTGGTTAGGCGATTTCTGGAACCCCTATTCTACTATCATCCCGTTCAAAAATTACTTCTTACTGATAAATGGTAGCGGTGATTTATTGCGCCAGCCACTGCTTTCAAGGGTGGAAGCTCCCAAGACCAATGTGGGCTCCGGCTTTTCAGCTTATAAGCAGGTGATTGCCTGGGATAATTATTTACTGGCATTAAGCGCCGATGGCAATTTGTGGTTGTACAAAATGTCTGCCGATGCAGTTCCTGGTGAAAGAATACTGGTAGGAACCGGCTGGAACCGGTATGAAAAACTTTTAGTGATTGGTAAAGACATACTGGCGCTGGAGCCGAATGGGGATGTATACCGTTATAAATTTGATCCCACTCCATACCTTAATTAGAAACATCGTTTTTACAAATAAATGTTGAATTAATGAAGGGAAGACTAAATAATTTAATGCTTATAGCTTTAGGCCTGCTGTTTTTTTCCTGCGGAAAGGGATCGGCTACTGATGATCCGCAGCCTGATCCCCCGCCTTCAACAGGCCAGCCTGTTTACCAGGCCGATCCGACTATTTTTTTCAATGATAATAAATATTACCTGTATGGTACAGATGGCTATACGCCTAACCAGGGAATTAAAGTATTTGTTTCATCTGATCTGAAAGACTGGAAAGTCCCGGAAGGAGTAGTGGGTGGCTTTGCTGTAAGAACCATGGAGTCTTTTGGTACACAGGGCTTCTGGGCACCCCAGGTATGGAAGTATAATAATAAGTTCTATATGGCTTATGTGGCCAATGAACAAATAGCCATTGGCGTTGCTTCCAGAGCCGAAGGTCCGTTTTATGCAAAAGATCCCATAGCTTTTGATCAGAAAAATATTGATCCCTTCGTTTTTTTTGACAGCGATGGAAAAAAATACCTTTATCATGTAGATATCACAAATGGCAATAAAATTTATGTGGCAAGCATCAATGACGATTTTACGGCTATTCATAAATCTACCCGTACGCTCTGTTTCACAGCCACCGAACCCTGGGAAATAATACAGGCAAGGGTTGTAGAAGGGCCTACCGTGCTAAAGCATAACAACCTGTATTATTTAATTTATACAGCCAACCATTTTGAAAACCAGAATTATGCGGTGGGTTATGCCACATCAGCCAGCCCAATGGGTCCCTGGACCAAAGCGGCAGAAAACCCTATCCTAAGCATGGCAAACAGTGGAAAGCCCGGCGTAGGACATGGCGATATGTTTACCGATGGCAGCGGCGGCCTGAATTATGTATTTCATTCGCATAATGCAATCGATAAAGTATCACCTCGCCGGACCGCTTTGATAAAAGCTAAATTCGTTGCTGTGCCGGGAAGTGCTGATAAGCTGGTAATGGATATTCCTTCGCTGTATTATTTAAAAAGTAAGTAAGGTATTACCGGAAAGAAAAAATAGCCGGAAGCAAATCCCTCGCTTAACAGTATAATTTTACTAACATAATATTATCAGCTTTGAAAATGATCAGATCAGCAGCTATCGTTTTTTTCTTATTAGGATCACTATTTGCCTGCAGCGCAGCAGTTACGCCTAAGGCGCTGAACACTTATATAAAGCAGGTGGCAGCAGCAAAGGCTGGCGATGCGGAGGCTACGGTAAGCTACAGGAAAGTATCAGCAAACATGTTTCATGTGTCTGTAACCTGGGAGCTAAAGGCTCCTGTTCCGCAGGATGACCTGCTGGTAAGGATTATACCTGCCTTTTCACCTTCTTTTAACTGGGCGCCTCATTTAACACCCGGTAATAATCATATCATCCCGCAGCATGTATTTCGTGCACCAGCACTTATTGCTGCCGGTAAGAAAAAAATGATATCGGTGATCCCGGACCTGGATCTGATCAGAAAAAACGGGCTTCCCTGGCTGATGGATATGAATGTGCCGGCTAATGAGCTGGTACTAGGTTTGGGAAAGTCCAAAGTTACCGATCATATTTTATACGAAAGACAAGGAGGTATGATTATCCCGGAAGGGAAAAATGAAATAGGTTTTTATGTGATCGTTTCCGGAAAGTCTGAAGATATTCAGAATCCTTTCCAGCGCGCCACAGCTTTTATGTGGAATAAATGGGCCACCCCGCTTTACCAGTCAGGCGAGCCGCTGCATCAAACAGATATGGAGCCTTATGTCAAGCAAACGTACAACTGGGCTTTCAAAAACTGGAAAAGCGCAGTATGGCAGGAGTTTGAATTGAACGGCAAGACTGTAGGAGCGCCTGTTTTTATTGTCAATACCACTCAAAGTCCTAACTATAAAGGACAGGTGAACGAAAGAGAGTTCCGCTCTATATGGAACCAGGCATGGTTCAATTCACTGCGTTCCGCGCAGGGATTATACAGGTATGCGGTAAGAACAAAAAATGATACTTTAAAGCAGTTTGCTATAAAAACAAAAGAGCTGGCATTGGCGTTTCCACAGCAGGAGGGTTTCTTTAAAAGCGTGATAGCTACAGAAATGGAAGAAGTAGAAATAGACGGAAGAAGATATCATCGCTCCAAAGGGTGGAATACAAAATATTTTGGTAACTCTAACCGGAATCCTCTAACATGGGATCCGCGAAAGTCTCCCTACCATATTGCCGATATGAGCTTTACAGCTTACTGGATGCTGGTTTGGTATAATGAACTGGAAAAGGATAAAAGGTTATTGGATTATGCCAAACGTTATGCTGATGCATTGATCCGGCTGCAGGATAGTGATGGGTTTTTTCCGGCCTGGCTGAACTTAGATAACCTGAAGCCGATGCCTTCCCTGAAGCAATCTCCTGAGACCAGTGTTTCTGTTACTTTTTTATTAAAGATGTACCAGGCAACCAGGGAGCAGCGTTACCTGCAAAGTGCGCAAAAAGCAATGAAAGCGGTAATGGGAAAAATAATTCCCGAAGGACAATGGGAAGATTTTGAAACATACTGGTCCTGCAGCAGGGTAGGAAGTGATAACTGGGTGGGAAAGAAAATAGCGCGTAATAATATGTTTAAGCAAAACAGTTTTTCTGTTTACTGGACAGCTGAGGCTTTGCTTGAAATGTATAAAATTACCGGAAGCAAAAATTACCTGAAATGGGGTCAGCGCACCTTAGATGAATTATTGATGTACCAGGCTGTATGGCAGCCACCGTTTATTGCTGTGCGCAGTTTGGGTGGTTTTGGTGTAATGAATGCTGATGCTGAATGGAACGATTCCCGTCAAAGCCTCTTTGCCGGGCTGATACTGGAGTATGGAGAAATACTGAAAAAGAAAGAATACCTGCAACGGGGCCTTGCTGCTTTGCGCGCCTCTTTTACAATGATGTACACGCCGCTGAACCCTCAAACAATGAAGCAGTGGCAGGCGCGCTGGCCGTTTTTTGGTGAGAAGGATTATGGTTTTATGATGGAGAACTATGGCCATGACGGCGTTACAAACGATGACGGGCTGGGCATTGGTGAGTTCACCATTTATGATTGGGGCAATGGCGCCGCCGCCGAGGCATACAATAGGCTATATGATAAGTACGGCGGTAAATTTTTAGCAGATAATTAAGCCGTTTTATGAAATGATCAGAAATTACTGCAACGGTATTATATGTATTGGGCTGTTGTTTGTTTTTACTTCTCACAAGGCTCCTTCCTGCGATATACAATTCGGGAAAGCTGTTCGTATAGCACGGGTAACCGGTGCTCCCGGCGCTGAGGAATACTTAAAAAACCCCAATACCTCTCATATCAATTATAATGTAGGCGGAACAGACCTCGGGATCATCTGGGAAATGGAAAAAGGCCGGTATGGGATCTTCTTTGGAGATACTTACGGGCGCCACCATTTTGAGGAGCCGGTGGTTAAAGGAAGTGACTGGCGTTGTAATGTGCTGGCTTTTTCAGGCGATGAGAAGCTGGAGGATGGCCTTACCATTAATAATATGGCAGTAGATGCATCCGGCCAGGCGTGCGAAATAATATACGGAGGAAAGGATATGTCGGGCAACGGGAACTGGACCTCTATTCCCACCGGTGCTGTAAGAGCTAATGGTGCAGATTATGTGCACTATATGAATGTAAGGCATTGGGAATCCTCCAACTGGGGTACCAATTATTCTGCATTTTACCGGTCAGATGATAACGGTGTTTCCTGGAAACCTGTTCCCCGTGTCCGGTTTGGAGAAGATAGCAATTTTGGACAGGTGGGCTTTTCTAAGAAAGATTCTTTTGTTTATATGATCGGCACCGAATCAGGGAGGCAATCTTCGCCGAGGCTGGCACGTTTCAGGCAAAAAGATATTGAGGTACAGGACCGGTACGAATACTGGAACGGGTTAAAAAAAGAATGGGTACATGATGAGGAAAAAGCAACGAACCTTTTTGAAGATGCAACCGGAGAGCTGTCGTTTATATACCATGAAAAAAGCAGGCAATGGCTGCTGCTGTATTTTAATGAAACAAGAGCCGAGATATCGGCACGTTATGCGCCGGAACTAACAGCAGTATGGAGCCAGCCGCAATGCGTTGCGCACCGGAACGAATACCCCCGGCTATATGGATCTTATATTCATCCTTTATCTGCTTACTCGGATCATATTTATTTCTTAATGTCGATGTGGCATCCCTACAACGTTTTTTTAATGCGGACAGAAATAAAATATATGACGGGCTTATAATTTTTTATTATTGACTTCCACATTATTTATAGTAAAATTTTTTACATATTCTTTTTTGATCTGCGGATTTTTAGCGTTCCGTATGGTGAGATTGGTAAATGTAAAATCCGAAAGCGTATATTGATCTGATTGCTTTACATTAAAAACATCATTACAGTCAAGATTTATATTTTTCATAGTGATATGATGGGCATTGGTGGTACGTATCTCCTGCTCCCCCTTCAGGTCGAAGAACTGCGTCCAGGGTTGTATAAACAACATATTGGATGCAAATCCTGAAATATCTTCCACGGTAATGTACTCATAATGCTGCGGTGTATCGGGGCGCATTTTCAGCCAGAGCAGCCGTTGAGCATGTTCTATCTTTATACGGCGTAAAATAATGTTGCGGTTATGAACCGATTCGCTGCCGCAGGTAAGGGCGCTATGACAAAAACCATAGGTACAATCTTCAATGATTACATTATAGTTGCCACCGTTATTGGGATCTTTATCTGCAAACGGCCCTTTACCACCTTTTAATGCTACGGCATCATCATTTACCGACATATAGCAGTTTTTGATCAGCACATTTTTACAGGCATCCAGGTCTATGGCATCTGAGCTGGGCGCTTTTACGGGCGCATGAGGCGCGTAAATATAAAGATCCAGTAATTTCAGGTTTTCGCATTTATAATAATGGGAAGTCCAGAAAGGAGAGTTGATCAGCCTGATACCTGATACCTGCACATCTTTACTATTGGAAACATACAACAGCCTGGGGCGCATTTCGTTCATATTAGTACATTTGGGATTAAAGGCCCGGCGCAGCCAGAAAGACTTCCAGTAACGCAGGCCATTGCCATTCAGTGTACCCTCACCTGAAATAGTAAATCCATCCACAGCATCGGCATTGACCAAAGCTGCAAAGTACTTCAGTGTTTGTCCTTCTATCCGGGTTTCTACCAGCGCAAAGTTGCTGATGTCATCACTGCCTTTCAGGGTTGCGCCTTCTTCCAGGTACAAATGTGTTTTAGGTTTGAAAAACAGGGAGCCACTTAGAAATGTACCCCCGGGAACAACAATCACGCCACCTCCGTTGGCAGCAGCTTTATCTATTACTTCCTGTATGTTCTGTGTCTGCAACAGGTTGCTGTCCCTGCTCACACCATGATCGGTGATACGGTATTGTTTGCCAAGTTTGTTTATATCCGTTGGAGCGATTTGCCTGAACCAACCAGGTATGGGCGAGTCATCAGGAAAGAGATCCTGGGCGGTAATTTGAATGCTAAAGACCGTAATAAAAAAGAAAAGAAACAGTGAAACCCATTTTTGAGACATAGGAACAATTTATTTTTTTAACCAGACCGGGTTATACTTTATACATCCTGTTGGCAGAATTGATGTATTCCAGCGGATCGAATGTTTTGTCAAACGATTCCTGCAGTTCCTTCATCTTTATTTCAAGGTCTTTAATGCGGCTGCCTAATTGCGGATCAGCTTTGTATTTTTCAAAAAGCTCTTTATATTTTAATAAATTCTGGCTGATGCGGAACGTAACCTGCCCAAAGCGCTGTTTTAAAGATTGCACATCATTCATCTGGATATAGGCTTTCTGCCGCCAGTCTTTAGGATTCTGATCCCGCTCTGCCGCCACAAATTTTGCGGCTCCGTCCCGTAGTCTTGTCAGGTATTGATAACGTTTTTCTGCATCGTTCTCTTTTGAAAAATTAGCTTCAAAATCAGCAGGAGATGTTTTAATTATAGCAAGGTTTTCTTTTAAGGACTTATCAAATTTTTTTTGCAGATCCTGCAGCTCGGCAGTGATAGATTCCCATTCGTTCTCAATACGGTCATTATCATAATTAAACTGGCTGATCTTCATAGTAAGAGTAAGCATTTCCTCGCTTTGGGTCTTTAATGCTTTTTCTTTTTTCCCTATGTTATCAATGTACGTGGTCATGCTGGAGAAAAGAGCTGAAGTGATAGGGCCTGTTACCGGCGCTCCTTTTGTGAAGTTGCCTGCAAAGCTCAAAAGGTTACTGGTAACATTTAATACAGGACTTTCTGCCTTCTTTTCTTTCACAAAAGCGGCATATTGGTTATACCATTTTGTATAACCGTCATAATTCATAGGATTGCCGGTTTCGCTTAACGAATTAAAAAACGCTTTTGTTGAATTGAACAGCATCAGCGGTTTTATTTCCCTGTCCATAGACACCAGGTTTACCATTGCCGATTGATAATTGGCCTGGAAAAGGTTTAATTCGTTCGCTTCAATAGCTTTTTGCTTTTCTTCAACTGCCTGTAGGCGTTGCGCCAGCTTATCGGCTTTATCCTTAGCGTCTTTAGATTCTGCTATAGACCTGTCAAGGTTGGATAGCCTTTTATCAAGGGTTGTAACCGTAGAATCTATGGATTTTGTTTTTGTATTGAAATTGTTTTGAATATCATTTAAAACTTTATCCCTGAGGTTCATTTCGTGGCTCAAACTATCCACCTGGGCAAAAATGGTGGTGCCAGAAAACATAAAAGAAAGGAGTAACAACCGCTTCATAATGATAAGTTTTATTATAAACAGATTATTTTGTGCAAATAATTCGCCAGATTCTCAACCGGGGCAAATATAAAGCCTATGAGCTTCTTAACGAAGCCCTTTCTTGCCCAGGATGTATGATAAATCTCCCTTTTTTGTATTTATCCATCGCCTGGAATACAATAAAATAAGAATATGAGGCAGGGATGCTTCACACAGCTTGCCTGAAATTGAGAATTTGTCAGGCGGGATGGCTAAAAATTCATAAAATTGCTGTTAATATTGAAGAAACATTTTTTTGTAAGCCCTTCGGGGTTTAATTTTCCTGATCCTGCAAACTGAACCTGAACAAATGAAATATAGTGTTTATATATCCCGGTACTTGTCTGTATTTTTATTGCTGCTCTGTTTATCAGGCCTTGCCCAAGCACAGCCGGTAGCACAGAAACTTGAAGATTTTGCAGCAAAATTCAGTCCTGAGCGGGCCTACCTGCATTATGATAAGTCTTCCTATTTTCCCGGCGAAACTATTTGGTTTAAAGCCTATGTGATGAATGAAGTGGCTCCTGCCCTGGAAAGCAAAAACTTTTATATAGACTGGATAGATGAGAAAGGACAGATATTACAGCATACTGTAGCGCCTTTGGTAGACGGCGTTACCAACGGACAGTTTGATATACCGGCAGACTTTAAAGGCCGCTATATTGCAGTGAAAGCCTATACCAGGTGGATGCTCAACTTCGATTCTTCACTTTTATATAAAAAAGCTATCCAGGTGCTGAATAAGGATTCCCTGAAACTACCTGAGAAAACAGCGATAAAACCTGTGCTGGATTTTTTCCCTGAAGGCGGCGACCTGCTCGCCAATTTTCCTAATAAAGTGGCGTTTAAGGCTACAGACCAATGGGGACGGCCTGTTAAGATCAAAGGTGTTGTTTTGGGCAGTAACGGGAAAGTAGCAGACAGCCTGCGCATACAGCATGACGGGATGGGCTTTATATGGCTGAACCCCGCCCCTGGCGCTGCTTTCACGGCTAAGTGGAAGGATGATCAGAATAAGGAATATACAACCAGTTTGCCGGCTGTAAAAAACAGCGGAGCCAATCTCCAGGTAAAAGTGTTACCGGGCAGGCGGGAGTTTCGGGTAAGTATTTCGCCTGATCTTGCAGCGGCATCAGATAGCGTATATCTTATAGGCAGTATGTTTCAGCATCCTGTATTCACTATTGCCAAATCTGTAAAAGGAGATATTACAGGTGTAGTGCCTACAAGTAACCTCCCTTATGGTGTTTTAACCATTACCTTGTTTGATAAGACCTGGAAGCCATTAGCCGAACGTATTACTTATATTGATAACAATGCTCCTTTTATGATTACACCCGAAATGGAAGTGCAGCGCTGGGGGCTAAGCTATCGTGCCCGCAATGAAGTTAAAATTATCCTTCCCGAAAATGCAGGTGCCTCTTTATCAGTGTCTGTTACGGATATGAGCATTGATGCAGATAGCAGTGATAATATTTTATCCACTTTAATGCTCACCAGCGATTTGAAAGGAAAAGTGCATAACGCGGCGTACTATTTTACTGATACTGCCGGAGTAAAGCAACAGCACCTGGACCTGGTAATGCTTACCAATGGCTGGCGCAGGATCAACTGGCAGCAAATAGTATCAGGTACGCTTCCCAAGATTAATTATCCGAGGGATACTTCCTATATGTCGCTTTCCGGAACGGTACAGGGAATTATGCCTGGTTTGATAGGAGATGGTGCTGCCGCCATGATGATTGTAACACAAAAGGACCAGCAAAATAAAATGTTACTGGTGCCTGTACAGCGAAATGGCACATTCAATGATCCTTCAGTTATTTTGTTTGATACAGCACAGGTGTATTACCAGTTCCAGGATAAAAACCTGAGCGGTGCAACCATACAGTTTATCCCCAATAAACTACGTACACCACCGGCAGGCAAAGGATACAATAACCTGTTGTGGCCCGATACTACCGGGTTCTGGCGGCATTTACAGCTGGCAATGGAGCACAGTGATAACATACAAAAAACTAAATATAAGGAGCTGGAGGCTGTTACCGTAAAAGCTAAAACGAAAACTGTGGTAGAGCAGCTGGACGAAAAGTATGCCTCTGGTTTGTTTAGCGGCGGAGATGCGGTCCTGATAGATGTTTTAAATGATCCGTTTGGAAAAACGGGCGATATCTTTATGTTCCTGCAGGGGAAAGTAGCGGGTTTGCAGATTAGCGGCCAGGGTTCGGGGGCTTCCTTAAGCTGGCGGGGTGGTGCACCCCAGATATATGTTGATGAAATGCCTTCTGATGTGAACATGGTTTCAAGTATTAATGTAAATGATGTAGCCTATATCAAAGCCTTCAGGCCTCCGTTTATGGGTGGATTTAATGGTGGTAACGGGGCTATTGCCATTTATACGCGCAGGGGCGATGATGCAAAGCGTGATCCCGGGAAAGGCATACCCAGCGGCAGGATAGAAGGGTATACGGGAATTCGTGAATTTTATTCGCCAAAATACCTGACAACATCGCCGGCGCCCGGCGCCGACAGGGATGTGAGAACAACCCTGTACTGGAACCCCAATGTGCCTGTTGATCCGCGTACCAGGCAGGCCGTGATCTCCTTTTATAACAATGACGTTACCGATGCCTTCAGGGTAGTGATAGAAGGTATAACAGTTGATGGTAAGCTGGCCCACCTGGAAGAGAAGATGGAGTAGGGTAGTGAATGGTGAGTAGTGAATAGTAAATGGTGAGTAGGGATTCTGTCAACTGTCAACCGTCCTCTGTCAACTTAAATCAATGCTCCCTTTTTTATCTGCTGAAAGCTAAAAGCTTTAAGCCTTATGCTTTTGGCTTCCTGCTGTTGCCCTTTCCATTTTGCAAATCAACCAGGCCAGAGACAAGTAGCGCAAACACACAGGCCGGAGGCCTGCGCGAGAAGGGGGGAGTGAATGGTGAGTAGTGAGTAGGAAGTAGTTAGAGGGATCCTGTCAACTGTCAACCGTTCTCTGCCAACTTAAATCAATGCTCCTTTTTTATCTGCTGAAGGCTAAAAGCTTTAAGCCTCATGCTTTCTGCTTCTTGCTACATTTCTCACCCTGTCAACTGTCCTCTGTCAACTAAAATCTAATTAACCCAAGTTGCGAGAAAATGTGAGAACTAAAAAAGAGCATAAGAAAA
>JAPUDO010000114.1 GCA_027493055.1 Niabella sp. | reverse complement strand
AGGAGCTATTAAAGCCATAATCAGGATCATTTAAGTGTTGCAAAGTAAACATATTAGTTGCATAACATTTTTTTCATTTTTATTCATTTTATACCACAGCGATGAAGAACCTGAGTAAAACCATGCGGCATGCCAAATATTTAGCTTTGTCTTCATGTAAAAATTATAATCCCGCACAATTGCCTATTTTCGCAGATAATAAAATTTCGGAAACTATGCAAACAGGTCTTTTACATTTACACAGCTTTTTACGCTGGGCAATATTGCTAATGTTTTTAATTGCTATTTTTAAAAGTCTGGGCGCCGGCAATAAACCTTTTACCAAAGGCCATGCCACCGCAGGATTATTATTAATGATCTTCTGTGATATTAACCTGCTGATTGGCCTGGTACAATGGTTTACCGGAACTTTTGGCCTGAAACTGTTTCAGCAAATGCCTATGGGCGATATTATGAAAGCTCCTGTTTACCGCTTTTTTGCAGTGGAGCATATTTTGGGAATGCTCGTTGCCATTATTTTAGTACATATTGGCCGCTCTTTTGCCAAAAAGAATATTCCTGACAGCACCAAGCACCGTAAAACGGTTTTATACTATGTTATTGCGCTCATTATCATGCTGGCTACTATTCCATGGCCTTTTAGGGAAGTAGGACAAGGCAGAGGATGGTTTTAGGAAAGATGACAGTTGACTGATGATCGATGACAGGATAAAATTAAAATATTAAATGCTGAATATTAAATGTAATACTCTGCATTCAGCATTTTACTTAACCGCCCAATTCAATCACCTCACAGTTTTTAAACGCAGCTCCGTCTATTACAAAACGGATAAGGGTCCTTACTTTTTGCCAGCCCTGTTTTCCGGCAGCGCCGGGATTCATGTGCAGGCACTGCAAGGCATCGTCGTACATGATCTTTAGAATATGGGAATGCCCGCTGATAAAAAGCTGCGGCTTTTCAGCAATTACCTGCTTTTTGGTTTCGGGATTATATTTGGGCGGGTAGCCGCCAATATGTTTCATCATCACCTTTACCTGATCTATATGAAATGTGAGCACTTCTCCAAACCGGTTGCGGATATCCATCCCATCTATATTGCCATAAACTCCGCGCAAAGGTTTAAAAGCCTGTAACTGATCGGCCAGGGCCGCATTTCCAAAATCCCCGCAATGCCAGATCTCATCGCATTGTTCAAAATGCTTAAATACATTTTCGTCTAAAAAACCATGTGTATCTGATATAAGGCCGATGCGGGTCATAATGTTTAAGGTCGGGAAGTCCGAAAGACTGAAAGTCCGAGGTCGGAGGTCCGATGACAGTTACTTCAGACCTCTGTCTTCAGACTTCCGACTTCTTTAATCCTTCGTCATTCTTTGTGTTGCGATCAATATACGTTTTTTAACCAGCTCATTCTTTAAAAAGGCTTTACGCTCTGCTTTGAATGCCTTCTTGTTACAGGGCTTTTCCAGTAATTTATTGAGATTAGGCTTACCAGCATTTACCCAGGCGGTGTACCAAAAGTCTGCCACCGCATTGGAAGAGGCCACTAATTGGTCGTTGATCGAAGACTTTAAGGCCTTTGAATATTGCTTTGCAAAGGCTTCCGTATAGAAACGCCTGTTTTTCCCCCAACGCACTTCCCAGCGATATTTGGTAGCCTCTGTAAAATTTTTGGAAACCTCGGTTTCTTTGGCAAACATTTCGGGTAACAGCGAAAAAGTATGCTCGATGATCTTCCATATTTCATCAGACGGGGACTTAATATATTTAGCCTTATGACGGCTGCTGAGATGGTAGTTGGTGATCTCTACTTCAGGAACAGTGGTTTCCCAAAGATCATGAAGGCCATGCTGCCCGGTAAGCTGTCCGTCAAAATTAATAGAGGTATGCAAAGGCACATGTGCATCTGAAATATAATGGCTCAAGTCAGCCGCATAAAATACAATGCTGTCGGCATTTTGAGAACGGAACGCATTGGTAAGCCTGTCCACATACTCCACTACCACATAAGGAAGCGTACCATATTTATTTAAGGTGTCCAATGAATATTTAGCAACCGCTTCATTAAAATCATGCGGTACTTCTTTAAAAGGATTTTCTCCAAAACGCTCCATATCCATATAATGCTTGCTACCCTCGCTTTCATCCTGTGTGCGCCTGACATCGGGCCTGGGAGCGCTGTACACCAAAGAATCTTTATTTGCATAAAAAAAAGGCTGCATAGGCCTGGGCAACTCATAAATAGCCAGCTGGGCTATGGTACGGTGTACCAGAAATCCCCAGCCCGATACTACAACAACGGCTATTAAAATAACTGAAAGAGTAAATAGTTTCCTGTTCATACACGTTAAGATAATGTGCAAAGTTGCAGGAAATGAACAACTATTTTAACAATAGCCCTATTATTAAAATAATAACAATAATGAAAAGTGGATTAAGGCAAGTTTATCCGCACGTAAAATTAAAACTACAGGAAGCTGTAACATTTTATCTTTGCCTGACTCTAATACATAAACACAGTTATAATGCCGATACTTGAAGTAAAAAATCTGAAAAAATATTTTGCTACCCAAAAGGCCGTGGATGATATCAGCCTGAGCATTGAGCAGGGGCAGATATTTGGTTTGCTGGGCCCCAATGGTGCCGGCAAAACTACCCTGATACGCATGATCACCGGGATATTTTATCCGGACAGCGGCTCTATCATTTTTGACGGCCAGCCTTTTAATCCCGCTAATGACATTGCCAAAATTGGCTATATGCCGGAAGAGCGCGGCCTTTATAAAAAAATGAAAATAGGAGAACAAACCCTTTACCTTGCCCAGCTAAAAGGTATCAGCAAAAAAGAAGCTACCGGGAAAATCAAAGAGTGGTTTGCCAAATTTGAAATGGAAAGCTGGTGGAACAAAAAAGTAGAGGACCTTTCAAAGGGGATGCAGCAAAAGCTGCAATTTGTAACCACTGTGCTGCACAACCCTAAACTGATCATACTGGATGAGCCTTTCAGCGGCCTCGATCCTGTAAACAGCAACCTGATAAAGGATGAAATATTCAATCTTGCCCAACAGGGTGCTACCATTATCTTCAGCACACACCGCATGGAGCAGGTGGAAGAAATATGCGACCATATTATACTGGTGAACCGGGGCCAAAAAATACTGGATGGCACTGTACACCAGGTAAAGCAGGACTTTAAAGAATACCTTTACCGGATTTCCCTGACAGGTACCGGTAATGATATCACAGACAATGAGGTGTTTGTTATAAAAGACAGAAGCGATAACAGCCTTATTATTCAAAAGCAGGAAGGCAAAAGCAATAATGAAATTTTACAATACCTGCTGAGCAACGGCGCATCTATAGAATCTTTCAACGAAATACTGCCCAGCCTTAACGACATTTTTATCCGCCAGGTAGAAGGAACACCACTGGCACGCAGGTTCCAGGAAGTACATTAATCACCACCCAAACACGAAAAATGAATAAAACATTCTTAATTATACAACGCGAATTTCTTACACGGGTAAGAAAAAAAACTTTTATCATCTCTACCCTGCTTTTCCCTTTACTGTACCTGGGATTGATTTTTGGTACCGGGTACATTGGTGCTAAATCCTCTACCGTACTGAAAATAGCTGTGGTGGATTCTTCCCGCAAGTTCACTGCTGAAAAAATAGAAAAAGCAAATACAGAAGATCCATCCAGCATACTCACATTGGTAAAAGAAGATCCTAAAGCCCTGTCGAAAAATTTTGAAAACAAAGGATATGATGGTTATACCGTAATACCGTCAGGCATGATGGTTTCAAAATCTCCTGGCGCTGTTTCCATTAAATCTAACCGCACTTTAGGCGCCATACCGGCGGTACAGGCCAAGCTGAACGGCATCTGGAACGATATTAAATATGAAGAGCTGGGCATTGACACGGAAAAGCGTGAAACCCTTGCCGACAGCCACCTGAGCGTATCAGCAGAAAATATGCAGGATAAAAATGCTGATGGAACCAATGCAATGATCATTGGCTATGCTGCAGGATTCCTTGTTTACTTTATCCTGCTTATTTACGGATCTCAGGTGATGATGGGCGTAATGGAAGAAAAAACCAACCGCATTGCCGAAGTTATGGTATCATCAGTGAAACCCTTTCAGCTCATGCTGGGGAAAATAGTAGGTATTGCCCTGGTAGCATTGACCCAGTTTTTATTGTGGATTGCGTTTGTATTTATTATATACAATGTAAGTAAGGCAGCTGTAGATGCCAATCCTTCTATGGCACAGATGGTAGGCGGTGCCCAAAAAATTTTTACCAGTGTAAATATGGGCTTGCTGCTGACACTATTTGCTTTTTACTTTTTAGGCGGATTCTTTTTCTATTCTTCTATTTATGCAGCAGTGGGAAGCGCGGTAAACGAAGATGTTCGCGAGGCACAGTCACTTTCTTTTCCTATTACGCTCATTATCATATTCGCCATCTTTATGCTTACCATTGCTATGAAAGATCCTACCAGTCCTGTTGCAGTATGGACCAGCATTATACCTTTTACTTCTCCCATTGTAATGATGGCCCGCGTAGCTTATGGAGTACCCGGCACAGTTCCATACTGGGAGCTGGCGCTGAGTATGATATCGCTGGTAGGAGGATTTTTATTCATGGTTTGGTTTGCAGGAAAAATATACCGTACCGGCATCTTAATGTATGGCAAAAAACCTACCTGGAAAGAAATGATCAAATGGGCAATGAGGAAGTAAAGGCAGGAAGCAGGGAAGGTTAGTTAGTACTTAGACAATAGTATATAGATGTTAGACACTAAAGGCTGGGTACAAGTTGCCGGATGCTGGTTACAGCTAAAGGCCAAATGCTGGATGCTTAAGGCTTGAAGCCCTTATACCTTCAGCTTTCTGCTTCATGCCTTCAGCCTTTAGCTTTAATATCGTACATCGTACAACTAACATCGTACATTATACCGGATGCAGGATAATTGATACTGTCGGACACTTAACATTTTACATTCAATATTTAATATTCTACATTTTACATTCTCTCCTCACCATTTCACCGCCATTTCCACCCGCTTTACCGATGAGTGCTACGCCGGTACCGGTGCAGGGAGTAACTTTACACTATCAATTAAAAATAAAGCCATGCTCCGCTTTTTAAGAAAATATAGTGAAGTGATACTCTGGAACGGGGCTTTAATAGCTTTAGGATTAATGAACGCAGAGAGCACTACGTCTCTTTGCATCTTAAAAAATATGGGCATTGAGTGGTGCCCTGGATGTGGCTTAGGGCATGCTATCCATTATGCACTTCATTTTGAATTCGGGAAATCGGTGCAGGAACATATTTTAGGCATACCGGCTACATTGATCCTGTTTTATCAAAGCTGCAAAGCAATTTATACTATCAACAAAACAAACAGTTATGGACCAGCAACAACTTTTAAGAATGTTTCCTGATATGGAGTATGATGAAATGGCAACCATTATAAATCTTACCAAAGACATGAGCGAACAACAGCAACACACTTTTTTGTCTATTTACCAGGGCAAAAGAAAAGACCGTACTTTAGTATTGGTGCTGGCGCTCTTAGGGTTTGTAGGATTTGCCGGCATACACAGGATTATTGTAGGAGATATTGGATTGGGCATATTATACTTCTTTACTGCAGGTTTGTGCTTTATAGGAACCATTGTAGACCTGATCAATATCAAAAAAATAGCTACTGAGTACAATTTAAAGATGGCTTACGAATCGGCTAATATGGCTACTGCAGTTTTCAGATAACAGCAAACATCCTATACGTTTCTTTACAGGCTCATTGCCGCTCCTATGTAATAATTTCTTGCCGGGGCGGCATTGTAATACCTTCCCGCAGCCGCGTTGATGTCGTTACCCAGGCTGTGATTTTCATTCAGCAGGTTATCAGCACCGGTATATATATTCAATTTCATCTTATTAACAGAAAAGCTATAACCCAGTTTTGCCGTTAACAAATGATACCCCTTTGCCTCGGCGGTATTAGCATCATTCAAAAAAACGGAAGAAGCACCATAGTACGTTCCGTTTAAATAAAAGCCTTTCTTAAAACGAAAATCAGCCTGCAGGGAGAGGATATTGGATGGAATACCCGGCAGCCATTTACCGGAAAAATCGTTTTCCTCTTTAATGAAATTCCCGTAACGGAAATGGTTATAAGTGTATCCGGCTCTTACATATCCGTAATTAAGAAAACCTGTGGACCGGTCTCTGAAATTATAAGAAGCAAATAGTTCTGCTCCTTTTTGCTTCATATTTCCAGCATTTGTAAAATAGTCAGCTCCGGATTCATCTCTGCGCTGCACAAGCGCATCCTTTAAGTTGAAATGAAAGCCTGTGGCTTCCAGCCAAACCCGGCCAAATATTTGTTTCTTCAGTGTAAGCTCATAATTCCAGCCTGCTTCCGCTTTTAAAGATGTATTGATTACACCGGTAGAGGGCAACAGCTCAGCAATAGTAGGCGGCGCATATCCTTTGGCCGCTACTGCCAGTAAAGAAAAATTTCCTTTGAAAGCCTTTGAAACAGAGAGGCGCGGCGCCACCTGGTTACTGAAAGCAAGCGGCTGGTTAAGAGGCGGCTCATCGCTTAACCGGTTGAAATCTATTTTGCTTTTATTATAGCTCAAACCAGCAGTGTAAATCCAATTAAACCCTGTAGTAAAGGCTGCCTGTGTGAAGATGCTGTACAAAATAGTTGTTACGTCATCATTGGTCTGTAAAGTATCCGGCACTCCTGATTTATTCCCATTCACACGAATATTAAAATGGCCCGATTGCGCTTCCACGCCCGTATTCCAATTAATGGAATTACCGCCAGGCAGCTTTTTATCAAAGGTAAAAACAGACCGGCCTCCGAAATGTGGCTCATTGCGGGTTTCATAGTTCCGGACAGCACTATTCTCAATCCTGTTATAAGCGCCGTAAAACGTTGTAGTATTGGAGAATACAGTACTGAAAGCATCTTTATAAGTGACGCCACCGGTTAAATTTTTCTGGAAGATGGCTGCTTTGGCATCAACAGCCGATGGATAAATGCCGGCAGAAGGTCTGGCCCCTTCAGGATCTTTTTTATACTCAGCAAGGGTAAGCGCCCCTGGTGTCTCATAATCCATATCGGTATATAAAACTGATATGGATAAATGCCGGCGTAATGACAGCTTCATATCAGCCGTCCAGGAAAAGTTATCACGTCTCATGGCAGATTGCTGCCGGTAGCCATTACTTTGATTATGAGCATAAGTTACTTTAGATCCCAGCTTTTCTCCCTGCCAGTTTGCTGAAGCCAACAACGTTTGCAGGTTATAGCTCCCGGTAATATATTCTAACGAGGCGCCGGTTTTGTTATCCACCGCATTCTCTGCTAATATCAGTCCGCCAGTGCCCGCACCATACATGCTCGACACCGGCCCTTTCACCACTTCCAGGGTTGAAAAATTATTAAATGCCAGCTGGTTAAAATAAGTGCTGCCTCCCGGGTCTGTAAGAGGAATATCGTTCCAGTACACTTTTACATTTCTCACCCCAAACGGGGAACGAAGCGAGCTGCCCCGGATATTGATCCGGTAGCTTCCCGGTGACCGCTCCTCCATTCTTACTCCCGGTATAGTATTCATATCCGTAAGCAGCGACATTTTATTAGAATATGTCAAATAGCCCGTTTTGGCTACAATGGCCGTAGCCATATTGGTATGTTGCCCAAAAGCCTTTACCGTTACCTCATCAAGAGCCTGTACCGTATCTGCAACCGGGAGCTGCGCATAGCCGGCTATTGAAAATAGCACTGAAAAGAATAAGGCCGG
The DNA here is from genome assembly GCA_027493055.1 of Niabella sp. Taxonomy (GTDB): domain Bacteria; phylum Bacteroidota; class Bacteroidia; order Chitinophagales; family Chitinophagaceae; genus Niabella. The sequence continues at coordinate 35,107 of JAPUDO010000114.1, read as the reverse complement.
AAGCGGGGTAAGATAAAACGGTTGGAACAGTGAGAAACCAGTGGCTACCGGCTGTAATGCGATCTTACTGATATGTATGCTCAACCTCGTCAACAAAAAAGTCATTTCAATTGCTAAAATTAAGGGGACCCTGCAATTTTCCCATGAATATTTAGTATTGTTTTAGCCGTGGGGAACTTCCATATCCCAAAAGCATTCGGAATTCATTCATTCTTTGTATATTTTCTAAATGAAAAATTTCATGTACGCTTCTCTTGCATATTTATTATTATTTTTGACCAGGCAAATATTACTGGTTTTTAGATAGTGCGCTCCTTTAGTTTTGTGGCATGAATTTTTATTTAAGAATTATCTGATTACCCGTATTATACAGCACCTTACAACCCTTATCATTATGAACAACAGGATTTTTCTGGTATCCCTATTACTTGTATGCCTTGTAGCCTGCAAGAACAATGACAAAAAAGCTGCAGACAGTGATAATCCCCCTGAAATTCCGGCTGCACAAAGCTTTTCTGACGATTATTTTTTTAAAACGCTGGAGGGGTCCATTGCAGGCAAGCCCATAATAATGCACTTTCTAAAAACTCATGAGGGAGTGGATGCCAATTATTACTATACAGACCAGGGGCAAACTATTTTCCTGAGTAAAGACTGGAGCAAAACTCCCGGCGATAGTATTTATCTTCTTGAAGTAAGTAACCGTACATCTGAACAATCGCCTACCCTGGCAATGGCCATTCACGAGGATGGCGTAAAAGGTATATGGAGAAGTGGCGATGGGAAAACCACCTACCCTTTTGAATTAAAGGAAAGCACCAGCCAGCCTGCATTGCATTTTAATGCTGCCTCTTATATAGACTCAGCCCAATACTTAAAGTTTAAAACAGACACGCCAACCTTAAAGTCCTCTGTAACGTTAGTTAGGGCTACTGATGACAATGCCGGTGCTACATGGTTAAACAGCCAGCTAAAGCAGATCATTACAAATGGAAATAAAAAATTTGACGGGCTTTCGCTGCCACAAACAGCTGCGGCTTTGGTTAAAGATATGGTTGAGGGCTATAATGCCGATGTTGACAGCAGCATCGTGGGTATTGATAAAAAAGCGCCTCACTATTTTCTGAACCGGGAGTATCAAACGCTGAGCAATATTATTTACAACGAAAACGGCTATGTAACGCTTAGTGTTTTTAACTATGCCTATACGGGCGGCGCTCATGGTAATCATGGCACTGCTATGTACTGTTTTGATACAGGTACCCAAAAACATCTGTCACTGCAGGATATAGTATATATCGACTCCCTGAAAGCAGCTGAACTTTTAGAAAAATATTACCGGCAACAATATAATATACCGTTGCCCACACCGCTTGATCAAAGCTTATTTGTAAAGAATCTGGCTCCCAATAACAACTTTTATTTTGGCCCGGCGGGACTTGGCTTTGTGTATGTGCCTTACGAAATAGCGCCGTATGCCAGTGGTGAGATAAATATCTGGATACCTTTTTCTGAACTCAAACCCTATCTGAACCCGGAGTTTGCAAAAAGGATGAAGCTGTAAAATTTCTTAATGCTTTAACAAATTTCATTCATCGCAATTATATATATACTTTACCTTTAGCGCAATGTTAAGGCTGCTGTTGATTTGCTTCTTTTTCACCGCTACCCTGCCGGTCCGTGCCCAGGTACCGGACTTTATTTCCGTTAAAAAGCCTAATGGTGTTTCTGTAAAAAGTTACTATGCAGGTTTGAATATTTCCTTTATGGCAACCGATGGCAGACGCTACGATGCGTTGATCGATAAAATAGCCAACGACAGCATCTACCTGCGGTATTTCACAACAGCGCCTTATACCAATATCTTCGGAACAGTAAGCTACGACACAGTAACCACTTATATTTTACAGCTCCACTATAAAGACATCAAATACATATATACCCCCAAAAGCAGCTACAGGAATCATTATCTGGGCACTTTGGGAAAGTATGCCGCTATTGGTGGACTAGGCTACACTTTTCTTAATCTTTTCAATGGCCTGTTTATTGAAAAAGCAAAACCATTGCTGGATGACCGTAACGCCCGTAATGTGGCCATAGCTACCGGGATAGGTGGTGCCGGTTGGCTCCTCAGCAAAAAATATGGCAGCGGCAAAAAAAGCAACCGGTACAAAATTGTGTATGTTGACATGAGCGTTGATAAGCCCGAATAGTTTTTTATTACCAGCTATTTCAGGCCAGGTAACACCTTTGCAGCTTACAAATGAGCATTCTTAACTTTAACTACAGGTTGATTTATGATGAGGTCTATATATGGCCGCTTTACTGGTTATTGCGGTGCTGCTGACAGGGTGTTCTGAAATAGTAGAGAAAGTTGACTTAAAAGATGATGGTGCAGGGATGTTCCAGTTTACCGTGAGCATGAGCAAAAGCAAAACAAAAATTGCATCCATTCTTAAAATGAAAACCATTAATGGAAAACCGGTACCAACAAAAGCAGAAATAATACAGAAAGTAAAAAAAATAGAATCATCGCTGAAATCATGCACAGGCTCAGCAATGTTGCAAGTAGCTTAGATATGGACAACTATATCGCTACCATAAAATGCTCTTTCAACAAAATTGAAAGCCTGAACCAGGGCGCCGGGAAAATTGCCGCAATACAGAAAATAGAACCGGCAGATGTTAAAGACAACTACGCTTACCAGCCCGGTACTAAAATTTTCTCACAACTGACCAATTTTTCTTTAAAAGCTGAATATAACAAACTCAGCAACGCCGACAAAGAAGTGTTCAACGGGGCTACTTATACCGGTATTGTGAGATTTGAAAAGCCTATCCTATCAGCCAGCAACAAGGGAAGCAAATTGTTGTCCGACAAAAAAGCTGTAATGCTGAATGAAAATATATTAGATATTATCAGCAATAAAAAATCCATCGCCAATGCCATTGCACTTGCTAAATAAAGTAAGCGTTATCAATCTGTTTAATATATACACATGAAAAAACTGCCATTACCATCCTTAGCTGCTGCTTAGTGTTTACAGCTATAGCTTAATATACAACACCTATGGCAACCGCTAATGCAACATTGGTCATTAAATATAACGGGGCAAAGCTTACAGAAAAACGTTCCTGTTTCAAAAATCAACTCTTACAGCTTTATAAAAGACCGCTTGTTTTTTGAATTAGGATTTGATAGTGCATCCTCCATAGAACAAACCGGTATTGACTTTACTAAAGAAATGCTTCAATACGCTTTAACAGAAGACAGCTCAAATAGCTTTGTAACCATAGTCTTTACAGAACGAGGCAGATTTTTCCTGTTAGCCCTTTAGGCTTATTCATCTGGTCATTTTTCAAATCCGCCGCGGCGGATGATATTATTTTATTTAATAAATGGCTTTTTGCTTAATTAAGATGTCTTTGCCCTGACCGTTGATGCCCCTGTCGAACATTTTTTGTTTCTTTGCAGCATCTTTCAGGATAAAAACCTGACAACAATATGCAGAAAACTATTCAGCTCAAACTATTGCCACAGCAGGCATCTGAAGACATATCCATTCTCTCTTACATTGCCGAAGCAGAAGGGGTTCCCGTTCAAAGCATTTCAGGGTTTACCATTTTAAAGAGATCTATTGATGCCCGGAGCAGGCAGGCCTGGATCAACTTAAAGATTTTGGCCTATATTAATGAACCTGCACAGCCACGAGAAATACATGGTTTCCATTTCCGGAACGTAAGCAAGGCTGATAAAAAAGTGATCATTGCAGGTGCCGGACCTGCCGGTCTTTTTGCAGCTTTGCAATTGATTGAGCTGGGTATAAAACCTGTTGTTTTAGAAAGAGGCAAAGATGTAAAATCACGAAGAAGGGATCTGGCAGCTATGAATAAACAGGGCATTGTAAACCCCGAAAGCAATTATTGCTTTGGAGAAGGCGGTGCCGGCACTTACAGCGATGGCAAGCTTTATACCCGCAGCAATAAGCGCGGTGATATAGACAGGATACTGGGCCTTTTTGTTCAGTTTGGCGCTGAAGAAAAGATATTATACGAAGCGCATCCGCATATTGGTACCAACAAATTGCCTAAGATCATTACGGCTATGCGCGAGCAAATAATGGACTGTGGAGGGGAAGTATGGTTTGAGCAAAAACTGGTCGATTTGGTCATCGATAAAGAAACGATCACCGGTGTCAAAATACAGTCGGGTGTAATTATTGATGGCGATGCGGTTATACTGGCAACAGGCCACTCTGCAAGAGACATTTTTCACCTGCTGCATCATAAAAATATTTTAATAGAAGCCAAGCCTTTTGCATTAGGCGTTAGGGCCGAACACCCGCAAAGCCTTATTGACAACGCCCAATACAAATGTGATAGCAGGGGGGCGTATTTGCCTCCGGCATCTTACAGCCTTGTACAACAGGTAGATCAAACAGGCGTGTTCAGCTTTTGTATGTGCCCGGGAGGTATTATTGCACCAGCCGCCACTGATCATAACGAAATTGTTGTGAACGGCTGGTCACCGTCCAAAAGAAACAATCCTTACGCCAACTCAGGCATCGTGGTACAGGTGCAACTGGCAGACATTATCAAAAACCAAAAAGCTAAAAACGATCCGCTGGCTTTGCTGCATTTTCAGCAGGAAGTAGAAAAAGCGGCGTTCTTTGCAGGCGGCGGGGAATTAAGAGCCCCGGCCCAGCGCATGGTGGATTTCTGTACTAATAAATTTTCCTCCTCGTTGCCCACCTGCTCTTACCTGCCGGGCATTACCAGCAGCGATTTAAAAACAGTATTGCCACCATTTATACATTGTGCTTTACAAAAAGCATTCGTTGAGTTTGGAAAAAAGATGAGGGGTTATTACACAAATGAAGCAGTGCTGGTAGGCACCGAATCGCGCACTTCATCACCGGTAAGAATACCAAGAGATAACGATACTTTACAGCATCCCCAGATAAAAAATTTATACCCCTGCGGGGAAGGCGCAGGGTATGCCGGTGGTATCGTCAGCGCTGCAATGGACGGAGAAAGAGTAGCGAAGATGATCGCAGCGAAAATACAGTAATGTTCAGTGCTAAGTCAAATAACCCTTGTTTGGTAAGCCTGACGAAGGGCATTTGTAACCTATCACTCAAAGCTTCGTCAAGCTCTGCCTGACAGCGCTTCTTGTCATTCCGATAAACTTAATTTTCCTGTTTTTTGTACCTCAGGACGACATTCATTATTGAATTGACTAACACTACAAAAGAAATTTGCATACAGTATAAAAGCTACCAGGTTGTCGGAATTTCGTGCTAAATTGCATAGAGGATTTGTCCGGGATGAATTTTAAATCTTAACCACATCCTACAATAATCCCCATGTTAACCTGATAAATGAAACACCAATGAAATTTGATGACAGCCTTTGGAAAGCCCTCCTGGAAGATCTGTTTGCAGACTTCCTTCGTTTCTTTTTCAGTAATGCCGATACGATTTTCGATATGAAAAAAGGATTTGTGTACCTGGATAAAGAAATGGCTCAGATTGCAGCGGACGGAGATCTTGAATCACCCAGATTTGTGGACAAACTGGTGAAAGTTTTCACACGGGAAGGTAATGAAAAATGGGTACTGGTGCATGTGGAAGTGCAAGGCTATAAGGACAAACAGTTTGAATACCGGATGTTTACTTATTACTACCGCATCTTTGACCGTTACCGTCAAAAGATAACCGCAGTGGTATTGCTGACTGATAAAGACAAAAAATTCCATCCCAGGGAATACTATTCAGAATTTCTGGGAACGGAGCTGCGTTACCGTTTCAACAGTTTCAAGATCATTGAACAAGAGGAAGATAAGTTACTGCAGAGTAGCAATCCCTTCGCCTTCGTTGTCCTTATTGTACTCCTCGCCTTGCAACGAAACAGGCTTACAGACAAAGCTTTATTTGATCTGAAACTGGAACTTATGCGTAAACTGCTGGAACAGAAGTTTTCAAAGCCTACTATAAAAGGGATATTTCTTTTCATCCGGAATTATGTGGTCTTTGCTGATCCGCAGAATAGTGTTAAATTTGATGAAGTAATTGATTCCGCTAATCAAAAAAACAAGAGTATGGGCATTGTAGAATTAATGAAAGAAAGGGAGACACACAGGTTGATCGAAAAAGGCGCCGAACAAAAAAGCTATGAGTTCGTAAAAAAACTGCTGGCCGCGAAAAAATTTACCATTGCAGAGATAGCTGATTTTGCGGGGGTTACCGAAACCTTTGTAAAAAAAGTTAAAGCAGGCAATAAAGGTTAAAGCAGCCGGCGCACATCAATATTATTCTTGCTGCTCTATCTATTTGTAGCGCGCCCAAAATATACACAGTTTTTTTTCAGACTATTACAAAATACAGCTAATCCGGTGACAACATGCTACAGAAACAGCTGCCATCTTTCTCCAAACAACTATTTTCATAAAAAGCATTGCTATGGGTTTGAGCATACATTATAGCGGCCAACTAAAAGATGCTGTTTCTTTGCTTCCTTTAATAGAAGAAGTAGAAGATATATGCTCCGTCTATGGCTGGAATTACCGGATTTTAGAACCCTCCTTTCCTGCAAACAATTTTAACGATAGAGAGTTCCTTTCCCCTATCTATGGAAGCTGTTTTACGCCTCCTGAATATGAAACAATTTCACTGACATTTCTTTCCAATGGAGTCATGGTCTGTCCGGCGCGTGTTACTTTTTTTGGTAATTCCAAAAGCAAAACCGAAAGAAATTATATATACCACACATCTGTTAAAACACAATTTGCAGGAATCACCACGCACGCCATCGTCATAAACCTCTTCAGGTATTTGAGCGATAAATATTTTACAAATTTTAAAATGACTGATGAAAGCTTATATTGGGAAACCGGAGATGAAAATGTGTTACGGAAAAATTTTAAGCAATACAATGACCTGCTGGAAAACTTCTCCCTATCCCTGCAAACCTTTCCTGTTGAAGAAGGAGAAGATCTAACAGCTTATTTTGAACGTTTGCTGAAATATATCAGCAAACCCAGGAAATCATAAGTCCTTTGTATTACCTCAATCAAACTTTCCGTTATGCCCTGAGTTGGGATCAATTTCTTTAATGGTCTCCTTTTCGTGAATAATGTCCTTTTCGTGCGCGGCAACCACTTTATCGTTATGCAGGGTTTGTATAGAGTCCTCATGTTCTACCTCTACCTGCTCTACCCAAACAGCATACTGGGTAGGAAAAATATTCATATCATTATGGATGCAATACACCCTTGTAAACGCCGCGCCAAAATAAAGGATAATAGCAGAGTAATATACCCACAGCAGGATCACAATTATAGAACCGGCAGCTCCATAAGCAGAAGTCATCCTGTTATGGCCGAGGTAATAGCTTATCAAAAACTTACCCAGCATGAACAGGACAGCCGTTACAAAAGCGCCTGCACGCACCGCCCTCCATTTAATGCGCGCATCGGGCAATACCTTAAATATCAGCCCGAACAAAAAAGAAGTGATTAAAAAAGTAATGCCAAGATTAGACAAATAAGCAATCGTTACCTGCGTTTCCGGTATATACTGGGTAAGCTGCTCAATAAAGACATCCATAAGTCCGTTTATAAGCAACGATACGAGTAATAAAAAACCGAGCGATATTACTACAGAAAATGAAAGCAGCCTGTCCAGGATCAGCTTTAGCCAGCCCTTGCCCTTCCTGGGTTTGGTTTTTAGCCGCCAGATCATATTAATGGAGTCCTGTATCTCTGCAAATATGCTTGTGGCGCCAAATATCAGGGTAGCCAAACCCACAATAGTTGAAAAGCTTTTATTGGCAAGATCGCTGGATGCATTATTAATAGTAGCTTCAATTTGCCGGGAAGCATCCATACCCACAAGCCCGGCAATCTGGTTATACAAACTCTCTTTTACAGAAGAATCGTGCCCCGATAAAATATCTGCTGTCCAAAGCACTACGATAAGCAGCCCGGGGATAGAAAAAATAGTATAATAAGCCAATGCTGCGCTTAATTTAAAAATGCGCATATCAAAAACTTCTTCCACCGATTGTTTAAGTATGGTCCAGGCTTTTTTCATCTCTCTTATTTCAGCTTTTCATTACCGGCATGACGGCTGGTATCACGAATGGTTTTCTTTTCGAAATTGCTCTCCAGCGCTGCAGTAAGATCAACACCCGTCTGGTTAGCCAGGCAAAGTAATACCCACAGTACATCGGCCATCTCATCTGCCAGCACCAGCTTTTTTTGATCTTCCGCAGGCTCATGTCCCTTTTTATAAGACTGCTCTCCGTACATACGTGCTATATGCCTGGCAAGCTCTCCTGTTTCTTCGGTAAGGATGGCCATATTGGTAAGCTCGCTGAAATACTTTACACCAATAGTTTTTATCCATTCGTCCACCTGCTGTTGTGCCTCAGCTATTGTCATATTTATTCTTTATTTTTTGTATCAATTATTATAGTTACCGGGCCGTCATTGATCAGCGCCACTTTCATATCAGCGCCAAAAACACCTGTTTTTACAGGCTTCCCAAGATCTGCTTCTAACCGGCGGATCATCTTTTCATATAATGGTATCGCAATACCGGGCTTGCTGGCTTTGATATAAGAAGGCCGGTTGCCTTTTTTAACAGACGCATGCAGCGTGAACTGGCTCACCAGCAAAATATCGCCACTGCTATCTTTTAAAGAAATATTCATTACTCCTTCCTCATCGTTAAAAATACGCAATTGCACAATCTTCTGGCTCAGCCAGCTGATATCTTCTTCAGTATCTGCATCTTCAATACCCAGCAATACCATTACTCCGTTATGAATAGCTGAATGAATATTTCCCCCGATACTTACACTGGCCTTTAATACTCTTTGAATAACTGCTTTCATTTTTATACATTATACAGAACAGAACAACTAATTTAGAGTGATAATTGAATATAATGAACGTATCCGGAGAAATTATTTTTAAAACAATGCGCAGTGGCGGCAAAGGCGGCCAGAATGTAAACAAGGTAGAAACAGCTGTGCTGGCCTCTTTTCCTATCGATCCATCTGCATTGCTTACAGATGAGCAAAAGGCTACTATATACAATAAATTATCATCATACATCAATGCAAAAGGACATTTGCAGGTGAAATCACAGGCTTACCGCACCCAGCTGGAAAACAAAAATGATGCGGTCAGAAAAATAAATGCGCTTATTGAAAAATCACTCCAGAAAAAGAAAGCGCGCATTGCAACCAAAGCTACAAAAGCATCAGTAGAAAAAAGGATAGAGCTTAAAAAAAGGAACAGCAAAATAAAGGAAAGCAGGAAAAAGCTCAGGGTTAACGAATGAGGAAAGCATATAGAATAAAATCTTCCACATATTTGATTGCCGGAGGCAATAGAATAGGCGTATGAGGCGAGGACGCCTCATACAGCAGAAAATTTTATGGCAGATAGCATATTGAGTGCAAGTCGAAGACGCCTCACATAGCATATTTATGGAAACTTCCTGAAGATGGTAAACCGCAGCACTACTTCCAGCAAAAGCCAGGCTAACGCCGCCAGTACTAGCGGCATAAACATTTCCTGTACTTCCTTATAGCGTATGATCTCTGCTTTTGATTTTTCCAACTGATCAATTTGCCCGTATATGGCCTGGAGCGATGCTTTATCTGTAGCGCTGTAATATTTACCGCCGGTGCTGGCTGCTATACGTTTAAGCAGATCTTCATCAATGTAATTCCTGACGGTGTTTCCCGCTACATCTTTTACCATCTGTTCGGAAGTGCTGGTAGCAGATCCCAATCCTATGCAATACACTTTTACATGGTTAGCTTTAGCAAGCTCCATAGCCATTTCGGGATCAATGATCCTTGTTGGAGGGGCATCTTCTTTACCATCTGTAAGCAGAATAACCACCCTGCTTTTACCGGTGCCCTTGCTGATCCTGTTTACCGCCATAGCCAGCCCCTCTCCTATCAAAGTACCTGTTTCCAGGTAGCCGCCATCCATTATTTTCAGGCTCTGGAGTTGGTTCAAAACAGTATTCCTGTCAGATGTTACAGGACATTTAGTAAATGCCTCACCGGAAAATATTACCAGGCCAATACGGTCTACAGGACGGCTTTTTACAAACTCAATAGCTACTTCTTTTGCCACCTGGAAGCGGTAAGGCTTCACATCAGAAGTACCCATACTACCGCTCACGTCCAGGCATAAAACAATATCGATCCCCTCCCCTTCGGTACGGCTTTTACCGGTTTGATGCTGTGGACGGGCAAGCGCCATTATTAAACAGGTAATAGCCAGCATCCTGAATACAAAAGGTAAATGCCTGAACCTGGTTCTGAACGTAGCAGGCGTATGGGCGTTTACAGCCGAAGCCATCACTGCACCTTTATTCCTGCTTTCGTTTTTTATATAATGCCATATCAAAAACGGGATAAGGCCCAGCAGGATAAAATTCTCAGGCCATATAAATACAATATTTTTTAACCAGTCGTAGATCATTTTTTATTTTATCAGCTTAGTGCTGCTATCAGCAATCTTGCTCCGATAGTTACTTGTGCATGAAAGCAATCCTTCTCCTGTTACACTTAAAACATTTTACAAGGTCAGACCGGGACGGTCAGACCCGGTTTATTTTTCAACCCGCTTTCTATATAATGAATGGCATCTTCCACCACTTCAAAAGCAGAGGCGGCCTCATTATCCTCAGGATCATACTTTGCAAATTTTACCAGATCGCTAAGGTACAATACCTGCGAAAGGCTGTTATACTTTGCTTCATCTGTTATCAGAGGCTTTATTTTTTCTACAAGATCGCCCGTTGTTTGCTGTAGCGAGCTAATGCCTGTGCGATCCAGGATATAAGTTCTGAAAATTTCAACCAGCCCGGCATAAAAGATCTTTTTACCTGGCATACGCTGCTTCAGCTCCTGCAGGCTTTGTATAGCTTTTCTATGCGCTGTTCCGGCAGCAATAATTTTCCTTTCAGGCTGCGGCTTTTTAGGTTGTGTAGCCCAATAAATCATCAGCACCAGCAGGATAAGTGCCGCAGCAACCAGGTACCACCAACGCTCAATACCCGCATCCATTTTAAAAGGAACATCTTTTATTTCCTGCACATCATGATAAGGCTGTTGGGGATCAAAATCTTCTGTAAACATTACATCTACCAAAATACTGCTGGTCTTTACAAAAGGCCTGAGTGTAAATTGTGGAATCACCCACCTGCCCGAATCAAAACTGGTGAGCTGGTAGTACTGGTGATAAATAGTTGTATCACCGCTTTGCAATATTTTGGAACTATCTTTTATAATAAACTCAAAATGTGGAATACTGTCTACCTTAAAAGCCGGAGCTTTAGTCCCATTCAGCGTTTTTACTTCCAGCGTAAGCCACAAAGGCTCTCCCAACAGCACCTTGTTTTTATTCGTATAAGCCCGAACGGCAACAGGTTGTGCATAAGCAGCTGAAGACAGCAGCATTGCAAGACTTATAAATACTCCTGCTATGATTACGTGGATATTTTTTTGATAAAAAGCTCCCATAAAGTGTTGAAAGGTACGGGTTCTAAATTCTCCAAAGGAGATATTTTAAAATGCCGTTAACGCGGGCATTATCGCATTTAAAGCTTTGTGATTTTTATATTATTACATTGCATCCTATTACGTTATTAGCAATATTAAAGGCTCCCTTCTGGGGGATTTTAATCTAAAGACTATGAGACGCTCCATGGGGGCTTATCCTGCTCTTAAAAAAACGCTGCAATACTTTTACATAATCATCCCCGGTTTTTATATGCAACAGATCACTGCCAGACTTTTTAAAAACGCCGAGGCAGTATGCTGTGGCTTTAAAGAAATGCTCTTCGTATTTTTTCCGTACAAAAGCGCTGCCGGTATCCACCCATTGCGTAAGCCCTGTTTCCGCATCCATCAACTGCATCAGGCCTGCATCAGGCAGAGCCTGGTCCATCTGGTCATATATTCTTATACCTATCAGGTCATGTTTTTTCCCGGCCACCCGGAGCGCATCCTCATAGTTGGCATCAATAAAATCGCTCAGTACAAAAGCAATACTTGATTGCCTGATAGCGTTTGTAAAATATTTCAGCGCTGTGCTTAAGCGCGTGCCTTTGCCCTTCGCTTCAAGGCTTAATATTTCGCGAACAATATATAAAGCATGCTGCCTTCCTTTTTTAGGTGCAATATACATTTCGACTTTATCGCTGTAAAAGATAGCGCCCACCTTATCCCCGTTGCTAACGGCAGAAAACGCAAGTACAGCCGCTATTTCAGTAGCCACATCTCTTTTTAAACCATAATGCGTACCAAATAAAGAGCTGTTGCTGATATCCACCAGCAGCATTACGGTAAGCTCCCGCTCCTCTTCAAATATCTTACTGAAAGGATGGCCAAACCGGGCTGACACATTCCAGTCTATAAAACGAACATCATCGCCCGCCGCATATTCCCTCACTTCTTTAAAAGACATGCCCTTTCCCTTAAAAGCGCTATGGTACTCGCCGGAAAACAGGTCCTTTGCCAGCTTCTTGCTTTTAATTTCAAGCTCACGTACTTTTTTTAATATTTCGGGTGTGGAGCGCATTTACTTAGTTGACAGATGATAGATGACGGATGACAGCTATTTAAGGGTTGATCTTTCATAATAGTTGATAAGACCATTTAATATCTTAACAGATTCATCAATCATACCTGTGAACGGCTCAAACTCCGGTTCACTAATAATTTCTACCATTACAGCAATATTTAATAATGTTTCCAGTTCATATAAAGATCCTCTTGAGATATGCAAAAACTGTATCGTATCTTTTTTATAATTTCTTCCACTTCCCTCGGCTATGTTGGCAGGTACGGATATAGCGGCACGTTTAATCTGGCTGGTCAGCGCATATATTTCTTCTTTGGGAAATGTTTTTGTAAGCATATAAACTGCTTTTACCATTTCCATAGCCTTTTTCCAGGCTTCAAGTTTTTTGTAATTTGTCATAATTATGGTGTTTTAAGATTATGAAAAACAATTATACCTGTCATTCATCAACTGTCAACTGTCCTCTTAACTACGGAACATTCACTTTACCCAATATCTCGCTGATAATATTTTCCACGTTAATATTTTCGGCTTCGGCTTCATAAGTAAGGCCAATACGATGCCGCAATACATCATGTGCAATGCTTCTTATATCTTCCGGTATAACGAAACCTCTTTTATTTAAGAATGCCCTGGCTTTTCCTGCAAGCGCAAGATTAATGCTGCCCCGAGGTGAAGCGCCATAAGCAATTAAAGGCTCTAATTTCTCTAATTGATAGCGCCCGGGATAGCGTGTTGCAAAAACAATATCCAGTATATACTGCTCTACTTTCTCATCCAGATAAATGTCCCGCACCAGGTCTCTTGCATACAACACATCCTGCACATTTACCACAGGCCTGATCTCAGGCATTTTTACAGATTGAACGTTGGACCTTAATATGAGCTGCTCCTCCTGCATTTCAGGGTAACGCACCACCACCTTCATTATAAAACGGTCTACCTGGGCTTCGGGCAAGGGATAAGTACCTTCCTGTTCCAGCGGATTTTGCGTAGCCAGAACCAAAAAAGGTTCTTCCAGTTTGTAAGTAGTATCGCCAATAGTTACCTGGCGCTCCTGCATTGCCTCTAACAGCGCTGATTGCACTTTTGCCGGAGCCCGGTTAATTTCATCGGCCAGAATAAAATTGGCAAAAATGGGGCCTTTCCTTACCACAAAGTCATTCAGTTGCTGGTTGTACATCAGGGTACCTATCACATCGGCCGGCAGCAGGTCCGGCGTAAACTGGATACGGCTGAACTTAGCCTGTATAGCGGTTGCCAGTGATTTTATAGTTAATGTTTTGGCAAGCCCGGGCACCCCTTCTAACAATACGTGCCCATTACTTAATAAGCCTATCAGCAGGCGATCCAGCATGTGTGCCTGGCCAATAATAATATGGCTGACCTCTTCCCTCAGTTTATCAACAAAAGCACCTGCCGCGGCTACTTTTTCATTTAAAACCTTAATATCTGCTGCCGTTCTATTCATTACTAATTATTAATTATTAATTACTCATTATCATCCTCTCAGCTCAAATATTTTGCCACAATAGGAATTCTCCTTCCCACACCAAATGCTTTATAGCTCACTCTTATAATAGGGCAAAACTGGTTACGTTTATATTCGTTCAGGTTTACCATACGCAAAATACGTGCTACCAGCTTCTCATCAAACCCTTGCGCCACCAGCTCTTTAGGTCCCTGCCGCTCTTCTATATACTTAAAAAGAATGGTATCCAGCTCATCATATTCAGGCAGGCTGTCGCTGTCTTTCTGATCGGGACGTAATTCTGCTGATGGCGCTTTTGTTAAAATATGCTCCGGTATAATTTCCTTTTCCCGATTGATATAGCGGGCCAGGGCATATACCTGCGTTTTATACACATCGCCTAAAACACCCAATCCTCCGGCCATATCTCCGTACAAGGTACCATATCCCGTTGCAAGCTCACTTTTATTGGACGTATTCAAAAGTATATAGCCAAACTTATTTGCTATGGCCATTAATAAATTGCCCCGTGAGCGACTTTGTATATTCTCTTCCGCTACGCTGAAAGGCAGATCTTTAAATAGAGGGCTTAGCTCTGTAAGAAAAGCATCATAAATATTTTTGATAGCGATGATGTTGTACGGATTTTCCAGGTTCTTGCTTAGCTGCTCTGCATCGCTTACAGAATGCGAAGTGGAATATTGCGATGGCATCAGCACAGCCCGTACATTTTCTTTTCCTAAAGCTTCTACCGCAAGCGCAATGGTAACAGCACTGTCAATACCCCCGCTGGAGCCGATAATGGCTTTTGTAAAACCCATCTTGGCAAAGTAATCTTTTATACCCAGCAATAATGCCGAATGTATTTCTGCAATACTTGTTTTATCCGTAAGATATTCCAGCACATCTTTACCAAATCCCACTTCTGATGAAGCAAAGTACACGGGCGTTTCTGCTGTAATTTACGGTGTTTTATTGACCAGGTCATTAAAATAAAACAATTTAAAATCTTACTCGAAATATTTCAGTTCGCCCATCTTATTACCGGCATCGTCGTACACAAGGCTGCCGCCATCAAACACGATCTCTGTCTGCGATCCCACGGCATTGCAGTATAGCATGGGCAGGTTATATTTTAAAGTATGCGCTTTTACAATGCTGTTGCGCACTATGTCCTGCGCATAGTTATAAGGAGATGCTGAAAGGTTAATAATCACATCGGGACCAAATTGGATCAGCTCTTCCATAGGTGTAATACGGTACAGAGGGTTGCTGCCCATATTCCAAATATCTTCACAAATAGTTACAGCCAGTTTTTTACCCCTGAACTCTAATACATTCCAGCTGTACGCCGGTTCAAAATAGCGGCCTTCATCAAACACATCATAAGTAGGCAAAAGGGTTTTATGCACTTCTCCTTTAATTTCCTTCTCATGCAATAAAAAAACAGCGTTAAAGAGGTCTTTACCCAGCGGGTTGGTGTTCCGAGCAGGAGCTCCCACCAGTACGCCTATAGTATCTGCATGTTCCCGGATGATATCTATAGCGGCATAGCACTGGTTAATAAAATCATTGAACTCCAGGAAGTCGCGGGGCGGGTATCCACAAATACATAATTCAGAAAAAATCACCAGGTCGGCTCCCTGCTCCTTTGCCTGTTCAATCCCTGCGATAATTTTCTGAACATTCGCTTCAAAGTTGCCTATATGATAATTTTGTTGGGCTAATGCAAATTTCATTGATATATTTTTGAATACCCTACAAATGTAGCCCTCTGCCTATAAAAAATACAGCGCTTTGCAAGGTTTTAACATCCAGATGCTTATAACATTTTAACAAATGCTTAAAAATTCAGGATGTGAAATAAATTTTCCCTCAGCTGCCACCCTTTCGCCTACTTTTGCATCTCAAATAATGCAGCTGGCGTTTTTCGGCTTGCTTTTTGTGTTTTTAGGTAGTCAAAAAATTAATTGAATGAAAAAAATATTTGTAACAGTTTTATTTATATGTGCTTGCATAGCTTTATTTGGACAGAATGCTATTTCCCCGGAACGTCAGAAAGCAAGAAACTTCATGCAATCGGGCGACCTGGATAATGCAGTATTGGTACTTACGAAAGCCAGAGAGGCCGACAAGAACGATATGGAGCTGCAGAAGGACCTTGCATTAGCCTACTATTATAAAAAGGATTATACCAAAGCATTAGAAACGATTAAAGTTGTTATTGCAAGTCCTGATTGTGATGCGATGGCTTACCAGCTGGCGGGTAATATTTATAAAGCCCAGGAAAATTACAAAGAAGCGGAAAAAAATTATAAAGATGGCTTAAAGGATTTCCCCAACAGCGGGCCTTTGTATAATGACTATGGTGAGTTATTGGAGATCTTAAAAAACCCTGCAGGCGCTATCGGCCAATGGCAAAAAGGCATGCAGGTAGCTCCTTCTTATGGAGGCAATTATTATAATGCTGCCGTTTATTATTATAAGCAGCAGGATGACAAGATATGGGCTATCATTTATGGAGAAATTTATGCTAATATGGAAAGTCTTAATCCTAAAGCCAATAACATCAAGAAAATGGTCCTGGATGCCTATAAGCAAAAGCTGTTTATCTCTAACAATTTAAAAGCCGATGCTGCCAGCCAGAAAAATGCTTTTGCAAAAGCGGTTATGGAAACTTTCGCCAAGCAATCCGGTATATCTGCACAGGGAATTACACCCGAAAGCCTGGCAATGATACGCACCCGTTTTATACTTGACTGGAATACTTCCTACGCTAAAGAATTTCCATTTCGTTTATTTGATTACCACCAGCAATTAATGAAGGACGGGTTGTTCGACTCTTATAACCAGTGGATGTTTGGACCGGTAGATAATCAGCCCACATTTGAACAATGGGTAGGAGCACATAAAGAAGAGTATGATAAATTCACAGCCTTTCATACTTCCAGGATTTTCAAAATGCCTGCAGGGCAGGTGTATTCCCTAAAATAAGTGCCCCACATAATATAAAATGCACTGTAACCATCTGCCTAAACGCAGGTGGTTTTTTTATACCCACTCATGAAAAAGATAGTAAAGTTTCGTTTTAATGAAACTTCAATATCTTTGTGCCGTTCAACAGCTGAAATGAATAAACGTTTTGAAATTGTATTTTTAGAAGAAGTGCTTTTGTTTTTGAAAAATTTAGAGTCCAGGCATTACGAAAAAATAATTTACAATATTCGTAAGACACAAGTAGAAAATGACCCCGAACTTTTCAAAAAACTGACCGATAATATCTGGGAATTCAGAACCTTGTATCAGGGTTTGCAATACCTGCTTCTTGCTTTTTGGGATAAAACTTCCAGAACAGAAACTTTGGTAATTTCCACTCACGGATTTATTAAAAAGCGAAGTAACGTTCCAAAACAGGAGATTCAAAAAGCGGTTCAAATCCGGACAAAATATTTTGAAGAAAAACAAAAAAAGGATTATAAATGAAAACATACACATTAGACGAAATACAGGATGAACTCATCGGAAAAATTGGAACTCCCAACCGGGACCGCTTTGAATATGAACTTCAAATGGACTTAATTGGCAAAGCTATTAAGCAAACAAGGCAGGAACGCAATTTGACGCAAGAAGCTTTAGGTGAGCTCATCGGTGTTCAAAAAGCACAAATTTCACGACTCGAAAATAATGCAGGCAACGTAACTATAGACACATTATTAAGAGTCTTTACTGCATTAAAAGCAAAAGTGAAGCTGCAGGTTGAACTTTCGGATATACAACTCAACATAGGGCAATAAAAATTACATACAATAAGCGGTTGTATAATTTCTTAGCATTTTTTCTTAACTTGTTTGTCTAACAATTTATTTCGATATATGGATTATCCAGGATACCGATTATTTGATGCCATAGCCTGCCAGCTGGAGCGTTTCCCGAAAAACGATATGCTGAACGCCAAAGAAAATGGCCAGTGGAGGTCTTACACTACCCAAGAGGTGGCCAGCCTGGCCAACCGGCTTTCCGCAGGCCTTTTAGCCAAAGGCGTTAGCGGCAATAGCTTTACACCCGAAGGAAGCGATAAAATTGCCATCATCAGCAATAACCGGCCCGAGTGGCTGATCACTGATTTTGCCGCACAGCAAATAGGCGCTATACTGGTGCCCATGTATCCCACCACCAGTCCGCAGGAGATGGAATATATCCTGAATGAATCGGAAGCCAGGTATATTTTTGTCAGTAATGAAGAACTGCTCAAAAAAGTACAGGCGTTAAAAAGCAGCTTTCTGAAAGGTATTTACACTTTTGATAAAATAGAGGGGGCTGCCCATTTTACCGAGCTCCTGGACATGGCCAGCGATGAGCTTTTGCAACAGGTAGAAGCTACAAAACAACAGGTGCCCAACACACACCTGGCTACACTCATTTATACCAGCGGCACCACGGGCAAGCCGAAGGGCGTAATGCTCAGCCATAGCAATATTGTAAGTAATGTGTTTCTTTCAAAAGCCAGCTTCCCGTTTCCTGATCAGCCCCAGACCAAAGTATTGAGCTTCCTGCCGCTCAACCATATATTCGAGAAGATGGTTAGCTATATATACCTGTTTAGCGGTATCTCTATTTATTATGCCGAAAGCCTGGAAACCATTGGGGATAACCTGAAAGAGATAAAGCCCGATGGCTTCACTACTGTTCCCAGGTTGCTTGAAAAAGTATATGAAAAAATAATGGCGAAAGGCAAAGAGCTGGGCGGCATCAAAAAAGCGCTTTTCTTTTGGAGTGTAGGGCTAGGCCTTAAATATGATAACCGGAGGCCATTGTCGGCTTTTTATAAATTCAAACTCAATATTGCCCGCAAGCTGGTATTCAGCAAATGGCGCGAAGCCCTGGGTGGTAATATCAGTTTTATTATTACGGGAGGAGCTGCTGCATCTGAAAAGCTGCTTCGCATTTTTAACGCAGCAGGCATCCCTATTTATGAAGGTTATGGCCCTACGGAAAACAGTCCCGTAATATGTGTAAACCGCAAGCAGAACAACGAAACTTGCTTAGGAACCGTGGGACCACCCGTAGAAGGCATGGAAGTAAAGCTTGCAGCAGATGGCGAAATACTGGTAAAAGGCCCCAGCGTTATGCAAGGTTATTATAAACATCCGGAGCTGACCGCTGAAGTTATTATTGACGGGTGGTTGCATACAGGAGATATAGGAACCATTATTGAAGATCGCTTTTACAAAATAACCGACCGGAAAAAAGAACTTTTTAAAACCAGCGGAGGTAAATATGTAGCGCCACAGCCTATTGAGAACAAAATGAAAGAAAGCCGTTTTATTGAACAGATCATTGTACTGGGCAGCGAAAGAAAATTTGTAAGCGCCCTCATTGTACCTTCTTTTCCGGCTATACGCGACTGGATGAAAGAACATAACATTGTTGATATGAGCAATGAAGACATTGTAAAAAACCCAAAAGTATATGAGCTGTTCCGCTCTGTTCTGGATCATTACAATGTGAATTTCAACCATGTGGAGCAGATCAAAAAATTTGTGCTGCTGCCTGATGAATGGAGCGTGGATGGCGGGGAAATGACTCCCAAAATGAGCCTCAGGCGTAAAGTGATCATGGAAAAATATAAAGATATCATTGAGGGGATTTATGAAACGGCATAAAAACCCCTGCACAGATTAAGCAACGATGTTCTGCGAAACATTTTGTTTCGCAGAACTATTTTGTAGCCTTTGGCTACTCTTAATATAGCCAAAGGCTACAAAATAGAGCTTCGGGACTACAAGTCCCGAAGAACGACAAAACACAATAATTATCAGAAGTAATAAAGACCTCTCATTCCTTTTTCTTAAAAGCTACATTTTCTCATCGTGCTTTTTAGTAACTTCATTTTTGTCTTCATCACTTTCCATTACCTTACCTCCTTTTTGCATTAAAGAAGATACAGGGCCTTTCATTTCTTCCTGGGGATCTGTCTTGCCTAATGTTTCTGGGTCAGGCTTTACAGG
Source organism: Niabella sp. (assembly GCA_027493055.1). Taxonomy (GTDB): domain Bacteria; phylum Bacteroidota; class Bacteroidia; order Chitinophagales; family Chitinophagaceae; genus Niabella. The sequence continues at coordinate 15,012 of JAPUDO010000114.1, read as the reverse complement.
AGCATCCTGGTGATCCTTATTTTCCTGGTTCTTTTTTACATTTTCATTATCCATAATTAAAAAATTAAATCGTTAAAAAATAGCCCAATGAGCGCTAACCACCTCACCTATTTATCATATAATGAAACAATTATCATACCTGTTCCATTTATCTTTCAATATTTATAAGAACATCACCTACCTGGCTGCCCGATGCCATATTGCTTTTATTAATGATAATTACATAATCGCCTTTCTGCCTTGCATCAAAAGTGATCTGCTGGCCAAAAGGCCCATCAGTGCTGCCATCAGGCATTACCACCTGGCTGATCCTGAGATTAGCATCAGGCTTACCAGGGCTGATACTTGCATTTAGCAGCCCGGTATCCATATCTGTAATGGTTACATGAATGGACTGCGTTTCAGAAACTATCGTTTTATTAAGCTTTACAGGCAATGTTGCCGCAGGCACAGTTACCTCAATAACCGCCTCAGCAGGCATAACAGCAGATACTGAATCCAACTCAGTAATGCTATCCAGCACAATAGTAGTATCTCCTGTTTTTACTGCATGAACCAGGCTATCTCCCTCTTCAGACCTGTTGACCTTTGATGAATTATTGCAGCTTATAACAAGCAGGCATACAAAAACATATAATAATAGATATTTCCTCCGTATATATTTTTTAGTTTGGGCGGGCGTAAAAATACCTTTCATTTTCGCCTCATTCCTCCGAAGAATTCTCCCAGGGAGTCCTCCGGACCTTTTGGAACCAGCTCCTTCTCCGCACGGACAAGGAGAACCAGTTCCTGTCACGGACGGTAGGTTTACCTTCCCTAAATTATATTGAGCGTTACATGAGTGCTTCATACAGGATATCATACAAAAAAGTTGCCAACAAAAGCCGGCAACTTTATTTTAAACCAACAAAACTAAGCTTTTACTGGGCGCCGGGCGTACCTCCGCCTTCTCCTGTACGCTTGTTCTCATCTTCTAACCCGGTTTTACGCAGCCTTGCAGCTTTTACCTGCGAGCTGCCAAAACGGTAAGTAAAATTAACCTTGAACTGGCGCGACTCCCAATTAGCGCCGATACGATTTACAGCCCCAGCATAATTAGCATCGCCCCTGAAACGCATTGTTTTAAAAATATCACTTACACTTGCTTTAACGGTACCCTTGCCTTTAAAAATACTTTTTTGCATTCCGGCATCAACAAAACCCATTGCTTTGCTCTGGAAAATACCCTGCCATATTGAGGGAGAAATATAGAGGCCGGTAAGCTCTGCGGTCCAGGTCTTAGCAAACTTATAGCTGCCCTGGGTGTACACAACATAACTAAAAACATCCTCCTTTACATCCCTGCCGGGCCCACCAAAATTGGCTTTATATATAGAGTAATTGGAGTTAAGATTGGTAAAAACAGTTAAAGCTTTATAGCTGAACGGATAGCTTATATTCAGGCTTACCACATCCTGTGTAGCCAGGTTACGCGTTATCTGGAACGATTTGCTTTTCTCTATGGTATCCATTATTTGCGCAAACATATCTTTTATGTGGCTGTAATTTAAAGTGGTGTTCAGCTTATACTTAAAAGTATGCGTAAGGCCAAAGCTATTGGTGTATTGCGGCGCTAAATAAGGATTGCCCTGCTGATAGGTATAATCGTTGAGCGCAAACCTGAATGGGTTCAGGTTATTATAATTAGGCCGGTCTATACGGCGGCTATAGGTAATGCTCCATTGGCTCATTGGGTTCTTATTGAAAGTAAGGGCTGCGCTTGGAAACAGATCTGTATAATTTCTCTTAACCGTTGAATCCCTGGTAACCTCGCTTGTAGAGATCCCTTCAGAATTTGTGTTCTCACCTCTTAACCCCACCTGTATCATGAATCCTTTCAACTGGCGGTTATAGTTTATATACAGCGCATTTACATTTTCGGTGTAATCAAATACATTGGAATTGTTCCGGTCACGTATTTCTGAGCTTCCATTTGCATCATACCGGTTGAAATGATTAAATGTTTCAACAAAGCCTATTTTGGTACCATAAGATAATTTGCCTTTCCATGCATTCTGCTCATAATCGGCCTTAAATGAGTAAATGTTGATATCTGTAGGAGTGATCATCCGGTATATGTTCCGTGATAATTCTGCCGAATAATCCCCGTTATAATAAATATTAGGCACATACTGGTTGGTATAGTTCTCATAACGACCGTAATCAAGATCTATATTTAACTGATGCCCCAGGGTATCAGCGTACCTGTAATTTACATTGGCGTTATAGTTTTTCCGGTCTCCTGCTATTACAGGATTTGCTTTCAGAATACGTAATGGAGCAGCATCCCTCCTGTGCGTAATTGTCATGTCTCCAGAAGTTCGGTTAGTATTATCGCTGATGTTGCCACTTAAAATGACACCTAAAGTATTTTTACTGTTGATATAATAGTCAACCCCGGCTTTAAAGCCGTGTGCCTCTCTTTCACCTTTCATTTCAGAAAGCTGGTTGAAAATGGTATCTTCTATTTCCCGGTACAGGGAAAGGCTGTTATAATTCAATCCCCTGCTATAATTATAATTTCCAAAATAATTAGCCTTTTTGGTGCGATGGTTTAACGAAAAGCCACCATTGTACCTGGCATAAACGCCCACATTATAGCCGGCAGTAGCCGTACCGTTAGTACCCAGCGCCTTATCTTTCTTTAATTTGATATTAATAATACCTGCATTACCAGACGCTTCATACCTGGCAGATGGATTAGTGATCAGCTCAATGCTTTCAATACTGGATGATTGCAAAGAACGGAGATAATTGGCAAGGTCCGCGCCTTTTAAAGGGCTGGGCTTCCCGTCAATATAAACCTCTACACCATTTTTTCCGGCCATACTAATGTTGTCGTCCTTATCTACCAGCACACCCGGGGATCTCCTCAATAAATCTATCCCATCATTGCCGGTGGCATTAATAGTCCCTTCCACATTCACGATCATTTTATCGGCCTTTACCTCAATCAATGGTTTTTTTGCTGTCACCACTACGCCTGCAAGTTCTGTAGCAGCCCTGGTAATCACTATTTCTTCCACACTTTTATCATCCCCATTATAGCTAAAAGGTTTACTGTATGATTTGGTATAGCCAAGTGATGTTGCCATAACAAGGTAGTTCCCTGTATTTATGCCTTCAAAAGCATACGCTCCGTTTTTATCGGTGGCGTTTAATTTAACAATAGAAGAGTCACTGCTGTTTAATAATGATACCGTAGCTGAACTTAAGGTATTGCCATCTGCATCTTTAACCTTACCGGTTATTTTTTGAGCGTTGAGGTTAGCGTATCCTGCTAAAAATAGCAGGGTCATCATAAAATTTTTCATGAACATTAATTTTCGGGATTTGATGCAAACCTATACACTACTCCGGATGAAGGAAAGCGCTTGCCGCTGAACGGCTGAAAAAACCCGGCGAATGGTATAATAAAGCAAGTAAGCTGTTTACCGATTAATTGCCTCCACTGCCTATCCGGCTTTGCTCATCTCCCGCACCACCGGTCCTCCGCCTGGCCGGTGTTCCGTTCTTACCAAATTTATAAACAAAGGAAACATTCAACTGCCGGTTGTCTTTTCTGCGGTCATTAAAGATATTTATATCCACATCTGCATAATGGGTATATCCTCTAAAGTTCTGCGTTCTGAAAACATCTCTTATCCCGAGCTTCACCGTCCCGTTTTTCTTTAATATTTGTTTCGAAATGGCCGCGTTCATAGCGCCCATTGGCCTGCCAATAATCAATCCTTCCGAGGGATTACTGGCGTACCATCCACTGATTTCGCCTGTCCATGTTTTTGCAAAACTGAAGCTGTTGCTCATATTCGCATCCAATGTATTTATATTAATTGCTACCGGGGTGTTTTCAGTGCCTGAAACGTATAGTCCCTTATACAGGTTATTAAATACGCCGGTGTACAGGCTTAAGTTCCACCATTTTATAATTTGTTTGTTTACGGAAACAGAAGCGCCCCATTGCCTGCGCGAGCTAAAGTTTTCTGTTGTTTGAAATGTTGTTTTTTTCTCTGTATTTTGTTTTAATAGCTGGGTAATAATATTATTTGTTCGTGTATGACTGACAGTAAAAGATAGAAAACGGTTGAACGTATGAGTTACTTCCACCCTGTTAGAAAATTCGGGTTGTAAATAGGGGTTGCCCTGGCCATAAGTAAGGGAATCTATAAAATAAACAAACGGGTTCAGGTCATTATAGCCTGGCCGCCTTATCCTGCGGCTGTATGCGGCACTTAGCTGGTTTTTATCGTTAATGCTATAAGCTATACCGGCATTGGGGAACAGGTTGGTATAATTTCTTTTAAACGTAGAATCGCCCTGCTGCTGTATGCCTTTTGCATGGGTGTTTTCCGCGCGTAATCCGGCTGTAAGCTCCCACTTTTTTATACTTTTTGTTACAATAGCATAAGCCGCATTAATGTTTTCCCTGTAAATAAAATGATTTGTTCTCTGCTCATCAACATACCAGCCGGTAGTGGTGTCCCTTTGATATAAAACATTGTTATCTGTGCGTACAAAGCTGCTCTTAATACCTGCTTCCAGCTTCGTGTTTTTATTGAACGGATGGATATAGTCTGCCTTACCACTGTATATATTGATGATAGAAGGCAGTACGCCGTCCAGCGTTACTGTTTTCCCATGCTGTGTGTTGTCGGGTTTGTACACTCTTGTTGCAAGAGTGTTACTGCTCCTATTATGATAGTAACCCTGATCCAGGTCAAAAGACATTTCTCTCCCGGCCGAATCAAATGTATGCCTGTAATTCAGGTTAGTAGTAATATTTTTTGCACGTCCTCCATTGTAAGCATCTGATCTTAATATATTGTCCAGGTTATTAGCTGCATTATATAGTTCAGAGGTGCTTTTCTGCCAGTTATTCCATGGGTTTATATTACCGCTCACCACCACACCTGCCACATCCTTATCAGTAAAATAATAATCCATTCCAATTTTACCGTTATGCCAGGAATTTTTATTGTGACGTTGTGTAGCTTGTTTGGACGAGCTGTTAAAAACGTCTTCTTTGTAAAAATTCCTGTTAATACTCATAATGCCCCAGCCTTCCCATGCACCACCATTATAGCCGCCAAACAGGTTTATTTTTTTATTGCGAACATTAAAATTAGCACCACCATTATACTTGGGATATAACCCCTGCGCATAATTAAGATTCATGTTCCCGTTTATCCCTCTTATTGTTCCCTTTTTGGTTTTGATATTAATTACACCGGCAGCTCCTGCTGCATCGTATTTTGCCGGTGGATTGGTCATTATCTCAATCTGATCAAGACTGCCGGCCTGCAGACTTTTTAAAAAAGTGGCCAGGTTTTGCCCGCTTAAATAAGTGGGCTTGCCATCTATTAATATCAAAACACCACCTTTCCCCTGCAGGCTGATATTATCATCGTTATCCACAGATACTCCTGGTGATTTCTGCAGTATCTCTAATACATTCAGCCCTGCATTTGTTGGCGAAGCATCTACATTCACAACGGTTTTACCGGCTTTTACTTCAACAGGAGGCTTTTTGGCAGTTATCACAACGCCCGCCATTTGTGTGCCTGTTTTCTCCAGTGCTACATTCTGTTTGCTGTCAGTACTGTGATTGAATACCGGGGAAAAAGTTTTTACATATCCCACGCTGGTAACCTGCAGCATATAGCTTCCGGGAACAATATCATCAAACCGGTAGAGGCCCTCATTGCTGCTTATATTCATTTTAACTAATGCAGAATCACCGGCTTTTAATAACGCAACGGATATCCCGGACAACGGCTTAGATCCTATATCTGTTATTTTACCTGTAATAGTTTGAGCCTTTGTAATTATAGTAGCTGTAGTAAGAGATAGGAGTAAAAGAATTAGACGCATAAAAGGGTTTGTTTCTGACAAAACTATCTTGCGGCATAGCTCCTGGAAAGCTTTTAACGGTAAATGGTATAAAATGCCCGCTGAAAGTGATAAAACACTATTTAGATGGGTTGACAATATAGCTTCCTTGTCAAGCCGTTCAAAACAAGTAAAGTTTACCCCTATAAAAAATACAGGGAACAGGGCAACTGAAATGATACATTTTAAAACAGGATAAAAAAAGCTACCGTTTCCAAAAAAAGTCAAAGGTTTTACCCATATTTGTACTTCAAATTAAACAATCATAGCTATGAGTTATCCGGATACACTGCGTTATACTAAAGACCACGAATGGATTAAGTTGGATGGTAACATTGCCACAGTAGGTATTACAGATTTTGCCCAAAGGGAGCTGGGAGATATTGTTTTTGTGGAAGTAGAAACGATTGGCAAAAAACTGGATGCAAATGAAGTGTTTGGTACTGTGGAAGCTGTGAAAACAGTGTCTGACCTTTACCTGCCTGTAAGCGGCACTATTGATGAGCTGAACCCCGCCCTTGCCAATGCGCCTGAACTGGTAAATACCGATCCTTATGGCGAAGGCTGGATGATAAAAATGACTGTAGATAATCCTGCCGATGTGGATGCTTTACTGGATGCAGCAGGTTACGAAGCTGTTACAGGATAATCATTGTACATAAAACAAACATTTTGAAAAAACTGATTAATAGTTATTGGCCGGCCATATTTTGGTCGGCCATTATCATTATATTATTATCTATTCCGGGGTCTGATCTTCCCAATGAAGCCTCCTTCCTCAATATACCTCATTTTGATAAATGGGTACATTTCGGCATTTTTATGCTTTTTGTTGTACTGTGGTGCTGGGCTGTCAGCCTAAAGAAACCCCAGACTAAGATTTTAAAAAAATTTTTACTCATTACAATAGCTGGTATAGCATTGGGGTATCTTCTGGAACTGGTGCAGAAATATTTTGTGCCTAACAGGGATTATGATCTGTGGGATGTACTGGCAGATAGTATTGGCGCTATATCAGGCCTTCTCATCAGCCTTAAAGTATTTATAAAAAAATAGACCCCTGTAGAAACAGGGGTCGCAACCAAAACTAACTGCTTATGAGAAAATTGACTATCTTAAACTTGTACATTTATTAAAACGTACCAGCTGATTTTTTATTTTGTAGAACTTGTTAAAGTAATTTAAAAGCCTTTTGAATAATTTTTTTGCTGTTAAAGAACTTCAATGAATAAATAACAGAAATCATGCCAAAAGACTTTTAAAAAAAGACAGCTTTATCTAAAAAACCCTTTAATCAGATCCGTGAGCCCACCACCTTGCCCCTGGCCCTGTTGCTGACTTTGAGCCTGGCGTGTTACTACATTCACAATATCACTCAAATCTACTTTTCCATCTCCATTTGTATCAGCGCCCAACTGGCCAATTAACCCCTGAAAATCAAACCCGTTGGTTTGTCTGTTGTCCTGGGCAGCATTGCCTCCTGTTAAAGAAGCAATCAGATCATTCAGATCAAATCCGTCATCCGCAGGATCATTGCTGCGTGTTTTACTTACCAGATTGTTTAAAACGCCCGGAATAATATTATTGGCAATACCATTTGCTACAGCAGGATTTAAGTTCATTTTTTTTACCAGGTTGCCGGCCAAATGCCCTACCATCATGCTTACAACAGGATTGGATAACAGGCTGTTATTATTTTGCCCCTGACCACCGCCGGTAAACATTGAAATAATGTTCTGCAATCCACCGCCGCTAAGCATGTTCTGGAAGCCCCCGGTTATGGTATTTGCAGCTTCCATCATTACAGCGTTATTCTCACTATCAGGTACTTCAGGATTTTGTACTACAATTTGTTGTCCCTGCTGTTTTACAAGGTCTAAAATCTGATCGAGCATAAAATTTATTTATAGTTGTTGAAAAATTAAAAAGCAGTTATAAATAACGGTCATTCCATTATTTACCCAACATAAACCAATCGTGTTTTCAGGATGAAGACTGATCTTTTTTACCGGTTACAATTTTTTCATTTTTCCACCACCTGAACCCAACATAGCCTATTACCAGCAAAGGAATAAATGCCAGGTAAATAATGCCGCTGTTCATTCCACGGGCAGGACCATCGCCCAGTTGCTGGGCTGTTTTAGTACAGATGGAACATTGCGCAAAAAGGGTAATATTCAAAAGCAGAACCGCAAACAATATAGCAACTCTTTTTACCATGCTACAAAGTTAGGATTTACGTGATGAAAGGCAGATAATTATTTTGATGAATAATGTTAAAAGGCGCACCAGGATAGGCTTTGGAAAAAGCCACAGGCGCTTTTACTTTTTGCTCTTTCCATTTTGTTTCCCATGCCTCTATCCTCCCTTCCGCCTCTTCGATCAGATCTATTTCCTGCTGATCATAAGTGCGCCAGAAATAGCTGTTAATCAATTTAAAATGATACTCGTTATACTTTACCCGCTCACTTAAAATATAATTTCTCCACAGCAACCCTATATCCTGCCGCAGGGGCAACAGCCTGAAATCGTTGATGAGCGCATTGCGCACGCCATTATCCGCAAAATACCAACGGCTGCTTTTTACTATTTCTTTTCTCAGGTTCTTACTGTAACCGCCACGCCTGTAAATAACAAATACTTTACTGAGCAGGTCCAGATAGCGTTCCACCGTATTTTTACTGATGCCCAGGCTCCTGCCCAGCTTATCCAATGACACTTCTTTACCTACCTGGTAAGCCAGCAAAACCAGCAGATCCTTAATTTTTTGAGGGTTTCGGATATCTTCAAAAGCCAGAATATCTTTCAGCAAATAAGTATTAATAAGCTCCTGCAGGTACTTTTGCTTTTCTGCCAGCGAGGCAATAGTAAGCACTTCCGGATAGCTTCCAAAAATCAACCGTTCGGGAAGATTTTGCTTTGTTTCCAGTATATTTTCTGTGGCAGCCAGCTCCATTTGCGCTATCGGGTACATGATATTGGTAATGGTACGACCTACCAATGGCTCCCCAGCTGTTTGCTGCAGGTCGAAACTACTGGAGCCGGTAATAATGATATGCAGGGGCTTTATCTCATCGATCATTAGCTTCACCTTACGACCAATATCCTGTATATACTGGGCTTCGTCGATGATCAATAGCTTTTTGTCTTGCAATAACCGTTTGTAATTAGCAACAGTCCTCTCTTTTAAAATACTTCCGGTATCCTCATCTTCCCCGTTCAGCCAAAGACATTGAGCGCCGAAATGCTCCTGTACTTTCAGCAACAATTCTGTTTTTCCCACACGCCGGGCTCCTACCAGCAAAGACACTTTTTGCCGGGAACAGTCTGCAATTATTTCCTGGTATAAAGCCCTTTCTACCATTATACAAATATAACAAAATTGACGTAATTTATATTAATTCAGTCAATATACTGACGTAATTTACATTTTTTTGCCAAAAAAATCCCGGTATAAAAACCGGGATCAACTAATGCTATATATTGATAATTAAGCTTCAGCAGCCATTTTCTTGGCTTGCCTGTTACGTTCTATTTCATCCAGGATCACCTTACGCATACGGATGAAATTAGGGGTAACCTCAATGCATTCATCTTGCTGAATATATTCCATGCATTCTTCCAGAGTCATCAGGGTTTTAGGGGCAATGCGGGTAGCATCATCACTGCCGCTGGCACGGTGGTTGGTAAGCTTCTTTTCTTCCGTAGCATTCACCACCAGGTCGCCGGGTTTAATATTTTCGGCAAGTATTTGACCTGTATATACCTCTTCGCCCGGGTCTACAAAGAACGTACCTCTATCCTGGAGTTTATCAATGGAATATCCTGTTGTTTTGCCCTGGTTTTTAGAGATCAAAACACCGTTATTCCTTCCGGGAATAGCACCTTTCCAGGGCTGATAATCGTTAAAACGGTGCGCCATTACTGCTTCACCGGTAGTGGCAGTAAGCATTTGTGTACGCAATCCAATTAAACCACGTGAAGGAATATCAAATTCAAGATGCTGCATCTCCCCTTTGGTTTCCATTACCAGCATTTCACCTTTGCGGCGGGTAACCAAATCAATTACCTTGCTGGCAAATTCCTCAGGTACATCTACCACCAGCGTTTCGTAAGGCTCGTATTTTTTGCCATCTATCTCTTTCACCAATACCTGGGGCTGACCTACAGTCAGCTCATATCCTTCGCGGCGCATGGTTTCTATTAATACGCCCAGGTGTAAAATACCGCGTCCATATACTAAAAAGCTTTCGCCGCCTTCGCTTTCTTCTACACGCAAGGCCAGGTTCTTCTCCATTTCCTTCCAAAGCCTGTCGCGGAGGTGGCGGCTGGTAACAAATTTTCCGTCCTTGCCATAAAAAGGAGAATTGTTGATGCCAAACAACATGTTCATAGTAGGCTCATCCACGCTGATTACCGGCAATGGTTCCGGATTTTCAATATCGGTAATAGTATCACCAATATTAAAATCCTCTATACCTACTACTGCGCAAAGGTCACCGGCAGTAACTTCACTTACTTTTTTCTTACCCATGCCTTCAAATACATACAACTCTTTTACGCGGGTTTTCTTAATAGTTCCATCGGCCTGTACCAGGGCTACCTGCTGATTTTCCTTTATAATTCCCCTGCTTACTTTACCAATGGCTATACGGCCAAGGAAAGAAGAATAATCCAGCGATGTGATCTGCATCTGCAGCGTACCGTGGTGGATATGTGGAGGTGGCACATGTTGAATGATACCATCCAGCAGGGGATTGATATTATCAATCTCTGTTAAAGAATCATTGAACCAGCCATTTTTACCGGAACCATAATAAGTGGGGAAATCCAGCTGCTCTTCGGTTGCATCCAGGTGAAAGAAAAGGTCAAAAACAGCATCATGCACTTCATCCGGGCGGCAGTTAGGCTTATCTACTTTATTGATCACCACAATAGGTTTCAATCCTAATGCCAGTGCCTTCTGCAATACAAAACGGGTTTGCGGCATAGGTCCTTCAAAGGCGTCCACCAAAAGGATCACACCATCCGCCATTTTTAATACCCGCTCAACCTCACCGCCAAAATCGGCGTGGCCCGGAGTATCAATAACATTGATCTTAAAGTCCTTGTAAGTAACCGCTGCATTCTTGCTGAAAATAGTGATGCCGCGCTCGCGTTCCAGGTCGTTGCTGTCCATGATCAGGTCGCCCGTTTCCTGGTTTTCGCGGAATACCTTGGTAGCGTGCAGGATTTTGTCTACCAGGGTGGTTTTACCATGGTCAACGTGCGCTATAATAGCTATGTTTCTTAAGTTCATGTACTTTGTTGATAAAATTGAAAAGTTAATGGTTGATAAGGAATTATCAGCCATCTTTCCTTAAAAAGAGCGCAAAGGTACGATAATTATGGGGTGTAGCCAAAGAGTTACATAAGTAAATGAAATTTGCCGAAAATATCATAGAAAAAATTTTCTACTGCCCCCATGGATCAATAAGTTTTATTTCATTAATACCTTCAAAATCAGATATGTTTCGGGTCAATAAAGTAAGGTTGTACACAAGTGCGGTAGCTGCAATAATGGCATCCGGCAGCTTGATTTTATGATTCCTGCGAATGTCAGACGCTTTTAGTTTGATAGGCTGCTCTAATTCAATTACCAAAGAATCATAGATAAAATTTTGTAATACCTGTAACTCCTTTTCAGTAGCTGTTTTCCAACAAAGCAACTCTATTTCAGTAATCGCAGAAAAAACAGGTAGTTCCGTTTTGAGTATATTATCTATAAATGCCTCGGCACCCGGAGGAAACTGCTGCTGCAAATAATAAATAGCAGTGTTAGTATCCCACAAATGTTTTATTCCCATCCGTTACGCAATTCGTTTAGCTGTTGGTCAATATCTGAAATTGATTGCCGGGAAATAGCTCCCTTATACCTTGCGCTCCAATCAACATTTTGCACAGACTGCTTCTTTTCCTTTCGCATACGAATGAGCTGTAAAAGCTCTAAGTCCTGTAAGAGTTTTATGGCCTTTTTATTAATTATATCTATGACTACGCTTTGCATACATTTGTGAAATTAATCATTTTTCCTTTCAAAAATTAATTAAATTAAACCAAAAATCCCCTGCACGTTCTTACGCCAGGGGACTTTTGAACTGCAAAAAAATATTTTAGTTCCTTCTACTCATCAGTATTCTTAAAATATACCAGAACAACAGCATCACTGAAGCAAACAACTGCAGGGCAGCACCTACATACTGACCTGTAGCGTATTTATACTTTATCTGGCTGGTTTGGTATAAAATGCTGCCAGCAGCCAGGGCTACCATTGCTACCGAAAACCACAGGCCCAGGTTAAAACCAAAAATGGCCCCGGCAACAATTAACCCCAGCGCAACAAAGCCACCAATCACAATGGCTGATCTTAAAAAAGAAAAGTCCTTATTGGTCATGAACACTACTGCGGTCAATCCGCCAAACATGAACAGCGTAATTAATGCCGCCTGTTGTACCACAGCAGCGCCATTGCTCATCACAAGGGCTATATAAAGAATAGGAAGAAATATAATAGCCTCAATCAATACATATAGGCCCAGCCCCGCGTATTGCATATTTTTACTTGGAGAAAAAGCAAGCCTGTCGGCCAGGATACTTGCCAGCCAAAACATACCTATAATGAAAAGCCAGATATATTTACCGGAAACCATCTGTAATACCAGCTCCCGCGGAACTGCTCTTAATAAAAAGCCTTCAACTACCATAAAAGATAAAATGGCAATAGCCACGTGCAGGTAGGTTTTTTTGTAAAATACGGCACGCTCTACATCGTTGGCTTCGGAAACAAGGATCATGTTATCGTTCATAAATATTATTTTAAGTGAAAATATACAAAGTATATTAAAAGGGCATCATTTGTACATGAATTTTAAGAAACCTATTATCTTATTCCTTCCCGGCACTTTTTACATCATCATTAACCACTTTTTTTACATCTTTTGTTTTCCCGTTACCACCAAACTCCCACCCTACCGTAATTCTAAAAGCCCGCATATAGTCCCGATTTCTAACATTTGAGATAAATCCCGGGGCAGAAATATGCCTTGTCTGCGGAATATAAGCAGAAAAAGGGTTGGCTGTAGCTACCGTTACAGTAATCTTTGGCTTTGAGACTTCTTTCTTAACTGCAAACACATAGTAGAACCTTTGAGTTTTATAACCCTGAATAGTAACCGCCCGGGTATTATATGCACCAAAAGCCTGCAGTGCATAATTCCGCGGGATCTTGTAAGTGGTATTTACATTCATATCTGCCGCCCATCCCTTATTAAAAACCTGCCAGGCATGATTAGTGTAATTAAGATAATTTACATTAAGGTTACTATTTATACTCCAGCTATTATTGGGACGTAAAGAGGCAGAGAGATTAAGGCCGTACATAATATTGGAAGCCATATTTTCATTTCTGGTTACAGAAATTCCCTGATCATTCATTTCTGTAAAATTAACTATGGCATTATCTGTTTGCTTCCAGAAAACTGCGGTGTTCAAAAAAAAACCTGATTTTGTCTGAAACCCATAAGTCATCTCGGCCTGATGCATTAGTTCAGGCTCCAGCTCCGGGTTGCCCACTTCAATATTCTTAGGATCGCTGGCGTTTGCATTGGGGTTTAAATCCCAGATATATGGCCGGGTTATCCGCTGTGTATAGCTCAGGCCCAGCATGTGGTTTTCGTTTACTTTTTTGGTAATATTAAAACTGGGAATAAAGTTGTTAAATGTATTTTTAATTTTTGCAGACTGCCTTACAAAATCTCCATATACATCAGTCTCCTCATACCTTACACCTCCTTCAGCATACCAGTTGTGCTCCCATTTTGCTTTCATGATACCATACCCTGCCCATATATTCTGGCTATACTGAAAAACATCTGTCCTGCTTAAATCCGTAACAGGATCTTCCCCATCATTCTTTGTGATCACTTCATAATCATTCTTCACGTTCCGTAAAATAGCTTTTGCCCCGGTTTCAAGAGCATATTTACCAAGCCTGTCAAACGGATGTATATAATCGGCCTGAAAAGTCCATTCCTCATTCCTGATATTATTAAAATTTTCTTCCTGGTAAAAGGAAGTTGGTTTACCTGGTTCAAAAAGATAGAACTGGTAAGGAGAACGGGAGCGGGAAGGCGTAAACTGGGTTAAGAGCGTAATTTCCTGACCCGGCCTTCGCAGCTTCCTGGTAAACCCCACATTCATGTCAGTTCCCAAATATCCCTCTCTCCGGTTGATCTGCTGCTGGTATGAATTATTTAAGCTACCGCCTGCATTATACTCGCTTGCTGTAATGGTACTGTTATCAGGCCATCTGCCAAACCATAAATTTGCACCAAAGCTCCACTCGGTCTTTTCATCAGGAGAAAAAACTATTGTTATGTCCCCTGAGCCATGCGGAGCCCGGTTATTTTTAAAAATATCCTGGGTTAACCTGTTACCCAAACCTTTGTTATTCACCTGCACCCGCTCTATTTGCTGGGCATTCCTAAACTGTAACTGATGCAAATGGCCATGCAGTGAAAAGCTCCATTTGCCCCGGTTTGCCGAAATACGGGGATTGAAAGCCTGCTCCCGGTTGCCACCAACAAGCTCCATCGTTCCGCTAAAATTTTTCCTGTTCTTCCTCGTAATAATATTTATAATGCCCGCAGCACCTTCCGCATCATATTTAGCAGATGGCGTTGTAATCACTTCAACCGATTTGACCAGGTCAGCCGGCATCATGTTTAACGCATCAGCCGGGCTACGTGCTATCTGTCCTGAATATTTTCCGTCTATAAGTATTTTAAGATTGCTGCTTCCCCTCATGGAAACATTACCCTGCCCGTCCACATTTAAAACCGGCGCTTTTCGCAGCACATCAGCCGCTGTTCCCCCTTTGTTTGTTACATCATTTTCTGCATTATACACAATCATGCCGGGCTTTAATTCTATTATCTTTTTAGTAGCACTAACAGTAACTACCTCCAATTCCCGGGCAACAGGTTGTATCAATATGGCATTACCAAGTTCAATAACATTACTATCCCCTTTTTCTACATCAACCTT
>JAPUDO010000113.1:22911-43200 GCA_027493055.1 Niabella sp. | reverse complement strand
CTTAAAATCCTGTGGGCAGCAATGTCCGTGCGGGTTCAAGTCCCGCCTGGGGCACAAAAATGGCCTTGTAGTCAATTGATTTACAAGGCTTTTTTATTTTTTGTTTGTCAAAAAGTATCAATTTTTTACGCTTTCTCCCTCATTTTTTGACATAAAAAAATGGGCAAAATCACACACAGGGCCGCAGACCCCAAATTTGGAGCAAATTTTCTGTAATTCAAACCCCATCTGCATTCCAGCGGAAAAATCCTAAAAATCTGACACACACACTTTAACGGAGCTTACGGCAGTGTGCTACAGGAATTTAGCAATATTTTAAATTTGATTTATTCCCACGCTTTTTGTCGCAATTTTCCGGAAGTATCTCGGGTACTTCCTAAACCTGAATCCGGCAAAGTTTTTCAAAAAGTGGTGGCACGGGCATTGCGCTTCTATTCATTCACCTTTTAAAATGTGCAGTTATGAATTTTTTGAAGAGATTGAATAAAAAGGGTGACAAGATTACCTTTTATTATGATTTTGGACGTGGCACTCCGTTTATACCGACGCATAAATTCAAAGAGAACTTCTTTGACTATTTCACCGAGTACGTTGAGAAAAATAAGAGGCCAGGTAACCGTCATTTGCATGGCTCATTGAAAAATTTTCGCTTATTTGTCGGCAAAGATATTATCCATCCTTCCGCTATTACGGAAAACCTGTGCATCAGTTTCAGAAGGTATTTATTGGATCGCTTTAATGGGGAAACACCTGCGGATTATATTTCTGAGTTTCGCAGAGTATTGCAGGCTGCTACGTCCGACAGGTATTTTAGGGTCAGTCCAGCAGAAAAAGTTTTTTCCAAGAAATGATAAAATAGTCAGATATCCAGGATAATAAAGTTACTAACAGGATTATTCAGCAAAAAACAGGAAGGCCGGTAATCAGAACTTTGCACCCGGTGGCTGCTGAATATAAATTTGACACTACAACATCAATCCTAAAATATTTGATTAGATTTTTATGGTGTTCTCATTTACAACTGATTTATAGCCCGGAAATTGGCAGTCCAATCCAGGATACAATAAGTGTTGGTCATGCTCACTATCTTTGTTATCTTGAAAGTGAATAAGATATAAAATTTTAAACCATCTTGATACTATGACGAATATAGAAAACAAAGTAGCCTATATTACAGGCGGGACAAAAGGCATCGGTTTTGGAATAGCAAAGGTTTTACTGGAAAATGGGATTAAAGTCGCAATTTCTGGCAGAAACATCGAAGATATTGAAAAAGCAAAACTGGCTTTGGGAAATCAAAATGTATTGGCCCTGCAAGCTGATGTTAGAAATTTTGATGATGAAGTGAAGGTTGTTAAACAAATTGTGGCAACATATGGAAAATTAGATATTGTCATTGCTAATGCAGGGGTAGGGAAATTTGCTCCGGTTGACGAATTGACATTGGAAGATTGGAATGCGATGATAGATACCAATCTTACAGGTGTATTCCATACATTAAAAGCAACAGTTGAGCAGTTGAAACAAAATAAGGGTTATTATATTTCAATTGCATCATTGGCTGGAACAAACTTCTTTGCGCAGGCTGCCGGATATAACGCCTCAAAATTTGGTGTGGTTGGTTTTACACAAGCCGCAATGCTGGATCTGCGGAATTACGATATAAAATGTACAACCATTATGCCCGGCTCTGTTACTTCCCATTTCAACGACCACATTCCCAATGAGGCAGATGAATGGAAAATTCAGCCGTCAGATTTGGGGCAAATCGTAGTAGATTTATTAAAAATGAACCCGAATGTTTTACCCAGCAAAATAGAAGTTCGTCCAACTAAAACAAAATAATCATACTCAATAATCAACTGTTGGCGTGAATTGAAATCATACTTATCAAGTACGCTATCGAACGTTCTCTGAAGATATGTAGAACGGGCACCCACAAACATTTAATGCTATAGCCAAAGGAAGGCGTTGACTGCCTATTTCCCTGGCTTTAAAGATTGAAAGGAAACTGAATTTGCCAGAAGGTTAACTGGCGATACTACAAGCTTATTATGATATTGACCAGGAAAAACAAAAGCTAAAAAGTGCATCACCAATAATGATGCAGAAAAAAAGAAATTGAGGGTTTTTACGGAATAGCTAAAGTGAAATCGGTTATTGAGAAAGATACTTATCAGCAATCTATGCAACTTATTCATCAAAAATAGACATGTACTATAATACAATCAGTGAGGGGCTGCATAATGTGCTAAAATTTTAATGAAGGCCGATGAGTTTTTGGTTTCAGGTTAGTAGGAGGAACTTCTTTAAGCCTGCACTTAGGACGTGTTCGGAGCGGTTCCTGCCTGTTAATTTCCCAGTAGCCTGATAGCAATATAAGCCATCAGGCCTGTGCTTAAACCAAGAGCGCTCTCATCTATATCAAATGTGGGAGTATGCAGATCGGATGTTATGCCTTTTTCATTATTTCCGGTCCCCAGCAGGTAAAAACAGCTATCTGCGTGCTCCGTATAATAGGCAAAATCTTCTGCAGCCATCCAAAGTGGGGCATCACCTACGTTTTCTTCGCCCAGGAATTTTCCTGCCCATACACGTATCTGTTCAGTAAGAGCTTCGTTATTAACCAGTGACGGATATCCTTTCCTGATCTCAACGTTGCATGTTCCTCCCATAGTTTCAGCTGTTCCTGAAGCTATTTTTGCTATGAGCCTGTGTGCTTCTTCGCGCCAGGCTTCATTCATGGTACGGAATGTGCCTTCCATATATACGCTATCCGGCACAACGTTTACCGACCCGTCAGCTATTACTTTACCGATGGATAAGACACTGGGTGTTGCAGGGTTTGAGCGGCGGCTGACTACCTGTTGCAGTGCTACAATTATATGGGCAGCAATTATCACCGGGTCTATGTTCTGATGTGGCTGCGCACCGTGTCCGCCTTTTCCACGTACAGTGATCCGGAGTTCATCCATCGAGGCCATAAACCGGCCTTTCCGGAGTGCGATCCTGCCCACAGGCAGGGTAGGGGTAACGTGCTGGCCAATGATAGCAGAAGGCCTGGGATTTTCAAACGCCCCTTCCCGTAACATCTGTGTGGCGCCTCCGGGAAACACTTCTTCAGCCGGCTGAAACAGCAGCTTGACAACGCCTCCGAATTCGGCTTTCAAAGTTTGAAGTATAGATGCCACCCCCAGCAATGAGGAAGTGTGGGCATCATGGCCGCAGGCATGCATAACACCCGCCTGTACCGATTTGTAGGGTACATTGTTAAGCTCTGTTATGGGTAGGGCATCAATGTCGGCCCGCAGTGCAATAACCTGGTCTGAAGGCAGATCACCGGTGATGATGGCGAGTATGCCGGTATCTGCGATCGGCGTCCAGGCAATGCCGTTTTTATCAAGTACTTCTTTAATATAATTGCAGGTATTAAACTCGTGGAAAGAGAGTTCGGGGTGCTGATGAAGGTACCGGCGTTGTTGCCGCACTTCGGGATAAATATGACGGGCAAGTTCTTTAATACGGGCTAAAAGCATGATTGAAAATACCGTTTTATTTAAACATTTTGTAAAAGCCGGTTGTTGCTGTGTCCCTTATAATCCCATTTGAATCCTGGTAAATAAAATAAGCATGCAGATCATTACGCCGCTGTAAAAAATTCAGCGCACCCTGCAGTCCCATGCCCATAAGTGCATTGTCATAGGCATCGGCTGTGATGGCATCCCTGGCCCATACGGTTACACTCACAAGGTCAGTATTAAACGGATAGCCGGTGAAGGGCGACAGCAGATGCGTTACCCTGCGGCCGTTTGCTTCATGATATTTGCGATAGTTGCCGGAGGTGGTAACGGCTCCATTTTTTACCTCTATTATTTTTCGGAGAACAGGGGCATCGTCAATATTGCTTGCAGGGGTTTCAATGCCAATCCGCAGCATGCTTTTACCCGGATATTTTCTTCCTTTAATTTTTATTTCTCCGCCAAGTTCTACCAGGTAGTTATGAATTTTCTTTCTTTCCAGCATAAATGAGATCACATCCACGCTGTATCCCTGGGCAATACCGTTAACATCTATTTTTAAACAGGGAAGTGCTTTGATAAGCCTGTTGCCATTGATAGAAAGTTTGCCAGACCCAACGCATGGTAGTACCTTTTCTACATCAGCCTTACCTGGTAGTGGTGCCCCGGGTATAGGCCCGAAGCCCCACAATGCCATTAGCGGGTACACTGTAATGTCAGATACGCCTTTGGTTTCCCTGGATATTTTTAAAGATCGTGCAACTACAGTTTTAAGATGCTTGTCCATTTGCATCTCTTTTTCTGCGTGGTTAAAGGATGTAATGAGGGAATAGGGTTTATAAATGGAAAGAGAACTGTCAATGTTTTCCAGTAAACTGTCTATTTGCCTTTTTGCCACTATACTGTCTGGTGCGTAATAGGTAATATGATAGGTAGTACCCTGTGCAAAGCCAGATAAAGAGAAAGCTTTCAGTGCTGAGCCGCCAGGTGTTTTATGGACTGTAAGGCAACCCGTGAAGGATAGCAATAGTATCAGAAACGCATTATTCAATAACATTTTCATGCTTAGCCTGTTTCAGAATGTTCTCAGCAAAAAGATCATCTGTCATCCAGGGATACATAGCACATACCCTGTCTAATTCTTCTGCCTGACCGGGAGACATTCTTTCTTCCGGATTCAGACACCAGGTACCCTTAATCAGTCCCTGTCTGCGAAGTACTTCATGAATGCCTGCAATACACCCTTTAAAAGCATTGTCTGTGTCGAATAGTGCTGCATTCATATCGGTTATCTGTATGCCTTTAGCCAGTAATTTGTCAACGCCCTTATACCCGTCTGCAATACACATTTTTATTTCGTTCAGCAATTCTACCGCTTTAGTGGTCCATACCGCCCAGTGTCCCAGCAATCCTCCCACGATTTTTTTTTCTACCAGTTGTCCGTTCACGGTAAACTGGTAGGGGGTTAGCAGATCTGCCACTATGTTATCGTCATTACCTGTGTATAGGGCAATATCGTTTACGCGTGATGAGTGGCATACAGCCCTTACCACATCCAGCGTCTGATAGCGGTTAAATGCCGCGATTTTTATGGCCCGCACATTTTTTATTTCAGCAAAGGCCTTCCAGAAGCGATAACTCAGTTTGCGACCGCCTACCGCGGGCTGTAGGTAAAAGCCGAATACAGGGATGATTTCTGAAATAACCCGTGCCCGTTCAATTAATTCCTCTTCCGTGTAATCATTTAACCCGCCCATGCTTAGCAGCCCTAAATGGTATCCATATTTTACACTCAGTTCCGCCTCCCTGATAGCCTGGGCAGTAGGTCCGCAGATACCGGCTACTTTGATAAAAGGCCGCTTTAGGCCGGCGTTTTCAATTTCATCGGCAACTACTTTCAGAACAGGATCCAGTAAATTTATTTCCGGATTTCTTATTTCAAACTGTGTAGTATGCACTCCTACGGCAACACCACCTGCTCCACTGGCTATATAATAACGGGTGAGTAACCGTTGCCGGCTTTCATTCATTTCCAGGGTTTGATTTAATACCAGGGGATGTGCCGGAATGACTGTTCCCTGCTGCAATAAGTGACTAATGGTACTATCCACTTTTATATTTTTTTAGGTGAGTTTAAAATTGGCCTTCTCTTTCCTGGAAGTGAGTGGGTTTGTTGATGGTTTTGCCGCCTTGCTTTACCCATTCGGCCAATAGTTCAATCATTTTCAATAATGTAACCCGTGGGTAACCGAAGAGGCGGAAAGATTCGGCACTATTACTTAATAAAGCCGTTGTTTGTTCTTGGTTTATAAATACAGGCTTTTTTTTCAGCATCTCCCCAAATTGTTCTGCAATCCACCTTACAGATGCTGTTTCGGGCCCTGTAATATTTACAATTTTGGCTGGCGTTTCACAGTGATGTAAAGCACGTATGGCCATTTCGTTAGCATCACCCTGCCATATTACATTTACGTGACCCATACGCAGGTCGACAGGCTTTTCAGCGTTTACCGATTTAGCAATTTCCAAAAGCACTCCATAACTAACATCATTTGCATAATTAAGGCGATAAATGAAGAGAGGCGTATTATATTTGGAAGACCCGTATTGGAAAAGCCGCTCGCGTCCCAGGCAGGATTGTGCATATTCGCCTATAGGGCCGGCTGGCTGATTTTCTGATACGCCACCTTGTGATACGGGAGATAAAGGATACACATTGCCCGTAGAAAAAACAACAATACGCGAGTTTTTATATTTGTGTGCTATGCGCCCGGGCAGGTAGGTATTCATTGCCCAGGTAAAGGATTCCTTTCCTGTTGTACCAAATTTTTGTCCGGCCATATAAAGAACATTCCTGGCTTCGGGCAGTTTGTTTAACTGGTCATCGTCCAGCAAATCCGCAGCGTGGGTTTCAATGCCTGCCTTAGTAAGATCTTCCTGTAAACCAGCTTCAGAAAACCGGGATATACCCACTACTTTTTTATTTACTCCTGCTTTATCTATGGCCTGTTTGGCCAGCCTAGCAAGTGCAGGACCCATTTTGCCACCTACGCCAAGCAGCAGGATATCTCCATCTAATTTTGCGATGTCAGCTATCAATGCATCTGAGGGCTGTAACAGATCCTGGTACAATTGTTCAATATGCGTCATATTTTTTATTTTGAAATAAAATCTTTCAGGTTGATGAGTGCCAGCAGTATAATTAATATAAGTCCCACACCACCGCTTATTTTCATAAGGAGTGAATTTTTATACTTCCCCATGATTTTTGAGTCGTTCGCTATAGCAAACATGGCGATGCCGATAAAAGGCACTATAAATATTGTTATGCTTTGAGCAAACACAATTAGTTCTAATGGGAGTTTTCCAAACAGGATAGCAATAATGGCGCCTGTGATCATTACAAGAGCAATCAGCAGCTTCACAGGAGTAGCACTTAGCTGGCTTCCTTTTCCAAGACTATCTGCCAGCAGGGTGCCGCCTAATGTTGCATTTCCAATAAGTGCGGAAAAAGCTGCCCCAAAGAGTCCGATAAGAAAAAGAGCGGCTGCATATTCACCAAAGAAAGGCTCAAGCGCTTTTGACATATCCGTAGCTGTGTTAACTTTAATACCGTTGGGATACAGTACCGCGCCGGCGCAGATCATAACCATGGCACTCATCATGCCAAGGATCAGGATACCGGTAAAACTGTCGGTTCCTTTTTGAATAGCCCCCGGACTTATTCTGCGGCGTTCCTGGACAAGATATGACTGGTAACAGGCCCCAACAATAGAAACGGATGATGCAATGAAGGCAATAATAAGCATAGAAGATCCTTCTGGTAAAGAAGGTACCAGCAACCCGTTGGCTATAGGTGCAATTTCGGGGTTCACCATTATTAAGGTGGCAACGAATGCAAATAGTTTTACAGCAATTAAAAAGATCATTATTTTTTCCAGCACTTTGTAAAAACTCCGGAAAAACAGGAGGCTGATACCTATAAGATTAAGAATGATTATCCATAATATAACAGGAGTATGTGTTAACTCTGCAACCGCTACTCCTACTCCTGCAGAATTGCCAGCCTGAAAGGATGCGCAAACCAGGAACACGCCTATTCCTACAGCCACTGCAATTTTGTTTCCCCATTTTTGCCGGATAGTTGCCAATAATGACTGATTTGTAGCAATACCAATACGGGCAGCCATTGAAGTGAATATAAACATGAAGATAATTGCAATCACCACAATCCACAGCAGGGAGAATCCATACTCAGAACCCAGCTTTGATGTAATAGTCATTTTACTGGGCCCAAACACAAGAGCTGCTGTGATCAATCCGGGTCCGAGTGATTGCAGCCATTTTTTTATATTTCTGTTATCCGTTATTTTAATTGTCCTGCCGGAAGTATTCATTGTATTGAATTAGCTGATGAGTGGTTATATGGAATATTCCGGTTTCCAGACCTGATAAGATTCAGTATCTGCGGCTATATTTCCCAAAACAATGGCAATGGAAGTGTCTTTTGCATTTTGGGCATTTGATAGAGGCTGTTTTTTGTTGATGATACAGTCCAGAAAACCTCTCAATGCATACGTGGTAGGCTCCACAGCTATTTCATCCGGTTTTAAAAATGGGATAGGTAATCCTTTTCCCTGTGTTGTAATATTAACGGTAGCGCCTGTAACGCCGTCTACTACATCCAGTATATTATCAACAGATTCTGAATAGATGAAAGCGCTTTCCCGCTGTATTTCAACAGTGGCGCGGTTGCCATAAATTTTAATATTATACCCGTTATAGGCATTGGATAATACAGAGCTGAAAGAAGATTTTATGCCTTCGGGATATTCATAGATGGCACGGATGTGATCATAAGTGTCGCGCCCGTCTTTCCAGTAATTAATGCCTCCCATAGCGGTTACCTTTAAAGGATGACTGTCTAATAAAAAATTAACCATATCAATCTGGTGGGCACAAAGTTCTGAGAGAGGACCTCCGCAATATTCCCGGTACATTCTCCAGTTAATAGTACGCTCCAGCTTGGGATCATTCACCGGATTTCGCCAATCTGAATTGCGGTTATACTGACTTTCTAAATGGGTGATTTTGCCGAGTTTTTTTTGGTCAATAATTTCCTTTATCTTTTTATAAAGTGTATAATACCTGTACTGAAAGCCTACCTGGAAAACAAGCTGGCTGGTTCTAACCTTTTGTAAGAGCGCCAGCGATTGGGGAATGTCATAGGCTAATGATTTTTCAAGATATATATGCTTGCCTGCATCCAGCGAATCCATCGCCATCTGGTAGTGCAGGTATAAAGGTGTAGCAATGATTACTGCATTTATATGTTTGTTATCCAGCAGCTGGCGGTAATTGGTGTAGGTTTTTACTCCCTCCGGACAATAAGCCAATGCTTTTTGTAAGTTTTCCCGCACAATATCACAAATAGCGCTTACCTCCACACCCGGAATATACCTGAGAAGAGATGCCAGGCCTGCACCCCGGTTGCCACTTCCTATTATGCCTACTTTAATAATAGGGGTATCCAATGATTTTACTGGCAGGGAAAACCCCTGCAGGGAAATTCCTGCAACTGTTAATACACCCGCTTTTAAGAGCTTTCTTCTTGAGATGGTTGATTCAGTCATATAATAGGTATTAAACAAAACAGTAGAGTAGAAAAATCTTTAATTACGTATATAATAATGATGAAATTGCAAATAATAATATAGTATATGAGTTTAATAACGTTTCGTAATTTATTTGTTATTTTATTCTTTCGAAACATTATTATACAAAAATAATATTTTTCGTTTCATTTTTAAAAATAATTTTTTATAAACGCAGGTTTGGCGTATTAGAATAGGATTGAGGCGTTTTAGAGTGCCTGTACGCTAATTTTCAGATAGAATCCAGTTTTTTAAAGTTAGAATTGTCATACAAAAAGTGCAATAATAATGAAAAGAAAATTATTTTGTTTATAAATACTTTTTATTTACTTTTGTTACGCAACGATTTAAAAAAAATATATGAAAAGAAGATTCAAACTAAAACACTATTCCATTTTGATGCTTTTGCTGCTCTTTTCAATGGCAACGATTGCTCAACAAGCCGTTACAGGAACCGTAAGATCCTCCAGGGATAATCTTCCTGTAATAGGAGCAACAGTTGCTCTGCAAGGTTCTAACACCATAACAGTTACAGATGATAATGGTAACTTCCGGTTATTGGTGCCTTCTTTAACCGGGGTAATTAATTTTACGCATTCAGGAATGATCCCTGTTTCTGAAAAGATTGATGGAAGGAGCGTAATTAATTTGGTTATGAACGCCGATGAGGAACAATTGAGTGAAGTTGTGGTAACAGCTATTGGTATTGAAAAGAATAAAAAAGCGCTCGGATATTCTACCCAGGTTGTTAAGGGTAGCGAACTAACGGAGGCCAGGGAGGTTAATATTGCCAATGCTCTGAAAGGCAAAGTTGCCGGGGTTTTTGTAAATGCTTCTGCTACCGGGCCTGGTGGTTCTTCTTATATAAATATAAGGGGCGCTTCTTCTTTTCAGGGAAACAATCAGCCCCTTTATGTAATAGATGGCGTACCCATGGATAATGATAATGTGGGCGCACCTGATTTGTCTAACCCTGTTGGTCAGGCACGAGATTATGGTGATGGTATAGGCAGTGTTAGCCCTGATGATATAGAAAGTATTACTGTTCTTAAAGGCCCTAACGGAGCCTCTTTGTATGGAGCAAGGGGTGCCAATGGCGTAATTCTGATAACAACTAAAAAAGGGAGTGCAGCCCAAAAGCCCAAAATTGAGCTAAATTCCAACGCCACGTATGAAAGTGCCTTGGTTACACCAAAGCGTCAAAATGTGTATGGCCCCGGATGGGTGGAATCGCTGGATGTAAATGGCTGGACGAAAAAGACAGCGCCTGATGGCAGGGAATATTATGAAATGGGAACAGCTTTCGATGCTATGTGGGGCCCTAAAATGGAAGGACAGCTGATTTCTATACAATTATGGCCTATGCTGGGTATATTTGAAATGACTCCCAAGGGAGAAGACGAAGCAGCTAAATTTTACAATGTTGGTTCTACTTTCACCAATTCGGCAGGTATCTCTGGTGGTAATGATAAAATACGTTTCCGTGCTTCTTACAGCGATTTGCGCAATACGGGTATATTCCCCAATTCAGAATATGACAGGCAAACCATTAGTACGGCTGCTGAATATAAGGCAACTTCAAAGCTGACTGTAGAAAGTCGAGTTACTTATACAAAAACGGCTGGTAAGAACAGACCCGGTTACGGAACAAACCTGAATACAATCGCCATGTCTTTGCAAAGGTATCCGGCGTTTCTGAGCGATGAAATGCTTCAGCAATATAAGAACCCGGCAGGCCAGGCTGAGAACTGGGCCGATGGCCGTCCTTTTAATCCGTACTGGATTGCTAATGAGTTTTTGAGCGAAGATAGCCGCGACCGTATCAATGGATATTTAACTGCCCGCTATAAATTTACGAACTGGTTGTCCTTACAAGCCCGGGGAGGCACCGATTTTTATACTGAATTAAGAGATTCCAGGATCGGGATTAACACACCTACCGGCGGTGAAGGTGATCTCAGAAGAGGCCAGGTAAACGATGACAGGCTGAGAATGATTGAAGAGAATTTCGATGTTTTGTTATCAGCAAATGGTAAACTGTCTCACAAATTTACCGGTAGCTTCTCTGCCGGAGCCAGCCGGAGGAACCGTACGCTTAATACAACAACACTGAAAGGTAATAAGCTTACCTATGATCACGTGTATAATATTTCTAATGCCACAGTTATAGTTGCTACAGATTATGCTAATTCCAGGAGAATGAATTCTGCTTATTTCACCGGGCAATTGGATTATAACAGTTACCTGTTCCTGGATATATCAGGAAGACAGGACTGGTCATCCACATTAGGCGTCGGTAACCAGGCGTTCTTCTATCCTTCAGCAAGTGCCAGCTTTGTTTTTACTGATGCATTCCATCTTCCAAAAAATGTATTAAGTTTTGGTAAGGTACGTCTTTCTGTAGCCCAGGCGGGTAAAGATGGATCACCTTTTTCAACCCAGGTGAGCTATGTCTCACAGCCGGTTCTTTATAACGGCCAGCGCAGGGTAAATATGCCGGGCACTATACCGGCTCCAGATTTAAAAAATGAGCTTACTACCTCTGTTGAAGCGGGCACTGAGCTCAGGTTCTGGCAGGATAGATTGAGCATCGACTTTACTTATTATAATGCATTAGCTAAAAATCAGATCCTGGATATTGAAATTCCTGCTTCTGTAGGGTTTGGCAAGAAACGTATTAATGCCGGCGCTATCAGAAATGAGGGTATTGAATTTATGATTACAGGTAAGCCTGTAAAAACCCGGAATTTTGGCTGGGTTATATCATTAAACGCTTCTCATAACCGTTCTAAGGTAGAAGAGCTGTATCCTAATATTCCTGCTATTTCTTTGTTCTCGACCGGGGAAACAAGCATTGACGCCCGGGTTGGACTTCCTTTTGGTAACATTACTACCTATAGGTTCAAAAGAAATGAGAACGGAGATATAGTTGTTTCTGACAAGGGTACCTGGCTAAGGGAAGATAATATGTCTGTTGTTGGAAATATCCAGCCCGATTATTTAGCAGGGATCAGTAATGATTTTTACTATAAAGGACTTTCATTTGGTGCGTTAGTAGATATAAGGCAGGGTGGAAAGATATTTTCTATGTCGAAGTATATGCAATATCTGAATGGAACAGCTATTCAAACTGCTAAAGGCGATAATCTTGTAGCTGAGGGTGTTATTCTGCAGCCAGATGGCAGTTATAAACCCAATACCACGGTAATTACCAGGAGGCAATATTACGCAGACCTTAACAGTCAGAAAATAGGGGAGGTATTTATCATGGATGCTTCGTATATAGCGCTCCGGGAAATCAGGCTTGGATATAATATCGGTGAGTTCTTCAAAAAGAGTTCCCCTCTTCATTCATTAAAATTAACCGCAGTAGCCAGGAACGTTCTTTATATTAAACAAAATGCAGAAATGAAGCTGATGGGAATTAATCCCGAAGGTGCGTACGGACCTTATACAACTGCTCAGGGGTATGAAATAACCGGTATCCCTATTACGCGCACTGTTGGTTTTAATCTTTCGGTATCCTTATAATTATTTTAAAAAATTGCCATGAAATTTAATAAATCGATATATATAGCTATCATTGGTGCTGGTTTATTTTCAAGCTGCACTAAAGATTTTGAAAAAATTAATACCGATTCCCGTGCCATTGTTAAGGATATAGTAAAGCCCGAACATATTTTTACGTATGCTATAAAGGGATTTACGTTTGACATATTCAATCAAACCGATATGATATCCAATTATAGCGGGTATTATAAAAATCCTGCGGCCGGAAATGCTTTTTCCAACAGGGACTGGGCGGGTCCTTATAATAACTTTTACCG
The DNA here is from genome assembly GCA_027493055.1 of Niabella sp. Classification (GTDB taxonomy): domain Bacteria; phylum Bacteroidota; class Bacteroidia; order Chitinophagales; family Chitinophagaceae; genus Niabella. The sequence goes on along the minus strand of JAPUDO010000113.1, from coordinate 30,201 downwards.
GAATTATTACAACCATATGAGCGAAGTGGTCCGGTTAACAGACAATATCCCCAACAAAAGCAATATGAATGCTATTGCCAGGATTATGAAGTCGATGATCTTTCAACATATAACTGATTTATATGGCGATGTTCCGTATTTCGAGGCTGCGCTTGGTCTGAATACTACGATTCTTCAACCCAGGTATGATAAGCAGCAAGACATTTATACCGCCCTTTTAAAAGAAGTAAAAGAATCAACTGAAAAACTGGTTGTCTCGGCAGACCAGCTATCCTTTGGTAATGCAGACCTGTATTATAAAAATGATATCAATAAATGGATCAGGTTCGGGAACTCACTTCGCTTAAGAATGGCCATGCGTATAAGATATGCTAATCCTGCACTTGCTGAAGAACACATTAAGGAGGTGATAGCAAAGCCTCTGATGACAGAGAATAGTCATAATATGATATTGAATACCCTGGATGATGGCAATACGGACAATCAAAATCCGCTATACACAAAGAATGCAACGACACCTAATAATCTGTATGTAACTTTTACCACAACCGATTTATTAAAGAAATTGCAGGACCCCAGGTTGCCACTCTTTGCAAGACCGGGTGCAATGGGATACCTTGGCGCACCGTTACAGGTGGATGATGATGGTGGCAGATATGGTTCAGAGAATCGCACTTTAATGGCAAATAGTTTTTTGTCTAAAGTGGTTACCATTGTTGTAATGAACGCTGCAGAAATCAATTTTCTTCGTGCTGAAGCAGCTAATGCCAATATTACAACGGAGAATGCTGAAACGCTGTATAATGACGGTATAAAATTAGCACAGTCGCAATATGGCGTTTCAGGTAGTGCAACCACCACCAACTTAGATTTACCGCAGGTGAAGCTGACCGGTACGGAAGAAGAAAAAATGGAGAAGATCATTAATCAAAAATGGATTGCCACTTATTACAATCATTATGAGGCATATGCAGAATTCCGCAGAACCGGATATCCCCGTATCTGGACTGGTAATGTATTAGGAGTTACTAATGGAGAAATACCCAGAAGACTGACTTATCCTGAAGCGGAGTTTATTCGTAATGAAGTTAATGTTCAGGAAGCTGTTGGCAGGCTTGAAGGTGGAAATACTTTAATGTCCAAAGTGTGGTGGGATAAAAAAGCCGGCTTACCTATTCATCATCCCAAACAAGGGCAGTTTCCTCCGGAGAGTTAGATGGGTGCGCCGTCTGACAATGCTGCAACTGTCACCGGGGCAATGAACTTATGGATAGATGGTGTGGAATATGGGTCATGGAGTAAACTATGGCTGAGAACCTCAGCGGAGCTAAAATTATCTATCTTCCATATTGCGCTGTTTCATCAGGCAGCGCATAGTGTAGAAGGGATGATGATCGATACTGTGGTAGTTGCCAAAAAACGGATCGGTATGGACCCGGTCATTTCTGAATAAAGAACCGCAGCCTTTCCACTGGCCGCGATCATCAAATTAAAAAATCTGAAAGTGCTTATTATAAAAATCTGTTTTTATGTTCCCTGTTAAGATATTACTGTTATTGATGAGCTGTGTATGCACGCTATCTTTGTTTTCCCAGAGAAATATCATATCCGGTGCTTTGGAGAAAATAGGGATTGACTCGCTATTACAGGTTTCTGAAGACTTTCAGCCGTTTCCTGCATACAATAACAGAGCGGAGTGGAATGCAGTTTCACCAGAGGTAAAAGAAAATATAGTACAGGAGGGCGCTCAATACATCAACTATGATTGGCCCACTTTAACCGCGGGCCAGTTCCTGGAGTACTCAATAAATGGCAACAGAAGTAATTACCAGGTAGCCTTTTTTAAACGAAGGCAGGTACTCTCTAGCCTTGTACTGGCGGAATGTGCAGAATATTCAGGCCGGTTTATAAAGGACATTATAAATGGAGTATGGGCCATTTGTGAAGAATCGTATTGGGGATTGCCTGCTCATTTATATCTGCAAAAGGATAGTATTGGTCTTCCCGAAATAACGGAACCTACCGTAGATCTGTTTGCTGCGGAAACGGGTAACCTGCTGGCGTGGACACATTATTTTCTGAAGGAAAAATTTGACAGTGTATCTCCCTTAATTAACCGGAGAATAATTAATGAAGTTTCCAGGCGGGTACTGCGTCCCAATCTGGAGCGGGATGACTTTTGGTGGATGGGTTTTGGTGAACGGATTCCCAATAACTGGAATCCCTGGATTAATTCCAATTGGTTAGGCTGTGTTTTTATTTTAGAAAAAAACAAAGAAAAGAAAAAGGCTGCCTTAGAAAAGATAGCGCGTAGTTTGGATGTTTTTTTAAATAATTATCCTGCTGATGGTGGCTGTGATGAAGGCCCTGGCTACTGGAGTTTTGCAGGCGGATCTCTGCTTGGCTGCCTGGAGCTGTTACGCGCTGCAAGCAATAAAACGGTTGATGTATATAAAAACATACTCATACAGAACATGGGAGATTACCTCAATAAAGCCAGGATTGAAGATGATTTTTATATCAATTTTGCAGATGCACCGGCAAAGCTCAGGATCAATCCTTTCATTACCTTTTTATATGGTATGAGAACGGGCAATCATTCATTAATGCAGCTGGGTGCTTCTGCGGCCAGGGAGCAGGGTGTATCAGGTGGTAAGATCAGGGGTGACATATTCAGGAAATTGCAAACCATCTTCCATTTTTCTGAACTTAAAAATGCAGAAGTTAAAAAGACCTATCTGGATGATTTTTTCCTTCCGGATTTGCAGGTATTTGGCGCCCGTTCAGGTTTAAATACTTCCAAAGGTTTTTTTGTTGCCGGAAAAGGCGGACATAATGATGAAAGCCATAATCACAATGATATAGGGAATGCTATTGTTTATTATGATGGGAAGCCTGTTCTTATTGATGTTGGCGTAGAAGCCTATACATCCAAAACGTTCAGTGATAAAAGATATGATATATGGACAATGCAATCTGCCTATCATAATGTTCCCTTCATTAATGGATATATGCAGCATGCCGGCAGGGAGTATGCTGCGAAAAAAGTACATTTTGAAAAGAAGAAAAATACTGTAAGCTTTTCTTTGGATCTGCAATCCGCTTATCCTGGTGATGCTGATATCAAATACTGGAGAAGGTCAATGGTATTAAACAGGAAGATGCAATATATTGATATCAGTGATCAGTTTGAGTTAAAAAGTAAGAAGGGAGAAACCTTTTTTACATTTATGACGCCCTGCCCGGTTATACAACAAAAGGACAGGCTTCTGCTCAAACGCGATTCAACAGATATACAGCTCCTTTATGATCCTAAGCAGCTTCGTGCGGAAGTGGAAGAAATAAAAGTGGAAGATGCCCAGTTAAAATCCGTATGGAACGATAGGCTGTTCAGGATCAAATTACAGGTTTCTGACTTCAGTCTGAAACAAAGTATCACTATCCGGATAAAATCGAAATAGGCGGTTACCATGTAGCACATTATAATCATAGGGAAGTTAACCTGCTTTTTATAAAAAGCGTCCTATATCTTTTGAAGGGACTGACTAAAAAGGTTCCTTGATTGTCATATTGTCCCGATAGCTATTCGGGAGACGAAATATAGACAATCAAGCAGTTAGTCTTCGACAAGCTGTTAATGACAAGTGGTTTAAAGAATTGAAAATCAATGTCGTCCTGTTCCGATAGCCCCGATAGCTATCGGGGGAAGACGAAGCACATTTTTGTTTGAAAGATACGCTTCGTCTCCGAAGGAATCCTTAGGACGGGCTCACCGTGACATGGATTCTATCATTTGCCTTGTCATTTTAAAGAACTTGATTCGCAATTATTTGTGCCTCAGGCCGACAATACTTTTTGGTCAGCCCCTTTATTTTTCTTATTGTTTTTATTTAACAGGAGGCTGGCCTACCGTAATAGAAAATGTGCCCCAGGTTACATTTCTTTTTATTGTTTTCCATTCTTTTATTTCGTAGCAGGCAAGAAAGCGTATAACATGGCCGGGGGGGCAATCCTTCGAAATACGTATTAATGATGAAAGCGCATACCCGTCGCCCCATTTGTCCGGCTGAAGGTCATCGTGCAAACGCTCATCAATTATATAAGGATCATCGTAGTACAGCCTGGTACGGTTACTATGTTGGTATATCATAATCTTCTCTCCGGGTTCTGCAATATTATTCCCGTTGCCGCTGCCGAAGATCTCACTATCGCCATCGTCTATTCCTATCTCTGTAAATTCCGGAACATCATACATAACAAGCGCATCCAGTTCGTCCTTCCAGCTGTTGCCAGCATCGTCCGTCAGTGAAATATTAAACCGTATATAGGGGGTGCCCCCGTCAGGAGGAGGAGGACTTGTTATGGTTACATTAAAGTTGGCCGTAGTCCATGCCAGCTCTCCTGACGCCAGGCTGCTGACCTCTTGTGTAGGATTGCCAATGACAACTCCTTCTTTAAGGGACGACAATGTAATCTTTACACTTTTTGATGTACTTCCGCCTCTGTTCAAAAGGCGGATTTTTAAACCGGCCGGTTTTTTATGAGGAAGAAAGAGGCCACCGTCAGCATTTTGATAAGATATGCATACGATCTCCGGGGGGCCATCCTGTTCATAAATACCAAAGTAATGTTGCTGATAATTGGTTGTAAAATTTATGCGTCCATTGGCATCACTTTTCAGCTGTAGTTTTTTTTGTGTATTTGTATGTTTGTTAAAATCGGCTATTGTATAAGCCGTATTAGGTTTATATATGGGTGCTGTTTGTATATGAATGTCTACGTTGGGTATTGATCTGCCATCAGGCTGCCATTTACGTGTAGCAGTAGCAAAGCCGCCTTTTGTTACACCAGTGAGTTCTATAAACCCGGGCTCTTTAAGATTACTATTTACCTGGTATCCCCATACATTAAAGGAAGGGTACAGGTCGGCATGATGCCAGCGATCCGGCTTTTGTACAGGCTTTAAAAATGATCCGGCAACAAATTCAAAGGCATCTTTGAACTGTTCATAATTAAGGTCATGAGGTCCCGGATATGACTGGTAGCTAAGGTCAAGATCTTTAATCTGTGCAGCGGCATTTTTAACTTCTTTGTTAAGGTGTACCAATTCTTCCCCTGTTTCTCCGTCCTGAAACCTCAGCCTCACTCCATATAAATTCTTGAGCAGATGTCGCTGCTGGTATAATGTATGATTGTCTGGATACCCTACAAAAAATTCCGGAGAACCTTTACTATAAACGGCTGTACCTAACAGGTGAGGATATTTTCCCGCAAGAAAGAACGACATAAAGCCCCCCATACTATGACCTATTACGCCTCTATAGGCCCGGTCATTGATGGTACGGTAATTATTGTCAATATGATGTAACAGTTCGGGGAAATAGTCTTTAAACTGTGTTGTGTAGTTTATATTAGAATGATAGCCGATATTATAAGGACGGTCATCAGAAAACCTTGATCTGCCATTCCATGCAACAAGCAGGACGTTTGCTTTATTCACAAGGCTGTCAAGCCCGGCAAATGAAATTTCATGCGTGTCCTTATTGCCGTGGAAATAATAAATAACCGGGTATCTTTTGGCTGGAGAGGACAGGTAGCTCTTGGGCAAATAAATGCGGTAAGGCCTGTGCGCCTTGAATGTTTTACTGTAATGCTGATGATCTGTCTGACCAAACGATATCTGAGCATTTGTAAATACTATTAAAAGGAACACCGATATTTTGCCGAAAGCATATTGAGCTGATTTCCGGGAAAAGCAATTTATCAAAATCATCTATTACCAGGTTAATTGTAAATATTAAAGGAGCGGTATATCATCAGTGTAAAAATAATGAAATAAAAGATTTTATTCATGTTTTTTTTCAAAACATTGTTTTGTTTCTTTCTTTTCGTTATTTTTGATATCAATCCATTTTAATAACGATATTGATTATGCTCAGATTTCTGCTAAAAGCGTTCTTTTTATTTTTAATGATTTCCTTATCATGTGCTGGTAAAGCCCAATTATTTCAGCAGGCTAACGCTGATAAAAATGATACCGGGCGGATTTTTATTGTAAATGCTCCTGTTAAAGACCTCAGGGAATTTGAACAGCTGGTAACCCGTGCAAAACTATTAACACCTTACGGCAAGGTAAAGATAAATATCAGCACCCTGGCAGATAAATCCTTTCACGAAATACCTGCAGCCGGAAGCCCCTGGCATGAATATGCCAGCAGTAATCCTACGCCGTTTAAATTTTTTCCGGATGCAAAGCTTGCTCCGTTTTTACCGGCAGCTTTTATTAAAAAGAACCGCGAATTGATACTTGCCAAGGCAGCTATACTGCGAAAGCATGGTTTGGAAGCTGCTTTTTTGGGATACGAACCCAATTTTTTACCTGCTGCCTTTTTTGATGCTTATCCTGCAATGCTGGGCCCGAGAGTAGATCATCCCAGGCGGAGCACCCAGAAAGAGTTTGCCCCCTGTATCTGTGTAAAGGAAACACAGCGGATGTATGAGGACATGATAGCGGAAATGTTGAAGAACGTACCTGAAATAACTACGTTTGCTTTTAAAACAAATGATGCGGGAGCAGGTATTTGCTGGTCCGACTGGCTATACACCGGCGCCAACGGAAATTCCTCCTGCAAAAAATTAAGTGCAGGAGAACGTATAAGAACCTTGCTGAATTCATTTAAAAAGGGAGCTTCCAAAGCTAATAGCAGGCTTTCCATTTATCTTGATGAAGTAAACTCTAATTTTTCAGCAGCTGAAAAGGAAGACATTGAGTTACACCTGCCAGAAAACTGTTATTTCTCCGGTAAAAATTCACGTAGTATAGGAACAATAGGCAGTCTGTTCGGGTCCACATACCCTGTAAAAGGAATCATTGATCCTGTGGCCTTTTTAAAAAGCGCAGCTCCTTTACGATCCGACCCTAACAGCACGGTCTTTATAAATTTCAGGGCATCGTACGACAGGGGCCTGGAGCGTGCCGATATGGCTGCTTTTGTTCTGGGTCTTACGGAAGAGGCCATGAAGCACAATACGCTGGCACCGCTGCAGCTTTTATGGAAGTTGAGTGAAGAATGGGGAGGAGCAGCGAACAGGCAGAAATTATTTGATGCTTTTATGGCCCTTAATGAGGCGCAGACTTATAAAGCAACCTTGTTTCCTATGACAAGCAGTTTATACTGGGGCGTAACTATGCGGATCATCAATCGTCCCCTGGTCATTGATCCATCGCTGTTGTCGAAGGCTGAGGAATCTTATTTTCTTCCATATATTTTTAATGTTTCCGAACAGGAG
>JAPUDO010000113.1:0-22901 GCA_027493055.1 Niabella sp. | reverse complement strand
CGCGAATGGATTATATGGATGTTCACGGAGGACGGAATACAGTTCCTCCAGGCGCCGCAGAAAATTATACAGGAAGAATGATAAAAGTTGCCCGGATGCTGGAGAGTATTGATGACACTGCACCTCAAAAAGATTTTTTTGTGCGTATGGCCAGATCATTGAAAATTTATGCCAGCATCATCCGCAGTTGCGGAAATTTTGCAGCAGCTCAGCAAATACGGGACAGGGACAGCTCGCTTTTGAACGGTCCGGCGCAGCGGCCGTCAAAAGTTTTTAGCTGGACAGGCCATCCTGATTACATCCTGTTTAATAATATCATGCGGGATGAACTGGATAATACACAGGAATTGATTCAGCTGATAGAAACGGAGGCAGATGCATTTCTTGTTTTTACAAAAGATCAGCGTTATGAGGACCGGTTTATATTGGGACCGGATCTTTTAAATCAGCTAAAGAAAAAAAGGAAGATCATGCTTGATCACTGGCAGGACATAGAAAGCTATCTGGCTTCACCATTAAAATGATAATATAAAATAATAGTTCTATGAATCTGGTAAAAAAGATACTTTTTCTGCTGGCAATATTCCTGCTGATATTAAACATTACAGGTCTTTTTAAAACATTGCGCAATCCGGAAATATATACCGAAGAATTCAGAATAAGAAACCGGATAGGAGATGTGAAAATAAAATATCCGGAAATAAAAGAACTGCTTAAGAAAAAGCCAGGCGAGTCTGATAAAGAATTTGCTGTACGGGTGAATGCTGTTGTACATGACGGATTTGCGCATTATTGGAGAAAGGAAGGTATTACCAAATATAATATGCGTGTACCACCATGGGAAAATTATATGCTTTATCTCGCTTCCTATATCAAGCCGAAAAGGTATGAAAGATATGAGTTTACCAGTTATAAGAAGAATCTTGAAAGAGGCGTAGGATTGTGCTCGTCCCATTCTACGGTTGTTAAGGGGGTTTTAAAAGAAAATGGCATAAAAGCCGAATTGCTGGATGTAGGCGGGCATCATGTAGTAGTAAGAGCCGAATTGGAAGGAGAAAAGGGGAGCCTTCTTGATCCCGATTTTGGTGTTTATATACCGTATGATACTGCCGACGTAACAGCCAATTCTGAGCTTGTCAGGGAACCCTACAAAAACATGGCAGCATTATATTATCCCGATGCTAAAGATCCGTACACTACCGATTTTATGGTCGATTTGTTTGGTCATCATAAATATGTCTATACTATTTATAACTGGTTTGAACCATTCTCCTATGTAGCAATATGGATACTTCCTTTACTGCTGATGGCTCCCTGGACTGTTCACCAGCTTAAAAGAAAGAAATAAATGCTTGCGAAGAAATTACTTTTTATTCACCCCTAGTAATACTTAAACCTACAGGTAAAACAACAGTATAATATGAGCAGGTCATTCTTATCATGCATTATCTCTGTCTTATTGTTAAACGGTTTGTTGTCGAGCGCCCAGTATAAGAAAGTGGCACACCGGCAAGCCTTGCCCAATGAAATACCTGTGTATAAGCCAGGCTCTTTTGCAGAGCCCGGAAAGACATACATACTTATGAATGATATTTCCTCTCCGGCTACGGCAGTGTTTCTTGGAAAGGATGTTACGCTTGATCTGAACGGCTATACAATAAAATACACTGATGGGAATTATAACCATATCACTAACTCGGGATTTGAAGAAGGGCTGACCGGATGGGACCTTTCAAAAGCTCCCGGTGCAAAGCTTATGAACACGTCTGATGTTCACGTATTTATAGGCGAAAAGTTATTAAGTCTTGAAGCAGGTGATGAGATTACTTCTTCTTACGTTTATTTGCCTGTTGCGAACCGGTCTTACTTTGCCATGTGTGGTATTACGGGGCGGCATTTTAATGATCCTCGTATGAAAGGGAATCCTGGCAATGAAATGAAAGTAAGTGTTTTTGTGGAAGATGAAAATGGTAAAGAGGTTAAATGCGTTACAGCATATAAAGATTCCACTTTTGTCAGTTGTCCTGTTGAGAAAAAGTCTCCCAGGCTGGGCGGTGGTTTTATTTTTGCACATCTTAATAAATTACCTGCAGGTAAATACAGGATAAGAGTTCGGGCAGATTCTGATTGCCTGGTAGACGAAATTGATATCAGGCCTGCTCTGGATGCCGGCATTGGTATTGTAGGTCGAACCTATGCTTTTGGTCATTATGACCATTTAAGTGATTATGATCGTTCTGCGTTTTTTGATTATACAGATAGTCCTGCTGCGGGACAACCTGTTGCCGGAGTGCCTGTTGTACTGGGTAAAGGTGCTGTGGTGATAAAAAACGGAATTATAGAAAATGCGGTTAAGGGAATTGTATCCTGGGGCGTTCAGTCAACTGCGGACGATGTTAAAATAGTTATGGAAAACATCCTGGTCAAAACAGCAGGCATTAATTGTATTGCTGCTGATTTGCCTGAAGCGCTTATTACGAATTGCCGGTTTGAGGTAGATAATCCGTTCCTGGTCAATCGGCATGGAAGTCATTTTTATGCAGTAGATCTCCGTGGCCCGTCGCCCTCGGAAGTGTCGTTCTCAGAATTTTATGGTGGACAGGGATGTCTCGTTTTTAAAGGTAGTAAAAGTAATATCCATCATAACTATTTTGAGAATAACCAATCGGTAACAAATCATTACAGCATTATGGCTATGGGCGAAAATTCGAGTATTTTCTCCAACAGGATCGAACCCAAAAGAGGATCGGGAATAGAAATATATAGAAAGCGGTTTATTGACATATTCAACAACATCATAAAAATAGAATCCTCACCGCCTACCTGTGAATATGGACGTGAAGAGTACAGCACAGCGGCGATCAGGATTGCTGATTATAACGCCAGGCCAGGGGATGGTAAAGGCGCATATGGCAACAGGGTATTTAATAATGATATTTATATTAAAGTATTGAATTTTAAGGAGCCTGATGCGTATATTCCTATGTCCTGGGGCGTCTTCTATAGTGCAAGCGGAGGGAATAATGATATTTTCGGGAACCTGATGAATGTTGAACATGCGGACCCCGGATCAAAAGCAAAGGGAGCTGCATTATATATTTCTGGCGGTACGGAGGGATGCGGTGGACGGTTTATAAATAACAGGATAACATCCAATATACCGGCAGTCTGGCTTGCCGGTCAATATGGAGGTGCTGCAAATACTGAAATTCTGAATAATGTATTTATAAAAGCTCCCGGTACAAAAGAAGGGTATGCTCCTGTAAGGATGGGTTTTGGTAATAATAAAAGAAGTGTTGCAAAAAATGTTACGTTCAGGTCAAATGTAGTGGTTAATGATACTTTTTCCATTCAGAAAACCGATGCTGATCATTCTTATTCCGTTTATTGGCCGCTGCAACTTACCGTGGTGGACAGGCATGAACATGTGTTGGAGCAGCAGGAGGTTATTATCCGCGATGATAATAAAGAAGTTTTTCGCGGTAAAACAGATGAGAAAGGTGAACTGACCACTGAGCTTTCTCAATATGTATTTCGTAACGGTGAGAAAGTAACAGGTAACAGGTATACGGTTGCTGTAGGGGCTGAAAAACGGGAACTTATTATTAACGGGAGCACAGTATTCAGGTTCAAGCTGAAAAAACCTTCAATAAAAAAAACCTTTGATATAAGGTAATACAGCTATTTTTTATAAGTATTCATTAAGGAACATGGCTGCCGTTTATCTTCCGGTATATATTTTTTTGTTTGCTGCTCTTATGTTTCCCGGGCAATCAGTTGGGCAGAAACTGATCGCTGATGATTCAGGAGAGGGAATAACCATCCATGAAGGGAAAAAAAACGTTCTGCATTTTCAATACAAGCCTAAATCATACAACGGACAATATGAACGTGCCGGATATGTACATCCTTTGTATGGATTAAATGGGGAGATATTAACGGAAGATATGCCTGAAGATCATCCCTATCACAGGGGGATCTTTTGGGCCTGGCACCAGGTTTTGAGGGATGAAAAAAAAGTAGCAGATGGATGGATCTCAGAGAATATTTTATGGAAGCCCGGGAAGATGGATATTGAAAAAGGACCAGGTTTTATCAGACTCTGTGCTGATATTTACTGGAGACTTATTACTAATAAGGATACTATTAGTCTGTTGAAAGAACGTACTGTAATTACTGTATTCGTTCAGAAAAGGAATACCAGGGTAATCGATTTTGATATTACCCTTTTACCAGTCGTTACTAATGTAAGCATCGGGGGAGCAGAGAATGAAAAGGGATATGGGGGCTTCTGTCTGCGTCTTCGCCTGCCATCGGATATTAGATTTAATTCCGAAGACATCGATATAATTCCGCAGGAAAATGCCGTAAAAGCCGGTGAATGGATGGATTTTACAGGGTCATTTGCCGGCAGTAATATGCAGAAGGCTGGTATAGTGGTTATGACTCAACACGATCCGCAGTCTGACCGGAGGTTATGGATTCTGCGAAATCAAAAAAGCATGCAGAATATTGTTGATCCCGGCAATTCTCCTGTACGTATCCCGGATGCGGGGTGGCACAGGAAATACCGGCTGGTTATTCATGATGGCACTTTGAATACTGAAAGGATAAACGGTCTGATGAAGGCATTTAAAAACAAAAAATAATACAGGTATAATATGAAACAACTTATGTTTCCTCTTATTTGTGGAATTCTTACCCTGGGTTCCTGCAAGCAGGAAGGAATTAATGTAGAAAAAGAAATGAAGAAAGCAATGACGCAGTATGAGGCTATGCTAAAAGCACATCCTGATACGCTTAAATTCCCCCAATCATTAAAAACGGATGGCAGTTATCTTGACCAGTCATCTGACTGGTGGTGTAGTGGTTTTTTTGGGGGCACTTTATGGTTGCTATATGAGTATAATAAAGATCAGAAATGGAAAGAGGCTGCTAACCAGTGGACCTGGGCAGTTCAGCGGGAACAGTATAATACTACTACACATGACCTGGGATTTATGATCTATTATCCGTTTGGTAATGGGTACAGGCTTACGGGTGATACGGGTTATATCCCGGTGTTGCTACAGGGCGCCCGTTCGCTGGCATCCAGGTTTGATTCGGCCAGAGGGGTTATTAAATCATGGGATTCTTTCAAAAGCTATAATTATCCGGTAATCATCGATAACATGATGAATCTTGATTTTCTTTTTTGGGCTTCCAGAAAAATGAATGATAAAACTCTTTATGATATCTGTATCAAACATGCCGATGCCACCCTCAAAAACCATTTCAGACCCGATTTCAGCAGCTATCACGTGGTATGCTACGGTCCCTCGGGCGAAGTGCTTTTCAAAGGCACCCATCAGGGCTATAGCGATAGCTCAGCCTGGGCCAGGGGGCAGGCCTGGGCGCTATATGGATATGTAACCATGTACCGGGAAACAAAAGATCAGAAATATCTGAACCAGGCTATTGGTATAGCCGATTTTTATCTCAACCATCCCAATCTTCCGGAAGATAAAATTCCTTACTGGGACTTTAATGCGCCTGGTATTCCCAATGAGGAGCGCGATGTGTCGGCCGGTGCAATTACCTGCAGCGCGCTGTTTGAATTGCAGGAATACGTGAGCCCTGAAAAAAGAACAGTATATCTTGGCCAGGCAAAAAAAATGTTGCAAAGCCTTTGTTCTGCACCATATCGTACGGAGACCGGAGAAAGCGGAAACTTTCTGTTAAAACATTCTGTGGGTTATAAGCCAGGGGGAATTGAGGTGGATGTGCCGTTGATATACGCGGATTATTATTATCTGGAAGCGTTGTTGCGTTATGACGCTCTGAATAATAAGAAAAAAAACTAATACTCCATACTAAAAAGAGCTTGTAAATGAAAAAAATATTTTCCATAATACTATTTACCTGTAGCCTGCAAAGTTTTTCTCAAAAGTTCGACGGACTGGCTCTCACACCTCCAATGGGCTGGAATAGCTGGAATACTTTTCAGACCAGGCTAAGCGAAGAACTGGTTAAACAAACGGCCGATATGTTGGTGTCATCCGGCATGAAGGATATGGGGTATACTTACCTGGTACTGGATGATGGCTGGAGTGCAAGACAAAGAGATAGTTTAACAGGGAATCTGGTGGCGGACCCCGTAAAATTCCCCAACGGCATGAAGGCTGTTGCGGATTATGTACATTCTAAAGGGCTGAAGTTTGGATTATACAACTGTGGAGGAGTAAGAACCTGTGCGGATTTTCCCGGCTCTTATGGATACGAAGAAATGGATGCAAGACTCTATGCTTCCTGGGGAATTGATTATCTGAAATACGATTGGTGTTACAGTGAAGGACTTGATGCAGTTGCTAGTTATAAGAGGATGAGCCAGGCGATCCGCAATGCAGGCCGGCCGATGATTTTTAGTTTATGCGAATGGGGAATCACGAAACCATGGTTGTGGGCTAAGGAAGTGGGTCACTTATGGCGGACTACCGGTGATATAGGGAGTGTATTTAATGGTATGAAAAATCATGGCACGTGGAGTTCTAACGGTGTTATGACAATTGTTGATTTGCAGGTTGGTTTACGGGAGTACACGGGTTCCGGACACTGGAACGATCCTGACATGCTTGAAGTTGGCAATGGAATGTCATACCAGGAGGATCGTGCGCATTTTTCTCTCTGGTGTATGCTGGCTGCTCCTTTGATGGCTGGTAATGATCTTAGAAAAATGAATAAGACGACGCTGGATATTCTTACAAACTCCGATGCTATTGCAATTGACCAGGATAAACTTGGTATAGCAGGATTGCGATATTCTAATACCGATAGTCTCCAGGTATGGGTGAAGCCTTTAGAGAATGATGAATGGGCTGTATGCTTTGTAAACAGGAGCGCAAAAGAGAAAAAGATAACCTTCGACTGGAGTAAAGAAGTTATAAAGGATCGGTTAAGCGGCAGGCAGTTGGGAGGCACGGGCAGCCAGTATAAGCTGTTTGATATATGGGAAAAAAGCATCGTAGGAAACACCGCTGAAGTTCTTTCAAAAGCGATTGCCTCGCATGATGTGTTATTTCTTAGATTAAAGAAGTAGTGTGTCAACGGTCTTTAAAATATTTAATAATAATAAATCTCATGAAAATAAGGCCTGGAAACATTTTCCTTAACGCAGTGATACTCCTGATAAGCTTTCATGGCTATTCACAGCGTGGAGGCGCCGTAAAATTTCCTTTGGCAGGCGAGCCTTTGCTGGTAACGGATACTACCCATGAACATTTGTTTGCCAGTTATTACGGCATTAATTCCTGGAGTAAAAACCAGCGTTATATAACGGTGCTGCAGACGGATGTAAAATATAGAATTCCACTGGAAACGGATACGGCTACACTGGGATTGGTTGACTTAAGAACCCTTAAATTTATTCCGCTTGCCAAAACAACTGCCTGGAACCTGCAACAGGGATGTATGGCCCATTGGCTGGCTACCAATCCTGACTCGGTTATTATCTATAATGACCTCAGGAATGGTAAGTTTGTTTCCGTAATCATGAATGTGTTTACGAAGAAAGAAATAAAGATACTTCCGTATCCCGTGGCAGCTGTATCACCGGATGGAAAGGAGGCTGTGAGCTTTAATTTTGCACGGTTGCGCATAACCAGAGCCGATTATGGCTACGGTGGGAACGGACAGGATCCGAAGGCGGATGTGGCTTTCCCCGAAAATGATGGCATATTTCTCATGAACCTGCAAACGGGCGATACGAAATTGATTGTTTCTTTTACACAGCTAAAGGAACGGGTGCCTGCTATCAAGAATAATGGTATTGAATATATAGGACATGCCCTGTTTAGCAGAGGGGGAAGTTCTGTTTTTTTCCTCGCCCGTTCCATACCGGATTGGAATACTACTTCTTTCACCGTAAATACAGATGGCAGCAATCTGCAACCTTGTTTTCCTGATGGTTGGGGTGGGTCGCATTTTGACTGGCTGGATGACAGGCAACTTATGATAACGGCGGCGTATAATGCAAAGCAATATGGCCATATTTTATTTACCGTGGGTGAAAAGAATTATAAAAGGCTGGGCAACGGCCTGCTCGACTATGATGGTCATGGTACCTTTTCTCCTGATAGAAAATGGATGGTTACAGATACCTATCCGGCAACAAACGGCCGGGAGCAAAACATTTTTTTGATGGATATGAAATCAGAAGCTGTTTTATCATTGGGCAGGTATCCCGAACCGGTAGAGTATAAAGCTGGCTGGAGATGTGATATTCATTGTCGCTGGAGCCCGAATGGAGACATGATCGGGTTTAATTCGGCACATAGCGGAACCAGGCAGGTTTACATCATAAAGCTTGCCGGGTATTATTGACGATGTAATACACTAACGGCTTATCTTATTAGAAAGGCTATGCGGACTATTCTCCTTTGCTGACTATCTCCAGTTTATTCTTAACTAATCCGGAAATTGCGCTTATAGCCGGGGGGAATACGATCCGCAGATCGATCTCTGTATTGTTCTGTAAGTTCTTTTGCAGAGACAACATAAAAATGTTCTTTATTTCTGTGGCCAGGTTTATTTTGCAGATTCCTTTCCTTATGGCTTTTTTCAATGTGTCGGATGGTATACCTGACCCTCCGTGAAGCACCAGGCATACATCTGTAATTTCCTGGATTTGCTGTAGCCGTTCAAGGTCCAGCTTTGGCTTGTCTACATAGAAACCGTGAGCAGATCCTATTGCCACAGCCAGTGAATCCACCCCGGTTTCTTTTACAAAATAGCTGGCTTCTGCCGGCTCTGTAAATCCTTTGATCTCTTTTGATTGTCCCAATTTAGCCACATAGCCAAGTTCAGCTTCCACCTGCGCCTGGTAACCTGCTGCCAGCTCCACTACTTTTCTTGTGATGGCAATATTTTCATGTAAAGGAAGCTCGCTGGCATCTATCATTACAGAATCAAAGCCCGCATCAAGACATCTGTGCACCAGTTCATACGAACCGGCATGATCCAGGTGTATCCATCCTTCCACGTTATATTCCTGTAAAGCAACCCGCGCCATCTTTACTGCCGTATTAAGACCTATATAATCAATAGAACTTTTTGTGAGTTGAAGAATTACCGGGCTCCTAGCTTCAACAGCAGCATTGAGTATGCCGCGAAGGGTTTCATAATTGTAAAAGTTAGTGGCAAGCAGCGCTGAATTAGCACACTGCATTTCACGTAACTTGTCTTTCAGGCCCATTCTGGATGCCGGTGATTGTATTTGCATAACTAAAAAATGTATTTATATCTTCAAAAGCGTTTGTTCCTCCTGCAGAGCGTGTAGAATAAGAGCCGGTGTAGTTACCGAATATCTGGCACTGTTCAATGGAGGCCCCTTTAAGGAACTGGTAAATAAAGCCGGCATCGAAACTATCTCCGGCGCCGATGGCATCTATGAATTTGTCATGCAGAAAGGCTGGCTGATAAGTAATAGTTCCTTTATGATAACATGCCGAACCTTTGTTACCCAGTTTAACAGCCAGTATATTAACATCGCTGCTGAGTTGTTCTATTGCTTCTTCCACTGTTTTGCTGCCGGTTATAGAAAGCAATTCTTTTTCATTCGGAAGAAAAATATCTACATACGGAAGGATCGCTTTCAGGTTGATCTCCCAGTTTTCACCTGGATCACTTTGGATGTCGAATGACGTTGTTAACCCTTTCTCGCCTGCTATCCGGAAAATCTCGCCGATATATTGCTGAAGGCCGGGCTGAAAAAAATAAGAAGAGATATGGAGATGTTTAGCCTCTTCCAGTTTGTCCAAAGGAATATCCTTATCAGTAAGGTGTTCCATAGCGCCGGGATAGGTGACCATTGCCCTGTCCTCCCTGAAGTTCAGCCCAATGGTAGCTCCTGTTGTCAGCCCCTCATTTTGAGTGATCATTTGTGTGTCTACCTTTTTTTGCTGCAGACTTTGCACAACAAAATTCCCCAAAAGGTCTTTCCCTGTTTTCCCTATAAAAGCAACAGAGGCTCCAAGGCTGCTGAGGTTGCTTGCGAAAATAGCGGAGGAACTGCCAAGTGCAAATGTCATTTCCCTGGCCAGTTTTTCCTTGCCTATTTCAGGGAAGGATTCAATCTGGTCGAGGATTAAATCTATATTCAATTCTCCTATTACTATAACATCGTATTTTTTAGCCGGCTTATTCATGTTTTTATTTAAAAATATATAACTATTCCGGTATTAACATAGCTGTAAGCAGATGCTATTTATAGTTGTGTGTTTTAGAATTCCATATCTGAAATCGGGTAAATATTTACGCCCTGTACCACCCGCGTAATTGTTCCGTTTTGTGATGGACTGTCAGGCTTTAATCCCATTTGCAGGGATTTAAAAAAACTAAGGATCTGGGTTGGTAATACACTGCATACTGAAAGAAATTCTTCATCAATGGCCTCTTCCTTTTCTGTAAGTACTATTGACAGGTCAAGCTTTAGATCTTTGCTGATACCGCTTTCGGAAATCCCAATCTGATAAATTCCTTTTTCACCTGCGTTGATATCATTTACCAGGTCCGTTTCATACTGGTGTACATAAAAATCATTCGAGAATAAATAAACGATCAGTGTGGATTTATTTATAACTGCTTTGGGGCCATGACGGAAGCCAAGGAAAGAGTCGCATTTACAGATAATTTTACCATCCGACATTTCCTGGAGCTTCAGATGCGATTCGCGTGCTGTACCCTGCAAAGGCCCTGAACCCAGGAAAACAGCGCGTTCAAAGTCTATGCGGGCAACCTGTTCCAATAGTTTTGTATATTCTTTAATGATTCTTTCACCGTACGTAGCAAGCTGTTTGATCTGGGGGAAAAGCATGCTGATCTCATGGATGCGTGAAACCAGGATTCCCGCAAGTAGCATTGAGCTGAAGCTTCCTGTCATAGCAAGACCAAGGTCACAGGCTTCGTATGGTAAAAGAAGTAAATAAGAGTTGTTACCTGCCGGGGTGGTAGCAAGTTTCCCCGCAGGGCAGCAGGTGATAATGATATGATATATTTTACTATGAAAGGAATCTGCTATATTAATTACCGCCTCGCTTTCAGGGCTGTTGCCCGATCTCCCAAATGATATAAGTAATGTGGCTTTTTTCTTATTGAAATAATGTTGAGGATGCGACAGAAGGTCTGTAGTTGCTATGGCACGTGTTGATTTGCCAGTATTCTTTTGAAAGGGTCCTTCAAGGATCTTGCCTATAAAAGCAGAAGTGCCAGCCCCGGTAAGGATAATTTCCAGGTTTTCATTACTATATACTTCATTCAGGAATAATTTCAATGCTGTTTCCTGCCTGGATATTAGTTTATAGGTATCTATCCACAGGGAGGGCTGCTGATCAATTTCACGTGCAGTATGATGGCCTCCCGTACGTTCTAATTCTTTATAAGCCTTTCCCAGGTAAGATTTTTCGCTGTTTCGATTTAATTGTGATACCATGTGATCTACTTTAACCTTATTGTATTGTTTCTTTTTCCTTTCGATACAAAAATAATAATTATTTTTCCTTTTGAAAAACATTTTTTTATCTTATTATTAAATATTTTTTTATTTTAGATATTATAAAAGGTATTTTTACTATTTTATTTCATTATTTTTATAGAAATTATATGGCAAATAAGGATAATGACTGGTTTTGGCTTATTAATTCTTATTTTTATGATTCACATATAAAAGATCAGTACCATGTCAAATGCAGATAAACTGGACACCGTAGGAAGACGGGCCCTTATTCTTGAGAAGCTTGAGGAAAATGGACAGGTAAATGTTATTGCTCTCAGCCAGGAGCTTATGGTGAGTGAAGTAACTATCAGGAATGATCTTATCCGCCTGGAACAAAAAAATATGCTGATCCGAGCGAGGGGTGGGGCGATCAAAATTGACCGGGTAGGTATAGATTTTGCTTTGTCTGATAAAAACAAGCAGCATCTTGAAGAGAAGAAAAAGATCGGCAAGGCAGCAGCGGCGCTTATAGAGGATGGGGACACCATTATTTTAGATTCAGGTACCACAACCATGGAAGTGGCACGCAATCTGTCAAATATTGAGAACCTGACGGTGATTACCAACGCGCTTAATATTGCCAACCAGCTTGCAGATCATCAAAAGGCAAATGTTATTATACCCGGCGGATTTTTGCGTAAAAACTCTTTATCGCTGGTAGGTGGCGCCGCAGAGGAAAACTTTAAAAATTATTTTTGCGATAAATTATTTCTTGCCGTGGATGGCTTCAACACTACTTATGGATTGTCCACACCAAATGTAGAAGAAGCGCATCTAAACAGGGTTATGATAAGCATATCCAAACAGGTTATTGTAGTAGGTGATTCCAGCAAGTTCCATAAAAGAAGTTTTGCTTTTATTGCACCTGTTACAGATGTTGATATAGTAGTAACAGATGCTGATATTCCTGCTGAAGACAGGAAAAAGCTGGAGAGTGCAGGAGTAAAAGTTATTATTGTCTGATCTTTTCCGATTACCAAGTAAAAAATAAGGATTGAAACAAAGACCGTGGTTGTTATTCACGCTCATCACTACTGTGTTTTGGGGCGTGTGGGGAGCTTTTATTGAAATTCCGGAAAAAGCAGGTTTCCCTGCTACGCTGGGGTATTCTGTCTGGGCACTGACTATGATACCATGTGCTGTTGCGGGATTAATGATCAGTAAATGGAAACTGGATTTCGACAGGAGGTCAGTTCTGTACGGCGCCATTATAGGATTTGCTGGCGCGGGGGGCCAGCTCATACTTTTCCAGGCTTTGCGTGAAGGACCTGCTTATATCGTTTTTCCGGTAGTTTCTTTATCCCCGGTTGTTACTATATTCATGTCTGTTACACTATTAAAAGAAACCACCACCAAAAAGCATTGGATAGGGATAATGCTTGCTTTGATTGGTATTTTATTATTATCGTATATACCGCCAAGTACAGGTTCGCCTGGTAATTATGTATGGCTTTTGCTAGCGATACTTGTTTTTTTATTGTGGGGTGTACAGGCCTATGTGATGAAGCTTTCCAACGAGACCATGCGGGCGGAAAGTATTTTTTTCTACATGATGGTTACGGCAGTGATACTGATCCCGGTGGCTTTTTGGATGACCGATTTTAACCAGGAGATAAACTGGGGATTTAAAGGCCCCTACTTGGCCGCTATGATCCAGGTTTTGAATGCCATAGGAGCGCTTTCTCTTGTATATGCCTTCAGATATGGAAAAGCTATAATAGTAGCTCCGGCAACTGCTCTTGCTCCTGTAATCACTATTGTATTTTCTCTTTTTATTTATGGAGTATTTCCTCATCCTGTAACCATAGCGGGGCTTTGTATTGCCGTAATCGCTATTTACTGTATGGCCGAATAATTCAGGTACCTATAAATTTGAGTCACTTTTTATCTGCCTGGTACCTGGCGTTTGCATCCATGGCAGAATACATATTTCACACATTAAAACTGTATGCGGTAATTGAAGTTGGGGTAAAATACTAACAGGTTCTGGGTGCGTATCTTGCCGGAACAGTTATCATACCACTGGTTATACATATTCTTTGTTTTGGTGACATTCTGAAAATCTACAAAGAACTCCTGCATGAATTTTTTATTGTTCATACGGTAGGTTAATTTAATATCCATCCGTAAATAAGGTTTGGACTGCAATTCAAATGACCTGTCTTCTATATAAACTGCTTTGTTGGCAAGCACGGATGCAGCTTCATCTATAGGCGTATATCTTTTACCCCCGGCAACAGTGCCTTTAGAATCTGCGGCTGTGACGTGCATGTTCCCGATTTTCCACTCTTTACCTGCCAGCGCATTCACTACATAGTTTCCATTAAATACCGTGTTATGTTCCACTCCGTTGCTGCCTTTATATTTTGAATTGAACAGGGAGCCTGTACCAAGGAAATAGGTTCACAAAACATTTCGTTCTGTATTTGCGGATCATTGCATTAAATTAAGCATTGCTTATTTAGTACGTTATTAAAAAAGTTTGCTATTGCCGAGTTTTTATACTAAATCCAATTCTGCCTATGAATTTATCATCAAGATAAGGATTGCCGAACATCCATCCTTTGGTTTTGTAAGACAGGTCTGCTATCATGGAAAATCTTTCCGTAATGGCAAAACGTGGCTGTAGGCCTACGCCCATTCCAAAGCCGGCTTTGTCAGCAGCAAATAGCTGATCCTTGGGCTGCAACCACCCCGACAATTGAAGACTTGTATTAAACCGTGCATTTTCTTTCTTGATAAGGTCATAATACTGAAGTTCTGCAGCAGGCAGCGTCAGGCTTTTGCTTTTGTTGATACCAATACTTATCGTAGCCTGGTGATGGTTGAAGTCCAGAAAGAAATCGCCTCCTGCAAAATACCCAAAGGAAGTAGGAACACTCCGCAGAGCGAAATTGAAATAGTACCCCGGTTTGAGCTGCAGCCTGTTAATACCCACCATAAAAGGCGACACAAAGTTCAGGTATTGCATATTACCTGTTTGCCTTAAAAATTTTTTCATTTCCGGGGTGAGATCCGTTTCCTTTATGGGGCGTTTGATACCTGTACCTCCGGGCCATGTACCACGGGCTTCATAAGGCTCATCGGGCGTAAACAAATCATATACCCACGCTGAAAAATCATAGCCGGTAAAATCCCTTGCCAGTACATTATTTTTATCATAGGATAAAATACTATCTGTAATAGCATTGAATCTTTTGGTAAATGGCAGGTTCACATAATTAACAGCGTGAAGGGTACCTAACAGGGAGATGCCCACCATAGGATACCCTGTTTGTTTGAAGAAATTATCTTCCCGCATCCGTTGCAGGTACCTGTATTCACCTTCCACGCCAGCTGCAGAAAGGCGCACCTGGTCTGCCGGGAAATTTTTCTTTAAATAAATTAGGTCTTCATCTTTTACATGGGTAACGGCAATATCCAGGCCCTTGCCAAAATTCCACACCTCATCATAGCTGTAAATATGCCTTGCTGTCATTATTGCTCTATGAAATTCTTCATGCTGAAAGGCAAAGCCGTAAGGCAGCTTGATAGCAAGATAATCCGTACCCAGTGCTGTAACATTTGCCAGCACCCTGTTAAGGATATACTTTTTGGTATTGGTAGGTTTTACTAATTTATTCCACAGCAGGTTATGTCCATAGTATAAACTGCCGTGCAAATTACGGGCCATGTCTGTTGCCTGTGTCATGCTCAGGTTGCGGTAAAACTTACCATAGTGGCGTGCCTGAACGGCAGCATTAAAAGAGACAGTACCGTCATTGGCTCTTATGGCTTCTGCCTTGGCCGCATCGGTCATGTAAGGAAGATCTGCCAGGTGCAGGGTCCACTCGAAGGAAGGTGGTAAAGTGTCCTTTATAATAGTTTGTGCGCCCGCCCGCGCAGCGCAAAAAATAAAAATAAAAAGTATTCTAAACCGGTACATTGAAATCAAATTAAGAGATGAGCAATTGAATGTATAGCAGGCGTCAGCCAGGATCTTACCGGCATCACTTTCCCGGTGAGGCCAGGATTTCCTGCCTGCTTTAAGTTTTCAGCAAAATTATCAGGCTTGTACACCCGCAAAACTGACTACTGTCAGGTTTTACGGAGCAGGCGGTTCCGGATCCTGCTCAGGCTATCCTGGTGAATGCCCAGGTAGGAGGCTATGAATTTTACAGGCACCTGCAGTGGCACTAATGGAGCAGTTTTCAGCAACTTCTGGTAGCGTTCCTCGGGACTATGGATCAGCCGGCTCATTTCCCTTTCAAAATTCCAGTTCAGCAATGTTTCTGTAAAAGCCTGTTCCATTTTATTACCAAAAGAAGTGTGTTCTTTTATGGCTACAATATCTGCTTTCGTCCATTGCAGCGCCCTGATTTCCGTGCAGGTTTCTATAGCTAATGGCGATGGCAGTCCGTTGAGCAGGTAATGAATAGTAGATGCAAACTGAGGGGCGTTGATAAATGCTATGGTGATATCCTCATCGTTATGCTTTACAAACAAACGCGCAATACCGGAATTGATATAATAAAACTCAGTTACAGGACGTCCCTGTTTCATGATAATGGTATTTTTTTGAATACATGTATGCGCGGTACGCTGTTTCAAAAAGTCCATATCAGCCAGTGTGGGATATATGTGCCAGCTTTGCAGCCAGCTTAGAAATTGTTCAAAACTATCGTCCATAATCCTGTTATTGTTCATATTTATCCGGTACAAAATAAGAAAAGGTTTTTGAAGCTGCATCTTATGGGCAATAAAATCCTTTATTCATACTTCAGTTTAAATACGCCTTCCAGCAGTACCGTTTCAACTTGTCCCTGCGATGCTATAATATGTCCTGCGGGAGCAGCCCTGAAACTGCCTGTTATTGTTTTACTGTCCGCGTCTATTGATGTGATATGCAGACTGCCATTGCTTACATTAAAGCCATTATTGTTGTCTAAGTAATAAGAAGCATAAATATTATCAGCCCCTCCGGCAGCTGAATAGGCTACCTGTGTCAGTAAGCCATCTTCATCGGCATTCCAGCTATGCTGTCCTGTTGCGAAAGGGCCGTTAATGGCTTTGGTTCCAGCCTTGCAAATGCAGGGTCAATAAAAACATACTTTATAAATGACCAGTCGCTGAAATGGGGTTGTTTGCAACGTGATAGTTTTTTGCCATGGATGACGGAAACCTATTGGGAGATACCATAACATCTGCTTGATCTTATCCATTTCCACTATTAGTGAAATATCCATAAACCCGACGTAATCAGGTGTTATCCTGTGCATTTTGGGTGCTGCGCCAGGTACTTCTATATTAAGATGTGATTATACTACACTTACACCGCAATCTGTAAAATGTATCCTTTTATCCTTAAAGAGTATCCATCCTGTACTTTTTTAATGTATAGTTTTGTACATTATTCAGCGCAGATGGTAAAAAAGATATTTAATATAAAGGAGTTTGTAGACTATGCGAAGTTTTCTCCATTAAAGAATGAAGACCTTCATATAGTGAACTTTGCAAACGAAAAAGATTTTTTGCGTAAATCGCGGCAGATAAATATTGACTTTTACCTGCTGGCTATTAAGCCACCTTTGGAAAAAGATCAGATCATTGATCAGAAATTTGAGGATCAGGCCAATTCCTTTTTGTATGTGGATTGCCCGCAGAATACGATGGCCTGGGATGTGAATGAGCCCGATTCGGGCTATGTGATTATGGTTGCTGCCAAACTGGTTCACCGTGTTGCCAAAGCGTATAATTTTGTTCATTACAACAATCACGAGGCGCTTTACCTTACAAAAGAAGAAGAGGTCTTATTGTGGGATCTGTTCAAAAAGGCCTGCGATGAATTTCAAAGGCCGCATTATTCCAAAGAGGTTATTCTTTCTTATATCGCTTTAATATTATCATACACGCAGATCTATTATGATCGCCAGTTTGACACAAGAAGCGCCGCATATCACCAGGTGGTAGATGATTTTTACAGGAATATAAAAGACTATTACAGCAGGGGAGATGAAGTTTCGGGAATGCCGTCGGTGGCATATTTTGCACAGAAAGCTTACCTGTCGCCCAATTACTTCGGCGACCTGGTCAAGCATTTTACGGGACAATCTCCTATAGAGCATATACAGGATTTTGTGTTGCGGTTGGCAAAAGAGAAGCTGAAAAATACTTCACTTTCCATTTCGGAAATATCTTACAGCCTGGGCTTCGACTACCCAAATTATTTTGCAAGATTTTTCAGGAAGAAAACAGGTATGTCGCCGAAGGTTTTTAAGAATGTGTAGCGTTAGCAATTTCCGGCTTATGCATAGTTCTTTAGAAATGTACAGTATTTTAACTGAGAGCTGAACCCTAAAGAAAATTTATCTCTTCTGTGTGGTTATTAGTAATATACGTTACCAAATAACGATTGTCTTTTTTTTCAAAAAAAATATACCAGGTCGTGTGCTTATTGGCTTTATAATAAACATAGTTCGATCCAAACTTAATAAGTTTATCGGGTGTTCTTTTAGAAGGAAAAGTTGCAATATCTTGCTCAATAAAATCTACTAATCTGTCTACATAATCAAATGAACTTTCTAAAAAAGAAAAATACTCTTTTTCATAAAGAACAAAGACCAGTTCTCGCAAACGTTCTTTTACATCGGATAAATATTGAACTTTTATTTTTTCCAAGGTAATGAAGCCAAAAATTCTTTTGTACTTTTTCTGAGCTCATTAGAAGTGATTCCGTTCTTCCATTCTTTTTCAAAATCAAAGGGTTCGGTTTCCCTTTTTTTTATTCTTTTTAACTGTTCAATAACAGCAGGATTATCCAAAGAATTTACCCATCGGATGATTTCTTTTTTTTCAACTGCTATATCCATTTTTTCTGATTTAGTTTATCTAATTTACGAAATTTTCGATTAGCAGAATTATTTTGCCCGGCTCTTCCGTAAGAAAACGGGGGTATTGCCGAAGATCTTTAAGAATATGCGATGAGACACAGATGACGCGGCTTATGCAGATTTACGCATATAAAAAACTAACCCAAAACAACTTTTCTATGCTTTTGTCCCCAGGCAACAATTTGACCAATCAAAGGATTCAGGGACTTGCCGTGTGCGGTAAGGCTATACAAAACAGACGCACCACCTGAAGCTTCAGCTTCCCGGCTGACCAGTTTATTCATTTCCAGGTATTTTAATTCTTTGGTTAAAGTGCGGGGCGTAATACTTCCTAAATCCCGTTTGAGTTCATTAAACCTTTTTTCTTTGTCGCAAAGGCTTGCCAGGATAGCTCCACGCCAGCGACCACCAATAATATCAAGCACGTCCTGAACATCTCTTAACTGAACCTGTTTTTGCTTATTCCTCATTATGATTGCTTTTGCAGTATCCTAAAAGATAGCGGTATTTTCTGCAAATGTAGTATATCTTAGATACCACATTTATACATTTGTCAAAAGTAACTAAACCCAAAAATGAATATTACAATAATAGGCGCTTCGGCAGGTGTGGGATTGGAGACAGTAAAAAGAGCTTTGCAGAGAAATCATAAAGTAACCACACTCTCCAGGTCGGAAATCAATTTGCCGGTTAATACAAAACTGCTGCAGATCAAAGGAAGTGCAACAAATAAAGTCGGCTTGAAAAAATCCCTCGAAAATGCAGATGCTGTAATAGTAACATTGGGAACAGGGAAAAGTATGAAACCAACAACGCTGTATTCCAACTTTGCAAAACTTCTGACAGAAGTTCAGCAAGAAGCAAACATTCAGGTCCCATTCCTAATAGTAACCGGTTTTGGAGCAGGAGAAAGCAGTGCTTATAACTCTTTTTTCATGAAACTGTTTTTCAAATTCCTGCTTAAAGATGTGTATGCGGACAAGACCAGGATGGAAGAGGTTATTACAACATCAAAAATAAAATGGGAGATCGTCAGACCCGGGCTTCTGAAAGACGAACCACTGACAG
The DNA here is from genome assembly GCA_027493055.1 of Niabella sp. Lineage (GTDB taxonomy): Bacteria > Bacteroidota > Bacteroidia > Chitinophagales > Chitinophagaceae > Niabella. Next base: position 3,437 of record JAPUDO010000113.1, on the reverse strand, counting down.
AAAAATACAGAGCAGAAACCCAACTTTATAAAGGCATCAATATTAGCAGTATCAATCGTTCAGATGTTGCAGATTTCCTGGTAAAACAAGCGGAGAATCCAACAGAATTGTACAAATACGTTTCCCTGTCAAATCAATAAAAAAGGGTATACTGCACCCTATAATATTTATGCGTTCGTCCTGCTTATGCTTGCTATTGTAACCACCACATCCTGGGCCTTAACATCAAACAATACTTTTTCAGCAGTATTTCAGATTCATCGGTTGTAACCAGGGCCCATTTTTGTTTGTCATATTTGGCAAAATTTTTCAGGAAGAAAACAGGCGCAGGTTGCCAAAGGTTTTTAAGGATATGTAATGCTTAGCAATCTGCAGATTCACCTGCATATTCCAGGATATCTCCGGGCTGACAGTCCAATACATCACAGATAGCCTCCAGGGTGCTGAATCGAATAGCTTTTGCTTTGCCTGTTTTTAAAATGGAAAGATTGGAGAGGGTTAGCCCCACTTTTTCGGAAAGCTCGTTCAGCGACATTTTCCGCTTTGCCATCATCACATCTAAGTTTACAATAATTGGCATAGCTTAAATGGTTAAGTCGTTTTCAGATTTCATATCTATGGCATTTTGCAGCAATTTTTCAAATATTGCAGCAGCGGTTGCCACTACGATAGCAATAAAAATAGTCACTATACAGATGGCAAGAAAACCAGCAGGGTCATCTTCTTTATTATGGAATACTCTTATATATAAGCCTGCCATCAGAATTAAAATACTTAGTATGAGGGCACAGTACTTTATACTTTGTAAAGTCTTTACAGCGCTTAATGAGAATACTTTGTTTTGCCCGATATACCCAAGTAGTTTGAATGCCTTGTACAATGCAACAAAAAAAGCGATTGATGCAGCATATCCATACAGGATGAACGGGTCAAGGTAAATGTTGATCAGGTTTAAATTGGTGGCCCTTCCTTCAGTTAAAGGAAACCAAATTAGCATGGCAAGTGCCACAATACCTATAAGTACGATTACTGCCTGAAGAAATACTATTGAAATTCTTTTCATAATGATTTTATATTATATAGTTAAATCGTTCTCGGTTTGGAGCTCTATTCCTCTTTTAAAAATACTTGCAATAATGTATATGACTGCTGCCATCAGGATAAACGCCTGGCTGTCTGCAAAGAACTCATTCAGTTTGTAGGTTGCAAAACCTTTGTGATGTATATTTTCAGCAATTTGCCGGGCGATGTAGCTAAGTATGCCTATTGAAAAAGTGTAATAGCTAATTTCTGTTATCCGTTTTGAAACAAAACGATTGAAGGGTTTTGCGAAATCAAATTTGTGCATCAGCCTGATGACAATATAAAACAAATGCGCTTTCAAAATAGCGATCGTCAGAATAAACGAATATATACTGAAAAAGGCCCATTCGCTACGGTTATATATTTCGCTTAAATCTAACTCTTGATACAGGTTCTGTACGAATTCGGGTTTGTAAATGGTAAAAATAAAATTGACCATTAAGCCTCCGGCCTCAATGCTCAAACCAACAAAAATGATCCAGGCTACAATATACAGGCCTTTAAATATAAGGTTGCTTCCTGATGACATAAAAATAAAAGTTTAGAATATATCATCAAAAGTAATAAATATTTATTGATAAACAATAAATTTATTTTAATAAATAAAGATTTTTATGAATAAATGAATTTAATAAACCGCATAGAAAGATCCTGTGGTATGGCCGCGGTTCAAAAAAATACAGTAGTCTCCTGGTTTAGCGTTCATCAGTAAAAAGTATCCTTTTCTCTGTAATCTGTTTACCTTTTTAAGCAGCAGCGGCACATAATTTTGTACAACAAAAATTACCAATAATTTTTTTAAACAGATAAGTTATGAAAGAAGTAAAGTTTAAACACAAAACCTGGGAAGTAGCAGCCATTCTGCAGTTCCCTAAAGATTTCGATGAATCAAAAACATATCCTGCTATAGTTTGTGCGCATCCCATCAGCAGCTGTAAAAACCAGACAGCAGGAAATATTTACGGAAAAGTATTGGCAGAAGCAGGTTTTATTACGCTGGCATTTGATGCGTCTCACCAGGGAGAAAGTGGGGGAGCACCCAGATTCCTGGAAGACCCTGCCACCCGTGTGGAAGATTTTCGCTGTGCAGCAGATTATCTGACCACGCTTCCTTATGTGGACAATGACCATATTGGCGTTTTAGGAGTTTGCGGCGGCGGCGGTTATGCAGTAAATGCAGCCATGACCGAGAGAAGATTTAAAGCGGTTGTAACAGTTGTTGGCGCTAATTATGGCCGGCTGATGCGTGAGGGCGATTATACTCCCGGAGCGGCTATCAAAACTCTGGAAGCTATTGCAGCGCAACGCACGGCGGAAGCCAACGGTGCAGACCCGTTCCTCACGGTTTATGTAGCTCCAAGTGAAGAAGCCAGAAAACAAGCAGGATTAAATGACATTGATATCGTAGATGCGGTAGATTATTACACTACTCCAAGAGGACAGCATGCTTGTTCCCCGAACAAATTACTGTTTTCGGGATTAGCTGCTGCCGTAGGTTTTGACGCATTTCATTTGGCAGAGCATTTACTGACACAACCATTGCACATTGTTATCGGTGATAAAGTAGGAGCATTCGGCTCGTACAAAGACGGCTTTGAGCTGTTCAATAAAGCGGCTTCTGCAAAGAAATCAATCCAGGTAGTAGCAGGTGCCAGCCACTATGATCTGTACGATCAGCCGGAACCAACCGGAAAAGCATTGGAACAAATTATTCCTTTCTTTAAAGAACATTTAGGTTAATTGTTTTTGGTGCAAACAGCAAAGTGCCGGACGGGATATTCCCGCCTGGCATTTTTGTTTTAATAGTCTTATTACAGTTCATTGTGGAATAACTGCAATTCACCTGGAACCTGGTTGAACATGCTCTTTTCATGACCTGAATTTTGTATCAGAAAAGTTTTTACAAAATCAAGCACCAAATATAAAAGCAGTTGCAGAATTGCCTAGTGGTTTTTTCAGGGGATTCATTGCCTGGTGGCTCTGGCTGCTCATCCATACCTTACCCATTGCAGGTTTTAAGAAAAAAGTAAAGTTGGTTTGCAGATGGCTGAATTGTTATTTGTACTACCCGCACGAACTACCGAGGCTTTTATACTTATAGCCATCGGAGCAAATAAAGAAGGTAGCAGGTAAGTAAAATACTTCCCTATTCTGATTTATTCAAAAGATCTTTTTTATCAGAAAGAACTTTTAGCCGTTACTTACATACCGGAATCGGAAAAATAAACAGTAGCCTTTTTAGCGATAGTTTAAGGGTTGAAGAAAAAGAATTTGCATCCCAAAGCGTGGTAAAACGCCTTATTGAATGACATCTTGTCCTGAACCGGTTTAGAAACGTAAGGCCGGATGATTAA
>JAPUDO010000112.1:1568-6777 GCA_027493055.1 Niabella sp. | reverse complement strand
ATAAACCTGTGTACCTGTACTCTCTTTATATCAGGTTGTTTTGCAAAAATATTTTTCAGCTTTCTTTCATGAAGGTTTGCAATATATACTTTGTCAAAAGTGCCTACCAGCAACAGGCTGTCGTTTAAATTATAAATATCCTGTATTTGCGTCAGCCCCCCGGCTCCTTTAAATGCGGGCAACTTATGAACTGCAGACTTATTGGAAGCCAGGTTAATTTGCTCAATACTGCCATCGGAAAGCGCTGCAAACAATATGCTGTGTGTGTGGTTTGTGGTGATGGTAATAACCGGTGATTGGGTTTTCCGGTAGTCAACAACCTTTTTACGTGTATCATACCTGTAAAGTGCAAAATCACATATCATCCACAGATCATTACCAGCCGCTTTTATATACCTTACTTCTCCGGCAGGTATTTTATCAAGCAATGAGAAACGCTCCTGCATGCTGTTGTAGATATAGGCTCCTTTGGCAGTTCCAGCCCATAAATTACCCTTACTATCCTCGCACAGGCTGTGCACTGAAGAGCTGCCTATGCTGCCTGCATCGCTTTTTCTATATCTGAAAACCTTAAAATTTTTCCCGTCAAACCGGTTGAGCCCGTTTCTGCTGCCAAACCATAAAAATCCCTGTTTGTCCTGGAGAATACAATTTATAGTATTGTTTGATAAACCGTTGCTAACCTGGTAGTTTTTAAAATAGAGCGGCTGAGCCTGTAAATAACCCTGTACAAGCAAAAGGTAAACAGCGAATATGATGGAGTACTTCTTCAATCAGGACTAAAATAATTAATAAAACGGCAAATAAATCAAATTGAGACACTGTGATATAAAATTGAGATGCTGTGATTGAGCTTAATTATCAGGGTGTATGAATTTTGTAAGCAAACGATTGAAATGATATTGCTTTGTTGTTGCTTACACATGACTGCTGTTTCTCAGGAATAGTGTATATGCAATACATTCCAAACGCCATAGAGATTGCTTACAATAAGTTTGCATAAATACAATTAAAACTCAGGTTATGATCCACAAACCACTATTATTTTTATTATTCAGTTGTTTTTGCCTGCTGATGATACAAACTACTGCATGGGCGCAGGTCAGGGAGGTAAAAGGAACCGTTACGGATTCGGCAGGAGTGCCGCTTGCATCTGCATCCGTAAATGTTAAAGACTCAAAAGCAGGAACGGTAACCGGTAAAGATGGCTCCTTCTTCCTCAAGGTACCCCAAACAGCCACTACTTTAGTTATCTCTTCTATTGGTTATGAAACCAGGGAAGTGCCTGTTTCTGACGGGCCTGTTAATGTATCGCTGAATCCTGCCAGTACAGACCTTGCAGTAGTAACAGTTGTATCGGTGGGCTATGGAACGCTGGACAAAAAAGAAGTGACCAGCGCCATTACTCATTTAAGCGGCAAAGATCTTAACGTATTTGGCGGTAATGCCGTGCTCAATTCCATGCAGGGAAAAGTAGCAGGGTTGAACGTGGTAAATACGGCACCTTCCGATCCTAATGCCGGCCCCAGCATCCAGTTGCGCGGTGTATCGTCAAGAAATGCCGGGCTGGGTCCGTTGTACGTAATCAATGGAGTACCTGGAGGGAATGTAGATAATCTGAACCAGAACGATATTGAGTCCATTGATGTGTTGAAAGGTGGTGCAGCTTCAGCTATTTATGGTACGCGCGGCAGCAACGGTGTTATTATTATCACCACAAAGAAAGGTACAAGCGCTCCTTACGCCATGTACGATGGCTACACAAGCTTTGACCTGCCCACCAACCAGGTAAAAGTCTTAAGTCCTGAAGAATTTGTGGCACACAATCGGGGCACTGATTACGGCGCTAAAACAGATTGGTTTAAATCTGTGAGCAGGAACTATGCCTTCAATCAGAAACATACGCTGCAATTTGCTGGTGGCAGCGCTAAAACGAACTATATTGTGTCATTTGACTACCGGGATGCTACGGGCCTTGATTTAAGGTCAGACAAGCAGGAATATGGTGCAAGGCTCAATCTTACCCATACTTCTGCCAGCAATTTATATACTGCTACCGTTAATATCGCCCCGCGTTATCTGAAATCTAATAACGCAAGTTATAACGCCTTTAACCAGAGCCTTACTTTAAATCCTACGCTGCCTGTTCACGATACGCTAAATCCTAACAGGTTCTTGTTTATTAATACTGGCTTTACCGGTGCTTATAACCCCGTGGAAGAATTGAGAACCGTGCTGAGCGGAACAGAGGGCAAGTACCTCGACTGGAATGCCTCTTTTAAGCTCAACCTGACCCAAGATCTTTATTCGCAGATTACACTTGGCCAGCAATCCAGTGATTTTTTTGATTTTGGATTTACACCATCTTATAATACAGGAGCTATCAATGGTAATAATGGCAGAAATTCTGCAAACAGAAATTACAACAAAAGCGACCAGTATGTTTTTGAATGGATAGGGAATTATAAGCAGCGTATCAAACAGCACAATTTTAACCTGATGGGTGGCTATTCCTATAACTACTTTGTTAGCTCCGGAATGAACGCCGGTAATCAGAATTTCCCTTCGGATGTTCTGACCTATAACAATTTAGGTACTGGTCAATATAATATACCTATTCCCACAAATCCACAGCCGGGCGATTATACTTTCAGAACGGTAGGTTCTTATAAAAACGATTCGAAGCTGATCGCGTTTTTCGGCAGGCTGAATTATGATTTGGCAAAGAAATATTTTCTATCAGCCAGCCTGCGTTATGAAGGATCTTCCAAATTTGGATACGATAATAAATGGGGATACTTCCCTGCCGTATCTTTCGGTTGGAATATTACAAACGAAGACTTTTTTCCTAAAGTGGATTGGATAAATGATCTGAAACTGCGTGCCGACTATGGAGAAACCGGTAACCAGGATTTCGGGAACTATTTATCGCTTGATACATATTCAGGCTACGGCTATTTTACTTTTAACGGCGCTTCTTACCAGGTTTGGGGACCCAGCCAGAACACCAACTATAACCTGCAATGGGAAAAGGCCCAGAACTTTAACCTGGGAGTTGATTTCGATTTACTGGGTAGAAGACTAACGGGTAGCATCAACTATTATATCAGGACCAATAAAGACCTGCTGGGAAATTACAATGTACCTGTACCTCCGTTTGTACAAACCACCACTTTTGCCAATGTGGGCACCATGAAAAATTCGGGATTGGAAATTCAGTTAAATGCAAGAGTTGCTGAAAAGCAGGATTTCACCTGGTCGGCATCTTTAACCGGAGCTATTAACAATAACAAATTTGTTTCCTTCTCCAATGATTTGTATAGGGGACAGAATTTCCAGTATATGGCTAATATGCCTGCTCCCGGTTCTCCGGGTCCATCGCAAAGGCTTGAAGAAGGCCGCCGTATTGGTAGTTTTTACATGTACAAATCTGCCGGTATAGATGCCACAGGGCGACTTATGGTATATGACAAAAATGGCAATATTATTCCCGGCAATACAGCAAAAGAAGATGACAAGCAATTTGTAGGCAACGGCCTGCCTTTATACACGGCCAGCCTGGGAAATACATTTACTTATAAAAAGTTAGATATTTCTGTTTTCCTTAGAGGCGCGTTCAAATATGATATATTCAATACCACCGCATTTTATATTGGCACTCCTGTTACACAGGGCGGCGCCAATGTATTACAGTCGGCGTATGGGGATGGGAAATATGCTGCGCTTACCAACCCCGAAACGTATTCCACGCTTTCGGATTACTTTTTAGAAAAAGGCGATTTTGTAAAAATTGATAACGTTACGGTAGGGTATAATTTCAAATCACCCATAAAACAGATCAGTTCTGTCCGGTTATACGGCGCTGCAAGGAATCTCTACACGTTTACAAAATTCACTACAGGCGACCCGGAATCTGTTTCGGTAAACGGGTTGGCGCCGGGCGTCAATACATCGCTTTCTTATTATCCATCCACCACACAATTGCTCATAGGCTTACAGGTGAAATTTTAAAACTTTTAATCATTATTGATATGAAATATTTTGCTAATAAATTTTTCATCCCGTTGTATGGCGCAGTTGTGATTTTATTCGCCGGTTGTACCAAACTGGATGAAACCTTATACGACCGTATTACTTCTGAAAATTTTCTTCAGACAAGGGATGATGTAATCAGGGATTTTTTACGTGCCTTTGAGCATGCTTACTGGACTATTCAGGGCGGTGGACTGTTTTATGCACAGGAGCTTCCTGGAGATCAGCTAATGACACCTAACCGGGATGGGGACTGGTTTGATGGCGGAAAATACCAGCGTGCACACTACCACACCTGGACCATACAAGATGATTATACCAGCGATATGTGGAATGCATTGTTCCAGGGTATAAGCCTTGCAACCAACTCGCTTGAAGACATAGAAGCTGTTGATATTAATAAAGTGAATATCACCGAAGCCGAGAAAGCTGATTTTATCGCAGAGCTTAAAACGCTCAGGGCATGGTTTAATCTCAGGGCTTTTGATCTTTACCGGAATATACCTTTGGTAACCAAAGTAAAAGGAGAAACCGGAATGCCGCCCCAGGCCAGCCCTGAAGAAACATTCAATTTTATTGAAAAAGAGCTGAAAGATGCTATTCCCGGATTACCTGTCAGGCAGGATCTTGGCGCTGCGGGTATTGGCCGCTGGACTAAAGGTGGAGCTGCGGCTTTGCTGGTGCGCCTGTACCTGAACGCGGAAGTTTACATAGGGCAAAGCAAATATGCAGAATGTGCAGCAACAGCCCAGGATATTATAGATGGTAAATACGGCAGCTATCAGCTGGAAAGTTCCTGGTATAAACCATTTGATTATGATAATGCTGCTTCAGGCGAAACGATATATGGTTTCCCATCCACTTTAGCACGTACACATTGGCATTATTCTAACGATATGTATTGGTGGATGGCTCCTCACCAGGCACAGAATTTCTTTGGCTTTACAGATTGGGGAAATATGAATACGCGCTATGCCTTGCAGCCCGGCCGCGATGTGGACAGCGTGGAATATGCTTTCTCTATGGGAAAACCATTCATCAAATTTCAGCGATATGCCGATGATTTCAGGTTGAAAAAATATAAAAATCTTGGTAACAGCCAGAGAGAAGGTATGTTCCTGTATGGTTACCTTCCTTATTATAACAATCCCAGCCAGTTTGTAAAAAGCAACCGGGG
>JAPUDO010000112.1:0-1468 GCA_027493055.1 Niabella sp. | reverse complement strand
ATTGTTAAATGCGGTACGCAAACGTAATTATCCTGCAGGTTCTGCAAGTTTATACCAGTCCGGCGGCGTACAGCTGAACGACCAGGAGATGCTGGATGAATGGGGGCGTGAGTTTTTGATAGAAGGGCGGCGTCGTACAGATCTGATCCGCTGGGGAAAATTCAATACAGGAGCCTGGTGGGATAAACAACCGGATAATGATGACCATACCAAAATTTATCCCATTGGGCAAAACGTCATCAGTCTTACGCCAGGTTTAAAGCAGAATCCGGGCTATTAATTCAACACATCTGATTGTTATTATATTTTCTATAAACTACTTGCAATGAATAAAAATAGTGTCAATATCGCAAAAAAAGCAATAACCGGGCTTTTGTTAGCCTGTGCAGCAGCTTTCATTTTGCCATCTTGCAAAAAAGAGCTTAAGGCGCCAGCATCTTTTCCATTTGAAACAGGTGAATTGTCTGCCTCTGCGGATAACGTAATCATCAACGCTGCAAAGCCCGGAGATGAAGCCATAACAGTAACCTGGGATGCATTTGCCAATTCTATGGTAAAAAACAGGCTGGTATTGTCAAATGGCAACGTGAAAGATACGGTTGACGTAGCTTCCGGAGCTATCAGAAAGCGATTTAATAATGGAGAGCTCAATAATATTCTGGTAGATGATTTAGACATGGAAATAGGAGTGATGGCAGATTTGAGTATTATGCTGGTGTCTTATATACCTGCAAAAAATCTTATGGCAACTTCAAACCCTGTTACTATTAAAGTAACTCCTGCTGCTACCGGGGCTGCTTATGCTGAACTTTGGGTAGTAGGAGATGCCACCCCCAATGGCTGGAATATAGATAATCCGAACCCGATGGTTAAGGATCCCACCAATTCCTTCCAGTTCAAATTTAACGAGGTGTTGAATGCAGGCGAGTTCAAAATCCCCACTTCAACAGGCAACTGGGGCACCGATTTCTTTATGCCACCTGTCAACAACCCTGCTCTTTCCAGTACAGAAGTGAAACTGATATTGGGCGGCAATCCCGATAATAAATGGCGCGTCGCCAATCCGGGGCCGTATAAAATTTTACTGAATATCAGCCCATCTCCGTTCATTAAAATAACTCCGTTTACGCCCTATACGCAAGTGTGGATGGTAGGAGATGCTACACCCGCAGGCTGGAATATAGAAAATCCCACGCCAATGGTGGCTACACCTGGCAATCCGTATGAGTTTACTTATACAGGCCCAATGAGTGCAGGCGAATTTAAGATTCCTGTTTCAACAGGCAACTGGGGCACGGATTTCTTTATGCCACCTGTTAATGGCGAAGGCCCGGGTAGTACAAATGCTGTATTTGTTCCGGGCGGCAACCCCGATAACAAATGGAAGATTACTGAAGCAGGTAATTATAAAATCACATTTAACCAGTTACGCGAAACCATTTCAATTGTAAAACAATAAAATGAAAAA
>JAPUDO010000111.1 GCA_027493055.1 Niabella sp. | reverse complement strand
TCCATAACTCAAATGTTTAACGTTTAAAATTAAATTACATTGAGTTACAAGGGAATATAAAAAAGGGTGCAAAAGACTGAAATATAATCAGTTAAGCTATATAGTTGCCTTTATCAATCGGTAACGAATTAGTAACCTAACCTTGTCAATTTAAGCCCAAAACCTATCAGACACCGAGTTCCAAACTAAGACTACACATTTATAAAGCATTGTATAGTAGCGGTTTTAATCGCTTTGCGTACTTTTGCTTTTTATTAATCTTTTTAGAGAATAGTAAGAAGCTGGAGTTTACTCAGCTTTTTTCCTGCTCACCACGGCTTTGGTAACAGTTTTATCTCCGAAACGGTTTTTGATATCGTCTACCGCTTTGTAAAGGTTTAGCCTGGTGTCCTGGCTATTGAACAAGTTCATCTGCATACCGCTATCTGCCAGATGGCTGAAACGCACACCGATCAATCTTACCGGCCGGCCCTGCTGGTAGAATTTATCAAAAATTTCTTTAGCTTTTTCAATCAATTCGTCATCTAAGGAAGTAAAGGGAATGGTTTCCTGTTTGCTGGTGGTTTCAAAATCAGCATACCTTATTTTTACGGTAAGGCAGCCTGTAAGTTTCTCGTCCTGCCGGAGGTCGTAAGCATTTTTCTCTGTAAGCCTTACCAGCTGGGTATGTAAAAAGTCAACATTGGTTTGATTTTCATGAAAAGTAGTTTCGTGGCTCATACTTTTCTGGTTCCATTCTGTTTCCAGCTCGGCGCTGCCTATGCCGTTTGCTTTGAACCATAGGTCGCGGCCCCATTTACCTAACTTTTTTTCCAGCGTTTCTATAGGAGTATTAGCAATATCCTTTATAGTATGCATACCTATCGCCCGCAGGCGCGGTTCTGTCTGTTTGCCTATGCCGTTTATTTTTTCAATACCTAATGGCCATAGAAAATCTTTTTCTTTACCATGCGGTATTTCCAGGAACCCGTTGGGTTTAGCTTCATTTGTGGCCATCTTGCTGATAAATTTGGCAGATGATAAACCACAGGAAATGGGCAGGTCTGTTTCTTTTATGATTAACTCTCTTAGCTGGCGAGTATAGCTGCTTACGTTAAAATAACGGTCCATCCCTGTAAGATCGCAATAAAACTCATCAATAGATGCTTTTTGAAAGAGCGGTACTTTGGACGCAATGATATCGGTAACTATTTTTGAATAATGGCGGTATTCATGATAATTGCCTTTAAGCACAGTGGCCTGCGGGCAAAGCTTTATGGCTGTTTTCATAGGCATAGCGGAGTGAACGCCAAATTTTCTGGCTTCGTAGCTGCAGGTAGAGACAACGCCGCGGTTAACCGAACCGCCTACAATAACCGGTAGCCCCTTTAGCTCCGGCTTTAGCAGCAGCTCCACCGAAACAAAAAAAGAGTCAAGATCAAAATGGGCGATATAAGGTTTAAGATCGTTCACTTCTTCAAAAGTAGTTTTTATATGCGTGTTGCGCTATGATAAATAATATCGTCTATCGGTAAAATAAATATTACCAAATCAAAAATATTATGAAACTAAAACTTGCGTGCCTGCCAGCTTTGTTATTCTTATTATTTGTTTTGGCCTGCAACAGGCAAGAGACGCTTTTAAGTAATTGTGATAAAAGCTGGATTGATAAGGCCAATGAAAAATGGGGTGTAAAGTCAGACTGCGGCGACCTTTATGAATCGCTTTTTAAAGGTATTTACAATGGCAGCCCCGTTTATTATCTTTACCCTGATGGCCCCGGGTTAATAAGTGCTTCAGTGGCGCCGTTAGAATATGTGGTTAATTGTGAAGGAGATTCTATAAAAATAAATCCTTCCCTGGGCATAAAAGAAGTTAAGATCCTGGCAAAGTCTTGCAGATAACGTTTACCTGTCAATATAAAAAGGAACCCGGCAAAACTGCCGGGATTGCTGTAAGCATTGTGTTGTTCCTGATTAATTCCCAGATGTTAATGGTGTAGAAACAGCCTTATGTGCCGCAGGTTGCCAGCCCTGTTGCGGATCCAGCGTCAGTCGTATTTCAAATGGTTGCGGTGCAATGGCGGTTTCTTTTTTTGGCGCTGCTTTTACTATTGGCTGTAGACTTACATCAAGGTAGCTGGCCATTTCAGGATCGCTTGTATAGAAAGCCTCAGCCTGCGGCCAGTATTCGCTGCCAGCAGGTGGCGGTAATAATTGAGTACTGTTATCCCAGTCATATAACAGCATACCATTTTTGTTCACCCAGTTAAAAAATAAATTGCCTTTGTTTAGTTGCTGCAGCACAAAGGTTATGGGGTGAATGGTCATGTTCACCTGCCCGAAATGGGCGATCAATTCCTGTACCTCGGTTTTCTTTTCATTGCTGATTTCTACTGTATCGGGTGTAATGATCAGCAGATCGCAGGTTAGCTGCCGCTCTTCTTTAAACTGTTTTTTACTAAAGGCGGTCCTTTTAATAGTGCTTATAGTTTGGCAACCGAAACAATAAATGATTAATGCGTGCAACTGGTTTGCAATAAGCTTTTTGATGCAATGCACGGCGTTTTGCTCTTTGCCTTTTAGCTGGCCGATGTAATTTTTCATGTGGTTATTTTTTTAATTGTTTACAATGATTGTGACTTCACCCTGCCGGATGGTATTTCTGAAAAAAACGATTTTAGCAAAACGGTAGTATTAAGGAAAATATGGCGGTGTTTTGTTTTTTAGGATTTTCATAAGTTCTAATTATTAAGTGAAAATATTGCGTACTCATTTTGCACTGTGGGAAAACGGGCTTACCCTTCATATATTTACGATTTCTTTTCCGGATAAACGTATTGGCACAGCAGGTAAGCGGCATATACCAGTTTGCGCAGGTGCTGTATAAAAGGAAGCAGTGTTTCAGCTTCCAGTTCATCCTTTACACTGCTGTTGGACAGCGCATTTTCCGTCCACACCAGTAACTGCCGTTTCCATTCAGGTAAAGATGCATGCCTGAAAAAGGATTTTATTACCCGCTGCGGGTTACGAAACTCACGGGCCGTAAGTGGTATGGGCAGCATTCTTGCCGGTAACTTTTCAGGAAGGAGGCATTTCCTGCTTTTGAGCGTTTTTTTCAGATTACATGTTTTAAAAAGGTAGCAGCATTCAGTTAATAGCTCCAGCCTGCCATAATAATAAAGGCAGTTGCCGGGGCTGCCCTGTTTCCATACGTATGCTTCGTTCATTGCTGCTGTGCAGATCAGGTTGAGCTCTTCCAATATTTCGTGTACAGCTGTATATTCAAAAACATGCCGTAACTTCGAAAGCGCGTCGGTTTTTGCCGGGGTGTCCTCTTTGTCCATAGCCAGGCGATTAAGAAGATGCCAGGCAGGTGGTGTGCTGGGTTGATGCATGGTTAGTTATTTTTATATTAGTTTCTTGTTCTGTGAAATGGTGCTGCGTATGATGCGGCCTTGATAAGCGATCTGCCTGTGACAAAGAGGATTATAAGACGATAGTATTAAAAATTACAGGTATTGTTGGTATTATAACAAACAGAAGTATAGAAAACCAATACGAAAGTATAGATTGTGTTTTGATCTTCCAAATAAATTGTATATTTTTTTTATCTTTTTATATCTTTATGTTGTATTAATGTATAGAAAACACTAATAATCAATGACTAAACTTGGTTTGTATTTATCACAAAAATCAGTTAACAAATCTGAAGTAGCCCGCAGGTCCGGGCTTTCAAAGGCGCGTATGAATGAGCTTACGCTTAACGACCGCAGCCACTTGCGGGTAGAAGAGCTGTACCTCATAGCGCTTGCCATAGATGTAAACCCTGGCGATTTGTTAGAATATGTTTGTGCCGAGCTTGCGATGAAACACCTGCTACCTATGGCCGCAGAAGATGAAGTACCTTACGGGCCTGAAAGAAAAAAGCAAAGGAAGCAGAAATAGGATGCCAGGGCATAGGAGATTTTTTCCTTGCGCAAGTCTGTAGCATAGCAATGTGTTGGGCTGACCTGTGCATTGTCAGGCCATCGCAAGAGGGTGTTTTGTGTAGGTGTAGTAACGGCGTTCATAACAAAAAATTTTAGGTTAGCACCCGCACAAAAAAGGCGTGGCGCTCAACTTACCGACTTGAGGTACTGGTATACCCACACACGGATAAGAGAGCCCACACCTAAGTTGTGAGCCTTTCTGCTTATCGTCTCGTGTGTTTAAAAATTACCAGTTTTCAAGTCGAGACTGAAAGCGAATGCTTCAATTAATTTTATGAAGTATCGCGAATTTATTTACTTAGCACAAATATAATAATATAATTTTAAATGTGAGTTATAACTCACTTTATTTTTTTCAATATTCTTTGACCTTGAAATTGTGAATAAATTCGAAAAACGATACAATCAGGAAATAGTACAATTTGGAGAACGTCTACGGAATATCAGAGAACAAAAAAAAATGACCCAACTTGACGTAGAAATTGGTTCGGGAATTAACAGAACTGAAATTAGCAGAATTGAAAATGGCCAGAAAAACATTGAGTTTATAACACTTGTTAAATTAGCCATTGCTTTAGATGTAGAATTGCAAGATTTCTTTACTGAATAGTATTTATTGCTTTTCTTGAGCAGACCTCATGACAACAAAAAAACGCTTTAACCGCATAAAAATCGTTCTTATTGAACATGAGAAAACCAATATCTGGCTTTCACAACAGGTAGGTGTTAGTAAAGCTGCCGTTTCTAAATGGTGCACGAATGATAACCAGCCAACGGTTGAAACCTTGTTTAAAATTGCAGAGGTGTTGGAAGTAGATGTTTGTGAGTTGTTGGTCAATGCAAAAAAGTAATGTTTTATTAAAGCCAATGACAAAACTTGGAGCATATTTACAGGCCCGGTCAATTAATAAATCAGAAGTATCCCGAAAAACCGGGCTAAGTAAGCCTCGATTGAGTGAATTAACAATTAATCCTACAGCCAAATTAAGGGTGGAGGAATTATACCTCATTGCACTGGCTATTAGTGTAGACCCAGGTGAGTTGTTGAAGTATGTGTGTGAGGATGTAAAGCTGTTGAATCAGAAATAAAAGGGAATGATTCCATGATACCTATTTCTTGCGCGGGTCTGTCGCAGAGCAATGTGTCAGACTGACCTGTGCATTGGTGTTATTTATTTCATCAATAAGTAACGGTAATACACTGGCCGGGTCCGAAGGACTCCTTGGGAGAGGCCAGCGCAAGATTGTGATAGATTTTTAGTAGGCTTTCACTAAAAAGCAAAACGCTCTACACCGGCCGGCTATCTTTTTTTGAAGACTGGAGCAAGAAATTTTTGATCATCAGGATCTGTCCCAGATGATAGTGTACATGCTCTACCTGTCCCTGGAAGTTTTTATAGGCGCTGGAATGGCCCGGTAATATCGGGCTGAACAGGTTGCCGATATCGTATCCTTCAATTACAGTTGCCAGTTCGTGAGCAGAGACAAGGTTATCTTTTTTTAACGCCTCCCATCCGGATTCATCGTTAATAGCGGGTGCATTCATGCCATTTTCCTTATTAATAACCGGCTGGGTTCCCCTGCCCCGCTGGGCAATGGCCCTGTTCCAATAGCTGATGTGGTGAACCAGCATGGCAATGCTATTGGGGGAAAAAGGAGTAACGGTTATCGCTTGTTGCCAGTTGATGTTTTTAAGGGTTTCGGCCAGGTTCACCTCTGTCCAGTTATTACCATTATGTACGTCCATCAGGTGTTGGGCAATGTGTTCTTTAAGGTTCATGGCTAAGAAAATAAAATAGAGTGTTATGTTAATGAAGATAAAGTGAGTAGTGAGTGGTCAGTAGTGAATTAGGGCCGCAATACTCACTATTGGCTATTCACTTAAAGTAGTTATAAGTATCTAAGTTAAATATACGTCAAGCAATCCTTCGGGCAGCTCCACAAAAATTTTTTTATTTTTTGCGTCCACTTTTATTAAGGTTTCTTCATGCAGGGGAATAAAAACCTCTTTTTGCTCAATATGCAGCCTGCACAAAACCTGGTGAGGCTGTTCAATGATCTCTTCTACCGCGCCCAGCTCTTTATCTCCTTCTACAAGTGTATAGCCTAATAAGCTGATAGGTGCTGACCCGGATGCGTACTTTTTAAAATCAGCCTCGGTAAGCCATACCTCTTTTTGTGCCAGGTTTTTTGCTTCCTCAATAGTGTTGATACCTTCCAGTTTAAGATAGGTTTCGTTGTCGCTTTTAATTTTTGATGCTTCAGGAAACCAGGGTAAAAAGCTGCCGCTTTTATCTTTTAAAAAAATGGCTTTAAGATCTTTAAAGGTGGTCTTTTTACCCAGGGCGTGCTTTAGTACCACATCCCCCTTAAGACCATGGGTGCCTGCTATTTTTCCGATGCTTATGTATTGAAGATTGTTTTTCGCCATAGACTGCGTTATGAATAAAATCAAAAAAGGCGATACCGGGGAACGGGACCGCCTTAATTTTTTGTTCCATAAGCTATATTAAGCTTCGGTACCTTCTGCGCTTGCCTCAGGTGCCGGAGTTTCAGCTTTAGGTTCAGCTACTTTACGTGGAACTGCACTGGCTACCCTGCGTTTTGCTCTTCTTTCGTCCATAGCTTTCTGCTGGCGCCTTTTAATGTGCTCTTCGTGCTCTGCACTCCATGTTGTAAATTTCTGCATAGCCGCGGTTTCATCAAATAAACCCAGTTTTACACCACGCAGCAAATGCTTCAGATATAATACTCCTTTAAAGCTAAGGATGCGGCGAACTGTATCTGTAGGTGTAGCACCTTTGTTCAGCCATTCCAACGCTTTCTGACGATCCAGCTCAATTGTAGCAGGAA
>JAPUDO010000110.1 GCA_027493055.1 Niabella sp. | reverse complement strand
CCGAAGTTATACCATAATATCCTGTGGCACCCCTTCGGGGTTTTCGTCCAAAATCCAAACGGTTTTTCTATAATAATAACAGCTCTTCGAGATTTTTCTAAGATTTCGAACACTTAAAGTTTCTGACCTGTGCATATTCGTAACTTAACACCTGCTGAGTGCGATTTTCAGTAATCTTTGTATCTGCTAATGAATTAAGTCAAGTGACAAATTCAAATTCACACAGGACATGAGGCCTGCGTGAGATAAAGACTTGCTTATTGGGCAATTGCATCCAAAATCTGGTTTTTGATACTGGTCATTCCTTTGACAGAGGGGTGACCATCCTGTTTATCGATATTTTTCAGTTGTATATTCATTACTTTATAGTGCGAGCAGATTTCTGCCTGCGAACTGGTTATTTCTGCTTTTAACCCGTCGTTTACTACATTAATGATTGTAGCATTAGGATGTTGCTTTGTCAGATAGTCGAGCATATATGCAAATGCCGGCCGGAAAGACTTTTTATCTTCCTCAGTCCAGTTGCTGTATTTGTAATTTCCAACAGACGAATTTGCCCAGGAATCGTTTGTGCCACCCATGATGATGATCGTGTTCGGATTGCCCAGGTTGTTCATACGGGTAATGAAAGACGAATAGGTGCTGTTTGCGCCATTGTACCCGGTATTACAAACAGTTGACCCGGAATAGGAATTATTTACTTCCAATATACCATTTTGTTCTTTTAAAAGCTGATGCCACCAGGTCTGTTCCACCTCAACCACATTATTTCCCGAACGGGGGTACCATGAAGCATTGTTTTTCGGTGTAACACAGCCTTTGAATGTAGAGTATGAGTCGCCCAATATGCTGATTTTGCTCTCAATAGTTACATCTTTTTTCAGACTATTGCTGGCTCCCAGACTGTTCTTTACAGTAAGTGTTACGCTGTAAGTACCACCCTTGGTATATGTATGTGTGGGGTCTTTTTCAGTGGAGGTTCCGCTGTAATCGCCAAAATTCCATGAGTATGAAGCCGCATTCTCGGATTGGCTGGTAAAACTGACCTTAAGCTTATTGCCCGCATCAACGCTGTACGAAAAGTTCGCTACAGGTTTGGGCACTTCAACTTCTTTTTCTTTTGTTCCTGCACTGCACGAGGGGGCGATAAGCAATAGCAAAGAAAAAATGAAACAGAAATACCTGTTTAAGCAAAATATTTTCATCTGTATATTTTTTATTATTTTAATAAGAGAAGTCAAGCTCACTTTCTAAACGGCTTAAAATTATTACTCTTTCAACATTTCTTTATTAATATTTTGATTTTTGGTAAACGGGGTCAGACCATTTGATTTTGATCGATATTTATAAAACTGACAGGCTTGAAAAAATCAATATTTATTCGATATACACGATCGATCCGCGGTAGTTATCAAATTTTTACAGCTCATATAAAAATTGACAACATTTATCTTAAAAAATGACATACAGGAACGAAAGATATTGATTATCATCTTTTTGAGTTTTTTTATAGTATGCTTAATTGTCAGAAATTGACAAGAAAATACGAATTTTCGATAAGCAGGCAGGCTATATACAACTGTACATTTGCTTCGTAATTTTTTATTACATAAGCTTGTCACAGAAACGCTGCATACGCTTGTCACATAAAAAACTTGTCATATTCTGTTAATGCAAAATTTTCATGAAAAAATGTACCAATTAATCAAAAAAAGGACATGGTCCTGTTTAGTGGGCATCCTTTCCGGGTTACTTCTTGGTTTTGCTGCACGTGCCCAGGTTGAGCAAAAAACGATTGTTAAAGGGATTGTTGTTAATGAATCCAAAGCCGCCGTTGTAGGTGCAACTGTACAGGGAGAGGTGTCTTTGGTTGCTGCTATGACAGATCCCAAAGGTAACTTTCAGCTAAGCCTGCCGGCAGGCGAAAAGTCCATTATCGTAACGAACATTGGCTATCTCCCTGATACAGTGCGGGTTACTAATTCGCATTTTCTTACTATTATTTTAAAAGAAAACACCGAGGAGCTTTCCAATATAGTAGTAGTAGGGTATGGGGTTCAAAAGAAGGAAACGCTAACCGGGGCTATCGCGGTTATAAAAAGCGAATCTTTATTGCAGTCACCGGTTGCAAATATCAGTAATGCCCTAGTAGGGCGGGTTGCCGGTATTGCTTCCAACCAAGCCAGCGGTGAAGCGGGCAACGATGCCACCACCATCCGCATACGTGGGGTGGCCACACTTAATTCAAACGGTCTTGATCCTTTGGTGGTGATTGATGGTATTCAGTCGTCGGTATCGGTTATGAACGGCCTTGATGCCAACGAAATCGAAAACATAAGTGTCCTGAAAGATGCCTCTTCCACGGCCGTTTATGGGGTTAGGGGCGCAAACGGGGTAATTATCATCACTACTAAGCGAGGCTTAACCAGGAAAACGACTGTTAGTTTTTCTTCCCGCTGGGGCGTTACCCGGCCGGTATCTTTATTAAAGATGCTTAGTTCCTATGATTATGCCCTGTACCGTAATGAAGCTATTCGCAATGATGGCGATGTAAGCAAGTATCCTTATCTGTTTTCAGACGAGGAGCTTTGGAAGTTCAGGTATAACAGGGATTACACGCCCGAGGAAGTAGAAATGCTTGACCTGAGCGAGGAGGATACCCGGAAGCTGATAAACAGCCCGGCCCTGTATTATTCCAGTCACG
Source organism: Niabella sp. (assembly GCA_027493055.1). Lineage (GTDB taxonomy): Bacteria > Bacteroidota > Bacteroidia > Chitinophagales > Chitinophagaceae > Niabella. The sequence continues at coordinate 4,246 of JAPUDO010000110.1, read as the reverse complement.
ATTATATTAAAGAGCAGTTTGACCATAACTCTCCGCAGCGCCAGATAAACCTGAACATAGCCGGCGGTAGCGAAAGGTTTAAATATTTTATTTCTTTGGGAAATTTTGCCCAATCCGGCGCGTTCAATGTCAAATACAGGGGCGCTTCTCCAAATTCAGAGTATAATCGGTATAACCTGCGTTCTAATATTGATGTAGACATACATAAGAACCTGAAATTATCTGTTGACTTTGGCGGCCAGTTTGCCACAAAAACCGGTATATTGGGTTCATCTTCCGATGGTGATGTTACAGGCGAGTACGCCCGGCACAAAGCCATGATGGTTACCATATTGGGAAACACGCCTTTTGTAGGGCCGGGTTTGGTTGACGGAAACCTCGTTAACACCTACGTATCTTCCAAAAACCCTATGCAGTCAAAAGGGGGGTATGGTTTTTCGCCCTTAACCTCATTACTTACGGCGGAGCTGTTAAGCACTAATACTTCGAATCTCAACACCAATATACGGTTAAAACAGCTGATGGGTTATCTCACTCCCGGCTTATCTGTTTCCGGCGCTTTCTCTTATAGCGACACTTACCGAAAAGGCGTTACTACACAAAACAATGTGCCGGTATATTCACTTTACCGTAATCCTGTTAATCCGAACGAGTATATTTTTGCGGGAGGTATAGAGTACCCGAAAACGGTATCGGACAACCGGTATAATTGGAAATGGAACCAGTTTTATTTGGAGGGTAAAGTGGATTACGTGCGCAGCTTCGGAGCCCACAGTGTTACAGGAATGATACTTGCCAACGCGCAAAAAACTTTTGATCCTTCGCTGCTGTATAAGGTGCCTACAGGCTTAATGGGTATTGCTTCCCGTATTACATACGGCTACGATAACCGCTATCTTGCCGAATTTAACCTGGGATATAACGGATCGGAAAACTTCCCTGAAAAGAAGCGCTTTGGGCTCTTTCCTGCTTTCTCACTGGGTTGGGTAGCTACCAACGAAAAATTCTTTCCCAAAAATGACATCGTAACATGGCTGAAGATCAGGGGCTCATATGGAGAAGTGGGAAACGACAAAATAGGTGGCAAGCGTTATCTTTATTTACCTAATACATGGGGGTATTTACCACAGCAGTCTGGTAATGGCTACTCTTTTGGTAATACCGATGGTTCTTCCAAAGATCCCTATTATACCGGAGCTTATGAAAGCTTTGTGGGCAACCCCGATGTTATTTGGGAACGTGCCCGCAAAGGGAATGCAGGGCTTGAAGTTAATTTCTTCAGAAACCGCCTGCAATTTGTAGGGGACGTGTTTATGGAAAAACGCGACAATATTCTTTATCCCCTCGGTACCATCCCCGGTATTGTAGCTACCACCCTGCCACCTGCCAATATTGGTAAAGTGGATAATAAAGGGTATGAGCTGCAATTGAAATGGAACGACAGGGCATTCAGGGACTTCACTTATAGTATTGGCGTTAATATGTCCAATGCAGTTAACAAGGTTAAGTATATGGATGAACCGAAGTACCCCTACTGCTGGATGAACCGCACCGGCTTTTCGCTTGGGCAGTACAAAGGATTCAGAACCGATGGCTTCTACAATAATGAGGAGGAGGTCAATAATCGCCCTTATGTAAGCCGCGATGGTAACAAAGTGCAGGTGGGCGATATCCGCTATGTGGATATAAACGACGATGGTGTGATTGACGACAACGACCAGGTACCTATCGGGTATTCCAACCTGCCCCGCTATTCATTTGGTGGCAACCTTGACCTGGGTTATAAAGGATTTGGACTTTCCCTGCTCTTTAACGGATCTTACAAAGGTTCTATGCCCATGACCTCCTTTTATATACTGAACCCGTTTTACATGAATAACGGCGCGGCATTTTACTTTCAGTACGATAACCGCTGGACGCCAGAAAAAGCAGAAGCGGGTATAACCCCCAGCTTTCCCAGGGCCTCTTTACGAACCTTTGATTCTCAAAACGGTGCTATGAACGATTTATGGATTCGTTCTACTCAGTTTGTAAGACTGAAAAATGCAGAGATTAGCTATACTTTCAAAAAAACGGGCCGGTTGGAAAATATGGGTATCGCCGGGATCAGGGTGTATGTTAACGGCACCAATCTATTAACCTGGGGATCCAAGCTGCCGGCCGGATTTGACCCTGAGCAGGAAGATTCAGGAGGGGCAAGCCTCGGGTATCTCTATCCTCCCATGCGCTCGTTCAATTTTGGTATAAGCATACAGCATTAATAATGATTCTTAAAAATGAAAATATGAAAAAGTTAGGCTGTTTTATAGTTCTTGTATATCTGCTTTTAAGCTTTTCGTCCTGCCAGAAGCAATTTCTTGAAAAACCTTTCGGCAGCGATATGACGATTGATTCGGTATTTTCCACTGAACAAAAAGCATTAGGCGCTATTGCTCAGGCCTATGCCAATAGTCTTGTTTCGGGGATAGCCATCATGGGTTTTGATGGTAACCGCGATTACGGGATGACATCTGGATCGCTTTCCCACCTTTCAGGAGAAATAAATTCTGTAAAATTCAACTGGGAAGACGGCTGGCTGATCCAGAGAAGCGGTATGACTGCTGATGACGGATCGGGCAAGGCCCGCAGCGATGATGGTTTTGTAATGAATTATAAAGCCATTCGCCAGTGTTACCTCGTTATGGAAAATATTGATAAAGTAAAAGACATGTCCGATGATGCCAAAAACTCCGTAAAAGCGGAAATGAAAACGCTCATTGCATATCGTTATGAAGAAATGTTCAAAAGGTACGGTGGCGTGCCCATTGTTACCAGCACCTTATCAATATATGATGATTTAATGATTCCCAGGGCTTCTCTGCAGCAGGTATTGGATCATGTAGTTTCGCTCTGTGATGAAGCGGCTTCCGTTCTGCCCAACTCGTACCCCAATACCTACAAAGGGCGCGTTACAAAAGGCGTGGCGCTCGCCATCAAAGCCGAAATATATATGTACGCCGCCAGGCCACTGTTCAATTCCTCAACGCCCTATCTGGACAACAACGGGCATAATGACCTGATATGCTTCGGAACTTATGATAAAGAGTTGTGGAAGAAAGCCATAGATGCCTCCAAAGCTGTCATTGACTGGGCTGCGCAAAATGGTTATGAGATCATCAATACCGGCCGCCCGCTGGATGATTACGGAACAGCGGTATCTACCCCTGGTAATAAAGAAATTTTACTGGCCTACAAAAACCAGCAAACTGATGGCGTGGGATTTTATACTGCCAAATCTCAAAGTGGCGGGGCCAATGGAATGAGCTATGATATGCTAAAACAATATTATAAAGAAGACGGAACAGAGCAAACCTGGCCAACCGTAGCTGCCGGGGCCGTTAATTTCAGCGATTTCACTACACGCATTAACCAGATGGAGCCACGTTACAAAGCTTCTGCTATGGCGCCCGGCATTGATGCCTGGAATAATTCGAATGACTATTCCAACTGGTCATGCCGCATGGTTGCAGATTATTCTACCTGGGAAGGCCGAACTAATAATGAGGGTTGCGGACGCCGTGTTAAATTCTGGTATCATTCGGGAAACCGCAACTGGTTCGAGTTTCCACTATACCGCCTGGCAGAGTTTTATCTTGACCTGGCCGAAGCTTATAACGAATATGATGATGCCGCAAATGCCCTTACTTATCTGAATGTAATCCGCAACAGGGCAGGCCTGCCAAATATTACCGAAACGGATAAGGTAAAGCTGCGTAAGTTGATACAGCGGGAGTGGGCCATCGAATTTTATGAAGAAGCGCACAGGGTTTACGACGTGAAGCACTGGAAGCTTGATGATATTGGCAACGGAATTATCGGCGGCTCTAAGCTTGGCTTTGTTTATACTTATATAAGCGGAGGCTTCGGATACTATGCTTCAGATTACCTCACCTATTCTTTACAGGAACGGTATAAAGGATTCTGGTCGCTCAGTCAGTATTTAAGTCCTATCCCAAAATCTGAAATCAATAAAGGCTACCTGGTTCAAAACCCGGGATATTAAATCCAGTGGAATAAACTTTGATAAATTAATGTTATGATCAATTGTAAATTTATTATATACGGCCTGATAACCTTTACTTGCGGTTTGGGAGGTTTAAAAGCACAGGGACAGGAAACTGAGGTAAAGGATTCAACAAAACAACAAGGCACTGTTCCCGGTGTTTTATTTTCTGTGCCTGTTAAAGAATCCGGCGCTTCCGTATCT
>JAPUDO010000109.1 GCA_027493055.1 Niabella sp. | reverse complement strand
ATGATAAAACCGGCAATACCACGCAGGGAAAGCAGGATGAGTTCTGGCTCAACTATTTAAGCAAAGAAAAGGGATGGCTGCCGCAGGGAGAAAATATAGTAAAAGTAAAGAGCGTGGGCACATTGCTCAGGATATTTTCGCAATACTATGAAGGGCTTACGGTTTGGGATGTTTTTGCCCCTGCAACCTATAACGCGGGGTTAACAGATTGCGGCGTGAACAACCGCTTGCTGGTGAAATATTCAGATGAGGTGAACAGCATGTATAAAATACTTACCCAAAAGCTGGGCTTTAAAATTAAGCTGGATCTGTACGGGAAATTTGATGGTAAAAAGGGTACTACTGTATGGCAGACCAATCAGCCATCTACCGGCTCAAAGAAAAATGATGTTTATATCTGGGCGGTTCAGGAATATATAAAAGCAAAGAAAACAAACCCGTATGTACTGAGTGGGTACCTTGATGGCTGGATTGGCGAAAACGGCGTAACACAAAAAGTGTATTATAATGAGAATGGCGGTTTACATGTTGGTATAGGTGGTGTTCCCGTTTGGAAAAAGCGTTTTCTTCATACCGATATCATGCCCAGGGATTATTTCATTGCCAGGAAGGCCTTTTTCTACGATCTGTCGGCTGTTAAAGATGATACACCTATTGATGATCTAAACCAGGATCTGGGATTGGATACCCGGACCTTTGAAATGATATTAAGGGAGAATAATAAAAATGCGGGCAATACAGTAGTGGAGTCCGGCGGATTCACCAACTGGCAATTAAAATATTCCAATTCTGTAAAGGAACGTGCCACTGTTGATGAGGGCGCACTGGAACCGGCTTTTGTAAAGCTGCTCACAAAATACAATGTAACCATGCAGGCGGATGCGCATTCTCTTTCTGCTATGGCAAACGGATCTATTTATACATTTTATCCTGCGAAACAGCAATACAACCAGGATAAGACACAGAAAAAAATGCTGGAAAAAGCCGCTAAAGCAAGGCTTGAAAACAAGAATTACCTTTTAATTTATATGGGCGATTATGATGGCGCTTCATGGATCAACAGGATGATCCCTTCCATGTTTAACGACCCCAACCTTGGGAAGCTGCCGCTTATGTGGCCAATATGCGCGGTAAATGAGGGCAGGATAAAACATGCCTATGACTATATGTACGAGAACGCTACAGAGAACGATATTTTTGTTGGCGGCAACAACGGGTACGGATATAATTACCTAGATGTTTTCCTGGACAAAAACAGGACCGGCATCAATGGGACACTGGAAAACTATATCACCAGAACAAAAAAGGCGTATGATAAATATGACCTGGACATCATGGGTATGTACTTTGGCTCCTGGGATGCTGCCAGCGCCGAAGAGGCTGATTTCAAAAGAATGTACACTCAGTTTTCGAGGCTGAGCCCGTATGGAGTAGTTACTTCAATAGGAAGAGTTGTGAAAAGTACAACTGATTATTATAATCCGGAAGCGGGAACAGTATTTATGGCAAAAGACCCCTTCCACCCGGGGAGGCACCCTGTTGTTCAATCAGGCAACCAAAATTTTGTAATTGAGGGACAGCAAATACATCAACTGAGTGTGATATCTCAATCTGACGATGTTTCAAAAACGCAAAGGCCCCAGTTTAATATTATACGGCCGGTTTTGGCCACTCCAACACAAATTGTTGAAGGAATAGAAACGTTGCAGCGCAAATATCCTAACTATAATTTTGAAGTAGTTGACCCGTACACTTTCTTCAAATTATATAAGCAGTACCTGGATAATTACCTGGCAGGTGTTTATAAAAAATAGTCCCCGCCTTTTAATGCCTTTACTGATACCATAGTGATGGTAAAAAAGCAACAGCTTATAAGCCGCGTTACATTAAAACAGATTGTTTGAAATCAGATATAAGATATAGCATGAAGCATTTATTACTTTTTTTTACTTTATTAAATGCGCAGGTTTTTGCGCAATCCCCGGTTTCTAATCTTCAATACGTAGATCCTACTATCGGCGGTGTAGGGTTAATATTGGAGCCCATACGGCCAACAGTGCAGTTGCCTAACAGCCTGTTGCGTGTATATCCTATGAAAAAAGATCAGCTTGATGACCAGGTGCACTATTTTCCTTTAAATGTGGCTTCGCATCGTATTGCCTGGAACTTTGCATTTTTACCGGTAAGCGGTCCGGTTGCGGATCAGCTGTGGAATAAAAAGTTAACCATTGAAAAGGAGATCACAAGGCCATACTATTATAAAGTGGAGTCGGAAGATGCCACACAGGAAGTGGAATACACTACAGCTGAACGGAGCGGCTTTTTCCGTGTAAAATTTAATAATACTGAAGAGCATTATCTGCGCTTCGGTACGCTTAACGACAAAGGCAGTGTGGAAGTTTCAGGAAAAAGAACCATAAGCGGTACGGAAACTTTTTTTGGTATGAAAGCCTATTTCTACGCAGAGCTGAATACTGATATCATAAGCACTCAATATAAAGAACAGAACGGAAGAAAACTGGCGTTGCTTAAAGTTGCCAGCGCACCGGGCACCCTTAGCGTCAGGTATGGTATTTCCTATATAAGTGTGGAGCAGGCAAAATACAATCTGCAGCGCGAAATTGTGAGCTGGAACTTTGATGCTTTAAAACAAAGAGCCAGCATTATCTGGGATAGGACGCTGTCTAAAATTAAAGTATCGGGCGGCACACTGGCTGAAAAACGGGTGTTCTATACCTCTCTGTACCGTTGTTATGAGCGCATGGTAAATATTAACGAATATGGTAAATATTACAGCAGCTATGATCATAAAATACATAATAGCAAAGAACCGTTTTATGTAGACAACTGGCTTTGGGATAATTATATAGCGCTGGAGCCATTGCACATGATACTGGATCCTGAAATGGAAATGGCAAAAATACGTTCTTACCTTACCATGTATGATCAAACCGGGTGGATGCCCTCGTTCTCTACGGTATTTGGCGACTGGCCTGCAATGACGGGAAATAATGCCGCCATCTGGATGACGGATGCATGGGTAAAAGGGCTTAGGAAATTTGATGTGAAAAAGGCTTATGAAGGAATGAGAAAAGGTTCCCTTAACGCCACTTTATTACCCTGGAATAATGGTCCTGCTACGGCGCTGGACTCATTCTTCAACCAGCATGGATATATGCCGGCACTGGCGCCTGGTGAAAAAGAAACGGTTAAGGAAGTAGATACGGTTTGGGAAAAAAGGCAGGCCGTATCTGTAACCATTGATAATAGTTATAGTGATTGGTGCATTGCCCAGTTAGCACCGCAGGCAGGAAAAAAGCAGGAGCGGGACCTGTTCTTAAAAAGATCAGACTATTATAAAAATGTATTTCGTACTGACAAAGGCATGGTATGGCCCAAGGATAAAGATGGCAACTGGATAGAGCCGGTGAATCCCAGCCTGAGTGGCCGGGAGTATTTTACAGAGCTGAACGGTTACACATTTAACTGGGCAGCAAAGCACGACTGGCCCGGTCTTTTTGGTCTTATGGGTGGCAAAAAAGCGGCAGAGGAAAAGCTGGACCAGTTATTCAGGGAAGATCTTGGAACGTCTAAATTCCGGTATTGGGCTGTATTGCCCGATGCATCGGGCTTGGTAGGACAGTTTGTGATGGGTAATGAGCCCTCCCTGCATATCCCTTATATATATAACTATTTAGGTGCTCCTTGGAAAACACAAAAGAGGATCAGGATGTTGCTGGATACCTGGTTTACTGATAATCTTTTTGGAATGCCGGGCGATGAAGATGGCGGAGGTATGAGTGCTTTTGTAGTGTTTTCTATGATGGGGTTCTTCCAGGTAACGCAGGGAGTACCGGTATATTCAATTGGCAGCCCGGTGTTTGAAGAGGTGGTCATCGATCTTCCGAATGGTAAAAAGTTCAGCATTATTGCGCAAAACAGCAGCAAAGAGAATAAGTATATTCAGAAAGCAGAATTGAACGGAGCACCCTTGAACAGATCATGGTTCACACACAAAGAACTTGCAGATGGCGGTGTTTTAAAGCTGGAAATGGGAGCCACCGCCAACCGGCAGTGGGGCGCTGATCCTGCATACTTTCCTCCTTCAGGAAAAGACCTTGACGCGTTTGCGCTGAAATAATTTTTTATAACCCGGGATCAGGACAAGGCGTTCTGTACATTTCGAAAAGACAAAACGGTAGTAATTATGAAACGAATGGCATGGTTAGCAGTGCTGCTGGCAGCTCAGCAGGCTATAATAGCTGTGCCATGAGTTACTAAGCGTCAACAGTAAACAAAAAGCATATTCTTTAAAAATGGTACTATTATTTTAATACTTGTATATACATGTTTAGAATATTTCCTATATTCGATCTTTAAAATATAACGGTATTGACCTGCTTAACATTTAAATAGTACATTTTAGTATATGGAAAAAATAAATATCGGCATAATAGGTGGCGGACTAATGGGAAAAGAGGCTGCAAGCGCTTTTGGCAGATGGTTTACACTGAATGATGTTCCTTTCTGCCCGCAGCTAACCGCTGTTTGCGACCTTAACGAACATGTTTTGTCATGGTACAATAAAATATCCCCGGTTGTATTAAAAACTACTGATTATACCGAGTTGCTGGCTGATAAAAGCATAGATGTAGTATATGTGGCTGTGCCCCATTCCATGCATAAAGAAATTTATACAGCAGTGTTGCAGTCAGGCAAAGACCTGCTGGCCGAAAAACCTTTTGGCATCAGCCTGGAGGATGCTTTAGCTATACAGCAGGAAGCAGACCGGTTAGGCCGTTTTGTAAGATGCAGTTCTGAAATGCCTTTTATGCCGGGAGCGCAGCGTGTTATACAGGAAGTGCTTTCGGGCAGGCTTGGAAAAATTATAGAAATAAAAGCGGGTTTCCTGCACTCCAGCGATATGGATCTCAATAAACCTATTAACTGGAAGCGGCAGTCACAATATTGTGGTGAATTAGGCGTAATGGCTGATCTGGGCATGCATGTGTTGCACATACCCCTAAGACTTGGCTGGAAGCCTTCTGCTGTATTTGGGCAACTACAAAAAATTGTTCATGAAAGGCCAAATGGAAGAGGCCAAATAGTGCCCTGCGATACCTGGAACAATGCAATTATAAACTGTAAGCTGACGATTGATGAAGAGCCCATCCCTATGACGCTTGAGATGAAGCGCCTGGCGCCCGGAGAAACAAACACCTGGTACATAGAGGTGCTGGGAACCGGGGGCGGAGCCAGGTATAGTACAAAAGATACAAAGGTCTTCTGGACTTTTAAAAATGGTAAAGAGCAGCTATGGCAACGGGTGGATCTTGGTTTTCAAACCCAGTTCCCTGTTACAACGGGTGGCATATTTGAAGCAGGTTTTGCAGATTGCTTTTTGCAGATGCTGGCAGCTTATATAGTAGAGCGGGGGAGGAGACTTGACGGTAAATTTGGTTGCGTAACACCCGAAGAAGCTGTAGACAGCCACAGGATATTTGAAGCGGCGCTTCAGTCGCATCTTACGCAATCTGTAGTAGAAGTGAGCTATGCAGATGTTCCTGTTACCGTTATATAAGCTGTATGGATTAAAACTATATGTATTAACTTATTTCTGATTACATTAAAGATCATCGTAATTACGCTTTTTATACAATTTCTTTTATTATAAACTTGCCATCAATGAATATAAGCCAGGAAACAAATATACCTGTGGATAACGCGTCTGTACCTGATAAAGCGGCAAAGGGTGCTTACCGCATGCCATTGTTTACTTTAACCACGCTCTTTTTTATGTGGGGATTTATTACCTGCATGAACGATATTTTGATACCTCATTTGAAAGAGCTGTTCCGGCTTAACTACCTGGAGTCGATGCTGGTTCAGTTTTGTTTTTTCGGGGCCTATTTTTTGGGCTCGGTGATTTACTTTTTGTTGTCTTATCATAAGGGCGATGCTATTAATAAGATCGGTTATAAAAAAGGTATTATGATCGGTCTCTTTATCTCTGCATTAGGCTGCTTATTGTTCTATCCTGCGGCAAGTTTCGGTCAGTACTGGATGTTTCTTTCAGCACTCTTTATTTTAGGGCTGGGATTTACCCTGCTGCAGATAACTTCCAATGTTTATGTATCGTTGCTTGGTGCTCCGGAAGGGGCTTCCAGCCGTTTAAACCTGGCACAGGCATTTAATTCATTTGGTACTACAATTGCTCCTGTTATAGGTGGCGCTATTATTTTTGGCAGCGCCGGTGAGTCTGCACATATATCTGCCGAAGCAACTAAAACACCTTATATCATCTTTGCGATGATTTTTATAGTGGCTTCTGTTTTGATCTATACTGTAAAGCTACCGTTGTTTACATCTGCTGAAGAAACCAAAAAAGGGTTGGGCGCCTGGGGCTTTCCCCACCTGCGTTTGGGCGTATTTGCCATCTTTTGTTATGTAGGAGCAGAAGTTGCCATCGGCAGCTTTATGATTAATTTTCTGCAGCAGGAAAATATAATGGGCCTGCCGGAAAATGTTGGTAAAAATTACCTGGCTGTGTACTGGGGCGGTGCCATGATTGGCCGGTTTTTAGGTTCTATTTCATTAAGTCAGCATTTAAGCTCTTTCAAACGTATTATATTTATGGCGCTTACTTCAGCTGTTGTGTTTGGCGTTATCCTGGCGCTGGTTGATCTGACATTTGAACAGGTATCTTACTTTATCCTATTCCTTTTGCTGAATCTTGCTGCATTTATCTGGGGGCGCTGGGCTGCTGCACGAACTTTATTCATTTTTGCCGCCATCAATATCTTACTGGTAACTATTACCATGTTTACTTCCGGTAATATAGCCATGTGGACTATCCTGAGTGTTGGATTATTTAACTCCATCATGTGGTCCAATATTTTCACTTTGTCCATAAGCGGTTTAAAAAAATACACGAACCAGGGCTCATCCTTATTGATCATGGCCATACTTGGTGGTGCCCTGATCCCGCTAATACAAGGCGGATTAGCTGACTGGATAGGCATACAATACTCCTACATACTACCAGTTTTATGTTATTTATACATCGCTGTTTTTGGTATGTATTGCATGCGTAACAGCTCACCGGATGCATAATATTTTTTTGTTCAGGAACCCGCAAAAGTTGCATATCTATAGCAAAAAGATCGCATAATACATATCACCTCACAGAGGGTAAAGGCTCTGAGAGGGTTAAATATTTATAGAAAAAATATACACAAAGGTTGTTCGGCCCTGGAGGGGCCGAATGGTGTGTGCAATAATGTTTTCTATAAGCGTGTAATCCTTTCGTTATTTAACAGGGGAAAAATAGAATGTTGAAAATTAAAAATCATATCCGGTTATTTCCCGAATTTATTAGGATTGGTCAAACTTCCAAAAAATGTTAGGCAATCTTATCACTAAGTAAATAAAAATAGCAGTATTTTGCTTTCTTTGCAAAAGATGGAACAGGAAAACAGTATAGCACGCCAGCTCGAAACGATTTTACCAGCCAAACGTATCAAATCACGCTTAATAGATCTTGTGGCTTATGCATCAGATGCGGGTTTTTACAGGCTGATACCTAAAGCAGTAGTACAGCCGGTATCCAATGAGGAGATTATTCACCTGTTCAGGTTTTCACATCAGCAAAAAGTCCCGGTTGTATTCCGTACCGGCGGTACCAGCCTTTCGGGCCAGTCTATAACTGATGGGATACTGGTGGATCTAAGCCAGTTCTGGAATAAAATACAGGTGGAAGAAAATGGTGATAAAGTAAGGGTGCAGCCGGGCATCACGGGAGCTATGGTGAATATCTACCTGCAAAAATATCAACGTAAAATAGGTCCCGATCCGTCCAGCATTTCTGCTGCAATGATGGGTGGCATACTTTCTAACAATTCAAGCGGTATGTGTTGCGGCGTTGCTTTCAACTCTTACCATACTACTTTATTTATCAGGTTTATTTTGCCTGATGGGAAAACATTCTCCACTGAAGTTCCTGAAGATTATCATCGCTTTCTTAACGAATGTCCGGAGCTAAGCGGCACCCTGATCAGCCTGCGTAACCAGGTATTGAGTGATGAGGCCCTGTATGAAAAGATCAGGAAAAAATACACCACTAAAAATACAGTGGGCTATTCGCTCAATGCACTGATAGACTTTGAACATCCGCTGGATATATTTGCCCATCTGCTGATTGGCGCCGAGGGTACGCTTGCATTTATATCCGAAGCTGTATTAAAAACCATTCCCGAGCCTGCTTTTAAAGCTACTTCACTGTTATACTTTGAGGACATCTATAAAGCCTGCAAAGCCATTCAGCCATTGATTAATGCAGGTGCTGCAATGGTGGAGCTGATGGACAGGGCCTCCTTACGCGCTATTGAAGACCTGCCGGGTATATCGCATGAAATAAAATTGCTCCCGGAAACAGCAAGCGCGCTGTTGATTGAATTTCAGGAAGAAAATATGGAATTGCTGGAACGGCAGGTTAATAGTTTCCTTACAGGCATACAGGCTCTTGAAGTTTACAACGTACCGGTATTTACCACCGATGCAAAAGAAAGAGCTTTTTTCTGGAAGATACGGAAAGGGCTTTTCCCTGCTGTTGGTGCTATTCGTAAAAGTGGTACCACGGTGGTGTTGGAAGATATAGCGTTTCCCTTACAGCATCTGGGAGATGCCATACTGGATCTGCAAAATTTGTTTCAGAAGTTTGGCTATCATAATGCCATCATCTTCGGGCATGCAAAGGATGGTAATATCCACTTTGTAGTTACACAGTCCTTTAATACTCCGGCTGAAATTGAGCATTATGATCGTTTCCTGAAAGATGTGGTAGAGCTGGTAGTTAAAAAGTACGATGGCACTTTAAAAGCGGAGCATGGTACCGGCCGCAACATGGCGCCCTTTGTTGAAACAGAGTGGGGCGGCGCTGCGTACAACATCATGAAGCAGATAAAGGAGCTGGCCGATCCGGAAGGGTTATTGAACCCGGGTGTGATCATCAATGCAGATAAAAACGCCCATATCAAAGACCTTAAATCGCTTCCTTCTGTAGAAGAAGAAGTAGACCGCTGTATTGAATGTGGTTATTGTGAGCCTGTTTGTCCCAGCAGGAACCTCACCTTAACACCCAGGAGAAGAATTGTGGTTCGCCGTGAATTAAAGTATTTACAGGAAACAAAGAGTAAAGAGACCTATACGGAGCTTTTAGACGAATATCAATACGATGGCCTGGATACCTGCGCTGTGGATGGGCTTTGTGCAGGCGCATGCCCGGTGTATATCAATACCGGAGACCTGGTAAAACGCCTGAGACGGGAAAGCCATAGCCAGCGCCAGAATGCTCTTGCGTTAAAGGTTGCCAAAAGCTTCCCGCTGGTTGAAAAAGCAGTACGTACAGGCCTGAGTACCGGAACTATGGTGAATAAACTGTTTGGCGCCGGCGCTATGACCTATCTCACTAAAGGATTGAGGCGCATTTTTCCTTCCCTTCCTTTATGGTCCAAAGAAATGCCTGCACCACCATCGCTTCGTGTGCTGCGCCATCCTTCTTATAGTAACAATACATCGCAACCTGCTATTGTTTACTTCCCGGCCTGTATTTCCCGTGTTATGGGTACCACTCCCGGTAAAAAGAAAAACAGCCTTGAAGTATTTATGAGCGTATCTGGAAAAGCTGGTATTGCTGTAAAGCTCATGATGGAGCCAGGCGCCTGTTGCGGGCAGATCTTTTCTTCAAAAGGTTTTTCAAAAGCTTATGAGTACACCGCTAATGATATTGTTCAAAAACTGTGGATCACTACGGATGAGGGCCGGTTGCCGGTTGTAATGGACGTAAGCTCCTGCGTGTACACATTGAAAAATATAAGGCCCGCTTTGTCTGCCGAAAGACAGCAGCAATACGATCAGCTTGTTTTTTTAGATAGTGTAGATTATTTACATGATTATGTATTGCCGGCTATAGCTATCCATAAGAAAAAAGATGATATTGTGCTGCATCCTGTGTGTGCTGTTGAAAAACTGGGTACTTCAGAGAAATTTGTACAGGTAGCCAAAAAGCTGTCCAACAAAGTAACCGTGCCTGTACATGCCGGCTGCTGCGGAATGGCAGGTGACAGGGGTTTCCTTTTTCCGGAGTTAACGCATTCAGCAACTAAAGAGGAAGCCGAAGAGGTTTGTGCTCATAAATATGAGGGATACTACGCTACTACCAAAACTTGCGAGATAGCACTATCAGAGGCAACAGGCGCTAATTACGAGTCACTTTTATATTTGGTGGATGAGGTAAGCGATTAATTTTTTGGTGATCATACCAATATCCTCCGCTGGTACTACACGTGTTTACAAATCATGTATTGTCAATGCAGTGATGGATGTATATTCTAAAATGTGTAACAGTTATTCAGCATGCCCTGCATAGTTATCCGCAACAGCTTTCCTGAATGCTGTTGGTGTACAGTTTTTCTTTTTGAAGAATACCCTGTTAAAATAGGTAATGTTATCAAACCCCGTTTCAACAGCTATTTCCCTGATAGTATGGTCAGAGAAGGTAAGCAGCCTGCATGCATTGGCAATACGTATATCATTTATATACGCAGAAAAAGTAACCTTCATAGTCCTTTTAAAGAATTTACAAAAGGCACTTTTTGATAAGTGTATCTTACGGGCCACTTCTTCCAGTGTGATGCTGTCTCCGGCATGGTCATGTACAAATTTGCAAACTTCATTTATGCGGCTTTGAGATTTTTCGCTCTGCTTTAAGACAAAGAATTTTTGAGATAAGTAATTCCTTTTTTTTGTGAGCAGCAATTGCAGTATATTGAATAGACTGGCCACTCTATGCATTTCTTTTGTTTCAGCAATACCGGTGATTTCTTTTATAATATTTGCGTCCTGCTCAAAACATAATCCCCGGCCGGCATCCTTTAAGAGTTCTGCAATAGCTTCAAATTCAGTAAAGGAGTAAAAAGGCTTCAGGAAAGACTCTGAGAACTGGATAACCACAGCCTTACACTCCCCGTTATACTCCGAATGGCTAAACCAGGTATGCGGAAGCCAAGGCCCCAGCAGTACCAGGTCGTTTTCCTGGAATGGCAGGTGGCTGTCCCCCACAATCCTGCTTCCTGCTCCCTGTACTATAAGCGTAAGCTCATACTCCGGATGATAATGCCATTTAAATTCAAAAGCAGGCGTTGAGTACGGGTACACCACGAAAGAATAATTTCCTTTCCGTAATGCTACATCTTCTAAAGCAGGTCTCATAATATAATATTGCTAATTTACTTTTATTTTCAACACAATCCTGTCAATATAGTGTGTGTTTTTTGACTTTTAGTGTCGTTCGTCCCTGTTTAGGAAATTTATATTTGTTGCTACATAAAACATTGCAAGTATATGACACAAATTCCTTCCGGCATAGCCGCGTTTTTAAACAGCAATTATGAGCTGACTCCAGAACAGATCAGCTTTTATAATACCCACCGGTATATAAAACTCAAAGATGTTCTGAACAGGGAAACACTGGATTTTTACAATGAAGTGATTTCAAAGCAGGTAGCCCGTATGAATACCATCACCACTGAACTGGATAAAAGGGATACCTATGGCAAGGCATTTCTGCAGCTGCACAATTTGTGGCGGGAAAATGAACTGATCAGGGCACTTGTTCTTAGCAAACGGCTGGGAAAAATTGCGAGTGATTTAATGCAGACAAATGGCAGCCGGATTTATCACGACCAGGCTTTGTTTAAAGAAGCGGGAGGTGGCATTACACCCTGGCATGCCGACCAGTATTACTGGCCGCTTGAAACAGAAAAGACGGTTACAGCATGGATACCTCTTCAGGCCACCCCTTTAGAAATGGGCCCGCTGGAATTTAGCGCAGGAAGTCATGTAATTGTAGAGGGCAGGGAACTGGCCATTAGTGATGAAAGCGAGCAGCAGATTGAACAAAAGCTAAGGGTTACCGATTTCAAACGGATAGCAGAGCCGTTTGATGCAGGTGAGGTGAGCTTCCACTCAGGATGGATATTTCACAGGGCTGGTGCTAATAAAACGGATACCATGCGTAAAGTAATGACCATTATTTATATGGATAAGGATATGCACCTGAAGAACCCCGAAAATGAGAACCAGGTATGGGACCGGAATACCTGGTGCCCCGGCGCAGCGGTAGGGGAAATTATTAATACGCCGCTGAACCCTGTTGTTTGTCCATAAGCAGAAAGCAGGCCTTCGTTAAAAAGGTATAGTATGATCTGGTTACAACCTGTCAGCTTTCTTTAAAACCATTTCTGGCAGCGGGTTTTAGTTCCCTCACTGCCGTCAGGCAGGCTTGCCGCGCACGTTTATATTCTCTGGTTCTGGAATTATTAAAAATAAGTAACTTGTATATACATGTTTGAGAAGAAATTCCTATATTTGAAATATCAAACGATTGAAATGGCGATTTGAAAAAAAATGCCTGTCCTTAAAAAGAAAGAAAAACAGGATTTGCTGTGTGCTCTTATTATGTACAAACATATTTATCTGTTAAGTGAATTTCTATCAGGCTGAATATAGTTGGAAGAGAGGCTTTTTACCTAAATATGCAGATATAGTAAAGAATAATACCTACATAATATATTTATTATCAATACTATGATGGAATTTTATTTTTTATTTGCAAAAACGTTTTTTGTATGTTCAAAATATTTAAATTTGTATAAACATATTTACTATTCATTTGCTACAAACTCTTATTAACGGTCCTTTTATTGCTTGTTTCTAATTCATAAAAATTTAAACAACTGAGTATGATTAAACTTTTCCCCCGAAAGCTGTTTGTCTTCAGGCATTGTTTTTTGCTGGCAGCTTTTTGTATTTCTTTTACCGGTGCTTTCAGCCAGGGGGGGACTAACCCTCTTGAAGTCAGCGGTAAAGTAACTTCTGCAAACCAGGAGCCCATGTTTGGTGTATCGGTTTTATCGGTACTATCCGCCGGTGCCGGTACCTCCACTGATGCTGATGGTAACTATTCAATAGTTGCGTATTCTAATGATACACTTATTTTTTCAGCAGTAGGCCTTAAAGAATTGAAAGTTCCCGTAGATGGAAGAACAGTGATTGATGTAACCATCAGCGAGGCAGAAAGTATTTTGGATGATGTGGTGATAGTGGCTTACGGTCAACAAAAAAGAGTGAGTCTCACCGGCGCTATGTCCACTATTACTACAAGAGAGTTGCGCCAAAGCCCTGTGGCTAACCTCTCTAATGCGTTGGCCGGACGTTTACCGGGCTTAGTTACTTTTCAACCGAGCGGTGAACCGGGTAATGACCTCTCCCGGTTGTTTATCAGGGGTACGTCAACACTTAACAGTATGTCCCCACTGGTAGTAGTAGACGGTGTGCTGGGGAGGGATTTTGCTCAGTTAGATCCCAATGAAGTAGAATCGCTGACCATTCTCAAAGATGCTTCTGCTACCGCTGTTTACGGGGTAAGGGGTGCTAATGGGGTCATCCTTGTAACAACAAGGCGTGGAAAGAGCGGGAGGCCGAGTATTTCCTTTACATCGGAATATGGCGTTCAGGGTGCTATGGTATTACCGAAGTATGCCAGTTCTTACGATTATGCCAGGTTGTATAACGAGGCGCTTCAGAACGATGGCATATCAGACCTTCCTTATAGCGAAGAGGACCTGGAATACTACCGCATAGGAGCCGACCCTTATCTGTATCCGAATACAGACTGGATAGGTACTTTTTTAAGAGAACGCTCACCTATGTACAGGGCTAACCTCAATATTTCCGGCGGCGGGGAGCGGGTGCGGTATTTTATATCGGGAAGTGCGCTTACCCAGGAGGGTATGTATAATTTTACCGATTTGAACGAGTACAACACGAATGCTAAGTTTAACCGTTATAATTTCAGGTCGAATATTGATATCAACGTTACCAAAGATTTTGAAGTAGGATTGGATCTTGCCGGTCGTGTTGAAAACCGGAACTACCCGGGAAGCGACACGTGGCAGACTTTTACCATCCTGAACAGGATCCCGCCAACCTATCCCATCAAAAATGCAGACGGAAGCCTTGCAGGAGATGGGCTGAATCCGGCAAACCCGCTCGGCATGATAGCCAACACCGGGTACCGGAATCTTTACGGGAACAATCTGCAGGGCACTTACCGAATGTCCCACAAGCTGGGGTTCATTACCCGGGGACTTTCAGCCAGGGTGGCATTTGCATTTGATGCCGGTTTTGCCTACAACTTTAGCAGAACGAAAAACTATGCGGTATACCAGTTAGCCTATGGCGGAACATACAATAAGTTTGGTAATGAAACAGACCTGGCTACAGGCAAGTCCTATGCCTATAATCGCACCGTGAACCTGGAGGGAGGATTGAATTACGCCAGGAGCTTTGGGTTGCACAATGTAACAGGTTTATTATTGTACAATCAAAACCGCCGTGTAACTTATAATGCACCCTTCGACCTCCCTTTTGATTACAAGGGATACGTGGGAAGATTTACCTATAATTTCGACGAAAGGTACTTTGCTGAGCTGAACCTGGGCTATAACGGGTCAGAGCAGTTTCCCGAAGGGAAGCGCTACGGGCTGTTCCCTTCCTTTTCCGCCAGTTGGGTTATTTCTAATGAAAAATTTTATGGAGATAATGATAGGATCATTAATTTCTTAAAAGTGAGAGCTTCTTACGGACAGGTAGGTAACGACCAGATGGGAGCAAGAAGATACCTGTATATACCTACTTATGGTAATACCACGGGGTATTATTTTGGTCCTAATATGACCGGCTATGGTGGTATTGCAGAAGGCAACCTGGCCAATCCTGCTGTAACGTGGGAGCGGGCAAATAAGGCCAATTTGGGGATAGAAGCAAACGCCTTGAACAGCAGACTGTCTCTCACTACAGATTTTTTTTACGAAAAGAGAAGTAATATCCTGGCCACCAGCGGTAATATTCCTTATATCCTTGGAAAATCTTCCGGCTTACCCCCTGTGAACATGGGCGTTATTGAGAACAAAGGATTTGAGACAGAGCTAACCTGCAAAAGTGCTTCTTCCCGTGAATTTCAATGGATGATTAGCGGTAATTTCTCGTTCGCAAGAAACCGTATTTTAAACATGGATGAAGAGGCGAGAGAGTATGCCTACCAGTCGCGCACGGGAAAAAGAGTCGGCCAGCCTTTTGGCCTGGTTGCGCTGGGCCTCTACCAGTCGCAGGAAGAAATTGACAATGCGCCGGATGTGGCATGGATGCCAAAATCAGCTCTTATACCCGGCGATATTAAATACAAAGATGTGAATGGAGATGGTATTATAGATAGCAGGGATGAGGTGGCTATCGGACATAATATTACCATTCCGGAAATTATGTACGGTCTTTCATCGAGATTGAGTTATAAAGGCGCCGACCTAAGCTTCCTGATACAGGGAGCCGGAAATTCAAGTTTTTTTATGGACAATTTCATGTTTTGGGAATTTAGAGGAGGAAACGGAAAAATAATAGAATGGCACCTGGACAGGTGGACACCTGAAACAGCGGCTACGGCTACTTACCCGGCGCTGCACATGGGTGAAAGTGTAAATAATCATCGGGGTAGTACGTATTGGATGCGTCCCAGGGATTACCTGCGGCTGAAAAACCTGGAGGTAGGATATACGATCAATACCAAAAGAATTGGCATTAACGGTATTCGGGTGTATGCCAATGGTATGAACCTGCTGACCTTTAGTAAAGTAAAGCTGACCGATCCGGAAAATCCTTCCATGGGAGAAGCGTTGGGTACCACTACTTATCCCATACAAAAGGTGTACAACTTTGGAATAAATGTTAATTTCTGATAATGAGACATCAAAAAATATATAAATCGAAAACGATCAATATGAAAGGGCTTAAATATTTAATCATCATAGTGGTAATGCTGTCTGGTATTGGTTGCCAGAAATTTTTCCAGGAACCAAACGATCTGATGCGTGAGGAGGATGCGTACGAAAATATGCTGATTGCCGATCGTTCACTGGCCAATCTTTACGCTACTTTGTGGGGAAGCATTTACAACGGTACGCAATATTACCTGCTGAGTGGTACTACCGATGAAGGCGAAAGCGCAAATATGACAGGCGGGGGATACCGGTTTAATACCGGGTTGCAAAGTCCCTCAGATTACCCCCTGGGAAACAGGTGGGTAACACTTTACGATTACGTACGGCGTGCCAATATTTACCTCCGGAATATTCAGAGTGTTCCGGAAGAAGATGTCAATCTGAAACGGCAGCGTATTGGTGAAGCTAAATTTCTGAAAGCAATGATGTATCAGCAACTGTTCAAAAATTTTGGCCGGTTTGTGATCATCGATGAGGTGTTGAACATATCGGATGAGCTGAAGCGTCCCCGCGCTTCGCTCGAAGAATGTGTAAATTATATTGTTAATATGGCGGAAGAAGCAGCAGTATCCTTACCGGTTGAGCACCGTACCTCCGATCTTGGAAGAGCTACCCGCGCAGCGGCGAGGGCCTTAAAGGCAGAAACACTTTTGTTTTATGCCAGCCCGCTGCACAACCCCACCAACAATACAGACCGGTGGGCAGCAGCCGCTGCGGCAGCCGAAAGTGTTTTGAACGATCCGCAAAATAAATTCTCGTTGTACAACGATTATTCAAAATTGTTTTTAGACAACTGGAATTCGGAAATCATCTTTGCTTACAATGCTGGTGGCGCTGTAAGAATAATGGAAAACGACCTTGCTCCATCCGGCTATGGTGGATGGGCAGGTATAAATCCTTCACAGCAAATAGTGGATGCCTACCAGATGGCGAACGGTCTCGATCCTTTCAATGCAGATGGTTCTGTTAATGTTGCCTCTGGCTATAACCCTGCACAGCCTTATGCAAACAGGGAACCGCGTTTTTATGCAACTGTATTATATAACGGTGCCAAATGGCAGCATCGCAATATAGAATCCCGTGTTGGTGGCCTGGATGCGATCGAGATCGGATCACACAACCGTTCGCAAACCGGCTATTTTCTCCGGAAATTCTTAGATGAATCCATTGTACTGAATCAGACGCAGAACAGGGCAGCTACCTGGGTCCTATTCAGGTTGGGAACACTTAAGCTGGATTATGCAGAAGCACGGAATGAAGCTACAGGGCCAGATAATATAGTTTATGCCAATGTAAATGCTATCAGGGCCAGGGCGGGTCTTCCCGCATTACCCGCTGGCTTGTCTAAAGATCAGATGCGCGAACGCATCCGCCACGAAAGAAGAATTGAAATGGCATTTGAAGACAACCGCTTCTGGGATGTAAGAAGGTGGAAAATAGGAACGAATGTATTCAATACCACAATCAAAGGAATGCGGATTACACAAACCGGCAGTACACTTAACTACCAGGTGGTGAACGTGAGAACCCGGGTATTTGATGAGAAAAGATACTTTTTCCCGATACCCCAGTCAGAGCTGAACCGGAATCCAAACATGGACCAAAATCCCGGTTGGTAAAGTGTACATTAAGTTAAATCAAAATTCTTAAAAGATGAAACCATATAAAATAAATCTTCTAACGCTTTTTATAACCGTAGCTGTTTTAGCAATATCCTGCAAAAAAAACGAAACTCAACCCATACCTTGTGTTTCGGAGTTCTTTTATGGAGGAGGTGTATACCGTATGGATACTATTAAAAGTGTTGCTCCTTCCTACAACGAAGGCGAGGATATACCCGGCGTATTTAAAGCAACCCGTGCCGGGTTGGTTATTAATGCCAGCACAGGGGAAATAAATGTAGAAAACAGCCTGCCGGGTAACTACACAATCAGAAAAATAATGATCGATAATCCTGCTTGCGGCAACCGTATTGCATTGGGGTATGTTACTATATTGGACAGGCCCAAACCCCCGGTAATTCTGAATACTGCAGACAATATGACAGGATGGAATTTTGGTGGTACAGCAAAATTGGACACAGAGGATAAGAAAGAAGGCACCGCCAGCATAAAAAATACGGGTAGCGGACTGGTTATAACCCAGTTTGATCTCAATCCTGCAATTGATATAGAAACTACTAAGGATATGGGTCTTTTGAAGTTCTGGTTTTACATCTCCAATCCTACAGCCATTACAAACGGACAGTTTGAGCTGACCAGCGGGGGCGGGCCCGATAAAAATGAGCTGACCTGGCATCTTCCGGGAGCAGTTCAGCTACAGGCGGGCTGGAATGAGGTTACCTTAAGGCTGATAGATGCTGAAGCAACCGGCGGCGTAGCCGATCTTACTAAAATCAATTTTTTCCGGTGCTATATATTCCCGAGCGGAACGATCACGGTGGGGTTTGATGATTTTAAGGTATACCACGGGCAACAATAAAGATGGTCCGGTGCGTTGTTCATTGATTGATTAGAATTTAATAATTAAATGTTGGCAAGCAATAAAAGGCAACACATTTATAAAAAATAAAAAATGAAATTCTTTATAACAATTTTATTCTGGGCATTTGCCGTTGTATTTTTAACGGCCTGTTCAAAAAACGAGTATATTCCAAGAAGCGAGAAAGAATCAGCTTACGCTATGCTTTCAAAGGGTGGATTAGAGCTTGCCACGGTAAATGATATAGCAGGCTTCCAGGAAATACCTCTTGCAGTTACAGTTTCAATGGCTAAGGAGCTTAAAAAAGATCTGGCTATAACAATTGGCCTTGACGAAGCTGCCTTAACGGAATATAATACACGCTATCTTACTGAATACAAAATGATCCCCGCAGGTGCCGTACAGTTGGCTACTTCGGTGACCATACCGGGCGGTGTAAGCACTATTAATGTTCCGTTAAGCGTAAACATAGCTGGTCTCACCGGCGATCCCCGGGACTATGTAATCCCGGTGTCGATCCGGGATGCCAAATCGGTACCTATCGATAAAAATTACGGAACGGTATTGTACAGGCTTAATCGTCCCGATTATACCGGCAATTTTGCTGCTTCCGGCTCCAGGAAAGCATTGCAGGCTGATGGTACTGTTTTCTTGGAACAGGTGTATGAACCGTCCGCTAACGACAAAACGATTACACGGGTAGAAAGGAATACGTATTCCATCAGTAAGGTTTCTAACCTGGCTGTACAGGCAACGCAGGTCTTCAAAATAGAGATACTGGATGATAACTCGGTTACAGTTACGGGAACATACGGTGGCTTTTCGTTTTTGCAAATACCAAACGAGCCTAGCTATTTTGTTCCAGGAGAGAAAAAGCTGGTGTTGAATTATTATTACGTTATTCCCGCCGGTAACACTTATTCTACCCGGGAAATGAGGGAGGTGTTGATAAAAAAATAATAGAAAGACTATTGCATAGCCGATTGGATCCCACCTAAGCCGGAGAAAAGAGGAATCTCCCAAAGTGGAGAAGATTTCTCTTTACAGAGGAAATGACGATAATTAGCAATCATATTTACACTCTATTATGATACTCGTCATTAACAGCCTGTCGAACTGCTGACGAAGCCTCGAGCGATGAATTGTTAATGTCCTTCGTCTTCCCCCGATAGATCGGGGCTATCGAAACAGGGCGACATTATTTTTCATTTATTTTAACTACTTGTTATTAACAGCTTGCCGATCTGTTTTTTTATCAGGAAGGACAACAGACAGTATTAAATTAGTATATCATTTGTTTTTATACATTAGATATGAATAGAAAAAAAATTACAGGGAGTGCTGCTACAGGAATAGCTATGGTTACATCCCCACGTACGGCATTAGGTAAGACCAAACGCGAACCGGTTTATGGGCATAATGGATTATTCTACCGCCAGGTAAAGAACTGGGGCGTATTGAACACTACCCGTCACCCTGTTAATGATTGTCATGAAATGGTTCAGGATCACAAGGGAAGTATTTTTCTGCTGACAAATGAAACGCGGAATAACGTACTTATATATAACACCAGCGGAAAACTGAAAGCAAGCTGGGGAACGGAATACCCCGGTGCGCACGGGTTATCCATAGCAGGCAATGGAGCCGACCAGTTCCTGTTGATTACAGATACTGAACGGCATCAGATTTTTAAAACCACCCTCGATGGGAAAGTGCTGATGACATTGGATTATCCCAAAGAAACAGCGCTCTATAAAAATAAGGAAGCCTACATTCCTACCGAAACAACAGTAGCGCCCAATGGAGATATTTATGTGGCTGATGGATATGGCCAGCAATATATTTTACATTATGATGCGAACGGAAAACTGAAGGGATGGTTTGGCGGCCGCGGTGAAGGTGACCAGTTCCTGGATAATGCACATGGCATTACCATTGATCAGCGCAATGGCAACCCAACTTTACTTGTAACCGACCGTACGCGGCATTGTTTCAAACGGTTCAGCCTTGCAGGTGAACTCCTTGAAATCATCAAATTGCCGGGAGCCTGCGTATGCCGCCCGGTTATACAGGGAGACAGGATCTATGCAGCGGTGCTCCGCTCCCCCGAGATCAACCTGGAAAATACCGGATTTGTAACTATATTAGATAAAGAAAATCGGGTAGTGACCAACATTGGCGGATCAGCGCCCGTGTATCAGAACGGTAACCTGCAGGCAATGCACCAGAAACTGCCGTTATTCAGGCATCCGCACGATGTATGCGTTGATCGTGATGAAAACCTGTATGTGGCACAATGGGCATCTGGTAAAGTATATCCCTATAAATTTGAACGTGTAGCGAAGAGCCGATGATGAAAATATCTACCTCGCGGCTGAATCTGTTGATCGGCCTTAATTGCTTTATCCTTTTTTTTCTGCTGTTTGAGCACCTTGTTCGCATCCCGGCGTGGGTGCAGCCTGTAGGCAGAATGCACCCTATGATACTGCACTTTCATATTGTGCTGGCCGGTGTGCTGATCAATTTCCGTAAAAAGCTGGAAGGAGCGTTCCCTGTAGCACGGTTGATTCAGGAATCGCTGTTTATTGCAGCATTCACTGCTGCGGTTACCGTAATCATGGGACTGTTTCTGGCAAAGGAAGATGGTTATGAGGGAAGCAGTTTTCTGTGGCATAAATGGACGGGCGTAGCCATCTGTTTTTTGTCTTTGGTATTAGTATTGATGCAGGGGCTTCAATTGTCGCGCTATCGTTTCTTGTTTACCGGTTTTACAAACCTGTGTTTGTTGCTGGTTTATGCGCCGGAGTCCATTGAAATATGGGGTGGGGCAGATTCGGCTAATGCAAGGCTGCTGACCAGGTTATCGCCTTCCCTAGATAAGCTGGAAAACCTGGCACGGCGGCGGCTGATCTATTGCCCGGTTAAAGCAGCTAATCTGGGTTACCTGAAAGTGACAGCACAACTCTATCTGAAGATTCCGGGTGGTTTCCCGGCGCTGGCGGGAGCGCCTGGATGTATGTTGATGAAATTATTTTGAAGTAATAAACCGATGTATGAAAGATGTAAAATAGGTATAATTTTTTTCCTTTTGCTTATGACCGGATGTACATCGCAATAACAGGAGGGAAAAGGCCAGCCGCATGAAAATCGTGGTAAGGAAGCCGTTACCCTGAAACTTGAGGGTGAAGTAAATGTGATGCCTTCAGCCGAAGTTTTAGAGAGAGGTCGTGTAGTGATGTCCTATTCAGACTGTTTTATATGTCATAAAGAATCAGACAAGAAGCTGGGACCTGCATTCAGCGATATTGCTGCCCGTTATCCTATGAACAGCAGTTATATTTATATACTCTCCCAGCGCATCATATTAGGCACCAAAGGGATGTGGGGAAATGTGGTGATGCCGCCCCATCCGAATATTTCTGATAAAGATGCGGAAGCTATGGTTATATATATTCTCTCACTCAGAGAAGCAGATTAACAGCTGGCTGATGACAGGTCTTTTAGAAGTAATCGTGCAGGTAAAATTCTTCTGTATTACAATAAAGAGAAGAATAAATATTTAAGCCCGGTGCAGAGGTTGTTAGTTTGCGCTTCATGTGTACTACGGGGCTGTTCTGTTTTATTTTAAGATATTTACTTAGTTCTTTGTCTGAACTAACTGCCCATATTTTTTGTTCGCCGCTTTTAACTTCAATCTGGTATTTGTTATGCAGTGTATTAAATAAGGAGGTATTTTCAAGATTGAGCCTGGTGAAATTACTGATATGCAGGTTTGCCATAAAGGTTTCTTCGTAAACAATAGGTATCTGGTCAACATAGCGCACTCTTATAAAGGAAATAGCGCCTGCTTTTTTTTCCTCGGCGCTAAGCTCATAAAAGAAGTCGTTATCCCATTGTCCGGCTTTGGGTTTTCTGATGATTTCCGTAAATAAATTTTTATGCCCCAGGGCTGCAGATACACCGCCTATAGACAGAATGCCGAGGGATTTTTTGGGTTCCTGCACAAAGCTCCCTCTGCCATGCTGACTGGTAATGTACCCGCGCATTTTTAGTTCTTTTAACGCCAGGCGTACTGTAAGCCTGGTTGTTGAATAAGCTTCGCAAAGCTCATTCTCTGATGGCAGCAGATCTCCGGTTTTATACTTGCCGTTGTCTATCCCCTTTTTCAGGTCTACATACATGCGGCGGTAAATAGGTAATTCTTTTTTCATGCTTTAAATGACTCCCATTGCAAAAGAAACATATTTTTTTAATATTTGGAATACCGCTGATTTTAATCTTTATTGTTGTTAAGTAATAAGTGATATTTATACAAGTGCCTGTGTTAACTAAATAAAAAGAAATAAAATTCAGGCAGTGCCCGAACGGTACGATTTAGGAGAGGTTCCATTTCTTTTTTTAAAAAATTTTGAAAAGTAATACGCAGAATCAAATCCTGTTTGTGTTGCAATTTCTTTTATTTGTAAAGTTGTTGTTTTCAGCAGTTCCTTTGCACGCTGAAGCCGTAGCTCCAGCAAATATTGATTAGGAGATGCGCCTGTTTTCTCAGCGAACGTTTTTCGGAATTTAGAATAACTTACAGGAAGGCCCTTTATGATATCCTGGATATCGGTTGCTTTATCAATTGCTTCCTGCATCAGGAACTTAGCTTCAGCTACAATCTTGTCAATCTGAGTGTTTTGTTCTTTATAGTATGAGAAGCAGTTCAGCATTCCTAATATCTGGTAGACCAAACCGGGAATCACTTGTTGATAACCAATAGAAGCCATCCGCACTGTTTCCACCAGCTTCTGAAAATTATATAACAGTTCCCTGTTGTAGCCTACATTTATAAATGGATTTTGAGGTTGAAAATTGTTCATTCCCATCAGTTGCCTGGGAAAAGAACCATTAAATCCAACCCAGTATTCTTCCCAACCCGATCTTGGGTTTGGTTTATAACGGTGCCATACACCGGGGAACAAAAAGAAGCACGTTCCTGCTGTGACTTTTTGAGTGCCTGCAAGCGCTGATTCAAAAAGCCCTTCTCCACGGGAGATGAAAATAATATAATAATCATTTAATATCCTGCCATTGTTCCAGTTGAATACATGGTTTTTAGGATGGTTTTTTACAGAGGGATAACGCTGGTTGGGGTCGGTTCTTGTATAACCAACGGTGCTGACATAAAATCCCCAGTTTTCTTCCTTTGAACCTGTTGCCAGGTATTTAATAAAATCTTTCATATACTTGTTATTTATGTTCGCACGTATAGGAAATATTCTTAGGTGTCATTTTATGAAATCTTATTAGAATCATTTTTATACATACAGCTTTTCTATAGCTCAGATGTTAGAATAAGAATATTTTTATAAATTCAATATAAATCAAAAAGTACATTTATTGGTCATTTTGTCTATTGCTGCTCATAACGTAAACTGCTAATTTTACTGAGACGATTGTAAATAATAAATCTTTAATTGCTCAATAAGTACAAAGATTAAAGAAATATACTTATCCGAAACCAATAATCTGGGTACATAATTTTTTATTTATGCTTAAGCAAATCAAGACAAAAATCTTACACTATCGTACGCATACCTGGTTTGTCACTGATGGTAGCGCTGTAATCATATTGAATTAAATTTTTTTTTCAAAAAAACTTGTATATACATGTTTAAAAAATTCCTGTATCTAATACGTAAATGATTGGTTCATTTTAACAGGTTAGTAAGATTACTTTTATTTCAGGCAAAGTTAAGCCGGACGGATGATGCCCGGTGCTTCAATAGCATTTTTAATTGCTTGTTTTTTGATTCACAATGAAAATTAAAACCACTGAATATGATTAAACTTTTTCTCCGAAAGCTGTTTGTTTTTAGGTATTGTTGTTTGGCAACAGTCTTTTTTATTGCTTTTACCAATGTTTTTGGCCAGGAGGGCTCAGGTCCTGTTGAAATTAGCGGTAAAGTGATTTCGGCAAATCAGAATGCGGTGCTTATTAAAGGGGCCACCGTAATGGTTGCCGGAACCAGTACAGGTACTACCACCAATGACAAAGGCGAATTTATTTTACGAAATGTGCCCCGGTCCGCCATTCTCCGGATCAGTCATACGGGATATCTCACAAAAGAAGTGCAGGTTACAGGTAAAGAACTGGTTATTGTACTGGAAGAGAGCCCTGCCGCATTAGATGAAGTGGTGGTGATAGGATATGGCACATCAAACCGCAAAGAATTTACCGGAGCTGTAAGCTCGGTAAGGGTGGAGGATGCGCCAATAGCTAACCTGCCCAACATGAACCCTCTTGAGTTGCTAAAGGGGAATGTATCGGGCTTAAATATTGGTGCCACCAATACAGCCGGCGGCGAGCCCTCTATGATTATAAGGGGGCAAAATTCGATAAGCGGTAATAATAATCCGCTGATCGTTCTGGACGGTGTGATCTACATGGGAAGTTTAAATGATATTAACCCCAATGATATAGCCAGCTTCGATATTTTGAAGGACGCCGTTTCTGCAGCGGTTTACGGCTCAAGGTCTGCCAATGGCGTTATTGCGATAACCACAAAGAAAGGAAAGAGTGGGAAGCCGGTTATTGAATTAAACGCTTCCTCTGCATTTCAGCGCTGGCAAAATAAACCGGTGATGATGAAAGGTGAGGAATGGATTAAAACAGTAAATGACAGGAACAAGTTTAAAGAAGGTTCAACGGATTGGATGAAGCCGGGTGAATTGGATAACCTGTCTAAAGGCAAAGAAACTGTCTGGTTGGATGAAACTACCCGAACCGGGATCATGCAGGACTTCCAGGTAGCTGTTTCGGGCGCCGGGGATAATGTAAACTACTACCTTTCCTCTTCGTACAATAAAAATAACGGCATTGTCAAGGGAGATGATTTTGACCGTATTTCCCTGCTGGGAAAAATAAATACAAAAATCACCAAATGGCTGGAGATTGGCCTGGATGGGGGTTTTTCAAAGCGGGATTATTCCGGCCTGCCGGCTAATATTGGTGCAGCCCAGTTAATGTCTCCGTATGGGGTCATGTTCAGAGATTCTTTGGGCAACCTTGAAAAATGGCCCTACACACAATCGTTAATGAACCCATTATGGGGTGTGGATGATGGTACAAGATATAACAAAGACCTCAGAAATAATTTCAGGCTGAACAGCTATCTGATGGTAAATGTACCTTTTATTGAAGGGTTAAGCTACCGGCTGAACTACTTAATTAACCAGGATAAAAACCAATCGGGCAACTTTAATTATGAAACCTATTTTGTTGCAGAAGGAGAAGGGATTGCCCGCTACAGCCCCACAGTGGTGCAGGGTTTTTTAACAAGCGCCAACGGCAATATTGATAACAATGCCACCTTTAGCTATGTGGTTGACAATATCCTTAACTATAAGAATGCTTTTGGCAAACACAGCATCAATGCTACGGCGGTGGCTACCCGGGACCTTTTACGTTACCAGCAGGAAAATATTACTGGTTCCGACTTTGCCTTGAATGGAAATACGATACTGGGCGTAAGGGGACTTCACAAAGCAACCACGCAAAGAATTGATCTGAACAATTCAAGACGGGCCAATATTGGGTACCTGGGCCGTATCAATTACATATTTGGAAACAAGTATTTTTTATCAGCATCATACAGGAGGGATGGCGCTTCCGTTTTCGGCGCCAATACAAAATGGGGTGATTTTGGAGCCGTAGGTCTTGCCTGGGCTGTTTCAAATGAAAACTTTTTAAAAGGTAATGAATACATCAATAACCTGAAGCTTAAAGTTTCCTGGGGGCAGAATGGCAACCAGGGCATAGAGCCCTATGGTACTTTATCTGCTGTTGCCAATGGCCTTTCAGGTGGGCTACGGTATGAATTTTCAAACACACCGGGAAGAATATTTTACGGGCTTATACAATCAGCACTGGGCAATGCCAATCTGGGCTGGGAAACAACCGAATCCTGGAACGCAGGATTTGAAGCGGCCTTGCTAAAGAGCAGGCTGTTTATTGATCTTGATGTGTACACTTCTAAAACTACCGACCAGATATTTGTTCGTGAAATTCCCGTTATGACCGGTTTCAAAACAATTCGTGCTTCAATGGGGCAGGTTGATAACAAAGGAATTGAGTTGACTTTAAGAAGCGTTAACATACAAAAAAGGGATTTTAGCTGGAGCAGTATGCTTACCTTCTGGCAAAACCGAAATAAGCTGGTACGGTTGTACGGAGAGGATAAGGACGGCGATGGCAAGGAAGATGACGATATAGCGAATAGCTTGTTTATAGGAAAATCGTTAAGCGCCATATATGGTTATGAACAAATTGGTATTGTTCAGGAATCTGATACTGCTTATATGCGGCTTACAGGTGCAGAACCGGGCAGCCCTATGTATAAAGACCTGGACAATGTTGCCGGTATCAGTGCAGCTGACCGGAAGATACTGGGTTTTGGAAAAGAGAATTTCAGGCTGAACCTGGGCAATACATTTACCTATAGGAATTTTGAATTATACGCCCTGGTAACCGGCATCTTCGGTGGCAATGGCTTTTACCAGAAACCTAATACTGCAGCGTATTTGACAAGAACCGACCGTTTTAATGACAATATGAGCTCAAAGCCATACTGGACACCGGAGAACAAAAGTAGCGTTTACCCTTCAGCTTATTACTCAGCAGACGGAAGGTTCCTGGGATTACAGTCCCGGGGATTTGTGAGGATACAGGATATTTCCCTGTCTTACTCATTTACCCAGCCCTGGATCAGCAACCGGCACATTAGCTCATTAAGATTATTCCTGAGCGCAAAGAACGTGGCCACTTTTACCAAATGGGAAGGCGGCGATCCTGAAACAGGCACTACTGTAAGAGAAAATACATTTCCAGTACCTTCTATTTATTCGGCAGGTGTTTCCATCAGGTTTTAATAAAATCAATCTACTTTTATTATGAAAAAGCTTATATATATCATTCCTGTAGCTCTTTATTTACTGGTGAGTACAGGTTGCAAAAAAGACAAAGACTTTCTTACAGAAGTTCCAGAATCGTTTTATACGGTAGATAATGCCTTTTCTACATCGCAGCAGGTAGACCAGGTGCTGGTTTCCATATACAGCCATATAAGAGATTTATGGACTAACCCCAGCGAAACAGGCTGGATATTTAACATGCGTGGTAATGGAACTGATCTTTTTGATGTGGCCAGCATCAGGCGAGGCAGCACTTTTAATAATTACGGCAGTATCAATGCTGATAACGGTACCTTTTATGAAATTTACAGTACCTGGTATTATGTAATTAGCCGTGCTAACCTGGCTTTGCATGCCGCTGAGCTGCCGCAAATACAATGGGGCTCCGATGCAGAGAAAAAATATGCGGTAGCGCAGGCCAGGTTCTTCAGGGCGTTTGCTTACCGAAACCTGGGTGAGCTTTTTGGAGGCGTGCCTATTGTTACCAAAATAAGTACCGTTCCCCAATTTGATTTTGAACGTCCCGGCAGGGTTGAGACCTATCAATTTGCTATAGATGACCTGGAAGCTGTTGAAAATGATCTGCCGGAAACAACCACCGCCGGCGGAAGGCTGGTAAGGGCTGCTGCGCACCATAATTTATGTGAGCTCTACCTGGCAATGGGTATTCAGCTGAAAGCAGATGGAAAAGATGCAGAGGCCACCGCTGCGCTTACAAAAGCAATCAGCGCTGCAAGCAAGGTTATTGATGGCGGCAAATATTCACTGGTTAAAGCCCGTTACGGTTCAAGGCGGAATGAGGCGGCAGTTTCATTCCCGGTGTACCAGGGCGGGGTTTTCAACGCCAGTGCAGTGGTAGATACATTGCTTCAGCCCACTAATTATTATTGGGACCTTTTTCAGGAAGGTAATGTGAACTACCAGGAGGGCAATACGGAGTGTATATGGGCTACACAAATTGATTACGCAGCTTACAGGGCGGGAGATAGCAAATCAAAACTCGGCTATACCCGGTATTACAGCGCTGATTTAAGGGATGGTGCAAAAGATCATCTTACCGGAACGCTTGAAGATGTTGGTGGACGGGGTATTGTTCAGATTATCCCCACTATGTATGTAAGAGATGGTATTTATGCCGATAAATGGGCTGCTGATATGCGTAACAGCGATGCGGTATTCAGAAGAAGATTCAAAGGTAATGTAGCCAGCTCTCCTTACTTTAAAAAGGACGTTCCCTGGGATGTTATGTACAATGGCGGGCCGGATGCCACCACCAATACGAATAACAGAAGCCTTTGCTACCCGGTTTCCTGTAAAATTGCAACTGATAAATTTACAGGCATCGCCGATGGCGAAAACAGGAGCAATCTGTTCCGTGATGATTATATCATCCGCTTACCGGAAACTATTTTATTAAGGGCTGAAGCCAAACAACGCAACGGTGATAAAGCTGGTGCCGCTGCTGATATTAATTTATTAAGAGACAGGGCTCAATGCAGCTATAAAGTAACCGCGGCAGATATGGACGACGCGTTCAATACCATACTTGATGAACGGGCAAGGGAATTGATCTATGAAGAATTTCGCTGGAACACATTATTACGGATGGGCGCAAATATTGCTGTTGACAGAATAAGGAAATATGCCTTCTGGCCCGAAGCCCAGGCTACGCTTACGTTTCAATATAATTTATGGCCTATACCACAAAAAGTAATAGAAACTAATAAGGATGTAGTGATAAAACAGAACCCCGGATGGACAAACCGGTAATGCGCAGGCTTTCGTTCTGTTTATTCTTCCTGCCCCGCCCGTATGCAGAGCCACTTCCGGCAACTAATAAAAACAAAAAGATTAATTTGTCGTGCTTCTTGAAATAATCTGAACCTTTTGTAAACTATCTTAGTAGTATGTTGAAATATTTTCTAATGACAGGTTGGATCGTGCTCCGTCTTCAATTGTTTGGCCAGCAACTTTCTTATCCGTTACAAACCCAATGGAATACAGGTAATGCCGTTTTGAAAAATGGGTTTTTAAATCCCCCTCCTGAATCAAAGCTCAGGTGTTACTGGTGGTGGCTGAACAGTATGGCTACCAAAGAATCTATAACGAGAGACCTGGAAGAAATGAAAGCGAAAGGATACGGTGGCGCATCCATTGTAGATGCAGGAAGCTCCAGTTATAATGTTGCAAAAAAAACGAAGGCGGGCCCGGTATTCATGAGCCCCGAATGGATGGAGTTATACCGG
The DNA here is from genome assembly GCA_027493055.1 of Niabella sp. Taxonomy (GTDB): domain Bacteria; phylum Bacteroidota; class Bacteroidia; order Chitinophagales; family Chitinophagaceae; genus Niabella. The sequence goes on along the minus strand of JAPUDO010000109.1, from coordinate 15,676 downwards.
CATGCAGTAAGAGAGGCCGATAGGGTAGGGATAGAACTGAGCGTAAATATTCAAAGTGGCTGGAATCCCGGCGGTCCCTCCATTACGCCTGAACTGGCCCTTAAAAAAATTGTTACTGCAGAAACAGATATTACTGGCGGCAGGCTGATTACCGTACCCCTTCCACAACCTGAAACACGCTTGTTATACCAGGATGTTATGATACAGGCAATCCCTAAGCCTGATAAAATAGCACCGCTCAGGGATGAAGCCATCGCCAACTGGTCAAAAAAAACATTAAACCGGTCAATGGGGTCAAGCGGTATTTATCCACTTTATGAACTAAGAGAGGGATTCTTTAATACAACAAATGTTAATATAGTAAAGCAGAAAGATATTATTGATGTTACATCTTTTTTTGACGGAAAAGTACTGAAATGGGATGCGCCCGCGGGCGACTGGACTATTATACGGTATGGCTGGACCTGTACGGGAGTGGAAACATCCACTACCAGTGATGGATGGAACGGACTGTCGATGGACCATCTGAATCCCGATGCTTTCAGGCATTTCAGTAAAACAGTGATAGAACCGCTGATTCATACCGCTCAGTCTGTGGGCAACAGTGTGAAGTTTTTACAAACAGATAGCTGGGAAATGGGGGCGGTGAACTGGACACAAAACTTTCCCGCTGAATTTAGAAACAACAGCGGCTATGATATAATGATGTATATGCCCATCCTCGCCGGAAGGGTAGTAGAGAGCCAGGAAGTCTCCAACCGGTTCCTGTACGATTTCAGGAAAACCATCGGCGCATGCGTGGCTAAAAACCATTACCAGCTTTTTGCTGATCTGGCGCATCAATATGGAATGGGTATTCATCCCGAATCAGGAGGTCCGCATTCAGCACCCGTAGATGCGCTGAAAACAATGGCTATCAGCGATTTTCCACAAGGCGAATTTTGGGCAATGGCCAACACGCACCGGGTTTCCGATGCGGCGCGTCTCGCTGTAAAACAGTCAGCTTGTGTAGCCCATACCAACGGGAAACGGTTTGTAGCTGCTGAAGGCCCCACCAGCATCGGCCCGCAGTGGGAGCGGTCGCCAGCAGAGCTGAAAACAAATCTTGACAGGGTTTTCTGTTCGGGTGTAAACCGCATTGTCTGGCATACATTTACTTCCTCCCCCCGCGAATTTGGTTTGCCGGGAAATGAATACTTTGCCGGAACGCACATGAATCCTAATGTAACCTGGTGGCAGCAGGCAGGCGATTTTACCGGTTATTTGAACCGCAGCAGCTTCATGTTACAGCAGGGGCTTTTTGTTGCAGATGTATTATATTATTATGGTGATGATGTTCCCAATTTTGTTTTCTTAAAAGAAGAGTTTCCCCAATTAGCATACGGGTATGACTGGGACAAATGTGCAGCCGATGTATTATACAAAGTTACAGTAAAAAATGGGAAGCTGGTGCTGCCCGATGGGATGAGCTATCGCCTGCTGGTACTTCCTCAAGAGCAAACCATTAACCTCGATGTATTAAAAAAAGTGGAAGAGCTGGTAAGGAACGGTGCTACTATTCTGGCACCGCGGCCTCAAAGGGCTACAGGCCTGAAAAGTTATCCGCTCAGCGATACAGAGCTGAATGCAATATCCCGCCGGCTTTGGGGCAATATTGACGGGAAACAGGTACTTGAAAATAAGTACGGAAAAGGCCGGGTAATATGGGGCCGCGATATCAATGCTGTGCTTAGATCCATGCAGGCTATTCCCGATTTTGAATTTACAGGCAGCGATACAACTGCCGCGCTTGAATATATACACCGGCAAACCGCCGAAGCGGATATTTATTTTGTTTCCAACCGGTTCTTATGGAAAGAATTCAGTGATTTTGTTTACAGGTATCTGCCATCAGAACCTGACAGGTATGCATCGGTTGAATGCCGTTTTCGCGTTACAGGAAAAGCCCCCCAGCTTTGGGATCCTGTTACAGGAAAGATAGAAGATATTGTGAATTACAGGGTGGAAAACGGGCAAACCGTTATTCCCCTGTATTTTGGACCAGGTGCTTCGAAATTCATTGTTTTCACAAATCCTCTAAAGAAACAACTGCCTGTTTCAAAGATCACTGGTACCGGCACTGCACTGCTTCCTCATGCAAAGCCCTTTGTTGAGCTGCGTGAGCGGGCAGGCGCTGTTCAGGCAATTGTAAACCAGCCGGGCAGGTATGAGCTGCAGCGGGCAGATGGGAAACGTGCTGTTGTTATGGCAAAGCAGCCTGTTTTTATTAAAAAATTAGATAGCCCGTGGACAGTGAAATTTGATACAGCCTGGAATGCACCTGCCGCAATAATCCTGCAGCAGCTTCAATCCTGGACTGAATTTGAAAATCCTGATATAAAATACTATTCCGGTTCGGCTACTTACGTCAATGATTTTTATATAGATAAATTGGAAAAACGGAAATACGAGCTCAATCTTGGCAATGTGCAGGATATGGCAACGGTTATCATCAATGGTAAAAGTCTGGGCACAATATGGGCCGCCCCGTTTGTTACAGATATAACAGATTATATCAAGCCCGGTAAGAACCAGGTAGAAATAGTAATTACCAATTTATGGGCCAACAGGCTGATAGGAGATGGCAGGCTTCCGGTGGATAGGCGGCTCACCAAAACAAATATTGTTAAGTTCGATGATCCCGATGCCGACAAATACCTTCGCCGGTCCGGCTTGTTAGGGCCGGTTGTCATTTACGGAACAAGTGTTCATAATGTAAGTTTCCGTTAGTAAATAAAATGTTAGTATAGAAAAAAACTATGCGGAGTGTTCCTGCAGCGGTTGTATGAGGCGTCTTCATCATCGCTGAGGTATCCTCACAGCCACTGGTATGAGGTGTACTGGCTTCGCACTTGAAAAAAGATGAGATACTGGCCTGTATAAGCGTTTTTAAATGCTTTACTATCCGGTACGTTTGAGATGATCCAGCTCGAAAATTTTAAAATATGAATCATAAATTGACTAAAGAACAGGTTTCGTTTTATAGAGAAAATGGCTTTCTTGTTATAGAAGATTTTTTAGGTGTAAACGAGCTTGAAGACTGGCGGAACGCAGTTGCAAACGCAATTGATGAACGGAATGGCATAAAAATACCTGGGAAAAATATACAGGTAGGTATGGATGACGGCATAAATGAGGATGCCGGCTATTTTTCAAAAGTCTTCGATCAGCTTCTCAATCTGTGGCAGACCAATGAGGCCGTGAAGAAATTAATGTCAGATCCGCGGATCGGGAAAATGGCAGCGGAGCTTTCAGGAGTTGAGGGCATACGTATATGGCATGACCAGGCCCTGATAAAGCGACCATGGGCCAATCCAACCTCCTGGCATCTTGACACTCCTTTCTGGTCTTTTTCAGATAGGCGGGCACTGTCTATCTGGGTTGCACTGGATGATGCAACACCAGAAAACGGATGCCTGTATTTTATACCTGGCTCGTTTAAAGAAACTACTTTTGAAAACAAAGGGATCGGAAAGAATATGGATGGTATTTTTTCCGTTTATCCGCAGTTTTCCAAAGTGCCTTCCTTTTGCGGGAAGATGAAAGCAGGGAGTTGCTCATTCCATAATGGGCTAACTATTCATGGCGCAGGGGCCAATATGACAAATGGTTACAGGCGGGCAATGACCTGTGCTTATATGCCTGAGGGAAATGTGTACAATGGTGAGCCCAATATTCTTCCCGAAATCTATTTAAAGGATTTATCAGTAGGAGATATACTGGATAATGATGTTCACAACCCTTTAATTTATCACAGAAACCAGAATACAGCATTTGATTAAAGAAGTTTTAAAAATAATCACTACTTTTCCACCTAAAGTATTAAAAAACAGAAACTCAATGTTATGGTTAAGCGCAGGAATTTTTTAAAAACAATGGCATTAACCTCGGCCTCAGTTGCTGCAGGTTCACATACGCTGCTCAATGCCCGTAGTTATAAACAGGTAATAGGGGCTGATAAAAAAGTGAATATTGCCCATATTGGTATTGGTAACAGGGGCCTGCAGATTGTTCAGGAATTTGCAGCTACAGGAATGGTGAATGTGGTAGCGCTTTGCGATGTGGATATGGGAGCTAAGCATACACAGGAAGCAATAGGATTGTATCCCAGGGCTAAAAGGTTCAGGGATTTCCGCGAAATGTTTGATAAAGCAGGTAAGCAGTTTGATGCGGTAGTAGTGGCTACTCCCGATCATTCTCATTTTCCCATTTGCATGATGGCAATGGCTTACGGAAAGCATGTGTACGTAGAAAAACCCATGGCAAGAACATTTTATGAAGCAGAGCTGATGATGCAGGCTGCAAAAAAGTATCCTAACGTTGTAACCCAGGTGGGAAACCAGGGACATTCGGAAGCAAATTATTTTCAGTTTAAGGCATGGAAAGAAGCAGGTATCATAAAAGATGTTACTGCAATTACAGCGCACATGAATAATCCGCGCCGGTGGCATAACCTGGATAGTAATATCTATAAGCTTCCTGAGAAGCAACCCATCCCAACAGATATGGACTGGATGACCTGGCTGAGCGCAGTTCCATACCATGATTATAATGAAAGATATCATCAGGGGGAATGGCGCTGCTGGTATGACTTTGGCATGGGTGCGCTTGGAGATTGGGGCGCACATATACTGGACACTGCTCATGAGTTCCTGGAGCTTGGTTTGCCCTATGAGGTTACGCTGGTTAAAGAAAAAGGGCATAACGATTATTTTTTCCCTTATTCTTCTACTATATTATTCCGCTTTCCGCAACGGGCTGGTATGCCGCCGTTAGATATAACGTGGTACGATGGCCTTGATAATCTGCCGCCTATTCCTCCCGGCTATGGTGTTTCGGGGCTTGACCCCAGCATACCCGTTACCAATCAGGGTAATGCACCTAAATCTGCATTGAACCCCGGGAAAATTATTTACAGTAAAGACCTTATTTTTAAAGGGGCCAGCCATGGAAGTACTTTAACTATTATACCCGAAAGTAAAGCAAAAGAGATGGCTGGCCGCCTGCCGCAAGTACCGCCCAGTTCTTCCAATCATTTTAAAAATTTCCTGCTGGCATGTAATGGCATGGAAAAAACACGGTCGCCATTTGAAATACATGGCCCGTTGAGCCAGGTATTCTCGCTGGGTGTAATAGCCCAACGTTTAAATACACAATTATTTTTTGACAGCCGGCTGAAACAAATAACGAATCATGCATTTGCAAATGCTATGCTTGCAGGATTGCCGCCAAGCAAAGGCTGGGAAGATTTTTACAAGCTATAAAATAATATATCTGAATATGAAATGAGCCCAAAGAGTTTTACATACCCAAAGGGATGTTTAATGGACTCTCTGAGATTATCTTGGCGAATTCCATGTGGCAAAAAACAATAAAAAATAAACGCATGAAAAGAAATGTTTTACTATCGCTGTTATGTCTTTTTGCTTTGACAGCCGTTGCACAAAAATGGGAACCATTATTTAATGGAAAAAATTTTAACGGCTGGAAGAAGCTTAACGGAACAGCGGAATACAAAATAGTGGGTAATACAATCGTTGGCATTTCCAGACTTAAAACGCCCAATACATTTCTGGCCACAGAAAAAGAGTATGGTGATTTTATTTTAGAATTTGAATTTAAAATAGATAATGGCCTGAACTCGGGTGTTCAGTTCAGAAGCCTGTCGGAAAAAGACTACAATAACGGCCGTGTACATGGTTACCAGTTTGAGATTGATCCTGCACCCCGCGCCTGGTCCGGAGGCATCTATGATGAAGCCCGCCGCGGATGGTTATATCCTCTTACAGAAAATCCCAAAGCCCGTACTGCATTTAAAAGTAATGCCTGGAATACAGCCAGGATCGAAGCCATAGGAAAATCAATTCGTACCTGGGTTAATGGTATCCCCTGCGCCAATCTTTGGGATGATAAAACATTAAAAGGATTTATTGCTTTGCAGGTACATTCTATTGGTAAAACTGAAGAAGAAGGCAAAACAGTAAGCTGGAGAAGTATAAGGATCTGTACCACCGATCCGGCAAAGTATATAAAGCGTGAGAAAAACGGGGCCCCTGAAGTTAATGTAATACCCAATTCACTTTCCGACAGGGAAGTAAAAGATGGCTGGAAGCTGCTGTGGGACGGCACTACAACTGAAGGCTGGAGAGGCGCAAAGCTCAACAGCTTTCCTGAAAAAGGATGGGTTATAGATGGAGGAATTCTTAAAGTATTAAAAAGCGGGGGCGGCGAATCTACAAATGGCGGTGATATTGTTACTACAAAAAAATATAAAAACTTTATTCTTAAAGCCGACTTTAAAATTACAGAGGGCGCCAATAGCGGAATAAAATATTTTGTAAATCCAGACATGAATAAAGGAGAGGGCTCGGCTATTGGTTGTGAATTTCAAATCCTGGATGATGAGAAGCACCCCGATGCTAAGTTGGGAGTAAAGGGCAACAGAACTTTAGGATCATTATATGACCTTATTGCTGCGCCTTCTGATAAGCCTTTCCGGAAAAATGATTTTAATACAGCAATGGTAATAGTGAGGGGTAATGATGTAGAGCATTGGTTAAACAATACAAAAATTGTAACGTACAGCCGTAATAATCAAATGTGGAATGCATTGGTTGCCTATAGTAAGTATAAGAGCTGGCCGGATTTTGGAAATGCTGCATCGGGAAATATTCTTTTGCAGGACCATGGTGATGAAGTATGGTTTAAGAATATTAAGATAAAAGAATTGGAATAGCTTGAAATAGCTGCATACTGCGCTGTGTGAGGCCCGTTTCTGCCAGGATGACTTTGGTGGGCGGGCGTGCTCGTACAATAAGCTTTATCTTTGCTGTGCGAGGCCTGGGCGCCTCGCACACTTATTGTATTACCTCCTGGTAATGGATGAACGAACAAAGGGAAATTTGTTGTCAGATGTGGCATCAAATTTTTAGAACAGCAGAAATAATAAATTATTCCGCATGCCTGTTCCTACTTATTAAAACTTCAATCCCGGATTCTTATTATTGAGAGATGTACCTATTTTTGATAGGAGTTTACAGATTAAATCACTGTGATTACTTTCAAACTTGTATCTATGGGCCTTCTCAAACGATCCTTTTATAACCTGTTAAAAGCTTCTTTCTGTATGATGAAATTGAAGCCAGTATTTCCCCTGCTATTGATCTGTTCCTTTGCAGGCGCAGCTGCACAAAAACCTGTAACAAGTCATGTGGTTACACACAACCGTGCTACCATTATATGCGATCCTTCCAAAGGAGAAAACCCATACCCGGCCTGGGGCGTTTTCCCACGAAATAGTTACCCGGTACGTAAAATAACCATGAACGTTACATTGGGAAGTCCTGATAACCTGAATACTGCGCATTGGGACTACCTGGATCATATTGTATTGCGCCGCAAAGGCGGATCAAATGGCACCGTGCTTGATTATGAGTTAGGCCGGATGCTTACTCCCTATGGCAGCATTTATAATAAAGGCTGGAACTGGAAATGGCAGGTAGATGTTACTGATTTTGCACCTTACCTGCGCGACAGCGTGGAGGTTGTTTATATACATTCCGGTTACGAGGATAATACGGTAGGCTGGGCGCTCACCATAGATTTTGAAATTTTGTCCGGACCACCTGTTGTTACGCCGCTTGGCATGGTGCCGCTTTGGAATAAGGGGTATAAGTATGGCGATCCTGATGCAAAGATTGAAGAGTATCTTTTACCGGTTGATTATGAATCTGTAACTGGTGCCGCCCTTAGTCGCATACGCATTCAGCATACGGGGCATGGAATGGACAGGCCGCGCGGGTGCAGTGAGTTTTGCCGTCGTTGGAGAGAAATAAAACTGGACGGAAGATCTGTTGACCAGCGTGATATGTGGAAAGACTGTGGTGATAATCCCCTGTATCCGCAGGGAGGTACCTGGATATATGATCGTGCTTACTGGTGCCCCGGCGATCTGCAGCAGCCGGATGTGATAGATGTATTCACAAAACCAGGTAGCCATAAGGTGTCGCTGCAAATGGAGCCTTATACAGCTACCGGTAATATACAGGCGATTGAAAATATTTCAGCCTATTTATTTCAATATACAGCGCCTAAACAGAAAACAGACGTGGCAGTTGAAGCTATCATGGTGCCCAGCGATGAGCAGCGCTTTTTCAGGCTGAACCCTGCAAGCTTTATCCCGCGCATAGCTATCAGGAATCTTGGATCGGATCCGCTTCGTTCACTTACCATAGTGTATGGAACGGAAGGGTTTGCTAAAAAAATATTTCACTGGAAAGGGGAGCTGCCCTTTAATAAGACCGCCAAGATAGCACTGCCTGGTGAGATCCAGGAAAAGGATGGCGTCAATACATTTAGCGTGGTGCTTAGCAAACCTAACGGGAAAACAGATGCCTGGTCGGGCGACAATGAAATGAAAGCTTCGTTTACAGCTCCTGAAAAATTTCCCTCGGAATTTGTATTGCAACTGCTTACCAATAACAAACCAAAGGACAACAGTATTTTTCTTGTGAATGACAGGCTGGATACTATTTTTCACAAAATACCTAAGCAACTGGAAGCTGTTACACTCTACACCGATACCATCCGGCTGGCGGCAGGTAAATACACCCTGAATTTAATAGATACTTCCGGTGATGGGCTGCAGTTTTGGGCTCAGCCCAGGAATGGTGACGGCTACCTGCGTATGTTTGATATGAGCGGAACCCTTATCCATGCTTTTGAGAGCGATTGCGGCAATGGTGAAATGCTCAGCTTTAAAGCCGTTCCGGGTTTTGTGAGGGATACAACAGTAGCCCGGTATGCATTTTCCCTGTACCCCAGGTCGGTTGTGGACCAAACGCAGCTAAGCGTTGTATCTAACAGGCTAAGCAACATGACAGTACAGATTACAGTAGATGGCGTTATCTGGCAAAAGCATGAATATAAAGGTATCAAAAATGCTGTATTTAATTATGATCTTACGCATCTCCCTGAAGGCAGGATTGTGGTGGAGGCGTTCATGGATGGTGTAAGTCAATTTAAAGGAAGGATCAATAAAAGAAAGCGGGAATAGTTAATCAAAATTCGTAGTGTGAAATAAGAATTACTTTGAATTGATATCTGATTTTTATAATTTTATGTCAATAAAAAAAACTGTATGTCAGCTTTGAAATTCCGTCAGTTATTTTCTCTCTTGATTTTTTTTGTATTGATAAGTAGTATTAGTCATGGACAGTCACAGTCAGAACTAAAGAAACAGCAAGAGTGGATTGTTGATAATGCACCGTCTTTTAAGGGTAAGACTTTATTGCACTTTTTTGAATCTTTAACTCATAAGCCAAAGTCTGTTATTAGCGGGGGGCTTATTAAACCAGGGCTGTATTTTTTTTATACTGATTCAAGTAAATTTAGCGATAGCGCCTATTATTTACGGGTTGTTCTTGAAGAAAAGAGTGAAACTAAACTCATTAATAAATCTGCAGGAGTGCATACTTTAATGGAAAGCGAATATGCAGCTTATGCTGATAGAATCATTAAAAAGGTTGAAGCGGAACCAACGGGTCGCCTGTTACCAAGGGGTCTGCTGGCGAAAAAGGACGAATGACGCGTCTGCATGGAAGAAACTGGTGCCAAAATATTATGACGGAGTTTTATAGTTTATTGATGGTGATATTTTTCATTTTTCAGGATCGTGCAGGCTCTGTACACCTGCTCTGCCAGTATTAACCTTACCAGCTGGTGCGGAAATACCAGCTTCGAAAGGCTCCATTGAAAATTGGCCCTTTTTAAAAGGGTTTCATGAATACCAAAAGCACCTCCTATAAGAAAAACGATCCTTTTGGCGGAACTGTTAGCGCACTGTTGTATTTGCTGTGCCAGCGCCTCTGAGCTCAACTGAACGCCTCTTTCATCAAGCGCAATTAAAAAATCATCCTTTTGAATTTTGGAAAGTATAATGTCCGCCTCACTTTTTTTAATATCATGAACAGTCATTTTAGCCGCATTTTTAAGCGGGGCAATGATTTCCCATTCCAGTTTAAAGTAATTGTTGATGCGTTTGGAGAAGTCTTCCACACCGCTTTTTACATAGGCTTCGTGTACTTTGCCAATGGACCAGAATGCAATTTTCATTTTATATCGTACGCTATTGGAGTATGAATGTTTACCAGCTTATTAAAAAAGCTGCATCGGGTAGATACAGCCTTTTTGAATGATCACAAAGTTATAGTTTTTCAGGCTATTCTTTTAATGGATGCGAAGTTGCAACTGCACAACATTATTTTTCGGATACTTTACGGTTTAAACAGGTTCATCTTATTTTGAACCTGGATTTTCTTCAAACCTTTTTACGATGGATGGCATATTCCTTTCAAGTCCACCCGGAATGAAAAAACTCGGTATGCCGGTTCGCAGACTTGTTCTACTTCGCAAAGATAGTGGACTGTTTTGCCGGATAGCATATTGAAAACACGCTGAATTTTATGATATACATTTAAAGGCGCTATCTGTCAGGTTCATAAATAAGCTGCACTACGCCTGATTTAAAAATATTGGTTTTGATTAGTTTCAACTCTAACCGCTCTTTCAGCTCTTCAAATAACGGCTTCCCATTTCCTAAAGCTATGGGGTGCACCGATATCCTGTAAATGTCAATCAATCCCAGATGGATAAAGGTCTTCACAAGGCTTGCTCCGCCATATAGCCAGATGTCTTTTCCCTCCTGTTTTTTTATTTCAGATACCTTGCCTGTTAGATCCGCATTTATAAATATAGCTTTATCATCAGCCCTGCTTTTACTTGAAAAAACATACTTTTTCTTGGCATGGATGTTCTGCCAAAATTGAATTGTTGCTTCATGCTCTTTTTCATCCGGTTGAAAATTTCCCCAGGCTTCATAACTTACCCTGCCGTAAAATATAGTGTCAATGGTTGACAAAAAACCATTAAAATCCATATCATCGTCCATGATGCACCAGTCAGTTTCACCGTTCGGGCCTTCAATGAACCCGTCTAAGGTTACTGCTAAATCTAAAACTACTTTTCTCATCGTTAATTATTTTTTATTCAATATGATCTCTTTTTCCTGATAATATATGCGGGTAAAATGTGCCACCGGAAATCCAATGGCAATAATAAGTATGCCTGTTCCTTTAATTGCATCTGACCATTGAAACCCTGATTTTGGTGTATTGGTTACAGGCAGTACTACTACATTCATTATTAACCAGACAAAGATACCGTAAAGCACTCCCTGCATAAACTTCGAACGAACTATACCTTTAAATATTGGGTAGCAGAAAAAGAAAACAGCCGTCCAGAAAAAAGCAATAAAAAAATGTATTGCCAGACCCAGTAAAGCCATACCGTTCGGATCCTGAAATGCTTTTGTGCCTATCAATCCGCTTGCTATAAACCGCAGAATATGCTCCGGCGAAACGCCTGAACTCAACCACGCGTTGACAAATGCCAACAGGATATCTAGGCTTCCCGCTATGAAACCGGCTTTGAGCAGGGTAGTTGCCATTTTTTTCATTGGAATGCTTTTGCCTGATTTTCGATTATCAGAAATATCTTGTTGTTTCAATTCAACCGGCCAGTCTTTTATCACTTTGATTTGTTTTGCCGGATATTTTACTATAAGATCACCCAGCCTGCTGGTTGAGATTTTTAAAATACCAAATTATAAAGATTTTTAACGGCACAACTTTCCATAAGACAAGAAATTTAAGGTGTTGCCTGGCATTTTGAAAGTTTCCCCGGTACCTTTCTTAGGTTATCAGCCAATCACTCCTTCATCTTGCCGTTCTTAAACCGTTCGCTGGCTGTTTGATAATAGGAAATGGTTTCATTCACCAATTCTTTGTTTAGGTTTTTTTGTTCAGAAAAGGATTGGTCCTTTGCCGATACCCTGAATTGCGTCACTCTTTTGCGGTCATCAATTTGGGTAAACAGATTGCCTTTCAACATTCCTAAGGTCCTGTAGTTGCCTATAAAAGCCCTTTCTTCTCCTTGTTTTGTCTGGTTAATATCTTTACCAAATAAGGCGGTATTGTAGCTCCATCCCAGGTAGCCTAATAAGGTAGGCATTAAGTCTATTTGCGAGGTCAGCCTGTCTATCCTTTTTGGTTCGTGCGACAGGTTATAAATGATTGCAGGGATATGATGCTTATCAATATTAATTTCCCATTTACCGGCACTGCTGGCGCAGTGATCAGCAACAATAACAAATACTGTATTCTTAAACCAGGGCTTCTTTTGTGCTTCCATAATGAATTTTCCCAGTGCATAATCTGTATATTTTACGGCCGCATTCCTGTTGCCCTGCGGCAGGTCAATTTTGCCCTCAGGAAAAGTATAAGGTTTGTGATTAGATGTTGTCATTACAAACTGGAAGAAAGGTGTATTGTCAGTGCTGCTCTTATCAGCATACCTGATGGCCTGTTTGTATATATCTTCATCACAAATGCCCCAGGCATTTTCAAAGCTTACTTCATCGTCTGCAATATTATAGCGGTGTGTTTCAATTTTATCAGATAAAGGATTGCCCCTGTCCCTGTCTACAATATCAAAACCCTGCCCTCCAAAGAAGTTGTTCATGTTATCAAAGTAACCATCGCCACCATAAATGAAATACGGGTGGTAGTTTTTTTCTCTGAGGATGGTAGCAATAGAAAAGATACCCTGATTGCCGGGCCTTCTTACAATACTATTGCCGGGTGTTGGAGGAACACACAGCGTGAGCGCTTCCATACCTCTCACGGTTCTTGTGCCGGTTGCATATAAATTAGTAAAGAAAATGCTTTGGCTGGCAAGGCTGTCATAATTAGGCGTAAGGTTATCCTCATTGCCAAATGCTTTTAAAAAATCACCGCTAAAGCTTTCTATTGCAACAAGAATGATATTGGGGTGGATTTCATTCGCTCCTTTTGTAATTCTGCTGATATCGTCCCCTTGCTCTGAGAGGTAGTGCTGGTTTTCCTGTAAAAGTGTTTTCTTCAGTAAACGGTACGCTTCTTTTTCTTCGAGCTTTGGATAGAAGGTGTCATAGTCCAGTTCATTAGACCTGAAGGCTGCAAAAAAAGAAAAAACGCCGTTCTTCCCCACTTCATTGATCACAAGGTTATTACTGAAGTCGGCCTGCTTGTTCTTCATTACTGTTAATAGCAAAAATGCGGTTAACAATACAGGGAGCGCATAAGCTGCCCTGGTACGGATAGATCGCTTGTCTGAAAACGTATTCCTGAAAGTTCCTGTTTTATGCAGCAGTATAAGCGTGCCGATTATCAAAGTCATTAAAACGGTAATGATTAATGGTAAAGGGTACGACTGGTTGATGTTGGAAACAACTTCATAAGTGTAGATTAGGTAATCTACTGCAATAAAATTGAACCTTACACCAAACTCATCCCAGAAAGGGAACTCGGCCATTAAACTAAAAAAGGTAATGACAAGGATTAGGGAAAGATAACCGTACGTAAAGATCTTATCTGCCAGTGAGCCGATCCATTTTTTGGGAAACAGCAGCAGGTACACCGCATATAGCAGCAGGAAGGATAGCCCTGCAGCCAGGTCAAAGATAAATCCTGTAAGAAAGGCTCTTAAAAGATAAGGTAAATTGAAACCGGCATCTTTTGCTGACCATATCAGAAAAATGATTCTTGTTAGAAATGAAAGAACGATATATAATCCTAAAACCGAAAATAATGCAGAGAACCTGCCATTTACCAGCTTTCCAAATGATTGTGCCCAGCTCTTCCTGATGTTCATATTTTATTTGTTAGAAACGGGCGAAGTTACAGGATCAGGTGTAAAGAAAATGAATATTATTAGTAGCAAATGAAATACGGTTTCCTGTTTTCAGGGATAAAAAATTACATCTTTTTCAAAGTTTTCTCAAAAGTATTCAGGTTCCGGGAAGTGAAAGAATCCTTAAGGTGCTTTTTCCCTAATATTTTCCCGAAGTCAGAATCCAGGGTATTTCCTTTAGGTACTTTCCAATAGAAATTACTTTCCCTGATTTGAGCGCTTTCTCCCGCTGCTTTCTCCGATTTTTGAAATGTTTCCATCAATATTTTTTCTACTCCTTCTACTCCTGCAAAACAGTATATGTGAAATCCAGGGCCGGCCTCAAAAGGATTATTGCTGAAAATTGCTTCAACCTCATTTTTGTCTTTTACAAAAAGAAAGGCCTCGTAGCCAAAGTGCTCCGACATCATTTTTTCAAGCAGCTCTTTTAATTCCTTTTTATTTTTACCGGATGAAAACAGGATATTCCCAGAGGCCAGAACTGATGACACATTTTTCATTCCTGCTTTTTCAAACACAGAACATACTTCCGCCATTTTCATAGCAGTTCCTTTTACGTTTACGCCACGCAGAAAAGCGCAGAACCTGGTAAGCCGGGCATGGGTTGCTTCTTTCATTTTGGACCGCTTTGTTTAAAAATGCAAAATAATTTTTTTTATTAACTGTATGATCCATTCTAAAATCGATATTGTTACTTAAGGTGTTGGTGATAATATCAACCCCGGCGACCGCCGTTTTTGCAGAAATAATAATTTCTTCCGGAAGGTATTCAGCAATACTTTTGGCAAGCTCTTCCTCATCTTCTATTATCAGGATCTTCATTTTACAAATGTATCATTTGAATTTTGAAGAAATGCTGAATGATAAGCATAAGGGTTATGTTTTAATACGCTCCACGTTGGTTTTCTTCAGGAACCTCGCTGTTAAAAAGATCGCTGAAAGGCTCAGCCCGCATATAAAACCGATCCAGATGCCTTTTTCTGCCATTCCAAAATGAAAGGCCATTAAATATCCCGATGGAATACCTAATACCCAGTAAGCAATAAAAATGAACACCGTAGGAATATTCACATCTTTAATGCCACGGCATAGCCCGGCGCTGGTGGCCTGCAGGGCATCGGGTATCTGGAAAGCCGCTGCAAAAAGTAATAAAGCTGCTGCAATGCTCACTACCTTCACTTCGTGGTTAAAAAGCAGGGGTAAATATTGCCTGAATAGGATAAAAAGCAGGCAACATATAGTGCCATAAGCTAAAGCCAGGACCATAGTGCTTTTCCCGATCACTGATATCCTTTTCCAGTTAGTGCTGCCAAACGCATGGCTTACACGTATTGAACCGGCCTGCGACAGGCCTAACGAAACCATGAAAGCAAAAGAAGCGCAGCTCAGGGCAATCTGATGCGCTGCTTGCTGCGCCGCGCCAATTGTACCTACTAAGATACCCGATACAGCAAACGCCCCAGCCTCCATACCAATTTGTAAGCTGCTGGGTATGCCTATTTTCAGTAACTGTGAAATGGTGCTTTTTTTAAGAACCCACTGATTTTTGGCCACTGCCATGTATTTTTTAAATATTTTATGGTTGAGTATCACATAGCCCAAAGCCAGGAAAATGAGGATGCGTGTAATAAGCGTGGCATAGCCTGCACCTATCAGCTCCAGCCGCGGAAATCCCCAGTTGCCATAAATCAGCAGCCAGTTTAAGAATACATTCAGCGGTATAGCTGCTACAGACAATGCCATGGCTGTTTTGGTATATTGTAATCCGTCGGCAAATTGCTTTAAGGTCATAAATAAAACCATGGGGATAATGGAAAAGCTCATAAGCGTCATGAAGGGCATGGCAAGG
>JAPUDO010000108.1 GCA_027493055.1 Niabella sp. | reverse complement strand
AAGGATAGGCAGGGATGTTCTTTTCTTCTATGGCGTTAACATGCTCCTGTGTAACAGGTTTAAATCTTACATATAAGTGAGACGGTATAATTTGTTCCTCCCCACCATTTACCGAGCGGGTATAAGTTAACTTCCGCAGGTTTGAAACGCTAAATACAAAGTCGCCTTTCTGGTAATCGCTGCTTTTTGCGGCGGTTGGAAGACGCTCAGACTGAAGTGACCCGGTTTTTTTACAGGAAACCGCAACTGAAAGCAGGATAATCGTTGTAAGGACAGCCGTTAGTTTTTTCATGAATAGCTTTTAGTTTAAAAAATATACTGTGTCTAACCAGTGGTTTAAAAGACCGCGGCGAAAGTAAGCATGTAAAGACCGGCAAAAGGGGGGTATTTTTCCCGTATTTTAATAAATAGGGGAAATCAGGGAAGATACGCTGCTTAATACAGACCGTCACCTCGACTAAAGGATTTGCGTTGCAAAAATCAATGAAGAGATGACATAATTTTTAGTATAAAGCATATATGGGCTATACAACAAGTTTCTGGTTTACGTTGAGGTTCCTCTCCACGACACCAATGACATATTTGTAATATGCTGATAGCCAATAGTCGTTTCGTAGTTCCGATGTATCGGAAAAGAAATCTCAACGTGCAGTTAAATGGCGATGGTAACAGGCATTCCGTTGAGACATCTCCGTTTCACTGCGATGTGCCGATCCTTATTATATGTTATCGCATCATGGAGTTTGCCCGTCCGACCTCCGGGCGGGCATCACAAATTGATAACTCGGAACGACTATAGCTTTTTGTACACATTGATTACCAGCACTTTACTTAACATGTCATTGGCAGCCCCTTCCAAAGGAGAAGAGTGAAATGTGTGCTCTATACTGCATCAAGATTATTTCAGCGCTATCTTTTCTCCCACAGGATGGCTGGCTTTATAGGTAGTGCCTAATAAAGAAGCTATGGTTTGCGCCATCTGTTGGGTGTAGTACTGTGCATCGGTCTTTACTTCGCCTTTTGCCGGTAAGCCGGGCGCCATTACCATAAACCATGTTTCGTTAGCGCCTTTGATACTGCTGCCGTGACTGGTCCACTGGCTTTTAACAGCATCTCCGCGGCCATGATCAGTAGTAATGAATAAGGCTGTTTTGTTTTTATAAGCAGGATCAGTTTGTACATATTCCCATATTTCCGCCAGCCATTTATCTACCTGGTGGGCAGCATCCAGGTAGCTGCGGTACATGGCATGATGTGCCCACTCATCTGTTTCGCCATAGCCAATAAAAAGTACTTTAGGTTTTTTACTTTTCATGTATTCCATAGCTGCATAATGTGTAAATACATCAAGGCATTCCCCGTCTTTCCAGGGGCGATAAGAATTGATCAGCATCTGATTGATGAGCTTTTGGTGCGAAGTGAGGTTGCCGCTCACGGTATCAAAAGCGCTGAAAACAGGCAGGCCGCTGCGCTGCTGGTTGAGTATCCTGTCAAAGGCTTCCCAGGCGCCAAAGGCTGCTATTTTATTTTTAAACCGGGGTTGCGTATTTAAAAACTCCAGTAATGTAGTATTGGGATTAGGTTTATACTCGTTGGAATTGACAGCGGGGTCAGCATAGCCGGTAAATATTTCGCTGTAGCCGGGATAGCTGAACCAGTAAGGGTTGGCAACATCTACTTTATTACCGGCATGTCGGTTGCCATAGATGCTGCCTTTTGTTACAATGGTATTCCATATAAAAGGGGTTAATTTTTTACGACTTTCCGCAGGATCGGCATCCCAATAGTTTTTGTAAATATAAGCGCTGTCCCCTTCGTTAAAGCGGCGGTTGTTGGCAATGGCGGTGTCCACTCCTGCAAACAGCTCCTGCCAGCGGTAGCCGTCCGTAGTAACAATAATAATATTTTCTACCTGTGCATGGGCTATGTTTTTCAGGAACAAAAAGCAGGCAATAAGGATGAGTTTATTTTTCATTTTACATGAATTTAGGGAATCGTTTCAGTGAAAATAAGAAATAGTATTTAGCGGGAGTATATTCAATCGTTTGCACAAAAAAATACTTCTTCAACCGGGCAATGCAATACCTTTGTGAACTACTCACTTATAAAATTTTACAATTATGGATTTCAGGATTGAAAAAGACACGATGGGAGAGGTGAAAGTGCCTGCTACCGCATTTTACGGCGCCCAAACCCAGCGCTCTGTGGAGAACTTTAAGATTGCCCAGGACATTAATAAAATGCCGAAAGAAATTATCAGGGCCTTTGCTTATCTGAAAAAAGCTGCTGCCATAGCCAACCAGAAAGCCAAAGTGCTGTCTAAAGAAAAAAGTGTACTGATAGGTAAGGTATGCGATGAGATCCTGGAAGGAAAACTGGACAATGAATTTCCTCTGGTGATATGGCAAACCGGCAGTGGTACACAAAGTAATATGAACGTGAACGAGGTGGTTGCCTACCGCGGCCATGTATTGAAAGGTGGTAAGCTAACTGATAAAGAAAAATTTTTACATCCTAACGATGATGTGAACAAGAGCCAGAGCAGTAATGATACTTTCCCTACGGCTATGCATATTGCAGCTTATAAAATATTGGTAGAAGTAACCATTCCCGGTATTGAAAAGCTTCGCGATACGCTGAAGAAGAAAAGCAAACAGTTCATGAAAGTGGTAAAGATTGGCCGTACCCATTTTATGGATGCCACGCCTTTAACATTAGGACAGGAAATAAGCGGTTACGTATCCCAGCTGGATCACGGATTGAAAGCTATTAAAAACACATTGCCGCACCTCAGTGAGCTTGCTTTAGGCGGAACAGCAGTAGGCACAGGTATTAATACACCCGAGGGCTATGATGTAAGCGTTGCTGCTGAAATTGCCAGGCTTACCAAACTTCCGTTTAGGACTGCAGATAATAAGTTTGAAGCTTTGGCTGCGCATGATGCGATAGTAGAAGCGCATGGCGCGTTAAAAACAGTGGCTGTCAGCTTAATGAAGATTGCCAACGACATCCGTATGCTCAGCAGCGGACCACGAAGCGGCATAGGTGAAATTTTTATTCCTGATAATGAGCCAGGCTCTTCTATCATGCCGGGAAAGGTAAATCCTACCCAATGCGAGGCATTGACCATGATTGTGGCACAGATATTAGGTAATGATGTTGCTATTAACGTAGGCGGCGCCAACGGGCATTTTGAGTTGAATGTATTTAAACCGGTAATGATCGCTAATTTCTTACAAAGTGCAAGGCTGATTGGCGATGGCTGTGTTTCGTTCAATGATAAATGTGCTGTGGGGATTGAGCCGATACAGGCAAATATTAAAAAACACGTTGATAACTCGCTCATGCTGGTTACGGCGCTGAATACAAAAATAGGTTACTACAAAGCAGCCGAAATTGCTCAGAAAGCGCATAAAGAAGGAACCACTTTAAAAGAAATGGCACTGAAGCTGGGTTATCTTACAGAAAAGGAATTTGATGAGTGGGTAGTGCCGGCCAGGATGGTGGGTAAGATATAATTTCCAGCAGCGGTATTCTCTCATTACATTAGCCACGGGTGCACCAATGAGATGTGCGTTCGTGGTTTTTTTTAGTTTACAGTGTTATGTTAATGAAGAATTGTCGCATTTAAAGTGAGTAGTGAATAGTTAGTGGTGAGTAGTGAGTAGGTGTCCGCAATCACTCACAACCACTCTTTCTTAACCCTTATCCAGCATATCTGTAATGACCAAAGCTGTGTGAAGCGTCCTCGCTTCACACTTATATGCTATTGCCTCCAGGCAATGAACATACACGCAAAAACCGGGTTGATCATGTGTTCGACTGCTTTTAAGCCTTTTTATCCAGCACATCCGTAATGATCTTGCAGGCCTTTTTTATTTCTTCTTCAGTGATAGTTAGCGGCGGGCAGATACGTAAACAGTTTGATGCGAATAGAAACCAATCTGTGACAGCGCCACCGGCAATAACTGCATCAATCACTTTTTTGTTGGTTTCAAAATTCTCAAATTCCACGGCCATTAACAGGCCGTAGCTGCGTACGGCTTTAATCCGTTCATGTTGCAACAGTGAGGTAAAGAGTTGCTCTTTTTGAGGAACAGCTTCAAAAAGTCGCTCTTCTGTTAATATCTCAATCGCTGCAAGGCCCGCGGCGCAGCATACAGGGTGGCCGCCAAACGTGGTAATATGACCTAATACCGGCTTATCTGTCAGCTCCATCATCAGGGCCCTGTCTGCCACAAAAGCGCCCAGCGGCATACCTCCGCCCAGCGCTTTGCCTAACAATACTATTTCAGGAACTACATCAAAATGCTGAAAGCCCCAGAGTGTACCTGTTCTTCCAAATCCTGTTTGTATTTCATCCAGTATTAACAGGGTTCCTGTTTCCGTACATTTTTTTCTTACAGCCTGTAACCAGCTTTTAGCAGGGGTTATAACGCCTGCTTCGGCCTGTACGGTTTCTAAAATAACACAGGCAGTATCCGTATCAATAGCATCAATAAGCTCCCGGCTGTTATAGGGAAAATGCAGGATCCCGGGCAATAGTGGCCTGAAGGCATTACGCCAGTATTCGCTGCCCATAATACTTAAGGCTCCCTGTGTAGAGCCATGATAAGAGTTTTCGCAGGCGATGATTTTCGTACGGTTAGTGGTGCGTTTAGCCAGTTTCATAGCGCCCTCCACTGCTTCCGCGCCGGAGTTAGTGAAATAAACAGCATTGAGCGACGATGGTAAGCATGCCGCCAGCTTAGTAGCATACTGTACCTGCGGAGTCTCCACAAACTCTCCATATACCATAATGTGCATATAAGCATCTAATTGCTGATGTATGGCCTCCAGCACTTTCGGATGGCGGTGCCCCGTGTTGGCCACGCTGATCCCACCGATCAAATCAATATACGCTTTGCCCTTGCTATCAGTAAGGGTACATGCTTCTGCTTTTACAATTTCAATAGCTAAAGGTGCTGCCGACGTTTGTGCCACATGTCTTAAAAAAAGTTCCCTCTGGTTCATGTGCTGCGAAATTAAGAAAGCTTAAAATGTAAACAGATATTTTGGTAGCCGGATTTTCTGATGCAGTTATGAAAGTCGCTGCAGGCGACAGAATAGGATTGCGAAGCAAGAGCCTGTCAGTCGTGGCGCAACACTTCGCACATCTGATTTGTTTCTCTTTTCCGAAAAAGCGGACTCGGAAATCCCGTTTAATCATAATATAATTGGATTTGAATCCAAAATAGTTATATTTTTACAGGAGTGGAATAAAAAAGCAAAAGCAAGAATTCCGCAAACCTTCACACACAATTACCCCGGTGCGAAAACGTTGATTATATCCCCGGATAATGTAGAGAACATTATTACCAATTTCGGTGACAGGTAGTTTTCTTTCAAAAGGATGCAACTATTTATTTCAGTGTATATAATTTCAATAGAAAGGTCACAGGCGACAGCATAAGGTAGCGAAGCGTCCTCGCTTCGCACAGTTGCAATTAGATTGAGCCTTTAATGTCAAGCCGAGATATTGCAAATACTATGTAAGTAGTTCGTGCCTTTTGTCAGGCAGGTTGTTTTGTGTTTGCTTTGGATGAAAGCTTCTTCTTGTTTCTTGCTTTGTAATCGGCAATGTATTTGCTGATTTCTTTTCTTTCTTTGTCTGTCAGGGGTTTACTTTGAATAATCAAATCAACTCCCTTAGGTTCTTTAATAAATCCCATGATTTTCTATGTTTTAAAGTATTTTTCTACTAATAGTTTTGCAGCATGTGTTTCAATAATCATTCTGTGTCCGCCAAAATGATATGCACCCAATGTGTCAATATAATGCTGTATTAATTTTGTCTTTGCTGTAAAACCAACAAAGCCGTCAAAGCCAGATTGAAACGAAAGTTTGCAGGCAAATGCTACGAGATTTCCCGCTACACCTTCATAGAGTTTTTGTCGTCCGATATTAAAAGGTGCATTTTTAAGCAGGTTCATAAAGATGTGGTCGGCTTCTTTTCGGATACTCAAAGCACCTTGAATTATGTCAGTGTTACCAACAATTGTCAGCTTGTAAACTTCATTAATATCATTGTCAAGTTCAGACTTCCAGTTAAATTCCAGCCGTTTTTCTTTGTAGTTTGTTTGGTGTCCTTAATAATGAACCTCGCTACTTCAGTTTCAAAACTGTCTCCCGAAATGGTGTTTCGGATAGAGTTTGTCAGCCTATCCACGACAAAATCCAGCTGTATATCTTGAGATTTTTGCACCTTCCAAATTTACGAAAAAGATGTTTGTCTGGCAAGTTGAAGGGGTGGTATAGAAGGCTCGGTCACATAAGTTATGAAAGTCGCCGCAGGCCAGAATGAAATTGCGAAGCGAGCAGGAGTATTGTAGGCCATGAATGCACGAATAAAAAAGTGCAACTATTTACTTTTAAAATGATTACTAGTAGCACCTTTGGCCGTTATTTGTATCCCGGGGAGCCCATCGGAATGGCATTGTAAATTTACAATTACTTTTGCGCCATGAAGATCATACCCCTTTCCGAAGGCAGCTTTACTGTAGATGCCTCTAAAAAATTTATTCCCTTTAAACTAAGCGAAGATGAGATGACCGACCGTGGCCGCGGCAGCCTGCTGGTAGAGATACAGCCTTTTGTTGTAATAACTAATGAGGATATTATTTTGCTGGATACAGGCCTTGGACTTACAGATGAAGACGGCCAGTTTCAACTGTATAAAAACCTGCGGGATAATGGTATTAATGCCGATGATGTTACCAAAGTGATGATGAGCCACCTGCATAAGGACCATTCTGGCGGGCTTATAAACCCTTATACAAAGCACCCGGCTTTTGAGAATGCCGTTTATTATATACAAAAGCAGGAGCTGGACTATGCTTTTGAAGCAGGTGCATCGTATGATACTGATACCCTGGAGCTTTTACGGTCAGCAGATAATATGGTATTGCAGCAGGAAGAAAAGGGAGAAATAGCAGAAGGGATCAGCTATGAAGTAACAGGCGCACACTCAAAATTTCACAGGGTTATCTGGATTAAGGACGGAGATGCAACCGTTTTTTTTGGGGCTGACGATGCACCCCAGCTTTCCCAGATGAAAACCCGCTTCGCCGCTAAATATGATTATGAAGGAAAAAAAGCAATTCAGTTAAGGGAACAAAGGTTAAACGAGGG
>JAPUDO010000107.1 GCA_027493055.1 Niabella sp. | reverse complement strand
AAATGCCTGCGCTGTCAAAAAGCGGAAACCATATTGAAAGCAGGATTCGTAAGAGGAAAACAACGCTTCTTTTGCAAAGAATGCAATTATCATTTTATATTAGCAAAAGACCTGCAATTTGAAAGAAAACGGAAAAAAAATGCGGCTACTACCATCATTGACATAGCTAAAATAATGGGTGTATCAGGAGCTACGGTTTCCCGTGCTTTAAAAGACCATCCCGATATTAGCGAGGGAACCAGGAGTGCCATAAAAAAAATGGCAGAAGAATTAAATTATCAGCCCAACAGCCTTGCACAAAGCCTTACCAGGCGAGAAACCCGCACTATCGGTGTTATTATTCCCAATATAGAAACCAGCTTTTTTACGTCTATACTAACAGGCATCCAGAATAAAGCGTCAGATGCCGGCTACAAGGTAATGATCAGCCAGTCAAAAGAATCACACCATACAGAAGTATCGCATACACATGCCTTTATCAATAACAGGGTAGATGGGTTGATTATTTGCCATACCAAAGAAACAAAATCGTTCGATCATATAAAGCTGTGCCTCCGGAACGGTATTCCTGTTATACATTTCGACCGGGTATGTAATGAATTGGAAACTTCACAGGTATTGTTAGATGATGTAAACGGAGCGTATCTTGTAACAGAGCACCTTTTAATGCAAAAATGCAAAAGAGTGTTGTTCATTTCAGGTCCGGAACATTTAAATATCTGTAAAGACCGCCTGTCTGGCTATAAAAAGGCCCTGAAAAAATTTAATATAGCCTTTGACCCGGAACTGGTATGCAATACCGATTTAACAATAGGATCAATCATCAATAATGTTGATGTAATGTTGCGAAAGGATCAATCTGTTGATGCTATCTTTTCTATTTCCGATATCGGGGCTGTTCACATCATTGCCCATCTTAAAAAGAAAGGTATAAAAATACCACAGCAGGTTTGCATTGCGGGGTTCGGCAATGACTCTATCGGAGAATTTATTGAACCTTCCTTAACTACATTTGATCCGCATACTGTGAAGATAGGAGAAACAGCTGCGCAATTATTTTTCGACCAGATTTTCAGTGACGAAGAGTTTATGCCTAAAAGAAAAATTGTAAAGGGTAATCTTTTAATACGCTCATCAACAAAAAGGAGGCATTTAAACGTATGAAAAGAAATCTGGGTTAAAATGGCTCACTGCCAACTACCGGCAGATACATTTTTTAATATACATAGAGTTCACTACCCGGTTAACGCTTAAATCGGCATTGTCCACTATATTATCGAAATGCTGATCAATAAAGTTATCCTCATCTCCAAAGTTATCAAGAGGTAATCTTGATAAAATAAAGAAAGTCGCAAATAAATAATTATCTGCGACTTCTATTCTTATCTGCGGTGAGGGCGGGATTCGAACCCGCGGTACAGTTTAACCCGTACGGCAGTTTAGCAAACTACTGATTTCAGCCACTCATCCACCTCACCAAAAGGGATGCAAATATATAGGAAAACATTGAAGTTAAAGCTTTCCGGGCAAGTTTTTTTATGCGCTTTTACATCGCAGCCAGCTGTACTTTCTGATGCAGCTCCAGCACATTCTCCCTGAACAGCGTATCTGTATCCATAAGGTCTTTTACGGTTTGACAGGAATGTATCACCGTGGTATGGTCCCGGCCACCAAAATGCTCACCAATTGTTTTCAGGCTGTTTTTGGTAAAAGCCTTGGCCAGGTACATTGTAATCTGGCGGGCCTGTACAATTTCCCTCTTACGGGTTTTCTGTAACAGCTTATCGTACGAAACACCAAAGTAATCACATACCATTTTCTGAATGGTAACAATAGTGATTTCCTTGCTTGATGATTTAATAAAGTTACGCAGCACTTTCTTAGCAAGCTCCAGGTCAATATCCCTGCGGTTCAATGAAGACTGAGCTAATAAAGAGATCAACGCCCCTTCCAGTTCTCTTACATTGCTGTTAATGTTATAAGCAATATATTTCACTACGTCTTTAGGCATGTCAAGCCCATCGGCCTTCATCTTCCTTTCAAGTATTTCAATACGGGTTTCGTAATCGGGTATCTGAAGATCAGCGCTTAACCCCCACCTGAAACGGCTTAGCAAACGTTCCTGCACACCATCTAAATCTTTAGGAGACTTGTCTGAAGTGAGGATCAACTGCTTGCCCGACTGATGTAAATGATTGAAAATAGCAAAGAATGCATCCTGGGATTTCTCTGCTTTGCTGAAAAACTGAACATCATCAACTATCAGCACATCTATCAGCTGATAAAAATGTATGAAGTCATTTATGGCGCCGTTACGGCTGTGATCCATAAACTGGTTAATAAATTTTTCTGAACTCACATACAGCACAATTTTATTGGGATGAAGCCTTTTTACTTCATTGCCAATAGCCTGAACCAGGTGTGTTTTTCCCAAACCCACACCCCCGTAAACCACCAGTGGGTTAAAAGAGTTGGCGCCCGGTTTATCCGCCACGGTTTTTCCTGCACGCCTTGCTACCCTGTTACAATCCCCTTCAATGTACGCATCAAATGTATAATTCACATTCAATTGCGGGTCAATCTGCATTTTTTTAATGCCGGGAATGACAAAAGGATTTTTAACGGAATTATTGATCACGAGCGGAAAGTCCATTTCGTTATTAGAATATGTTTTATACCCTGTTCCCGGTACATCCATTGTCAGCGGCTTATTCTTACTGTTGCCGCTATCCACCATTATCCTGTATTCTAACCGGGCTTCTTTGCCTAACTCACGCTTAAGCGTTTTTGCCAATAAATTTACGTAATGTTCTTCGAGATACTCAAAAAAGAACTGGCTGGGTACCTGTATTACCAGTACATTATTTTTTAAAGAAATAGCCTTAATAGGTTCGAACCATGTTTTGTAATGCTGCCACTCTACTATATCTTTTATAATCTTTAAACAATTAGACCAAACTTTATCGGCATTTTTCTCCATTGAAACAGTAAATTTATTGAGTGCTACAATTAAAAAAAATCATTTAGAAATGTCTTAAACACTATTCTCTCTCCATACAACAAAAAAAGTTAAGACGGACGGCGAATATCCACATTTATTCAACATAAAAAAAATAATCCTACACAAATTTTTCATTAATGATGAAAAAAAAGAAGTATCGAATAAGGGTTTTGAAATTATTTAAGTTTTCAGGCAAAAATTTATAAAAAAAGAACCTGTCCAAAATCAGCTCATTTAGATGAAATTTCTTATAGTGCTAAAAGAAATATACACACAAAATCGCCGAAACCCTTTACTGTAAAGGGTTTCGGCGATTGTATAACAAATATATCCTTATATAAGAAGTACTAAAGCAACAATTTACCTGATTTATTGAATCGATTGATTGCTACTCTTACTTTTTACTTTTTGAAACAGCCGCGGCTGATTTTTTAGGCGCTGCTTTAGACTTACCTGATGCCGGCTTTTTACTGCTTTTTAAGGCTGCATCAATAGCTGCACTTAACGATGCGTAGGTAGCTTTTCCCTTTATCATTTCCCCGTTTATAAAAAACGCAGGCACTTCTTTTACGCCCAGGTCAATACCGTATTTTAAATCATCCTGTACCTGCCAGCCGTAAGTGCCATTAACCAGCTCTTCCAGGAAATTCTTGTTCTTTACACCGGCATCCTTGGAATGTAATTTTAAGCTGGTGGTGCCCAGGTTTCTCCTGTTTTGAAAAAGCACATTGTGCATTTCCCAGAACTTGTCTTCCTGCGCAGCAGCAATAGCGGCTTCTGCCGCCTTTAAACTACGCTGGTGTATTCTGGTTTGGGGAAAATGACGGAAGTTAAATTTAACCTGTCCTTCATACTCAGATAAAATCTGCTTCACTATTTCATTAGCCTTAGCGCAATCTTCACTTTCATACTCGCCAAACTCCATTAAAATAACGGGCGCATCTTTTTTACCTACAAAAATATCTTTAGGTTCTATTATCGCTTCATCATCTTTTTTAACGCTCATAAAGTTTTAAAATTTAGTTAGGCAAGTATTTTTTGTTTTCTGGTTCGCATTTCCTATTCAAAAACTGCCCAAATATAAGGAGTGGGGGAACATAATTATTTTTTTAGCTCATAATTTTTTTACAGCCTGAAAAGTCAGAAAAGCGGAGCACCTGAAAGACCGGAAATCAGGTAACTCCGCTTATCAACATTTCATCCTCTCAACGTTCAACTGCTACACCACTTTACCCTGTTGCGCTTCATTTCTAAAAACCACCATATTGTCAAAAACATCTACTAAAACCGGTTGCGACCTGTCAATATCGCCCATTAATATGCGCTTGCTTAACTGATTCACTATTTCCTTTTGTATCAGCCTTTTGAGCGGGCGTGCCCCAAACTGGGGATCAAATCCCTGGTCCGCTAAAAACTCCAGTGCATAATCGCTGAACGTTAATTGCAGGCCGCTGTTTTGGAATACCTGTTTCTTCAGCGCGTTCAATTGTATTTTTATAATACCGGCAATATCCTTTTTTAATAAAGGATGGAACATGATGATCTCGTCCACGCGGTTCAAAAACTCCGGCCTTACCGTTTCTTTTAGCAGGTTCATCACTTCCACTCTTGCCCTGTCAGCGGCCTCCTCTATATTTTTTTCTGTCACATCTTCAAAAGCTTCCTGAATAAGGTGGCTGCCAATATTGCTGGTCATAATGATAATAGTGTTTTTGAAATTAACCACGCGGCCTTTATTATCAGTAAGCCTTCCATCATCCAGCACCTGCAAAAGCACGTTCCATACATCTGGGTGGGCCTTTTCAATCTCGTCCAGCAATACCACGCTATAAGGCTTGCGGCGCACTGCCTCTGTTAGCTGGCCGCCTTCATCATAACCCACATACCCCGGAGGCGCTCCTACAAGTCGACTCACCGTATGTTTTTCCTGGTATTCGCTCATGTCGATACGGGTCATCATGCCCTCGTCATCAAATAAATATTCTGCCAGTGCTTTAGCCAGTTCAGTTTTACCCACGCCTGTAGTTCCTAAAAATATAAAAGAACCAATAGGTTTTTTAGGATCGCTGAGGCCAGCACGGCTGCGACGTATGGCATCGGCTACTGCAACAATGGCTTCATCCTGTCCCACTACTCTTTCATGCAGATGCTCTTCCAGATGCAACAGTTTTTCTTTATCGCTTTGCAGCATTTTACTTACAGGAATACCGGTGGCTTTGGCTACACTTTCCGCAATATCTTCAGCATCTACCTCCTCTTTCAGCAGGCGCTTTTCATTATCTTCCTGTAATTCTTTAGTAAGCTTTACAATACGCTCCTCTTCCTCCTTTATTTTCCCATAGCGTATTTCGGCCACTTTTCCATAATCGCCGTTTCTCTCTGCCTGCTCAGCTTCTACCTTCAGGCTTTCTATACCGGCTTTTGCGTTCTGAATTTGCTCAACCAGTTCTTTTTCTTCTGACCATTTAGCTTTCAGCGTATCGCGCTCTACAGACAGGTTTGCAATTTCCGTATTGAGCTGCTTGAGCTTTTCTTCATCATTTTCACGCTTAATGGCCTCTCTTTCAATCTCCAATTGGCGGATCTGGCGATCTAAACGGTCCAGTTCCTCTGGCATGGAGTTCATCTCTAATCTCAGCTTGGCCGCACTTTCATCAATAAGGTCTATAGCCTTATCCGGCAAAAATCTATCTGTAATATAACGGCTGGACAACTCTACCGCTGCTATAATAGCGTCGTCCTTAATACGCACATGGTGGTGGGTCTCGTATTTATCCTTTAAACCCCGTAAAATAGAGATGGCATCTTCTACCGAAGGCTCATCCACCATCACTTTCTGAAAACGGCGTTCCAGAGCTTTATCTTTCTCGAAGAATTTCTGGTATTCATTTAAGGTAGTGGCACCAACAGCCCTTAACTCACCACGGGCAAGAGCAGGTTTTAGAATATTAGCTGCATCCATAGCACCTTCCCCGCCTCCTGCACCTACCAGCGTATGTATCTCATCAATAAACAGGATAATTTCGCCATCGCTACCGCTCACCTCTTTTACCACGCCTTTTAAACGTTCCTCAAACTCGCCTTTGTACTTTGCACCGGCAATCAGCAGTCCCATATCAAGGGCAAAAATCACTTTTGATTTCAGATTTTCCGGTACATCACCATTTACAATACGATGGGCAATGCCTTCGGCAATAGCCGTTTTACCTACACCCGGCTCTCCTACCAGTATAGGATTATTTTTTGTACGCCTGCTGAGTATATGAAGCGTACGGCGTATTTCTTCATCCCGGCCGATCACAGGATCTAATTTACCCTGGCGCGCCAGTTCGTTGAGATTCTTGGCATATTTATTAAGCGCGTTGAATTCCTGCGACTGGGTTTGAGATGATACGGTGGAGCCCTGTCTCAATTCCTTAATAGCAGTTATTAATCCCTTTGCTGTAAGTCCTGCATCTTTCAATAATTTGCCTGCGGCATCGTTGCCTTCTACTATAGCTAAAAGCAAATGCTCCGGTGTAACAAACTCATCATTGAATTGTTTTAAAGAAGCGCCTGCCCGTAACACTACATTATTAGCATCGCGGCTGATTTGCTGTGCGGGCTCACCCGAGGCTCTGGGTAATTTAGCCAACAGTTCGTTCAGTTTTGTTTCTACGAGGTTCACCGTTACGTTATTCTTCTTTAAAAGATAATCAATGGGAGAATCTTCCTGGTCCAGCAAAGCCTTTAGTATATGCTCTGTTTCAATATTTGGATTTTGCGCATTAAAGGCAATCTGCTGAGCCTGTTGAAAAGCCTCTGCCGCTTTTATTGTAAAATTTCCTAAATTCATATATATATCGGTTAAAAGTTGATTTGTAATATTAGTTCAAGCTTTTTATTCAGCTTCATGTGTAATTATC
Organism: Niabella sp.; assembly: GCA_027493055.1. GTDB lineage: Bacteria > Bacteroidota > Bacteroidia > Chitinophagales > Chitinophagaceae > Niabella. The sequence goes on along the minus strand of JAPUDO010000107.1, from coordinate 275 downwards.
AAATCAAAATCCAAGCCGGGTTTTAATGTAAGTATGTCATAAACAGCTTACTAAACATGACTAAAATGCAGTCCAGGAGGCACTTACATGAAATTTTAACAGGAAAAAGCTGAAGGCATAAGGCTTAAAGCTATTAGCTTTTTGGTTTCTAAGCATTGCGCATTGATTGTTGAGCATTGAATATTGAGTGTTCGGATATTCTATACATCAAGCAGGAATATTCAATATAGGATTATGTAGAATAATCTCAAAGCTTTTTTATTACTGGATAAGGA
>JAPUDO010000106.1 GCA_027493055.1 Niabella sp. | reverse complement strand
TTATCCAGTAATAAAAAAGCTTTGAGATTATTCTACATAATCCTATGTAGAATGTTGGGTCTCCGCAAGCATCCGGTAACCAGCACAATGTATGGTATACAATGTACGGAACCTGGAAACCTGGGACCATAACCAGCATCCTGTATCCCTTAACCAGAATGACGGACTACGGCTTTCCCCCCGTTAAAACCGATAAGCCACTCCCAAACCGTTCTTATTGGATTGCAGGGATATCTTCCCTCCGCCATACTTTTTCATTTTGTTATTGCCAATTGCCCACATAGTAATGCCGCCACCGGTTGAAGCCGCACCAAAGAGAATACACAATACACCGGCTATAGCTTTACGCTCCTTGCGTTCATTACTATAATCAGCGTAATAGTCGTAATCCCTCTCATTTTCTGCCGATGCAACCAATAACGCTCCCGTAGTAATAAGCCCCGCACCAACAAAAGTCAGCGCTATTCCGCCATTTCGCATATTTCTAAACCTGAGATACTTTTCTTCATTAAAAATAACAGATGGTTTTTCCCCTTTGGCAAACGGATCATTACCGTTCATCTTTCTTACGCTTACAAAATCTCTCTGGAACTGGTGAGCATCCAGGTTTTGGTTCTGCGACCGGGCATCAGCAAAAAATAGTGTAACAGCAGTAGCTAACAGCAGTTGTTTCATGTTCATAGAAATATGATTTTAATAAATTAACACCGTAAAGGTAGGTCGTATGCCGCATAACCCTTTAATTGAAGGTTCAGGAATATCCATACTTGCGCATACGATTGCCCAAATAAACAGGCAATACAGGTCTTTACGTACTTTTACAATCATTTATATCCACTAATATTTTAGCCAATATTCGCATGTTTTATACGTCTGCAAAAAAAGTTCCGTTGATCTTTATATTGTTGTTGATAACAGTATTTTCCCTGGCCCAATCCAAAAAAGATCCTCCCAAAATTATTAATGCCAAAACGGTCAATCCTACAACAATAGAAATGCTGCTTGATAATAACAGGCATATAATCATTGATTTTTACGGGGAAAATATTTTCAGGCTATTTATAGACAGTACTGCAAAACAATTAAGAGATCCTGAAGCTAGACCTGCAGCCAGGATCTTAGTAAGTCAGCCAAGAAAAAAAGTAGAGACAGTAACGCTTACTGATAAAGACGGACAGGTTTCAGTTACCACCCAAAAGATAAAGATCAGTTTTGATAAAAACACTACAACTTTTAAAATAGTTAACCTGCAAACCGGTACCACGGTAGCTGAAGCCACAAAACCTGTAGCCTTTGAAAATGCAAAAGTTGCTATAGCGCTTAAAGAACAGCCGCAGGAATATTTTTACGGAGGCGGCGTTCAAAACGGCCGCTTTTCCCATAAAGGAAAAACGATTGCTATAGAAAACCAAAATAGCTGGACAGACGGAGGAGTTGCCTCGCCTGCGCCGTTTTACTGGAGCACTAATGGCTACGGTATCATGTGGCATACTTTTAAAAAGGGTAAATACAACTTTGGCGCTGCCGAAAAAGGGCTGGTAAATCTTTATCATGAAACAGACTATTTAGATCTGTTCTTTATGGTGAGCGATGGTGCAGCTGCCTTGCTGAATGATTATTACCAGCTAACAGGAGCCCCCGTACTATTACCCAGGTTTGCTTTTTACCAGGGGCACCTGAACGCCTATAACCGCGATTACTGGAAAGAAGATACTACAGGCATTTTATTTGAAGATGGGAAAAAGTATAAAGAAAGCCAGAAGGATAATGGCGGTATCAAAGAATCGCTGAATGGTGAATTGAAAAATAATTACCAGTTTTCAGCAAGAGCCGTTATAGACCGGTACAACCATAATAATATGCCGCTGGGCTGGATATTGCCAAACGATGGATATGGTGCGGGTTACGGACAGGCCGGAACGTTAGACAGCAACATCCTGAACCTGAAAAGCTTTGGCGACTATGCCCGTAAAAATGGCGTAGAGATTGGTTTGTGGACGCAAAGCGACCTGCATCCTAAAGAGGGCGTAAGCGCTTTGTTGCAAAGAGATATTATTAAGGAAGTAAGAGATGCAGGTGTGCGGGTTTTAAAAACAGATGTGGCCTGGGTAGGTGCCGGTTACTCATTTGGACTGAACGGGGTTACCGATGTAGCACAGATAATGCCCCAGTACGGCAACAATGCAAGGCCATTTATCATATCGCTTGATGGCTGGGCCGGTACACAGCGCTATGCCGGTATCTGGAGCGGCGATCAAACAGGTGGTCAATGGGAATATATCAGGTTTCATATTCCTACTTATATCGGTTCTGGCCTCTCGGGCATTCCTAATATTACATCAGATATGGATGGCATTTTTGGAGGCAGGAACATTCCGGTTAATGTAAGGGATTTTCAGTGGAAAACTTTTACGCCCATGCAATTGAATATGGATGGCTGGGGATCTAATCCCAAATATCCTGAAGCGCTGGGCGAGCCTGCTGCTTCCATCAACAGAAACTACCTCAAGTTAAAATCGGAACTAACGCCTTATGCGTATAGCATTGCCAGAACATCAGTAAACGGTTTGCCCATCATCAGGGCGATGTTCCTGGAGTACCCCAACCCTTACACGCTGGGCACAGCAACAAATTACCAGTTTATGTACGGCCCATGGTTTTTGGTGGCGCCCGTTTACCAGAATACCAAAGCAGATGAACAGGGTAATGATATCCGTCATGGTATCTATCTGCCCAAAGGAAACTGGATAGATTATTTCACCGGAGAACAATATGAAGGCCATTGTATTATCAATGATTTTGATGTACCATTATGGAAGCTGCCCGTATTTGTAAAACCGGGCGCCATTATTCCTATGGCAAATCCAAATAATAATCCTCAGCAGATAAACCAGGCGCTTCGTATTTATGAAATATATCCCAGCGGAAGCTCTTCCTTTACAGCGTATGATGATGATGGCGTTACTGAAAAATACAAGGGCGGGGCATTCGCAAATACCCTTATTAACGTGGAACAGTCCGGAGATAATGTTACTGTGCATGTAGAACCGGCAAAAGGAAGCTTCGATGGGTTTATAAAGGAGAAGGAAACTGTTTTAAAGATCAACATTTCCCAGCAACCTGATAAAGTATCAGCCAGGATAGGAAAAAAAAGTATTAAGCTTAAAGCCGTAAATTCTTTGGAAGCTTTCCATGCGCAAACTAATGTGTACTATTACAATGCTGCGCCCAGTCTCAATCAGTTTGCAACAAAGGGCAGCGCTTTTGAAAAAATTGCGATCACAAAAAATCCGCAGCTGCTGATCAGGCTTGCAAAAACGGACATTACAAAAAACGAGGTTAGCGCAGCCATTAAAGGATTTGTGTTTAACATCAGCAATGCTTACAAAAAAAGCGAAGGCACTTTAACAGCACCTGGCAATGCAAGGGTTACAGAACAAAATGCCGGGGCGTTTTCTTTAAAGCCTTCATGGGCGGGGGTTAACAACGCGGATTTCTACGAAATAGATTTTAACGCCATGTTGTACACACATATAAAAGATACAGCTTTTATACTGGATGAGCTGCAACCCGAAACTGTTTATACTTTCAAACTCAGGGCCGTTAATAAATCGGGCTGCTCAAACTGGGTTACTATTAACAGCAAAACAAAAATAAATCCTTTACAGCTAGCCATTAAAGGTATTACAGGTTATTCCACGGCGCCATCACAGGATAGTGAAGGTGTAGCAAAATTGTTCGATTTTGATGAAAGCAATAACTGGCATACAAAGTATGGAGAAAATGCTGTTCCTTTTGACCTGGTTATAGATTTAAAAAGCATAAACCAGCTCGACAAATTACAATACCTGCCACGCAACAGCGGAAGAAATGGCCTTATTGCAAAAGGTAAAATTTACTATAGCGATAATAAGAAAACCTGGACAGAAGCCGGTGATATCAACTGGGCAAAAGACAATACCGTTAAAGAGTTTGTATTTACGGAGCACCCTGCTGCAAAATATATCAGGCTGAACATTACTGAAGGCGTTGGCAACTTTGGCTCGGGCAGGGAGATCTATGTATTTAAAGTGCCTGGCAGTGCCAGCTATATACCTGGTGATATTAATAACGACGGAAAGATCGATAATAATGACCTCACTTCATACACCAATTATACCGGCCTGCGCAAAGGCGATGGTGATTTTGAAGGTTATATCAGTAATGGCGATATCAATAAAAACAACCTGATTGATGCGTTTGATATTTCTCATGTTGCCACACAGCTTGAAGGTGGCACAGGCATGGATTCAATAGCGCCACTCAGGGGTAAGCTGGTGTTAGTGCCCGGGAAAACTTCATACAAGGCCGGAGAGACCGTTGAAATTAAAGTAAATGGTCAGGACCTGAACAGTGTAAATGCCCTGAGCTTTGCGCTGCCATACAGCGCACAGGATTATGAGTATATCGGTATTCAGTCCATCCATACAAAACAAATGGAGAACCTTACTTACGACAGGCTCCATACCAATGGCACAAAAGCCCTGTATCCCACATTTGTGAACATAGGCAGAAAAGAAGCGCTTAACGGAAGCTCCGTGCTATTCGTCATTAAGTTTAAAGCCAAACGTGATGTAAAGTTTAATCTGAAAGCAATAGACGGACTGCTGGTGGATAAAGACCTCTATACCATCAAAGATGTTTTGTAAGCTATTATTACCTATATCTTATCTGTTAAAGCCCGGAGCATTTGCCGGGCTTTATTATTTTCGTATTGTCAGGGCCAGCCAGGAGTTTTCAAAATATGCTCTGGCTATTCTTCTTCTTTATTCAATGCCTTCCACAAAGCATCTTTCAGTTCTACCAACCCTTTTTGTGCTACTGAAGAGATGAAGTAATGCGGAATCTCAGCAGGCATTTCGGCGCTGATGGCTTCTTTCAGCTCATCATCCAGCATATCGCTTTTGCTGATGGCAATAAGCATTTCTTTATGTAGCAGTTCTTCATTGTACTGCTGCAGTTCATTCAGTAGTATCTCAAACTCTTTCCGGTGGTCTTTACTGTCCGCAGGAATTAAAAAAAGTAAAACGGGATTGCGCTCAATATGCCTTAAAAAGCGATGGCCCAGACCCCGCCCTTCGGCTGCGCCCTCTATAATTCCCGGAAGATCGGCAATGCAGAAGCTTCTTCCATCACGGTATTCAACAATACCCAGGTTAGGTGTAATAGTGGTAAATGCGTAATCGGCTATTTTGGGTTTGGCAGCAGTGATTACAGATAGCAAAGTAGATTTTCCGGCATTAGGGAATCCCACTAAGCCTACGTCTGCCAGCACTTTCAGCTCCAGCACCTTCCATCCTTCCTCACCGGGCATACCAGGCTGTGCATATTCGGGCGCCTGGTTGGTAGGCGTGGCAAAGTTATGATTGCCCAGCCCTCCTTTACCCCCGGGCATCCAGATCACTTCCTGTCCGTCTTCCAGCACTTCGGCCTCTTTTTCACCGGTTTCTTCATCCATAGCAACCGTTCCCAGCGGAACTTCCAGTATAATATCTTTACCGCTGCGGCCCGTACATTTATTATGACCGCCATTTTCCCCGTCCTCGGCCAGCACATTTTTATGATAGCGCAAATGCAGCAAGGTCCACAGATTGCGGTTGCCACGCAAAATAATATGCGCTCCGCGCCCGCCGTCACCACCATCGGGCCCACCTTTGGCCGTGAACTTATCACGTAAAAAATGCTTGATGCCTGCGCCACCATGGCCGCTGCGGCAAAAAACACGTATCTGGTCTACAAAATTGCTCTTCTCCACGTTCTGATAATTAATATGCGGCAAAGATAAGCCGAAGGCTCAAAGCAAAAGTCAAATAACGTGTGCAGACACATCCAGGAAGAGATGTAATATTTACAACCCAAATTGTCTATACATAACTGTTTCTGAGGGGGAACTCCATTTGAGCGATTGCCGAAACCAACCCTTCGCTCTTCAGCTAATGAATGATAACTATATTTTACAGCACAAATACGCAACAGATCCCATAATTATATGGATATTATTTTGCCGCTTTCTTTTTTCCGGCTGCATCAATCTTAATATTTTCACGAACCTGCTTCCAGTAATCTTTGCCGTAAGCAACAAAAATTTCGCTGCCGGCAGCAATATGGGCTTTGGCTTTTATAAAAACACGATTGCCCTGCTCTTCGTATTCGGCATTGTTTTTTAACCCCGGCACCCTGGTAAGACCTGCAGCATCATTGGCATAACGGCCAAAAGACTTCAGGTCTTTTGAGGCATCTATCACATTGGCATCATCAATATAATAAATATAAGGGTTGTCCGCATCGTCTTCCACATCGTTCCATGTAGCCCTGCGTCCTACATATTCCGTTATCATAGCACCCCTGGGAACATCAACTGTCACAAAAAGACCTTTACCTGATTGTGGAATAGTTGAGGTTTTTACTTTTAAATGTTTTGCCGGTAAACACATGCAGTTTTTAAATTTTGTTTGCGAATATATTGTAAATAAAATCAATTATAATGCCTTCGGTTTTCTTTGTATGTTTGGCGGTCAATAGAATGGCTTATTATCTTCGCTTTATATTTCAATACTAATAATATGATAATGTTTAAAAGATCTCTTGTTGTAATACTGGTGCTGTTATCATCAGTGTTCAAATCCTTTGCAGATGAAGGTATGTGGCTGCCTCATTTATTAGGCCAGCAGGTTTACAATGATATGGTAAAGAAAGGTTTAAAACTTTCCAAAGAGCAATTGTACAGTGTAAACAAAAATTCGCTGAAAGACGCTATTATTATTTTTGGTGGCGGATGCACCGGCGAGATGGTGAGCGCTGAAGGCCTCATATTCACCAACCACCACTGCGGCTATGGCGCTATTGCAGCAGCCAGCACAGTAGATCATAATTACCTGCGCGATGGCTTTTATGCAAAAAATAAAGCCGAAGAAATCAAAACAGCCCTTACTGTTCAGTTTTTGCTGCGTATAGAAGATGTAACCAAAGAAGTGGATGCCGCTTTAGGCAGGCTATCAGGAGCCGAAAGGGCTGCGAAACAGACCCAGGTCTTAAGTGCTATTAATAAAAGGCTTAGCAATGCTGATAACAGTATTGAGTGCCGCGTAAGCCCGGTATTTAAAGGAAATCAGTTCCTGGCTTTTGTGTACGAAATATATAAAGATATCCGCCTGGTAGGCACTCCTCCTGAAAGCGTAGGTAAATTCGGCGGGGACACTGACAACTGGGAATGGCCCAGGCATACTGGCGATTACTCTGTTTTCAGGGTTTACGCTAACAAAAATAATAAGCCTGCCACCTATGACGCCGCTAATGTTCCGTATAAACCCAAATGGTTCCTTCCTATTTCGTTAAAAGGTGTAAAAGAAAATGATTTTGCCATGATATGGGGATATCCGGGTGGCACCAACCGCTATGAATCTTCTTATGGCATTAAACTGGCAACAGAAGTAAACAATCCTACGCTTGTAAAGCTGCGCGATATGCGCCTCAAATACATGTTCGGGGAAATGAAAAAAGACCCCGCAATCAAGCTCAAAATGGCATCCAGCTACGCAGGCATTGCCAACTATTGGAAGTTCTTTGATGGCGAAACCAAACAACTGTTAAAGTATGATGTCTATGGACAGAAAAAGGCTGCCGAAGATAAGTTCACTGCCTGGGCAAAAGGAAAACCGGAATATCAAAACCTGTTTGCAGACTGGGCTAAAGCCTATGATGAATGGAAGCCTTATGCAGAAGAACGGGTGTACCTGAACGAAGGTATTTTAGGCTCGCCCCTTGTAGTTCTTGCCAATAGCATACGCCAGGCGGCAAATGGCCCCACAGATAATACAGACTCTGTTAGAAATCAGCTAAACATCAAAAGGACCGCCTTTCTTGAAGCAGAGGATAAAACATCAGACGAAAATATCCTGGCTGCTTCTACACAAATGTTCTATGAAAATGTAAATAAGGAACAGCATCCTAAAGGATTTTTTGAGGAGTTGCAACAAAAATACGGGCCGTTAAATGACCCTGCCACTTATAAAAAATATGCGGCAGATATTTTTAAGAACACTATCATTTTTGATAATGCAAGATGGAGCACCCTTACCAGCCTGTCAGCCGTAAGCAATGACCCCGCTGTTAAACATGCTGCCGCTTTTGTTAATAATTACAAGGAAAGGTTCGACCCGCTGTTTCAACAGTTCACTACTAAGAACAACGATTACGGCAGGCTTTATCTTAAAGGGGTAATGGCAATGGACCCGGCTAAAGCAAAGCTTATGTACCCCGACGCTACCTTTACCATGCGTGCCAGCTATGGCCAGGTAAAATCCTATCATCCCAAAGATGCTGTTTATTACGATTATGTAACTACTTCAAAAGGTGTATTGGAGAAATATATAGCCGGGGATTATGAATTTGATCTTCCTGCAAAGCAGATAGAGCTTTTTAAGAAAAAAGATTTTGGCCGGTATGCCGACCCGGCGCGTAAGGATCTGGTGATAAACTTTATTAGCTCCAACGATATTACCGGCGGCAATTCGGGCTCACCTGTTATTAATGGTAGCGGAGAGCTGATTGGCCTTGCTTTTGATGGTAACTACGAAGCGCTGAGCCATAAGCTGGCCTTCGATAAAAACCTGAACCGCACTATTAATGTGGACATACGTTATGTACTATGGTGCATAGATAAGCTGGGCGGCGCCTCTCATATCATTAAAGAGCTGAAGCTGGTACCATAAGAGCAGCTATAAAATCAGGAAGAAAAAGACACGCTTTACAGCTTGTCTTTTTTTATGAATAGCTCAAAAATGTTGATACAGGTTTTTAGACCATAAGATTTTATCCGGACCGGTACACCTTGTATTTCTATATTGCCGATCCTTTGAAACCCTGAAAATAAAATGCCATACACCCTCTGTTTCAGGCAATTTCTTTCCTACTTTTAGGATATGGACAAGGCTACAATTACTAAAATAGAGCTCATCAAGCTCTCTGTTCCGCTTAAAGAACCGTTCATTATTTCATTAGGCCCTGTTTTTAGTGCCGATAATGTAGTGGTAATGATTCACACCAATGAAGGCATAACCGGCTGGGGAGAATGCAGCCCTTTTATGAGCATTAATGGAGAAAGCGCTGATACGGGGCTGGTAGTGGGTAAGTATTTTGAAAAAGTGTGGATAGGCAAAGACGCTTTACAGGTTGAAGAACGTATGAGTGAGCTGGACAAAATAATCTATGGCAACAACAGTATCAAAAGCGCTTTTGATATGGCCCTGTATGATATCGCTGCTCAAAACGCAGAACAGCCTTTGTACCGGTTCCTGGGAGGATCAAAAAATAAAATCATTGCCACAGACTATACAGTAAGTGTGGCAGATTCGGCCAAAATGGCTGTGGATGCATTAAAAATTAAAGAAGCCGGTTTTCCTGTTATTAAAGTGAAAATAGGAAAGAACGGCAAAGAAGATGTACTGCGGATCAAAGCCATCCGCGAAGCCGTAGGTTACGATATACCCATAAGAGTAGATGCCAACCAGGGATGGGGTTTTGAGGAAGCAATTGAAACGCTGAATGCCCTCGCACCTCTTAATATACAGCATTGCGAAGAGCCTTTACCAAGATGGGCTTTTATGCAGTTGCCGGAAGTAAAAAAGCAAAGCCCTATTCTCATAATGAGCGATGAAAGTTGTTGTGATCACAACGATGCTCAAAGGCTGATTGATTTAAAGGCCTGCGACCGCATCAATATTAAGCTGGGCAAAAGCGGTGGTATTTTCAAAGCTTTAAAAATGATACAGCTTGCAGAAGCAGCAAACATGGAAATACAGATAGGCGCCTTTTTAGAATCAAGAATTGCCATGACTGCTTTTGCGCACCTGGCTTTATGCAGCAACAATATTACCTATTATGATTTTGATACCGCACTGATGTTTAGTGAAGATCCAGTAGAAGGCGGTATTATTTATAAAGATAACGGGATCATTGAAGTGCCGGATATACCGGGAATTGGGGCAAGGTTAAAGTAAAAAAACACATTTAAACCGATGAAGCTATTCTACAAAGTAATAACCATTCTTGCCACAGTATTATTATCCTGTAATGGCGGCAGCAACTACAAAGAAAAAAATATTGTGAAAGTAACTAATAGTGAAAAAGAGATGCTGCCTTTTTTTGAAAAGGCATTAAAAAAATAATTAAAATTCAGGCCTTGGTGATTCAAATAAATTTAGGAGGCTGCTGTTCCATCAATGCGTATTAATTTTGCCAGGTGGATTATATAAAAGAATATAAAAAATTTATAAGCAGCTATTATTTTAATGAGGCTATACGAATTACTATCGGCATCACTCTTCCTGCTATTGTACTAAGCTATTTCGGGAAATTAGAAATAGGGCTTATTCTTTCAATGGGGGCCATGGCAGTAAGCGCTTCAGATATTCCGGGACCTATCCATCAGCGGCGTAACGGAATGCTTATAACAGCCGGGCTTATCTTTTTTGTATCTCTTATCACCGGGCTTATCAATAAGCATCCTGTAGTGCTTGGGCTGGAGATAGCGATATTCTGTTTTATACTGAGTGTTATTGGCGTATATGGCGCAAGAGTTAATTCTATTGGCTTTGCAGGTATGCTGATCATGATCCTGAGCCTTGATTTTCATGCAAAAGGAACGGATATTCTGCTTCACAGCCTGTTCCTGATAGCCGGGGGTTGCTGGTACATGCTGTTAAGCCTGGCATTGTTTGGCGTACGTCCTTATAAGGTGATCCAGCAGGCATTGGGAGATAGCATACTTTCCATTGCAGATTATTTTGGAACGAGGGCTTTGTTCTACAATAAAGAGGCCGACTATAATGCCATCTATAAAAAACTGATGGAGCAGCAGCAGCAGATACAGGAAAAGCAGACCCTTTTACGTGAAATGCTTTTCAAAAGCCGGAATATTGTAAAAGAATCAACGCTGACCGGCCGTACCCTCCTGGTAATATTTATTGAGTCCATTGATCTGTTTGAGAAATCTTCAGCAACTTATTACAATTACGAAGCGATGCACAAACGTTTTGACGAAAGTGGCATCCTGAATGACTTTCAGCGGATGATCTATGTAGTTGCAGAGGAATTACATCATATCGGACTGTCTGTACAAAGTGGCCGCCCCTCAAGAGCTTCAAGAAAACTGAATAATGAGCTTAAAACATTGCAAGCCCGTTTCGATGCTTTTGCACACCAGTACAGGAAACCCGAAACTTTTGACGCGCTTGTGAACATGCGCAAACTCATGCAATCGGTGGAAGAGATCACACTTCGTATTTACACTTTGCACCATTATACACGCTACGATAATAAAAAGGTCAAAGAGTATCAGCTATCGGGCGATTACGACCACTTTGTTACTAAAACAGACCTTGACATTGAAATTCTGAAAGAGAATTTCTCTTTAAAATCAAACAGCTTCCGGCATTCCATACGGGTTACGCTGGCCTGCGTTTTAGGCTACATAGTGGCACATGCGCTGCATTTGCAATACAGCTACTGGGTGCTGCTTACCATCATTGTGATTTTGAAACCTACCTATAGTGTTACCCGGCAAAGAAATTACCAAAGGCTTTTGGGTACTTTCGTAGGCGCATTGGGAGGACTGGCGTTACTTTATATCATTCCCACACAAAACGGGAAGTTTGCAGCTCTGATATTGCTGATGATCATCACTTACAGCTTTATGCGCACCAAATACCTGGTAAGTGTCATTTTTATGACGGCATATATCATGATATTTTTCTACCTGCTCAACAGCCACAATTTTTATGAGATATTTAAAAGCAGACTGATTGATACCTTGGTAGGTTCCGTTATTGCTTTTATAGCTGCTTATGTGCTGGTGCCCTCATGGGAAAAAATGCAGATCAATACTTATATTATCAACGCATTAGAAAAGTCGAAACATTATTTCGAGACAGTGGCTACCAGTTTTTCAACAGGTATTTTAACCGATCTTGACTACAGGCTGAGCCGTAAAGATGCTTTTATTGAGCAGGCCAATTTATCAGGTGGTTTTACGCGTATGATGAATGAGCCTAAGAGCAAGCAGGGCGACATCAAAAAGATACACCAGATAGTAGTGCTGATCTATACATTAAACTCCCATATTGTATCGCTCGGAGCTTTAGCCAGGAACTTTAAACAACAATACACTGACGAAGATTTCCAGTCCATTAAAGAAGATGTGGTAGCAGAACTCAATGAATCTATTTCAATGATAGAACATAAAGCGGTAAATGAAATAAAACACCACGCGCCTGTAGAGCTGAAGGAAGAGCTGGACGAGCTGGTGACCAAACGGCGCAGGGAACTGCAGCAGGGCCTGGTGGATACAGAAACAAGAAAAATGATCGTTGCGCTTAAACCGGTCGTGGACCAGTTTCTCTTTATCAGCCGTATTGCAGGCGATATTAAAAAGCTGGCAAAAGAGTTTTAGCAATCCAATGTGAGCAAACCGTGCTGGCTGCCGGTAAAAATATCGCGGAACACCCTGTTAATGGTAGTACCATTATTTGTTGCTGCCAAACCGCAATAAGGATAAATATCCGCAACTCTTTGCCTGCATTCTTTGACCAGCTGCCTGCTGAGCACTGCAATTTTACCGGTAGTTTTTTTAGAGACTGCGTGGTTTTGCTCAAGCTCTTTCCATGAAAGATCTATTATTTTATAAAATCGGTCCGACAGCCTACGCACCTCCTGCTGTGCACCAGTAATGGCCGTTTCAGCAATAGTACTGCCGGTATAACCAGACCTGCCTTGCTGCTTTTGTAGAACAATATGCAAAGCTTCTTCCAGGAAATGATGGGTCATTCCCAGGGTATTTACAGCAATAGTGGCTTCTGCAAAAGGCAGGAACGGGTATTTGTAAATATCTCTGTCTATGGTGGTATGCGTTTCGTCAATAATAAAGCTCCGGTCATCGCTTACCTTTACATGCTGTACGCTGAAACTGTGACCGGCGGTAGCTTTCAGGCCCATAGTGTTCCAGTCTTTGAATATCGTTACTTCATTTCTCTTAAAAAAGAATGATCGCGTCAGCGGCGTTCCGTCTTTCTTTAAAACTACTTTCCCTTCTTTTTCAATAATACAGTTGGCAGTAAAATGAGTAAGATGAGGCGCTCCCGTGGCATATTTCCAGTATCCCGTTACCATATAGCCGCCTTTTACTTTCTCCGCAACACCGCTTGCAGCGCCGCTTCCGCCAAAGCAAACTTTTTCTTTTGAAAAAACGGTGCAGGCTTTTTCCTTTGCTATATATCCGCAAAAAAGATTCGCGCCTGCACAAAGTGTAACCGTCCATCCCAGGCTGCCATCTATATAAGCCAGGTATTCTTCGTATTGCAAAGCCTCAGGAAGGTTTAGCTCAAGCCCGCCAAGTGCTTTGGGCACAAAGAGTTTGAACCATTTTTCCCTGTAAATAACTTTCAGTATGGCCGGGGTTAAGGCTCCTTTCTCTTCAGCCCTGGCACACAAATTTCTTAATTTTGCTACCTGAGCTTTACTCAAAACTAAAGGCATGTTCTTTTTCTCTTTGTTTAATAATTCTGTTCCAGTCTATATATCCCAATACTGCAATGATAAACAGGAATAAAGTGAGCGCAGCATATAAGGGTAGTCCTTTATAAAGCAGCAGTGGGATTGCAAAAGCATTGCTGATATTGAGCAAGAGCCAGTTTTCAATTTTCCTTTTAGCCAGCAACCACATACCTGCCCAGGCAGTGGCGCTTATCCAGGAGTCAAAAACAGGAACAGTAGAATCTGTAAAATGCTTAAGTATAAGATATAAGATAATAAACGCGCCCACAACAATTACAATAGTTGTCAGCCAGTCTTTTTTATCAGCCCTTGTAATTTCCGGCGCTGCATGGCTTTTTCTGTTTATCCACCACCACCAGCCATAAACGCTCATCACAAAGTAATAGAGGTTCAGCACACTTTCTGCATACAACCCTGAATGAAAGAATATATACGTAGAGATCAGCACCGATATGATACCACAGGGATATAGCCATATTTTATTAGCCCTTGCCAGTAATACCTCAGCCACGCCAAAGCTAACACCTGCCCATTCCAGGGCGGGCACTGCTTTTAGCTGTTCCCAGAAAGTTTGAACCCATTGCTGCATATTCATAACTGCGATGTTTTTAACTGCCCACGGGTGCATTGCAAAATCTGATGATACTTATTCCCTACGCCGGCATTACCCGGATCAGGTTATTGGGTATGATCTCAGCCCGTAATATTAAGGCACCCCATGAGTAGGGCAAAGATAAGTATTGAATAGATAGCGTATTCATTTGATTTTGCAGCCACAGATGCACAGATGAAAAGGCTAATATCTGTGCATCTGTGGCAAAATAATTTATGCGTCCGCCCTGCATTTTTATCCGATCTCAAATGGAATATAATTTGCTCAGCTTAAATTAAACACCTTTCATCTTTTATAAATGCAGAACATTCTGGAACATATCAAAAAATTACAGTTAAAAATATGGCTGCAAAAATCACCGGGCGAACGGTTATACCAGGCTTTAAAAAGCAATGAGGAGCTGTTCCTGACGTGGAAGAAGGCAAAGGAATCTATACCAAAAAAGCAGACAACAAAATCCTCAACTGCATAGATGTAACCAACAACAAATAACCAGGCCACCTTTATTAAGAGCATGGTTGCGCACCTACGGCGCGCAGGGACACGAAACATTTTTAAGCTATACACGTTTTGTCCCTATGGGACAAGGCATACCTATAGCAGTTCTGGATTGTGTCCGCAAAAACATGTGGTATATATTTCAGTAAAATTACCGGCCTATTATAATATGCCGCCTTTCGGGTATTATTATGACTGTTGCTGAACTATCTCATGCCGTAGGCATCAAACGGTTTTAGAAAAGGATACAAATACCTTACTTGCCGCGGAGCGGCTACCCTGTTTAGACAATATGCACATGAAAATATCTCAGCCTGGGGCCGGAAAAGCATTTCATTACTTCATTCCTTCCAGCTCCTTCTGTAACCTGAACATTTCATCCCTTAACCTTGCGGCTTCCATAAAGTCCAGGTCGCGGGCGGCTTTTTCCATTTCCTTTTTGGTTTTAGCGATGGCTTTCTCCATTTGCGGAATGGTTTTATATACCACTTCATCTTCTGCGGCAACTGTTAAAATATCCTCATTAAATCCAATAGCGCCGGGCTCTTTTTCATTAAAGCCCTTAATATCCAGAACGCTGGTTTGCCTGAACACATCTTCTTTTGATTTGGTAACGGTACGTGGTGTAATGTTATGCTCTATATTATACGCTACCTGTTTCTCACGGCGGCGGTTGGTTTCATCAATAGTACGCTGCATACTGCCGGTCATAGTATCTGCATAAAAGATCACCAGCCCGTCCACGTTACGTGCAGCGCGGCCCGCAGTCTGTGTCAGTGATTTCTCATTACGCAGAAAACCCTCCTTATCAGCATCCAGGATGGCTACCAGGCTTACTTCCGGCAGATCCAGCCCTTCTCTTAAAAGGTTTACTCCCACCAGCACATCAATTTCACCCAAACGCAGCTGGCGCAGTATTTCCACGCGCTCTAAAGTATCCACTTCGCTGTGAATATACTTGGATTTGATATTGATGCGGTGCAGGTATTTATCCATTTCTTCTGCCATACGCTTGGTCAGGGTAGTTACCAAAACGCGATCTCCTTTTTTCACACGTTTATCAATTTCATCCAGCAGGTCATCTATCTGGTTAATACTGGGGCGGATCTCAATGGGCGGATCCAGCAGACCGGTAGGGCGCACCACCTGCTCTACGATTACCCCCTCTGACTTTTCGAGCTCATAGCTGTCCGGCGTAGCCGAAACATAGATCACCTGGTTCTGCAGGCTTTCAAATTCATGAAAATTCAACGGACGGTTATCCAAAGCCGATGGTATGCGAAAACCATAATCCACCAGTATTAGCTTACGGCTTCTGTCTCCGCCGTACATGCCACTGATCTGGGGCATGGTTTGATGGCTTTCATCCACGATCATCAGGTAATCTTTCGGAAAATAATCCAGCAGGCAGAAGGGCCTGGTACCAGGACTTCTCCTGTCGAAAAACCGGGAGTAGTTTTCTATACCATTACAATAACCCAGCTCTTTGATCATTTCAATATCATATTCCACACGTTCTTTAATACGCTGGGCTTCTATCAGCTTACCGGCGCTTTGAAAATACTCCACCTGTGCGGTCATTTCATCCTGTATTTCATAGATCACCTGCTGTATCATATCTTTTGGAGCAACATATATATTAGCCGGGAAAATAGCTGCATTCTCAATTTTAGAGATCCTTTTGTTGGTGGCCACATCAATGGTTTCTATCTCCTCTATCTCATCACCGAAAAAGGTAACCCGGTATCCATAATCTGTATAAGGCAGGTTAATGTCCACCGTATCTCCTTTTACCCGAAAAGAGCCCCGGGTAAATTCAATGGTAGTACGGGTGTACAAGGAATTGACCAGTGCATGCAAAAATCCCTGCCTTGAAATAGTTTGTCCACGATTGATTCGTATAATACTGTTTTCATAATCCGCAGGGTTGCCGGCGCCATATATGCAGCTTACCGAAGCCACCACAATAATATCCCTTCTTCCGCTCAATAAGCTGGTAATGGTACGCAGCCTTAGTTTATCCAGCTCCTCGTTTATTGCAAGGTCTTTTTCTATATATGTATCACTGACAGGCAGGTAGGCTTCCGGCTGATAATAGTCGTAGTACGAAACAAAATACTCCACCGCATTCTCTGGAAAAAACTGGCGAAACTCCCCGTAAAGCTGGGCTACCAGTGTTTTATTATGAGTAATGATCAGTGTGGGCCTTTGTGTATTTTGGATCACATTGGCCATGGTAAAAGTTTTACCGCTACCGGTTACACCTAAAAGCGTTTGATATTTTTCCCCGGTTAAAACACCTTCGGTCAACTGTGCAATAGCCGATGGCTGATCGCCGGCGGGAGGAAATGGGGTATGGAGCTTGAAAGGCACGAAACTAATTTATGATTATGATTTGAGATTTCTGATTTGACCCATTGTAAGAAAGTCTGACCGGATTAAAACTAATTGAATCCATATAGATACTACCTGTAAATTTAGTAAAAAAGAAGGCTCTTAACGTTAAAAGATAACCCGTTGAAGAGTTATAACGTATTTTTATCTTAAAAGGTTTTCAATGCGAAGCGCTATCATACTTCTGCTCTTAATACAGTTTTTCTTTATTGCCGGTGCGCAAACCAAATATACAAAGCAACAGCTTGTTGAAGATTTAAAAGTATTGAAAGATATTCTTGTGAATACTAATCCAATACTGACCAATACCGGAAGAGAAAATATAGAAAAAAAGTTTGCCCAGGCAATAAGAATGTTTCCGATGGAGAGCGCTACCGGCCTTGAATTTATGCGTTATATCTCCCCTTTGAAGACAGAAATACAATATGACGACCATGCAGGTATGATGCTTGGGGAAGAACATCTTCCTCCTGGCACCCCTTATTTTCCTTTACCTGTTTACATTATTCAAAACAATATACTGGTAAATACTGAAAAAAGCCCGCTTCCATTTGGCAGTATCATTCAGGGTATTAACGGTATCAAAACCAGTGAAATTTTAAAAGCCCTTGCAGGCAAAGGCGGTGAAGCTAATTTCCGTAAATACCATCTGAATGATGGATTCCCTTTCCAGTTTTTTGCGAAATATGGAGCTAAGGATACGTTTACAATCAGCTACAAAACGGATGACGACATAACAGAAAAACAGGTTCGTTGTCCGGCGGTTGGTATAAGAGAACTTTTAAATATGCAAAGTAGTAAGGTATTTCCTGTGAACAGGAATGTCTATTCGGATAAAATCAATATTAATACTCAATTTGACGAAGCGTCAAAATTGTATTATATGCAGGTCCCGTCCTTTGGTGTTTTCAGATCTGATAGTATAATAACATCCCAACAGTTCGAAACTGCTTTTGACAGCCTTTTTAAAGAAATACGCCAGAAATCTGTAAGTCATTTAATTATTGATATGCGTGGCAATGGCGGTGGTGCTATGGACATACCCGGCTTGCTGTTTTCTTACCTGGCAGATTCCGTTTTTAATGAATTCCAATATCTTAAAACGAGGCCTGTTAAGCATATCCCGCTTCGGTATTTAAAAGCGATAGACAATAATAATTCTGCATCTATTCCTGATGCTAAAAAAAAGTTGTACCGTTTGTATGACGGCTTTATTACTACCAACGGAGAATCTAAAAAAACCATTTTTTATAAGCGGAAGCCCAATCAATATTCGTTCGGAGGAAAAGTGGCGTTACTTACAGACGGGGGCACTTTCTCTGCCGCCGCATACTTTGCTGCGCTTTTCAGGTTACACCAACGCGGGGATATTATTGGCGCTCAGGTTGGCGGTTCTATCAGGGAAATGACAGCAGGATATCTACTTCAGTATGAACTTCCAAATACAAAGATCCGGCTAACGATTCCGTTAATGTACATGACATTTGATAAAGAACTATACCCGGCCGTTAAAGAAGAATATATTTCGCCCGACTATGCTATACCATTTGAATCGGAATATCAATATTTTTTAAAAAAGCAGGATTGGGGCAGAGGGCTAAATACTAAAACAAAAAATTAAGCCCTCTCTACCGGCTATTTTGTACGGTTGCCGATAGTGTCTTCCATTTTGCGCATCTGAATATGCAATTTTTAAATACTCAATACTCATCACTCACCACTCATTACTCACACCCCCACATACCAACCATCCTCTCTTTCCTCTACCGGGTACGTTTTTAAAAAATATCCCTCCCCCGAAACATTGCGCCCGTTTTCCAGGCTAAACTTGTAGCGGTGCAAAGGGCAAACAATCTGGTTCTGAACATTTACATAACCGCTAACCAAAGACATAGCAGCATGAGGGCATTTAGCGGCACAGGCAAAAGCCTTATCGCCAACCCGGGCAATACATAGCTGCTTCCCTGCTATTTTAATTTCAGCGAGTTGCTCAGCATTGAACTCAAGCTCATTTAAATGTAAAGCGAATAAATGCCAGGTGACAGGTTTGATCATTAAGATGACGGTTGACAGATGAAAGTTGACAGTTCATTTGATCAGTAATGAGTAATGAGTGATCAGTGCATTACTCATCATTCATTACTCATCACTCACTCCTAATAAAACATCGTTTTATACGGATAACGTATCGAGTACAGTTCTTTTACCTTATTTAAAATTGTTTCACGCAAACCATCTACATTCCTGCGCTCTGTGGCCGATACAAACACTACATTACCGTTCAGTTCATTATTCCAGCGTTCATACAAATCACGCAGGATCTCTTCCCTGGTTTCTTCGCTAAGCCATTCATCAAAAGTGTGCGCTTCATACAGGTCCATCTTGTTGAAGATAGTGATAGCCGGCTTATCATAAGCCTTCAGCTCCTGCAGGGTTTTATTTACCACCGCCAGCTGGTCTTCATAATTAGGATGCGATATATCTACCACATGCAGCAATATATCCGCTTCGCGCACTTCATCAAGCGTGCTTTTAAAGCTTTCAACAAGGTGATGGGGTAGTTTACGGATAAATCCTACTGTATCGCTTAAAAGAAAAGGCGTGTTTTCAAACACTACCTTACTTGTTGTAGTGTCAAGGGTAGCAAACAGCTTATTTTCAGCAAATACATCGCGTTTGCTTAATAAATTCATGATAGTACTCTTACCCACATTGGTATAACCCACCAAAGCCACGCGGATAAACTCGCCTCTGTCTTTACGCTGGGTAAAGGCCTGTTTATCTATTTCAGCCAGCTTTTTACGAAGCAGGGTGATCTTATCCCGCACAATACGGCGGTCAGTCTCAATCTCGGTTTCACCCGGCCCACGCGAACCAATGCCGGCGCCCTGTCTTTCCAGGTGACTCCACATACCCCGTAACCGGGGCAGGATGTATTGATATTGCGCCAGTTCTACCTGCGTACGGGCCTGCGCTGTTTTAGCCCTCCGGGCAAAGATATCCAGTATCAGGTCCGAACGGTCGATCACTTTTATTTTCAGCTCCTTCTGTATGTTATTAATCTGCGCACCGCTTAGCTCATCATCAAAAATCGCCAGGTTAATGCTATGGATTACAACATATTGGCGTATTTCTTCTAATTTACCTTTACCTACAAAAGTCCGGGAGTCAGGGTGCTGTAATTTCTGGATAAAACGCTTTTTTGTTTCCGCACCTGCGGTTTCAGCCAAAAAAGCCAGCTCATCTAAATAATCCTTTACCTGTTGCTCTGTCTGGTCCTTCTGCACAACGCCTATGATCACGGCGGTTTCCCTGTCCTGTATAATATTCGTTTTGTCTAACATATTGATGTTTGCAAAGTTAACAAAAATGCTGCCGGATAAAGGTTTATGCCAATTTGTTCGTCTTATAAGCTGCTGAACAATGCAAAGGTGATGAAGATTAGCCCTGATATCGGGACAATTTCAGTGTGTTTTTGCTCTGCAGCCGACCCAACAATAATTGCTCCTCAATTGTTTAAACACAGCGCAATGGGTAAATAGCTACCTTTGTGCGTTTTAAAATTTGAAATAAATTGAAAAAATTCAAAAGGATATTTAAGTATATCGGGTTGTATAAAGGGAAAATTACCCTTTATATGTCATTTGCCGTAATAGCTTCGCTGCTGTCGGTTTTTTCCCTCACTATGCTAGCCCCGCTTATGTCCATTATTTTTAACGTGGACGGATTTTCTGCGGAAGGAATTTTAAATAAAATTCCCGGTGGAAAATACCTGGGCGAAGCATTGACCGCATCAGTGGCAGAAGGCAGGCAGATGCACGCGGTTTTCATTTGCTGTACTTTTATTATCTCGGCAATTTTTCTAAAAAATCTTTTTCTATACCTGTCTTCGTTAATATCGGTGCCGGTTAGAAGCTCTATTATCATCCATCTGAAGAATGATATGTACCGGAAAGTATTATCGTTGCCCGTGGGCTATTTCTCTGAGCAGAAAAAAGGTGATATTATGAGCCGCATGACCAATGATGTGGCCCAGGTAGAAAGTTCTGTTGTAAATGCACTGGAAGGGATGATTAAAGACCCGATTATGGTGATTTCTTACCTGGCGGCAATGATTATGCTAAGTCCTACGCTTTCGCTTTTTCTGTTGATATTGTTACCGGTAACTGCATTTGTTATCGGGCGCATCAGCCGTACCTTAAAAAAACAAAGTAATGCCGCTTCGCTAAGGGTAGGCGATACCCTGTCTATTTTAGATGAAACACTGGGCGGTATTCGTATTATAAAAGCTTTTTGTGCCGAAAAAATATTGGCTAACCGCTTTATTAGCCTTAACAATACCTTATTGGGCATTAATAAAAGGATGGCTGCCCGCAGGGATTTAGCATCGCCATTAACGGAGTTATTAGGTGTTATTGTACTGTGTATTATTATATATTTTGGTGCCAACCTGATTGCTCAAAAGTCGCTCGACGCCGGGGACCTGCTGGCCTTCATTGCCATGTTTGCCATGATGATCAACCCGGCAAAAGCGTTATCTTCTTCTTTCTTCAATGTACAAACAGGTTCTGCTGCTATTGAGCGGATTGAGGATTTGCTGACCACTCCTGTAAAAGTTGAAGATGATGGCACTCAAAAGCTGGAAGAGTTCCAGGGGGGTATTGAATTTAAAAATGTTTCCTTTTCTTATAATGATACGCCAATCCTTAAAAACATTAACCTTACCATTCCTAAAGGCAAATCCGTTGCCCTGGTGGGCAGCAGTGGGGCAGGCAAGAGCACACTGGCTGACCTGGTGCCCCGTTTTCACGATGTAACACATGGTGAAATACTGGTTGATGGTGTGAATATTAAAGATTACAGCCTTCAAAGTGTAAGAGAAAAAATTGGAATTGTAAGCCAGGAGCCCATTTTGTTCAATGATACCATTAGTAATAATATCACTTTAGCAGATCCCGGGGCGTCACCGGAAGAAATTGAAAATGCCGCAAAAGTGGCTAATGCTTTCAGGTTCATTGAAGGCAAGCCCGAAAAGTTTGATACCAACATCGGCGACAGGGGCGCAAAGCTCAGCGGAGGTGAAAAACAGCGACTTACTATAGCCCGTGCTGTATTAAAGAACCCGCCGATCCTTATCCTGGATGAGGCTACTTCTTCCCTGGACACAGAAAGCGAAAGGCTGGTACAGGACGCCATTAATAATATGATGCAGAACCGTACCTCACTGGTTATTGCGCATCGCCTTAGTACCGTTCGTAATGCCGATGAGATCATTGTGCTGAATAAGGGTGAAATTGCCGAACGTGGTAAACATCATGAACTGATGCAAATCGAAGGTGGCATTTACCGTAAGCTGGTGGATATGCAGGAGATGGTTTAGTATAGTGAACAGGGAGTAGGGAGAAGGAAGTAGCGAGTAGGACGTTCAGCATTTATTATTTAAAATTTTACATTTGATATTCATCATTCTTCCCTCCCCATCTAAAGCTCTTGATATCAAAGCCCGCAAGATCAAGTACCCGGTCTGTAACAGTGGCAGCAAGCTCCTCTATGGTTTTAGGCACACTGTAAAATGAAGGCGTAGCCGGGCAAATAATACCCCCTGCCAGCGTTACTGCTTCCATGTTCCGGATATGGATAAGGTTGTAAGGCGTTTCTCTTACCACACAGATCAGCTTGCGGCGTTCTTTTAGAATAACATCTGCAGCTCTTGTAATTAAATCATTGGATATCCCACCGGCAATACGTCCAAGTGTTCCCATAGAGCAGGGAGCAATGATCATAGTATCATATTGCCCGCTACCTGATGCAAAAGGCGCCGAAAAGTCGTTTTTATGATAGTATTGAACTTCTTCCCTTTTAATGAAGGGCGTTTGCATTTCTACTTTCCACACTTCCATTGCATTATCGGTAGCCACTACGGATAATGCTTCCCACTGATCTTTTAGCTGTAAAAGCTTATTGATCATTTGGGCTGGATAAACAGAGCCGCTGGCCCCGGTGATGGCAATCAGAACGCGTTTTTCCATATTAATTTTTTTTAGCTTTCCACTACCCCGCCTGTAACTGTGTACTTCATAGCATCGCCAGGTGTGAGATTTTCTATCGGTTTCACCCTTTCTTTTGGTAATATATAAAGCTGGCCTGCAAAATTATAGGCCTGTGGCACATACACGCCAACCATGTCGTGTCCCATATTAAACTTATCCATTTCATCATCAGTTAAAAACCCTACAATCCACACATCATTATTGAACACATTGGCCAGTACGGCTTTCGTAAACTTTTTTTTGTCCCCCGCAAAAGCCTGGAAAAAATCCTTGATCGCCTTATAAATCAGCTTAATGCCCGGGGTGCGTTCCAGCCAGTGATCAAAAAAATTGATCAAACTTTCCATAATAAAATAACTGCTTAGCCAGCCAATAAAAATAATGAACCCTACAATGAGCAGGAAGCCTATGCCTGGCATAGTAAACAATGCGGGGCGCAGCAGTCCGTCCACCCAGTCAAATACAGTATATAAAATATAGGCAGTAAGAGTAATGGGGGCCAGTATAATAAGCCCCTGAACAAAATACCTGAAAAGTGTTTTCAAAACTGTGTCTTTAGGCATATGTGAAAAATGTCTGGTCATTTGCTGTGCAAGATAATACAACATCTTTTACGGATCACCTTTATTACAGTTGACCCTTAAAAAAATGCAGTTCACCTAAAAAAATATCCGCAGCACTTAAAGTATTTTACTTTTACGAACGTTCTTCTTTGAAAAGGTTTTTTTGACTAAAAAATTACACTTGGAAACTTTGGATCCTACAAAAGTTTCCTTAGTTTCGCGGCCCAATGGTAATGCTTATCGATAACAAAACAAGGATCAGGGAGAAGGCCAAGGAGCTTTTTATCCGTTTCGGGATGAGAAGTGTGAGCATGGATGATATCGCCAACGCTATTGGTATAAGCAAAAAAACGCTTTATCAGCATTACGCGGATAAAGAAACCCTGGTTGCAGACACTATAGAAATGCTCCTGGAAACAAACAATGCCCATTGCCAGGCCAGCAGGGAGAAAGCAGAGAATGCGATCCACGAGAGTTTTTTAGCCACAGAAACCGTATCGGAGCTGATGAAGAAGACCAACCCGGTATTACTTTTTGATATGCAGAAATATTATCCGGCAGCGTATAGAAAGTTCTTAAAGTTCAAGCAGGATTTTTTATACAACTTCATCAGGTCAAGCATTGAATGGGGCATAAAGGACGGGCTATACAGGGAAGATATTAATGTTACACTGGTAAGCAGTTTAAGAATTGAGAGTATCAGCCTGCCTTTTCAGCAGGATTTTTTTGCCAGGGTAAACACAGATCTTGCCTCCTTACAAGAAGAGATTTTCATCCTGTTCCTGTATGGTATTGCCACTCCAAAAGGTATCAGATTAATAAATAAATACAAAGAAAAAAGAGCAAAAAATAAAATATGAGAAGACTTAAACCATTAACCTCGCTTCTTTTATTTTTTTGGGCAGGCACTGGCTTCGCACAACAGGTGCATCAATTTTCATTGCAGGAAGCCTTTGATTATGCAGAAAAAAATAATGTCCAGGTAAAAAATGCATTGCTGAACATACAATTACAGCAGCAGGTAAACAGGGAAGTAACCGGTATGGCCTATCCGCAGATAAACGGGTTCGGCTCCACCACCTTTAACCCTAATGTAGCCACACAAAGATTACCTAACTTTTTATCCCCGGCAGTAATTGCTACCCTTCAGCAACTAGGCGTAACAGACGGGGACGGGAATCCTGTAAAATATGATCCCGGTGCTGATTACGGCTTTATAGACGCCCAGTTTGGCACCAAATGGAATTCCAACGCTGGTATATCTCTGAACCAGATATTGTTTGACGGCCAGGTATTTACCGGCCTCCAGGCAAGGAAAGCGCTGATAGAGTATAATGAAAAATCGGCAGAAGTAACTGCAGAACAAATCAGGCTTAACGTAGCAAAAGTGTATTACCAGCTGGTACTTAGTAAAACACAGATTGCACTGCTGGATTCTAACCTGGCCCTGCTTGAAAAAAACAAGCATGATACCAAAATCATGTATGATAACGGCTTTGCTGAAAAGCTGGACATTGATAAGCTGGATGTGCAGATCACTAACCTGCGATCACAAAAAACACAGGTGCTGAATAATATAAACAACGGTTATTTAGGTTTAAAGGTTTTAATGGGTATGCCCATTGCCGATCAGCTGATCCTTACTGATGAGCTGACCGACGAAACTATAAAAGAAGGCATTCTAGAAGCCCTGAACTTTGATTATACACAGCGCAGGGATTACCAGGCGGCTTTGTTGGGGGAAAAGTTGAATCAATACGATATACAACGTTACCAGTACAGCAAAATCCCAACCCTTGCGCTAACAGGCAATTATACTAAAATGGCAATGGAAAATACTTTTGGAGGTTTATGGAAAAGCAAATGGTTTACAGCAAGCTCCATTGCCTTAAACTTAAACATTCCTATTTTCAAAGGATTTGCCACTAATGCAAAAATAGAGCAGGCCCGCATTAAGCTGAAGCAAACACAAAACCAGATCGAAGCTTTGAAGCTGAACATAGACCAGGAGCAAAAATCAGCTGTCAATACTTTTAAGACTGCAATTGTGGATATGGACTACCAGAAACAAAATATGGCGCTGGCAGAAAGAGTGTATCAGCAAACTAAAAAGAAATATGAAGTAGGTACCGGCAGCCAGATCGAGATTGATGCAGCCCGCGTACAGTTACAGTCAGCTCAAACCAATTATTTCTCCGCATTGTATAATGCAGTGATTGCAAGAATTGATTTTTTAAAAGCAACAGGAAAACTTTAAATCCGTCTGCCTCAGGCAGGCCTTAATCCTAACTATAAATCCCCTTAATATGCAGTATATATTAAAACTAACATCAATAGTAGCGCTTACCGCCATCATAGCCTCTTGCGGCGGCGGTAAGAAGGAACAAAACAGCGCACTTAACGATAAGAAAGCAACGCTGGAAAAACTAAAAGGCGAGCAAAAGAAAATTACAGATCAGATCAATGCCCTGAATGATGAAATTGCAGCTTTGGATCCCAATTATATAAAAGCCAAGCTGGTTTCTGTAGAAAAGATCAGCAGCAATGCTTTTGATCATTATATTGATTTGCAGGGAAAAATAGATGCCCGCAAGAATGCTTATGTGGCGCCGCGTAACGGGCAGGGTGGCATTGTTCGTGCCATTTTTGTAAAACAGGGTGACAGGGTACGCAAAGGGCAAACCCTTTTAAAATTAGATGATGCAATAGCCCGTCAGCAACTGGTTGCGGCCCAGCAACAGGTAGCTACCGTAAAAGCACAGCTGGAACTGGCCAATACAACTTATCAGCGGCAAAAAAATCTTTGGGATAATAATATAGGAGCTGAAATGCAGGTAATACAGGCCAAAGCCACTGTAGACCAGCTGAACGCCCAGTTAAAAGCAGTGGAAGCACAGGCAGGAGCAGTAAGGGAGCAAGTGAGCTTTACAAATGTTACAGCAGATATTGACGGAACAATAGATCAGCTAAACGTGAGGATTGGTGAAGCCTTTACAGGAATGGGGGTCTCCGGTCCTCAGATATCAATAGTCAACACTTCTGCTTTACGCTTACTGGTAAACGTTCCGGAAAACTACCTGGAACGGATCAATGTAGGTACACCCATCACCATTACACTGCCCGAAGCAAACAATAAGCAAATAAAAACAAAAGTGTCAGTAGTAAGTAAACTGATTGATCCTTCTACAAGAAGCTTCTATGTAGAAGCCAATATACCTGCTGACCCTGCCATCCGTGCCAACCAGATCGCTAAAGTGCAGCTCGAAGATTACAGCAGGCCGGATGCTATCACTATCCCGGTAAATACATTACAAACCGACCAGCAGGGAAAATTTGTTTTAGTAGCTGTTACTGAAAATAAAAAACTGGTTGCCCGTAAAAAAAGGGTTATTCCCGGAGAGCTCTATGGTGATAAGCTGGAAATCAAATCCGGCCTTACCATTGGGGATCAGCTGATCACTGAAGGTTTCCAAAGTATATACGATGGCCAGGTAATAACTACAACCCCCGGGCAATAAGTTGACAGTTGGCAGAGGACAGATGACAGTAATATCTATCCTCTGCTTACTGTCATCTGTCAACTATTCTCCGTCAACTCAAAAATAACCTCAATGAGCGTTTTAGAAAATTTCACTGAAAAATTTAAAGAGTTTAAGCCCACATCATGGGCTGTAAAGAACCGCACCACGGTGTACCTGCTTATTCTCTTTGTAACTATATTTGGCGCTACCACTTTTGTTACACTGCCTAAAGAAAGTTTTCCGGATGTGGTAATACCTACCGTATATATTGCTACCATTTACGTAGGTAACTCTCCCAAGGATATGGAGAACCTGGTAACACAGCCTATCGAGAAACAAATAAAAGGCATCACTGGGGTTAAAATATCCAAAGTAACCAGTACTTCGGTACAGGACTATTCCGCCATACAGGTAGAATTTGGCACCAATGTAAAAGTGGACGCAGCCCTGCAGAAAGTAAAAGATGCGATTGATAAAGCCAAGCAGGATCTTCCTACGGATCTTACCCAGGAGCCCACTGCGCTCGAAGTAAGCCTTTCGGAAATGCCCATCATGTATGTGAATTTGAGCGGCGATTATGACGGGGTGCGCTTAAAGGAGTATGCTGATAAATTACAGGACAAGCTGGAAGAGCTGCCGCAAATTACAAGGGTAGACCTGGTAGGCGCTCCTGAAAGAGAGTTCCAGGTAAATGTGGATAATGCCCGCATGCAGTCAGCCGGTATCACCTTCGATGATATATCCAACGCCATCAAGTATGAAAATATGGACATCAGCGGTGGTTTGCTTGAGGTGGGTAACATGAAGCGAAACCTGCAGCTAAAAGGCCAGTTTAAAACGGCTTTTGATATTGAAAAAGTAATTCTGCGCAACACCAGCGGCAGTCCTGTTTACCTCAAAGATATAGCTACTATTAAAGATACCGTGAAAGAAACAGAAAGCTATGCACGGCTGGATGGTAAGAACGTGGTAACACTGAACATAGTGAAAAGATCAGGCGAAAACCTCATTGAAACCAGCGATGCTGTTAAGCAGATAGCCGAAGAAATGAAGGCCGACATTTTTCCACAGGATCTGAATGTTGTTATTACCGGTGACCAGAGCATCTCTACGCGCACATCATTCAACGACCTGGTAAACTCTATTGTCATAGGATTTATACTGGTTTTGATCATCCTGATGTTCTTTATGGGACTGACAAACGCCTTCTTTGTAGCGTTAAGCGTACCGCTGAGTATGTTTGTAGCCTTCATGTTCATTCCGTTGGGGGAAATTGTGATTGGGGGAAGTATTACACTGAACTTCATGGTACTGTTTGCCCTCCTTTTTGGATTGGGTATCATTGTAGACGATGCTATTGTGGTAATAGAAAATACCCACCGCATATTTGTAGAAGCCAGAGGTGCTATAGATTCGCAAAAGTCGGCTATGATGGCCGCCGGAGAAGTATTTGTTCCGGTGCTTGCCGGTACGCTTACTACGCTGGCTCCGTTTTTCCCGCTGCTTTTCTGGCCGGGAATCATTGGTAAGTTCATGGTGTACCTGCCATTGATGCTGATATTTACACTGACGGCATCATTGCTGGTAGCCTTTATCATGAACCCGGTATTTGCAGTGGATTTCATGAACCATCCTGAAGATCATACAGAGAAAAAGAAATCCCGTGTGTTCCGCTCCAAACCATTTTTGGTGATGGTGATCATTGGAGTGCTGTTTGATTTGTTTGGATTTATGGCAAGGCCAAATGGAGGTGGATTCTTCTTTGTTGGAAACCTTTCACTTTGTATGGCTTTACTTACGGTACTGAACACTTATTTTTTAACAGACTGGATCCATAATTTTCAGAATAAGGTGCTGCCCTGGATTATGAACCACTATGAGTCTCTGCTGAAATGGGCTGTAAATGGCTGGCGACCGGTTTGGTTGCTGGTGGGCGCATTCGGATTATTGATTTTCTCTTTTATCGTTTTCAGTATTTCGAGCGCAACAGGCAGAACCCAGGTAGTATTCTTCCCGAGCTCCGATCCCAACTTTATTTATGTGTACCTGAAGCTTCCCACCGGTACGGATGTTGAATACACCGATTCCGTTACCCGTTACCTGGAAAGCAGGGTGAACCAGGCTTTGGATATTGATCATGCTACAAACAAAACCAATCCTGTAGTAGAAAGTGTGATCGCCAACGTTGCAGTCGGAGCCGCCGATCCTAACAGTGGAGACAGGAGCACGCGCAGTGAGCTGGGCCGCGTGCAGGTATCTTTTGTAGAGTATGAAAAAAGACATGGAGTAAAAACCGGGCCCTACTTAGATAAAATACGCGCAGCTATTAAAAATATCCCCGGAGCAGAGGTTTCTGTTGAACAGGAAAGAAACGGTCCACCTACCGATCCTCCTATCAATATTGAAGTAGCCAGCGAACAGTTTGATGATATGATCAAAACGGCATCAGACCTTAAAAATTATTTAGACAGCATACAGGTTCCTGGGGTAGAGGAATTGAAAATGAATGTAGACCTTGCCAGCCCCGAGATCTCACTTACTGTAAACCGAGAGCGTGCTTTAAGCGAAGGAGTTTCTTCTGCACAGATAGGCATGCAGCTGCGTACGGCCTTGTTTGGTAATGAAGCCAGCAAAATAAAAGATGGTGAGGATGAATATAAGATCTATGTACGCAGCGATGAGCTGCAACGAAAGAGCCTAACCGACCTTTTGAATATGAATATCCGTTTCAGGGATATGGCCACCGGGCAGGTAAAAAGTGTTCCCATAAGTTCATTAGTTACTATAGACTATACAAACACTTTAGGAAGTGTGCAGCGTAAAAATCAGAAGCGCGTTATTACTTTAAGAAGCAATGTACTTTCAGGATACACGCCTACGGCAGTGAATGCACAGATTGCAAAAGCTGTTCAAAGCTTCAGGAAAACCGGCGATGATGTAACTATTAAGCAAACCGGTGAAGGTGAGCAGCAGGCAGAAACAGGTGCCTTCCTCGGAAAAGCCTTGCTCATTGCCATGGGACTGATACTGCTGATACTGGTATGGCAGTTTAACTCTATGAGCAAATCTGTCATCATCCTTACAGAAATTGTATTCAGTATTATTGGTGTATTGTTAGGCTTTGCATTAACAGGCATGACAGTGTCGGTAGTAATGACCGGCGTAGGTATCCTGGGGCTGGCAGGTATTGTAATTAAGAATGGTATCCTTGTAATTGAGTTTGCGGATGAGCTGAGAGCACGGGGATTGAAAACAAGAGATGCTGTAATCCAGGCAGGTAAAACACGTATTATTCCTGTATTACTTACGGCCATGGCAGCTATACTGGCACTGATACCTCTTGCTGTAGGCTTCAATATTAACTTTGTTACCCTGTTCTCCGAGCTGAACCCGAGAATATTCTTCGGAGGAGACAATGTAACCTTCTGGAAACCGCTTTCATGGACCATTATCTTTGGTTTATTATTTGCGTTCTTCATGACGCTGTTTATGGTACCTAGCATGTATCTTATAGCAGAAAGGCTTAAACGCCCCATGCAGAAGCAGTACGGCGGCAAATGGATCTCTTTTATGGGTATTCCACCTGCGATCTTCCTGTTTATACCACTAATGTTAAGAACCATGTTTAAGCAAAGAAGAAAAGTAGCAGCAAGAAGAAAGAAACTGGCAGGCGACTCTAATGCCAGTGAAGCCTTTGTAGGAAGCTGGCTGTAAATAATTTCCATTAATCTTTATATATATTAAAAGAGGCCGTAATGGCCTCTTTTTTTAGTTCCGAAGTATAGCAGCAAAACCTGCTTTTCTGCAGATCGTCCATCCTTCAAAATACAGTTATTGTATTTTAAAGGATCTGTTACCTTTGCTTATGGCAAAAACACCGAAAAACACCCCTCCGCCAATCGGGCGTTTTATTGATCCGCTAACCGATTTCGGCTTTAAAAGAATTTTTGGGTCCGAACCCAATAAAGACCTGCTGATTGCATTTCTCAATGAATTGTTTAAAGGCAGAAAAGTAATACGCGACCTGGTATATAGTCCCGGCGAAAACAACGGGCGGGCACAATATCACCGAAAAACCATTTTCGACCTTATCTGCACCGGTGCTGATGGTGAAACTTTCATCATTGAAATGCAGCGAGCCGATCAAAAGTATTTTACTGACCGGGCAATTTATTATACGTCTGGCAAATTGTATGAGCAGGGCCCAAAAGGTAAAAGCAACTGGAACTTTAAATTAAAAGAAGTCTATTTTATAGGATTAATGGATTTTAATTTTGACAATACTGCTCCCGGCAAGTATTTACACCGCGTACGGCTTGCAGAAGAAGAATCAGGACAAACTTTTTATGATAAATTAGGTTTCCTGTTTTTAGAGCTGCCCAACTTTAACCTGTGCGAAAAAGAAGTAAACACGGACCTGGAACGCTGGATGTACGTGCTGCGCAATATGGCCAAATTGGAAAAAATTCCTGTAATTTTGAATAAGGAGATATTTCAGAAACTATTTCAGATAGCAGAAGTAGCTAACTTAAAAAGGGAGGAATATATGTTATACGAAAAAGACCTTTTAGATAAATGGACAACATATTCTGTACTAAAAACTGCAGAGGAGAAAGGTATGGAAAGAGGAATAGAAAAGGGAATAGAAAAAGGTATGGAAAAAGCTAAAGCAGATGAAGTGCGACGTCTTGTTTTAAAATTAGCGCTTACAGATGCCCAGATTGCAGACATAGCTGAAGTAACTGTGAGTTATGTAAAGAAAATTCGCGCTTCATTAAAAAAGAAAAAATAGTAGGTATAAAATTTATATATAAATGCCCCGCCTGGTTTGAACCGGCGGGGCATTAGTATTTTTGTAAAGTAGAAATTAAGCTTCTTCTTTACCTTCTTTTGATTCATCCTCTGTAACAGCAGTGTCATCAGCTTTAGCTTCAGTTGCTTCAACCGCAGCTTCTTCTTCTACTGCAAGCTCTGTTTCTATTGCTTTTTCTTCTGCTGCAGAAACAGGGGTTGCCTCCTCAGTAGCTTCAGCTTTTTTCTTGGTGCCACCACTGCCACCACGACGGCGTGTACGTTTTGCACCAGCTTTTTCTTCACCAGCACCTTTACCATAGATCTCGTTGTAGTCAACCAGCTCGATCATGGCTTTTTCAGCAGCATCACCTGGGCGAATACCTAATTTAATGATACGGGTATAACCACCGGGACGGCCACCTACTTTACCTGCTATGTTATCAAATAATTCTTTGATCGCTTCCTTATCCTGTAAGTGACTGAAAACAATACGGCGTTGGTGTGTAGTGTTTTCTTTGCTCTTTGTGATCAAAGGTTCAACATAAACCCGTAACGCTTTGGCCTTAGCTAAAGTGGTTACAATACGTTTGTGCTGAATTAACTGGCAGGAAAGATTAGACAGTAAAGCTTCTCTGTGCGCTTTAGTGCGGCTTAAATTTTTAATTTTGTCTCCGTGACGCATGACTTGTTAATTTGATGATGTGATAATGTGCTGATTTGGTAATGCCCATTCACATCTTTGTTAAAAATATTCAGCTGCACCGTAGTCAGGGAATTGCAGCCTACTTTTTCTATTAATTGGTAATTACTAATTATTAATTAATAATCATCTTTATCAATACCTAATTTTTGAAGGTCCATTCCAAAACCAAGACCTCTTTCGTTCAGTACCTGCTCGATCTCAGAAAGAGATTTCTGGCCAAAGTTTCTGAACTTCATCAGATCTTCCTGCTCGTACTGTACCAGCTCGCTTAAAGAGTTAATCTTTGCAGCTTTCAAACAGTTGAACGCACGTACAGACAGATCCAGGTCTTCTAACGGAGTTTTCAATACTTTGCGTAATTGCAGTGTATTCTCATCCACCAGGTCTTCTTTCTTCTCTTCTTTATTGTCGAAAGTGATGTTCTCATCTGTGATGATCATCAGGTGCTGGATAAGGATACGGCTGGCTTGTTTAACCGCATCTTCAGGATGAATAGTACCATCTGTAACAACTTCCATCACTAATTTTTCATAGTCTGTACGTTGCTCCACACGGGTATTTTCAATAGTGTACTTTACATTCTTAATAGGAGTAAAGATAGAATCGATAGGTATTAAACCAACCGGAGCATCTTTCACTGCATTCTCCTCTGCAGGTACATAACCACGGCCTTTACCAATAGTTAATTCGATGTCCAGCTTAGCCGAGGCATCCAGTGTGCAGATATGCAGTTCAGGATTCATGATCTGGAAGGATTGTGTACCATCAGCGATCATGCCTGCAGTAAACTCAGTTTGATTTTTTATTGACAATGAAATTTTTTCATTAGCCACTTCATGGTCAACAATTTTCTTAAAGCGAACCTGCTTTAAGTTCAGGATGATCTCCACCAGGTCTTCGCTGATACCTTTAATGGTAGCGAACTCGTGGTCAACACCATCTATTTTAATAGCCGAAATAGCATAGCCTTCCAAAGAGCTTAACAAAACCCTGCGAAGCGCATTACCAATGGTTACGCCATAACCTGGCTCCAATGGTGCAAATTCAAACTGGGCTTCAAAATCAGATGCTTTTTGTAAGATGATCTTATCCGGCTGCTGAAAATTTAAAATTGCCATATTTTATTTTTTTAAGGTAAGTAGGGAGTAGTTAGTGGCAAGTAGGCGGGGCTTCGATTTGACCCTATTCTCTACTCACTATTCACCACTCACTAAAAATTACTTGTTATACAACTCAACAATCAGCTGTTCCTTAATGTTTTCAGGAACGCTTTCCCTTTCAGGATAAGTAATGAAAGTACCAGTGAGCGTAGTTTCGTTAAAGTCCAACCAGGTATACTTAGGGTTTTTAGCGCTTACCACACTTGTGATAGAAGTACGGGCCCTGCTGCTTTCCTTAATAGTGATGATATCACCGGCTTTCAATAAATAGCTGGGGATGTTCACTACTTCGCCATTTACTTCGATGTGCTTGTGGCTCACCAGCTGGCGTGCTGCAGGACGGCTGGGCGCAATACCCATACGGAATACTGTGTTGTCTAAACGGGATTCAAGTAATTTGATAAGGTTATCACCGGTTACCCCTTTACGACGGTTAGCTTCTTCGTAAGTTTTGCGGAATTGTTTTTCCAAAACACCGTAAGTGTATTTGGCTTTTTGTTTTTCACGCAATTGCAGGGCATACTCGCCAAGGGTTTTACGCTTGCGCTTTTCACCATGCTGACCGGGAGGGTTACTGTTTTTACCCAACCATTTACCATTACCTAAAATAGGCTCTCCGAAAATACGGGAGATCTTGGTCTTAGGACCATTGTAACGTGCCATAATTATACTTTCATTTAAGCTTTTTTAGAAACCGGTACATCAATCGTTAAAAAGCTTTGGAAAAAATTAATTGTGTACCCTTTTTTAAAATGAAACCAAACTGGCTCAAAAAATATGTGAAAGACCGAAAGTCAGAAAAGTCCGAAAGACCGAAGCACTTACTTACTGACTTCCTGTCTTTCCGACTTCCGGACTATATATTAAACTCTTCTTTTCTTGGGAGGACGGCATCCGTTGTGCGGAAGCGGCGTAACATCTTTGATAGTTACTATTTCAATACCGGACTGAGAAAGAGAACGGATAGCGCCTTCTCTACCAGAACCAGGTCCTTTTACGAAAACATCCACTCTTTTCAAACCTGCATCTGTAGCTACTTTAGCTGCATCAGCTGCAGCCATCTGGGCGGCGTAAGGCGTGTTCTTTTTAGAACCACGGAAGCCCATTTTACCAGCACTGCTCCAGGAAATAACCTGGCCTGTTTTGTTGGTAAGGCTGATGATAATGTTGTTGAATGTTGCAGAAATGTGCGCATCGCCATAAGCATCTACTTTTACGATCCTTTTTTTAGCGGCGGCTTTTGCGCTTAATTGTGCTTTTGCCATGTGAAACTGAGGTAATCTTTAAATGAAATAAATAATTCTGCCGTAAGCAGAACCCAAACCAACCCTATTCCTGCACCGGGCTTCCGTAATTGATCTGGTTATAACTTGGT
The DNA here is from genome assembly GCA_027493055.1 of Niabella sp. Taxonomy (GTDB): domain Bacteria; phylum Bacteroidota; class Bacteroidia; order Chitinophagales; family Chitinophagaceae; genus Niabella. The sequence goes on along the minus strand of JAPUDO010000106.1, from coordinate 10,569 downwards.
GCATGTTTCAACAAGCTCAACATGACATAAAAATGTCAGGCTGAGCCTGACGAAGCCTATTTCTTAGCGGCTTTCTTCTTACCGGCAACAGTTTTACGTTTTCCTTTACGGGTGCGACTGTTTGTTTTAGTACGCTGACCACGAACAGGTAAACCTTTCCTGTGACGAAGACCACGGTAGCAGGCAATGTCCAGTAAACGTTTGATGTTCATCTGGGTTTCACTGCGCAATTGTCCTTCTACTTTCAACTCTTCAGTAATGGTAGAACGGATTGCGTTCAGGTCATCATCGTTCCATTCATTTACTTTCTTGTTACGGTCAATATTATTCTTATCAAGAATATATTTAGCCGTAGAAGGGCCAATACCGTAGATATAGGTTAAACCTATTTCTCCTCTTTTGCTTTTTGGTAAGTCTACACCGGCAATACGTGCCATAATTCTATTTTAGATTTATTATTTGAAATTTCTGATTTGAGTATAACCAACTTATTTTGCAATCATAAATCAGAAATCTCAAATCTCAAATGTCTTATCCCTGTCTTTGCTTAAAGCGGGGATTCTTTTTGTTAATGATATACAGCTTCCCTTTACGGCGTACAATTTTACAGTCCGCGCTGCGTTTTTTAATGGATGCCCTTACTCTCATCTTTTTTTGTTTAAAAGTTTAATGTTTTATGTTTAACGTTCCGGGTTTAAGTTCTTTGGATCAACAACATTAAACGTTGAACCTCAAACCATTGAACTTTAATTCTTATACCTGAAATTGATGCGCCCACGTGTTAAATCGTAAGGAGACATCTCCAATCCCACTTTATCCCCCGGTAAAATACGGATATAATGCATCCTCATTTTTCCTGAGATGGTAGCTAAAATCTCATGGCCATTATCAAGCTTTACCCTGAACATAGCGTTGGATAAGGCTTCCAGTATGACACCGTCTTGTTTTATTAAGGGTTGTTTTGCCATAAAAATTTAGGGGTGCAAAGATAGGGAGATTATGTTAATAAAAAAACCCCTTTCCCGAAATTTTCGGAAAGGTAGCCCCCAACATAGGCTCTAAAGGCAAAAAATCAAAATCCCCGAAAGGGGAGAATACAGGAAATACCATGTGCAATGTACCTGATTTTCCGCTATAAAGGCTGATCAATATTTCTCTAGGTGCAAGCGATGCTCTGCGAAACATTTTGTTTCGCAGGACTATGTTGTAGCCTCCGGCTACATTTAAAAAGCAGCCAAAGGGCTACAACATGGAGCTTCGGACTACAAGTCCCGAAAAGCGATGTTAACTTAATTACATTGCCTCCCGGGGTTATTGAACTTAAATTCTTTAAAAATCTTAATGGGGGCTTTCCAGCGGCACTTTGGTCATATCTAAATGAATATTCTGGAGATGACTTACCGTAATAGGATGGTTAAAATACCTTTTATCTTCTCTATACCAGGTTTCTATCTGCGAAAAATCGGTTTCGGAGGGCGTATGTACACGGAAAGCACCCTTGCCATATTTTGCCCCGTTATCGGACTCCAGCTTTTCAAATCCGAGGTCAAAAAGCTGTTTTTCAGAAAGAGGTAAGGGCTTAATGTATTCCAACTCATACCAAAATTCCTGTATACCATTATTTACCAACACTTTATGGTCCTCCTGGCTTACACTTATTACAGTGCCTTCCCTTTCTACGCCTTCATCGTTTAATAATACCCAGTCTCCGGGCTTTAATTCAGATAATTTCATGGCTGAGAGTTTTTTATTGAATTTTAATGGCTTAACAATGTTATGGGTAATAAATTTATGCCAAACCTACTGTTTCAACAAACATTTTTTGCTAAAAAAGGGCCGGTCCATCAAAGCAAACGCACAAATCCATTTTTTAAATACTCAAACAAACGTTGCGCAGCTATGCAGCGCTTTTAACCGGGGAAACTAATATCTTTTATAAACGGGTTACCGCGACGCGGTAAGATAAAGCACCAATTCAATCGCCTAACGGTGATTATATTAATAAGAAAGAAAAGGGAACAGCCCTCTAAGACGGATAAAGGCAATCTGTTTAAATTAATGCACCGCCCTGCCCTTCCACTGTTTAAGTGCTCATTCAGGAGGCTGATACTATTGCGGCAGCAACAGTTACCAGTTTTTTAAAGTAAGCAGTATGCTCATATATAACAGCAGCAGCCAGCTCGTCAGCTACCGAACTTTTAGATACGGCCGCCGAGGTAAAAGCATGATGCCGCTTTTTCCATTCGCAGAGCGATGCATAATTGAAAAAGGTCTGAAGAAACGCCGCCTGTTTTTCTAAACAGATCTTATACCGGTGCGGCTTCCAATACAGCAGGTAGGCCGCTTCTATCAACAACTCCAACTGCTCACCGTAGTACAGCGCGTTACCCGGACTGCCCCTATGCCAGCAGTAAGAATCATGCAGCGCCGCCAGGCAGAATTCATCAAAGGCTTTTATATGATACGCCGGTGGTGCGTAACCAAAAAAGTCTTTTAATACGTGCAACGGCGATGCTTTTAAAGGATGGCAATGGTACGTCATGGCGATGCGGTTTAAAAAGCAACCCAGGTACAGGTGTTGGCGTTTGTTCATGATAATAGCATTTTTATATTATGTCATGGTGAGGCCCAAATAATAAAGAAATTATGTCCATTGAAATGACAAGAAGCGTTGTCAGGCTGAGCTTGACGAAGCCTTGAGCGATGGGTCATTAATGCCCTTCGTCAGGCTCAGGGCGACATTGATTTTCAATTTTTAGCCTATACCCAGAGCAAAGCGTAGCCTGGGAATCTCCCGAAATACTACCCGGAAACGCCGTAACAATATTCCCCGCCGTATCGGCGATAACCGTAACCAGGCTGGTAGAATTGCCATTTACATCATATCCAACTACACTACCGGTATCCCATATCCTTTGCAGATGGCCACTTTGCGGCACTGGACGCGGTTCGCCGGCAAAAGCCTCTTTTATAATGGCTACCATTTTATCTATGCTGATAGTGAATTTGCCCGCACCGGGATGGCGGGCAACGGGCGCATAATGACGCTCTATAATATGCGCCAGCGCCGTAGCGCTTAAATACCAGCTTTTGCGCAGCAACTTTTTATGATGTTTTAGCGGCAACTGGTAAAAAACATCTTTGTGTAATTGCTGTAACCATTGCTCGGTATCAGCTATTAAAAATAAAATACGCAGCCATTGGGCCTCGTTAAACGATTGTTGCGGTGCAGGTGCAGTAACGGTATTCATAATAGGTTATTTATAGCACCCGCACAAAAAAGGCGTGGCGCTCAACTTACCGCTTTTGAGGCCCTGAGAAGCCCAGCACGCAAATAAGAGAGCTCACGCCTAGGTCGTGAGCTATTCGTCTTATCATCTCGCGCGCTTAGAAATTTCTCAGGTTTCAAAAGCGAGACTCAAAGCGAATGCTTCAAATTAGTTTATGAAGAATCGCAAATATAATTTCTACTACAAATATAAAAGGAAATATTAGAATGTAGTCCAAAAAGACTACAATATTTTTTTAAACTATTCTCACCTTACATTAAATAATTGAGTATGGATAATACTGCTGATGAATTTCTTTCAGAACTTGGAAACAAGCTCGCCTTTTTTCGGAAGAAGAAAAATTTAAGTTATAGGAAGCTTGCCCAATTATGCAGTGTTGACCATAGTAAAATCAGCAAAATTGAAAAGGGACAAGTTAATTTTCAAATACTAACCATACTTGAATTGGCTAAAGGGTTAGGTATTCATCCTAAAAAACTGCTTGATTTCGAGTTTGAGTTGGAGGAGTGATGTTAATTTAATTTACGGCGAGTCCTGCGGCCTGTCACAATACAATAAGCAGAGACTCGCCTGGGAAGAAAAGAAATATATTATTATTAAAAATTATGGAATATATTCAAATTGTCAATTTTGACAATTTGGTTTTACAAATATTTTTCACTTTCATTCTGTGAAAATCAGAAATCAAAAATACCTGGATGCCTTTGGGAAACATTTGAAGGAACTTATTCAACAAAAACATAAAACACCGGAAGGAGTAGCTGCCCTAGGAGGCGTTGAAACCAAACAGGTTTACAGAATTATAAATGGAGAGCATAGCACTACTTTATCAATTTTAGTAGCAATAGCCAAGGGGCTGGAAGTACATCCTAAAAAATTACTTGATTTCGAGTTTGAATTTGAGGAGTGATATTAATTTACGGCAAGTCCTGCGGCCTGTCACAATGCAACAAGCAGAGACTCACCTGAGAAGCAAAAAAGCGTTTCTTTATTACAATTTTATAAAAAATAATATACCGGATAAATCATTTCACAGTTCAGAATTCCGATGCAATAACTGCTGCAACAGCTACCAGCTTTTTAAGATAAGCCGTGTGCTCATATATAACAGCAGCAGCCAGCTCATCGGCAACAAAACTTTTAGATATAGTAGCTTAAACAAAAACACCGGAAGTAATAGCTGTTCTGGGAGGCATTGAAACCAAAGAAAGAGTAATTTAAGCACCTGCTATTTTGGTAAGCGCAGATCCTTTATGTGCCGCAATATGATCCGATTTATCACTTTTGATCTCGTATTGCGGATCGGCTTCTGTAGCATGATGGGTGTACCCTTTGTAGTTGAAATCTTTAGTGTGCACTTTTATTATCGTGCCTGAAACCCTTCCTGCTTCAGAATTCCAGCTTACTTTATCACCTGTTTTAAATGCTGTTACCATAATAAAAGTTTTAATTATTAAACAAATTTTTATCAGAGTAAAATACACGGTCGCCCACTACTCTTGCAGGCGATGTGTAAGGATGCTCTTCTGCTTTACCCGCTGCCATAATATGTAATACCGTCCACCCCTTTGCTTTTAAATAGTCAGATACCAGCGAGCGATGACATCGCCACCAAACCGCTTCCGAACACATATAGGCTACCGGGTGTTTCAACGCCATCACTTCTAACCCGGTCATTGCCTTTTTAAAACTTTCCGTTTCCATATAATCTGCATAACCCCTGAAAGAGGCATTGCGCCAGCGACTGTTATCGGAATCTTTCTGCACCGCTCTTCTTCCGCCCAAATCTTCGAGATGTTTATACGCTATCCCGTTACGCTTTAATGCCGCATCGAGATTTTCTTTATTAAACTGCGGATATTTTCGTGAAGAGGGAAAGCGCCTGATATCTGCCAAAACCCTGATATCAAAAGACTGCAGCATCTCCATAAAATCCTCTATAGTGTGGGTAGAATGTCCTATGGTATAAATGACAGGTTTCATTGTATAATGCGTGCTCTTTAAATTATGCTGGTCAGACCGGGACGGTCAGACCAGGCTACGAAATTTTACTCCATACGGTTTTTCCCTTCTGCGATTGCAGGAACTGCTTCAATGGTGCATTTTCAGGCTTTGACAGGTCAGGGTCGTCCGTTAATATTTCTTCGGTAACTTTTTTGGCGGTTTCCACCATAGCCCTGTCATTCACAATATTCGCCAGCTTAAAATTGAGCGCGCCGCTTTGCCGGGTGCCTTCAATATCGCCGGGGCCACGCAGCTCCAGGTCTTTTTCGGCAATCACAAAACCATTGTTGGTGCTGGTCATTATTTTCATACGCTCGCGGGCATCGTTACCCAGCTTTCTTCCTGTAAGCAGGATGCAATAGCTTTTTTCGGCGCCGCGTCCTACTCTGCCCCGAAGCTGGTGCAATTGCGAAAGCCCGAATTTTTCCGCGCTTTCAATAACCATTACCGATGCGTTCGGTACATTAACTCCTACTTCGATAACCGTTGTGGATACCATGATCTGCGTATCATGCGTCACAAACCGCTGCATGTTCAGCTCTTTCTGTGCAGCAGGCTGTTTACCATGCACCATGCTGATCCAGTATTGCGGTTCGGGGAAATAAGTTTTTATTTCATCGTAACCACGCATCAGGTTTTCATAATCCAGCTTTTCACTTTCTTCTATCAGTGGAAAAATAATATATACCTGCCGGCCTAACGCAATTTCGGCTTTCAGAAAATCCATTACCTGACTCCGGTCGTTATCAAAGCGATGAACAGTTTTTATGGGTTGGCGGCCGGGGGGCAGCTCATCTATCACACTATAATCCAAATCGCCATAGGCCGTCATTGCCAGCGTACGCGGAATAGGAGTGGCGGTCATTACCAACACATGAGGCGGTATATCATTCTTTTCCCAAAGCCGGGCTCGCTGCGCTACTCCAAAACGGTGCTGCTCATCTACAATTACCAATCCCAGGTTTTTGAAGCGCACAGCATCTTCTATTACAGCATGAGTGCCGACCAACAAATGAATCGTTCCGTCAGCGATGCCCTGCAATATGTTCTTACGTTCTTTGCCCTTTATAGAGCCGGTAAGTAGCGCTACTTTAATGTCCATCTCTTCCAGCAAAGAAGTAATTCCCAGGAAGTGCTGCCGGGCAAGAATTTCCGTAGGAGCCATTAATACCGATTGATAGCTATTATCCGCAGCCAGCAACATGCAAAGCAGCGCCACAATGGTTTTACCGCTGCCCACATCGCCCTGTAGCAGGCGGTTCATTTGTTTGCCCCGTGCCGTATCGCTTCTTATTTCTTTAAGTACCCGCTTCTGCGCGCCTGTCAGCTCAAAAGGAAGGTATTGATTATAGAAAGTATTGAAATAATCTCCCACCACATCAAATACCACCCCTTTTGAAAAACGATGTCGCTGAGAGCGTAAAAGATTCATACGCATCTGCGCCCAGAAAATTTCTTCAAACTTTAGCCGGCGTAAAGCTGCTTCGTACTGCTTCGGGGTTTGAGGGAAATGAATCTGCCGGTAAGCCTCGAAACGGGGCATCAGCTTTAGCTCTTCCAACATTTGCAGCGGAAAGTTTTCCGGAATATCGCTTGGCCTGATATGAGGAAGCAATACCTGTGTAAGCCGGCCTATCTGCCTGCCGCCAAGATTTCTGGCTTTCAGCTTTTCTGTTGACGGATAAACAGGTTCCAGGAACCCTTTTCCCTCCAACTTCTCCGGTGACCAGGTTTCAATTTCGGGATGAACCAGCTGCGGCTTGCTCATAAACCACGATAATTTGCCATATACAATGTAGGCCTGCCCCGGATGCAGCATTTTTTGAATGACGTTGATAGCACTGAACCACACTAGCTCTACCGAACCGGTTTTATCCCGCAACTGCGCAATAAGCCGCCGGCCACGCCTTTCACCTATCACCTGGAAAGGTTCTAAAACACCTGCGAACTGTATATACTCTTCCGCCGGACTGGCATTGCCAATGGGTGTAATTTTGGTTTTATCTACATGCCGGAAAGGAAAATGATGCAGCAGGTCATTAAACGTAAAAATACCCAGCTCTTTCTGCAAAAGCTCGGCGCGCTGCGGCCCTACACCCTTGAGATAAACAATGGGGCTGGATAATATTTGTGACTGGTGCGTGATGAGTTATGAATTATGAATTGCGAATTTAATTTTTATGAATGATAAAAACAGGCTGTAATTGTAATCGCCTGGAGGCGATAGAATAGAAGTACGAGGCGAGGGCGCTTCGTACAGCAAGATTCGTTCAGCAAAATTTGTAATTATGCTAATTTAAAAAATTGGCAGCAAAGCCGTCCAACCCCGGAACAAACCAAAACATTGACGTATGAGCTTATCAACTTTTCACCCCTTCCTCCAGTTTTGCACCCTTGTTGGCCAGCTTATTTATTGATAATCCCTGGATAAGTATGGAGCAAACCACCACTATGTAGGTAATGGCAACAACACTGTTCTTTTGCGATGTAGCCGGGATAGAAAGCGCCAAAGCAATAGAAACACCACCGCGTAACCCACCCCAAACCAGTATTTTAATTGTCTGCGTCGAAAATTTTCTTCTGAACGCAATCAATCTTGTTGGCAGCCAGATGGAAACAAACCTGGCAGCTATCACAAGTACAAAACACAGAAGACCCGCAACCAGGAATTTATTAAGCTCAGGAATGACCATTAATTCTAATCCTATTAACAGGAACAGTATGGCATTCAGTATCTCATCTATCAGCTCCCAGAATTTCTCAACATATTCGCGCGTAGGGGCCGACATAGCCACTTTTTTTCCAACGTTACCAATAATGAGCCCAGCCAGCACCATTGTAAGCGGCCCCGAAATATGTAGCTGATGGGCAATAAGGTAACCACCCATCACCACTGAAAGGGTTATCAATACGGTTACAATATAATCGTCAATTGATTTTATGGCTTTTGAAGCCGTAAAGCCTAAAATTAATCCAAGCAAAATACCACCGCCCGCTTCTTTGAGAATAAGCCAGCTTACAGTACCCGTATCAATGGTTTCATCTGTTCCTTTTGCAATACTTAACAGGATGGTGAATACCACGATGGCAATACCATCGTTAAACAAAGATTCTCCGGCTATTTTAGTCTCTAAAGACTTAGTCACTTTTGCTTTTTTCAGAATGCTCAGTACCGCAATTGGGTCGGTAGGTGAGATGAGCGCCCCAAAAAGCAGGCAATAGATCAGCGGTAGCGAAATGCCCAGCCAGGGCAGCACAAAGTACAAAAGATAGCCTACTACAACCGTAGATATCACCACACTGATGGTAGCAAAAATAACAATAGGCGCACGTTGCTCCCTGAGATCATTAACATGAATATGGATAGCCCCCGCAAATAAAAGGAAGTTCAGCATAGCGCCCATTAACACATCCGTAAAATCAACCCCGCTGATTAAACCTGAAAAATGCTCCAGTGTTTTGGGCAGAAAAAAATGGCCGATAAGTACCAATAACGCAGAACTAACCAACGCAATCAGCATAATACCAATACTGGACGGTAGCTTTAAAATTTTAAGATTCAAAAATGCAAATAACGATGCAATTACAATAAGTATAGACAATGAGTAATATAATTCCATAAGATCAAATCAATTAAGGGAAGGGCGCAAGATAAGGTTTTTGAAAAAACTAAAAGAGGCTGTCTCCAAAAGTGGAAACAGCCTCTTTATAATTTATAAGATTGATAAAAAGCAATACCAATCAATTCCTGCATTAATACCTGTTGATCTGCTCTTTCAGCAACTTGCGCGCAAAGTGAATGCGGCTTTTGATAGTACCCAGCGGTTCATCGAGGTATTCAGATATTTCCTGGTATTTGTATCCCTCAAAATACAATTTGAAAGGAACTTTAAAGGTTTCCGGCAAACCATCAATAGCCGCTTCTATTTCTTTCTGCCTCAAATTTCCCTCTGCGGAGTTGGCTACAGACACCTGGCTCAGGTTGATCAGGTAATCTTCCGGCGTACTATCAAAAACCGTTCTGCGCTTGGCATTACGGCGGTAGTCATTAATAAAAATATTACGCATGATAGTAAACAACCATGCCTTAATATTAGTGCCGGAATTATACTTTTCTTTATTAGCCAACGCTTTATAAAGGGTTTCCTGGTAAAGGTCGTTGGCAGTTTCATTATTTTTTGTAAGATTGACTGCAAAAGGTTTTAAAAACCCCGCATTATCAACCAGCATATCACTGAACTCTTTTTCTTTTTCCATACTGCCCGGATTTGTAGTTTGAATAAGTAAGCTAAGATACCTATAAAATATAGGGAATTACATAAACTACATTAAGTTTTACAAAAATTTTACCGAACAGCAACATCTGCCATTACTACAGGCAAATCCCATACAGATGCCCCTGTTTGTCAATAAAACTCACATCAAAATGTCATATTAGGTTAATTTCAAAGATATTCTGACCGTGCTACTCAGTGTTTCTTAAAAGGACGCTTGTTTAAAACAAGCCCAAGGCGACAGAATATGATTGCGAGGCGAGGACATCTCGCATAGCAGTGGTGCCATATCAGGCTAATTAAAATGCCCGCAACTAAAAAAGGAAGGCTCTTTTGTTGCCTCCCTTTTTACTTATTTATATTTCCTGAGTATCTTACTTTGAAGAAACAAACTCTTTTGGCTGCTTAAACCATTCTTCGGGAGGTAAAGAATTGAAATAGTTATATGTTTCCTTTAATCCCTCAGCCCTGTTGATCTTGGGTTCCCAGTTCAAAATAGTCTTTGCCTTGGTTATATCCGGCTTTCTTTGCTTGGGATCGTCTACCGGCAACGGCTCATAAACTATTTTAACCGTATTGCCGGTTAAGCTTAATACTTCTTCGGCAAAATCTTTCAAAGATATTTCATCGGGGTTACCAATATTTACAGGCCCTGTATAATCGCTTAAAAGCAAACGATAGATACCTTCAACCAGGTCGCTTACATAACAGAAACTGCGGGTTTGGGATCCATCGCCAAAAACGGTTATATTTTCTCCCCTTAACGCCTGGCCAATAAATGCAGGCAATGCCCGTCCGTCATTCAACCGCATACGGGGGCCGTAAGTATTGAAGATCCGGATAATGCGGGTCTCAACTTTATGAAAAGTATGGTAAGCCATGGTGATAGACTCCATATAGCGTTTTGCCTCATCATATACGCCACGAGGGCCTACCGGGTTTACATTACCCCAGTATTCTTCTGTTTGGGGATGTACCAGGGGATCGCCATATACTTCGCT